>JAIOZY010000046.1 GCA_021740385.1 Prolixibacteraceae bacterium | reverse complement strand
AGCCCGTCTGGCTTGAAGACAAATACTTCATAAAAGCCTTAACATTGTCCTCGCCGGACAGGCCTTCATCCCGATTAAAATCGGGACGAAGCAATCCCGACATACGTCGGGACAAGTTAAAAATAAGCTGCCCCACGCACCTCCTCAAAGAGGTCATAGCAATTAACCAAGATTAAAACATGCATTTCATTTGCATTAAGGCAACCAGCTACAATACAATCTTTTCGTCCCGCAGGACGCTGCCCGCATTTTTAACGGCCAGCCCGCCTATCTGTGTTACTTTCCTGCAAGTGAACTAGTAATCGCTTAAAAAGTGGTTTAAATAGCAGCATTTTAAAATTGTATTAAAGGCAATAATGGCTTTGCTTTGGCTCTTCGTTGCCAGATAAATTATATATGAGAAGAATTAATAAAATATTGAAATTTAATTTTGGGTCATGCATTGCACAAAACAGGAAGGCGAAGGCTGGTCACTGGTTGCTGGCTATTAGCTCAATTGTAAATAAAAAAGGCCCCGTTAAGAGGCCTTTTTTATACTTTATGTGAAATTTCGTTATTCAACATAGATAAACATGTACGAAGCAACTTTGCGGTTTTCCTGCAGTTCTTCTTCCGTTAATTCACCATCGGGTGCCATCTCTTCACCAAATGCTTTGGTGCGTATGCGGTCAGCACTTACGCCTTTCGCTTTCAACAGTGCTACAACCGAGTTGATACGGCGTTGCGAAAGGATTTTGTTGTATGCTTCTGTTCCGCGTGGGTCGGCATGGCCGTATATGTTCACGTTGTACTCGGGATATTGGTTGAGGATTTCAACCAGGTTGTCAATTTTTGAATTTTGTTCCGTTGTAACGTTGCTTTTGTTTGTATCGAAATATACGGGGTGCAATTTTGCGTTCAACATTTCGATGGTTGCATTTCCATCGGGGCAACCGTCTTTATCAACAACGTATTTTTTAGGTGTGTCGGGGCATTTGTCCTTTTTATCGGTAACGCCATCGTCGTCGCTGTCAACGGGGCACCCTTTTTCGTCCACATCGGTTCCGCGTGGGGTGTCGGGACATTCATCGTTGGCATCGGGTACACCGTCGCTATCATTGTCCAACGGACAGCCTTTTTTGTCAACTTCCACACCGGCAGGGGTATCGGGGCATTTGTCGTCTTCATCGTAAACCCCGTCCTCATCGGTGTCGTGTGGGCAACCGTTTTCATCAACTTTATAGCGTAGGGGTGTGTCGGGACATTTGTCGAACAGGTCAATTACCCCATCCTTGTCGCTGTCGAGCGGGCAGCCAAATTCGTCAACCGGGGCGACTTCGGGTGTTTCGGCACACTGGTCAATCCCGTCAAAAACGCCATCCTTGTCGGTGTCCGATGGGCATCCTTTAAGGTTCACAAGTGCCCCTACTGGTGTGCCCGGGCATTCGTCAATATTGTCGGTAATGCCGTCTTTGTCGCTGTCGGGTTGTCGTAAAAAGCTTATTTCGATGCCAATAACTGCCCGGAGGAAGTTGTCGTGCACATCGCCAAACGAGCCATCGTGGCGTTCCCGTGTCGAATTGATGCCGTGGATGTAGCCGGCTTCGAGAAAGAACGAAAAGGTTTTACTTATTGGATACTTTACACCGGCCCCGGCATTAAAATTTACTCCCGATAGTCCATTGTCGAAAAGGTAACCTATGCCGGCATTGATGTAAGGTTGAAATTTTGCATCGATTGGAAAAATGTAGTTGTTATACAATTTGTACCGTAAATTCAGCGAAGGGTTGAACATGTCGAGTGGCTCGTTAATGTTTTGGTTGCCAAAATACCCCAGGTTTATTTTGGCCATAACATCGAATGAACGTGACAGGTATCGGCTCAGGTATACATCTAGGTCGAGGCCAATTGTTTGCATATCGTCGTTGTAGTATCCACCCGCTGCTGCACCAAAGCCCCATTTTTTATCAAGGGTTTGTGCTGTTGCTATAATGGAAAATGATAGGAATAGAGCTGTTAAAAAAGTGATCTTTTTCATTCGTCTAAATTTAAAGTTTTCAAATGTCCGCCAGCTGGCGGATGGAACTCGTCCCGATGTACATCGGGATCATTCTCATGTGTGATTGGCATAATCATGCTCGTTTCATCGTGGTTTATTTTAAAATTGGTATTAATATCTATTTCAAGTCCTTTACGATTAAGAAATTTATGAAAAAAAAAAGAGATTTAAGGTTTTTTTTATAAAAAATAGTAATTAAAAATGCTTTATAAATTCTTTCATATTATGATGAAATGATTACCAGACAATTAATATTTTGATAAAAAAAAAGTTTTGATTGCTTATTTAAAATAGTTTTTAATTGAGTGGGTTTTGCTATCTTTGAAGCATAACAGTGCAGTACATTATGCAGGCAATTAAAAAGGTTTGGAACCTAAAAAACCCAGGCGAATTAAATGATGTAAAGCACTTGTCGGCTCAGCTAAACGTCGATATATCGATTGCAAACCTATTGGTGCAACGAAATATAAAAACCTACGAAGAAGCAAGGGCTTTTTTTCGCCCGAAGCTCACCGATTTACACGATCCTTACCTGATGAAGGATATGGACAAAGCGGTTGAACGGTTACGTAAGGCAATTGAACGGCAAGAACGCGTACTCATTTATGGCGATTATGATGTTGACGGAACAACATCGGTAGCTATGATGTACCTGTTTTTGAAGAATCATATATCCGACCTTCACTATTACATCCCCGATCGTTATTCCGAAGGTTACGGCATTTCGCCAAAATCGATCGAATACGCGGCCAACAACCATTTTTCGCTTGTTATTGTTCTTGATTGTGGTATAAAGGCCATCGAAAAAATTGCCTATGCATGTACCCGGCATGTCGATTTCATTATTTGCGACCACCATAACCCCGGCGACCGCCTGCCCGATGCTGTTGCCGTGCTTGATCCCAAACGACCTGATTGTTCCTATCCATATAAAGAATTATCGGGTTGTGGCGTTGGTTTCAAGTTTCTTCAGGCTTATTCACAGCACTACAACGAGCCCATTTCACAGCTTTACGATTTGCTCGACCTTATAGTGGTGAGCATTGCTTCCGATATTGTACCCGTTACCGGTGAAAATCGTGTGTTGGCATATTACGGTTTAAAAAAGCTCAACACAAGCCCGAGCGTGGGACTTAAAACACTGATTAACCATTCGGGCATTAACGGTACCGAAATTTCCATAAACGATATTGTATTTAAAATTGGCCCGCGCCTGAATGCAGCCGGCCGCATTGAGCACGGGAAAAAATCGGTCGAGTTATTGATTTCAGACAACAACGACCTGGCCAATGATATGGGTGAAGAGATCAATTCGTTTAACGAGATAAGAAAATCGCTTGACCGGGACATAACCCAGGAGGCGCTTGACATGATTTTAGCCGATGATGTGGAGATGAACCGCACAACCACCGTGCTGTATAATCGCGACTGGCACAAAGGGGTTGTGGGTATTGTGGCATCGCGCCTTACCGATTGGTTTTACCGCCCCACGGTAATCCTTACCGAGTCGAACGGCATGGCTACCGGTTCGGCACGGTCGGTGAAAGACTTCGACCTGTACGAAGCCATTGATTATTGCAGCGACCTGCTCGAATCGTACGGAGGGCACATGTATGCTGCCGGCCTTACCCTTAAACTCGAAAACGTGAAAAGGTTTTCTGAAAGGTTCGAGGAGTTTGTCAGTAAAAACATTACCGATAAGCAAAAGGTGCAAACCATTGATGTCGATGCCAAAATTCAATTGTCGGACATAACCCCGAAACTAATGCGCCTGCTAAAACAGTTTGAGCCATACGGCCCCCATAACATGACACCCGTTTTTATGACCGAAGATGTGCTCGATGCCGGCCGCAGCAGGCTGGTTGGCCAAAACAGCGATCATATTAAACTCGAACTGGTTGAACCCAACGGTTCATACAAAAAATATTCGGGCATTGCATTTTCCCAGGCCGACAAATTCCCCCTTATTGAATCGGGCCTGCCTTTCGATATTTGTTATTCAATTCTTGAAAATGAATTCAGGGGCAGAACCACTATCCAATTGTTTATAAGGGATATTAAGAAAAGATAATAACCAACCTAACAGAATTAAAAAGATGAATAAAGGTATTACTGATTTCAAGGAATATCAACAAACATATTCAGAGAGTATTATAAACCCGGAAAAATTTTGGGAAAGTATCGCTGAAACACATTATTGGAAAAGCCGGTGGGATAAAACCCTTGAATGGAGCTTTTACGGGGACAATGCCCCTGATGTTAAGTGGTTTGTAAATGGAAAGCTGAATATTACAGAAAATATTTTTGAACGTGATTTGTCAAAGAAAATAGATAAGGTCGCAATTATTTGGGAGCCAAACAACCCGGAAGAAGAATCAATCAGGATTACCTATTTTGAACTTTTCGAAAAAGTAAAGCAGTTTGCCAATGCCCTTAAAAAAAGCGGGGTAAAAAAAGGCGACACGGTTGCCATATACCTGCCCATGGTTCCCGAACTGACCATTGCAATGCTTGCCTGCGCCCGCATAGGTGCTGTTCATTCCATTATTTTTGCCGGTTTTTCAGCAACATCGCTTGCCGACAGGATACTTGATGCCTCATCAAAAATATTGATTACCGCCGATGGAGGTTTCCGGGGGTCAAAACGCATCCCCCTGAAGAAAATTGCCGATGATGCCCTTAGCGATTGCCCCGAAGTTGAAAAAGCAATCGTTTTAAAACGTACAGGCGATGAGGTTTCAATGAAAGACGGGCGTGATATTTGGTGGCATGATCTGATTGAAGGTGTTGAAAGTGAGAACAAGGCTGAGGCAATGGATTCTGAAGATACGCTTTTCGTTTTGTACACTTCCGGTTCAACCGGAAAACCGAAAGGGATTTTGCACACTACAGGCGGGTACATGGTGTATTCAGAATACACCTTTAAAAATGTTTTCCAGTACAACGATGGTGATATTTATTGGTGCACGGCAGATATTGGCTGGATAACAGGTCATTCGTACATTGTTTACGGGCCGTTACTGGCCGGGGCTACAATGGTTATGTTCGAAGGCATTCCTACCTGGCCCGATGCAGGAAGATTTTGGCAAATTGTTGAAAAGTATAAAGTTAACCAGTTCTACACAGCGCCCACGGCCATCCGATCGTTAATGGCCAAAGGTTCAGAATGGGTGAAAAAATATGATTTAAGTTCATTGAAGGTTCTTGGTACCGTTGGCGAACCCATCGACGAAGATGCCTGGAACTGGTACCACGATATTGTGGGCAACAACCGTTGTCCGATAGTTGATACCTGGTGGCAAACCGAAACGGGCGGGATCATGATTTCGCCGCTGGCAGGTATCACCCCAACCAAACCCTCGTATGCAACATTGCCGCTCCCGGGCATACAACCGGTCCTGGTCGATCAGGAAGGGAAGGAAATTCAGGGAAACAATGTGGAAGGCATATTATGTATAAAGTACCCCTGGCCGGGCATGCTCCGAACGATTTACGGAGACCATAAGCGTTGTTTTGAAACGTATTTTTCACTTTTCAAAGGCCTGTATTTAACAGGAGATGCAGCAAAAAGGGATGCCGATGGTTATTACAGGATAATCGGTCGCATTGATGATGTAATTAATGTTTCGGGCCACCGGATTGGAACCGCCGAAATTGAAGATGTGATTAACCTGCATCCGTTGGTTAATGAATCGGCTGTGGTCGGTTATCCGCACGAGATAAAAGGTTCGGGGATTTATGCCTATGTTTTTTGCGCCAACCTTTTCGACAAGGAACCTGAATTGCTGGAGAAAGAGATCAAGGCCATTGTGAATGTTTTTATTGGCCCCATTGCAAAACCCGATAAAATACAGGTTGTTAGTGAGCTGCCTAAAACCCGGTCGGGAAAAATTATGCGCAGAATATTGCGTAAAATTGGCGAGGGCGATGCCACCAATCTGGGCGATATCTCAACCCTCCTGAACCCTGCAATAGTTGATGAAATAATAAGCGGTGCAAAAGTTGAAGTCCGGAAATAGGTGTAGATTTCTCCTTACGTCGAAAGGTCACTAAAAAAAAACCGATAATCGTTCGGATTTTCGAATCCGAATCAGCGCTTTTTGCAAAGTCAGCCTTGGTCATCACTCACAAAACCAATCCTTTTCCGGGGCTTTGGTTTTTCCTGTTTTTCGATTAACTCATCGAGGTATCTGAAAACCAGTTCGATGTTTTTATCCTGGTTGGTCAGTTTCTTTTTGATTTGTTCGATGTCGAGTTTCAGGCTTAAGGTATCGGTGAGCATTTCCCGCATTTTAACAAAGACTTCAATAATTCTGATACTTATTTGTGTTGCCTTTTCACTTCTTAAAACGTTGGCCAGTTGTAAAACTCCATGCTCTGAAAAAACATAGGGAAGGAAACCGCCAAGGTGCTGTTTTGAAGGTATCGCATTTTGCGACACCATAATTTCGGTCTCTTTTTATGATAGTTGAAACATAAAATGTAAGGGAAATTTTTCGATATTCCTTTTAACCTGTTCACGTAACCGAGTTGGTTTCACTTCATAAAGCTCAGCCAAATCACGGTCTATCATTACTTTCTGGCCTCTGATCAGGTATATTTTGGTCATGATTACTTCGTCGGGTACTGCTATTTGGTTAAGTTTCGTTTTAGCCATAGTGTTGGGTTTATTTTATTAATCTCAAATTCTTTTTTCCTTTTCAGAATTAACAATTTATTGCTTCAAATTTAATTCATTGCTTGCAACTTGTCAATTTTTCGCTGTGATTAGAAACGGTGCCGAAAATTATGTGCCCTGAATTATTCCATCCTACGGATTAGGATAGCATCGGGATATTTTAAAGTTCTCAGCCAGTTTTTATTTAATTCAATTTCATTAATTATTTTCTTTTTTTTTGTCGGTTGTTTTATAAAAACTGTTTTTCAGGGATTGCCGCAATAGTAGGTTTTGCTCTTATTGTGGGAAACCGCACCAGCCGCTGCAAACTTTGAAGAATATCCCGATAAGCGGGGGTTACGCCTGACAGCCTGGTTTAAAGCCCTTGTTTCAACTCCGTAAAGTTCTGCAAGGTCCCTGTCGATCATTACTTTTTGTTTTCTGATAACATAAATTTTATTCATAATGACTTCGTCAGAAAGAATAATATGTTTGCTGTTTTCACTCATTAATTGTTTTTCACATCATTTTCAAGTTGCTTTAATTAAGCTGTTTTCCGGGATTATAAATCCCTTTTTTGTAAGCGCGGATTACACCCCGGTGTTTCGGGGCGCACGAGCGGCTTACATTTTTGTTTCATTGAACGCCTATTTATGTATTCCTCTCGTCACAGACGAGTTGTTGTTTACCCCTCGTTACAAACGAGGGGGATCGGGGGAGTTCTGCAAGGTCACGGTCTAACATTACCTTCTGACCTCTGACCAGATATATTTTTGTCATGATTACTTCGTCGGGAACGGTTATTTGGCTGTTTTTTGCTTTGTTCATAGCATAGGGTTTAGGGTTTGATTATTTCAATTTAGTTGTTTTTAAACTTGAGGTCACAATTTGTGATGTCAAGATAACCAATTGAGCACAATTTAACAATTGTACTTGTTACGATGCCTGAAATTATTTGTAAAAAACATTTCATCCATCCCGGCTGTGATGGTATGTTTATAGAAATTGTACGTTGCACAAAGGGTTCGACTCCTGCGGAGTCGCATGTACTTCTGCAGAGTCGATTTTTTACAAACATGTTAATCCTCTGGATTCGGGCAGCTGCGGGAAGCGTCGTTTTCTTCTCCGACAGTCGGTTTGGAAAAACCGACTTACCTGAAATACCCCGGTACATCTTCGAGCTTTTTCAATAGGGCGGCTCCGTTGTTCTTCAGCCTGTTGTAAGATTGATGCCCGTTGCCTACCAGCAGGCAGTGGCAACCCATTTTTTCGGCTACTTCGCGGTCGTGGAGGGTGTCGCCAATAAGACAGGCCGTTGAGGGGTCAATCCCCATTTTTTCGAGCAAAGCAATTCCGATGTCGCTTTTCGAGTGGGCATATATGTTGTCAAGTCCGGCAATGCCGTCAAAATATTCACGCAGGCCAAACTGGTCGATGGCCGTTTCGAGGTTTTTAATTTCGGAGGCCGACAGCAACAACTGGGTGTATTTTAGCTCCCTGAAATGTTCAAGCACTTCAACAGTTCCATCGTGAAGCTTGCTTTCATGTAGTTTCGAGTGGTAGAGTTCAATGTACCTGTGTGCGGGGATTTCAAAGGGCTCTTTTTCAAAATCGAAGCCAATGCGCCGGTAATAATCTTTTACCGGAAAATCGAAAACATCCAGGTATCGTTCGCAGCTAAGCCCTGGTAAATTACGTTCCGTTAAAAGCTCGTTAATCGTTTTAACACAAATGGCTGTATCATTCAGAAGCGTTCCGTTCCAGTCCCACAAAATGGTTGTGATATCGTTCATTCCCCAAAATGTTTTTCAAAATTGATTACCGGGTTGGCATACAGGCTCAGGTACATTTCTGTTGCTTCATCGTGGTCGAATTCCAGGGTAGATAATTCCTGCTCCATACGTTGTGTAAAAACGTTTTTTTCATCTGCTGTGTAATGGCTGGCATGTTTTTCAATGTTGTGAAGCAAATCGTATGCGATGTAGTTATTGGGCCACAATTTGTAATTGTAGTATATGCGCCGGTCGATGTAATTTGTAATTTCCTGGATTGCTTCATTGGGTTTTTTATCTTTTACCAGTTCAACCAGCATAAAATTAACCGGGTTTCCAAAACCGAAATGCACCCGGCCTTTGGGCATCATAAAACCGTTGGCCATGCTTTTCAGGTCGTCCTGCTGCGTTTTAGTAAAACCGGGGTTGTGTTTGCGGTTCAGCAGCTCTTCAACTTTTGAAATGCCGCAGGGCTCAATTTCATACGAGATGGCCATGGGAACAATGTTCAGTTCAAAAAAACCTTCGAGTATCGATCCTTCGTTGCTCATGTTCAGCATTTTCAGCAGGGCCGGCATGGTTTGGTCGTTGCCGTCTTTGGTTCGGCCTTCGCGCTGTGCCAGCCAAACCGATTCGCCTTTGCGGGTAAGTGCGTAGCGGATATATTCCGAAAGCTCTTTCGATGCGGCCATTTGCTCCCTGATGCCCAGGTTGCGTTTCACTATGAATGAACGGTTGATTTTCACCAGCTTTTTTATCCATTCGTAAATCAGCAGGTTGTCGCCAATGGCAATTTCGGTTTTTTTAAACCCGTTGCGGTGCATCACCACGTTAAGGAAAGCCGAATCGAGGATAATGTCGCGGTGGTTTGATATAAACAGGTAGTTTTCTTCGGGGTGAAACTGTTCCATGGTGCTGCACGTGATGCCTTTTGTGCTGCTTTTTTCAATTCCTTTTAGCAGGGGATAAATAATTTCTGTCTGAAACTGGTCGACCGTTTTGATGTGTGGCAAGGTTTTCAAAACCTTTTCACTTTGTCCCGGCCCGGGGTAAAGGTATTTTACTACGCCCCGGAACATGGGGTCGCTGGCAAGTGCAGTAAGGGCTGAGGGGATTTCATCGTCGTTGTATGGCCTGATTTGATCAAAATTTTTCATGGCGCAAATTTAATGAAAATTGAATGCAATTGAATTTTGGAAAGCAATCTGTTCACTCCTTTTTATTTCCCCTGACAACAGTGATTTGATATTTTCATGTTAATATTGTGTATTGTGATATGCTGTTAATATTTTCTATTTTGTTTCACGCAAAAAACGCAAAAAATTAACACGCAAAAGAATGCAAAGAGAATTGAATGAAAATGAATTGTCGTATAAAATTATTGGCGCTGCAATTGAAATACATAAAAGTATTGCACCTCAAAAATATATTTTGCCTTATTCATTTGTTTTTTAAAACCTGAAGCGCAAATGCAGTTTCACATCCGTTTTATGGTTCGCATCAATGGCCATATTGCCCGTGCCGATCTCTTCGCGGTTGAAATAAAATGTACGCGCAATTTTCAGCCACACCGAGATGTCGTTGGTTATTTTTACCCTTGAGTTCAGGTAATACCTGAGGCCGTTTATATAAAAGGCCGGGATGTAAAAACTCGAGGGCACATCGTTTTCGTAGGCATAAATCCGCGAATCGTAATTGCCGGTTTTGAACCAGGCAAGCCGGCCGGTTATGCTGATTTTTTCGTTTGGCGACCTGTACCCTAAATCCGACATGATGAACCAGCCCTGGCTAAGCGAATCGCCGTTGTTGTAGCCGCTCCATTCGGCCCTGAATCGGATTTTTAGCCATTCAACCGGCGTGTAATCCATGTTGTACCGTACCCGGTTTGACGAGGTGATTCGATCGGCGCGAAGCATTTCAGGCCCACTGCTGTTTTCGTTCCGTCTTTCCGATTTTACACGCAGGTACATGTCCAAATCCCGAAACGGGATGTAGTTGCACTGAACGGAAAAGTCTGTGCCCGTGACCGGCTTGTTCGAAGTGTATTTCCTGTAGTATGAACGGTAAAGGTCGAAATAGGCGTTGAGCCTGATGCCGGGGAGCGGTAAAAGCGTAATGCCTGTGAAAAGGCCCTCTTCGTTCATGTTGCCGCTCCATTCCGAAAACGAATTCCCGTTTAGGGTGTGAAAATCCCTGGCAAAATTCCGGTACAGCAGCCGCAGGGTGGTTTGACTGTTGGGCATGATTTCGCTGCCGGCAACAGCGGCCATCCCGCCCGAGCTGCTAATGGCGGCTTCGCCAAAAAGGGTGAGTTTGTTCAGGTATACAAAAAAATCGGTGCCGAGGTTGGCATTATCACTACCCCTGAAATAAAACCGGTTATACATCGATTCGGTGGGTTCAAGCTGACTGCTTAACTTGTTGTAACCGCCGGTAATCCCAACTGTAAAATGTTTCCCGTTGTAGGTGGTATGTATTCCTGCAAGCTGTGTGTTCAACGCGTTTTTGTCGGCAATTTCGCTTTCGGTGCGGTGCAGACCTGCAGTTTGCAGGGAGGTAACACTGAGTGGTTCACCGTTTTCGGTGGTGTCGGCAATGTTGGCATCGGCATTGGTGTTGGAATAAAAAACCATGATGTCGAAATTGTTAAGCGAGAGATGTGTTGCTGCACCCAAAAGCCGGCTGTATTCGCTGGCCGATAACGATGGCCTGATACCCGTACCGGTCATGCGTATACTGGTTGCTTCAACCGATTTACGTCCGCCGTAGGCCGAACCAAAAATTAACCCCTGACCGCTTGACACACGAAAACTGCCAAGCGTAATGTTTTGCAGCGCTTTTTTGCCCGAGTAACCTACATAGCCCGAGTAGAAATCGAAGCCGTAAGGGTTTGCACCGCTAAAGAAACTTTCGCCGGGGTCGTTTTCGGCTACCAGTCCCCAGCTAAAGCGCGTGCCTTTTTCGCCTTTGTATTTCAGGTAAAGTTTCGGGGTAATGCCTTCAAAATCCTTATTCCCATTTTCGTCTTTAATAAATCCTTCGGCCTTTTCAAAGGTATAGGCCGATCCAATGTTCAACCGGTGCCTGAAATACGCTTTCGTTTCGGTTTCGATGGGTGAAAACGACACAAAATAATTCAGGTTTTCAATGGTTTCCCAGTCAAAACCGTCAACAGCCTGTAATTCGTATATGCTGTAAATTTGTACCGATTCTTCGCGGTATTTCAGCAGGTTGTCTATTTGTTGCCGGTTGAGGAAGAAAATGTTTTCGAGCTCGTTTTTTGTGGCCGTATTCAGGTTTACCGGGTTGTTTGTCAGCCGTTCAAGTTCGTCGTATAGTATTTCAATTTCTTCTTCATCTTCGGGGGCATACGCTTCAATAATGTTTTCAAGCACACCATCGGTTGAAACCGGGATGGGCTGTTGCGGCCGACAGAGAAGTGAAACCAGCAGGCTTGTTAACAGCAGGGCGATATGTTTCCCGTTTTTTACCATTCGATGTTAAATAAAAGTGTGATGCCCGTTGTGTACCCCAATTGCTGATGAAAGCACATGGCAAGGTCGGCCCTTACAAACGAGAAAGAATAACCCATGCCTGCAAAAAAAGTGGCTGGGCTTGAATTTGCCCCAATACGAAAAAAAAGGTCAGGTACGGCTTCCCACTCAAGTCCTGCTTTTAGGTTAACGGGCATCGCTTCTGTTTTTTCTGCCTCTGCCGTTACAATTACATTATTGCCCACCGGCATGTGTGCCCCTGCACTTACCCTCCATGGTATTTTTTCAGTGTACGAGCGTGTTTGCATTGTTAATGACCACGGATTGGCTACATGTGCCCCGATTTTAATTTGCTTTGGAAGGGAAAATAAAACCCCGGCTTCAAAACCGGCCGAAGAAATGGTTGAACTTTCCTCGGGCAACATGTTGTTGAAATAGTTGAACTGCAAACCTGCCGAAAACCATGGGGTTATTTGTTTGGCATAGGCCAGTGAAATGTTAGTTTCGAGCCATTGTGCGGGGCCAAGGGTTGAAAAATGCAGCCCGAAATTTCCCGATTTAGTGGGAATGGCAACCAAGGCGTAAGGCTGTGATAATTCGCTGATGCCGAAACGGTTTTCATAGCCAAGCAGCACGGTAAAATTGTCGATGGAAGAAAACCCGGCCTGGTTATGGAATACCGCTTCAATGCCATCCATGCTGGTAAAGGCATTCCCCATTCCGGTTGCTTTGGCCCCGGCTGGAAACACATTGCTGCGGCCTGATCCTACAAGCGGGATCAGTAAAATCAACAGGAGAATATTTGGAATTACAAATTTTTTGAACGTCTTTTTATTTTGAAAGTGCAACTTTAAAAAATGTTTAATTCGTTTTGTATTTAAATTTTACCGATGACAGATCGGTGTTGGCTTTTACAATTTTCTGTTTCAGGTTTTCTTTAAATGTAACCAGTTTGTCGGCTATGTCCTTGTCGCTGGTTGCAAGTATTTGCGCGGCAAGTATCCCGGCATTCATGGCGCCGTTAATGCCAACGGTTGCCACGGGTATTCCGGGTGGCATTTGCACAATGGCCAGCAGGGCATCCATTCCGTCGAGGCTGGCATTAATGGGAACGCCAATAACCGGTATGGTTGTCATTGATGCAATTACCCCGCAAAGATGGGCCGCCATTCCTGCCGCGGCAATAATCACTTTGATGCCCCGTTCGGAAGCACCTTTGGCAAACTTTTCAACTTCATCGGGGGTACGGTGCGCCGATAAAGCATTCATTTCGAAAGGGATTTCAAACTCATCGAGAATTTTGGCAGCTTTTTCCATTACCGGCAAATCGCTGGTACTGCCCATTATGATACTTACAACTGGTTTCATGTGTTATAATTCTTTTTGGTTATTTCCGGTCTTTTTTTCTTTCGGCAATTTACCAAATTTTTACTTTTCTTTCACATTCCCGTTTTTTCACACTAAATTGTGGGCAACTTTAATTTTTTTAAACTTATTTGAATACATAAAAAACGAGAATATGGACAAGGTAAAACTGCTCGATAAAGAGTTTAAGCGATATATACCGTTTGAAAAAATTAAGGAAGCCGTAAAACGTTTAGCCCGTGAAATCAGCAATGACCATAAAAATGACGATGTGCTTTTCATTTGCGTGCTGAATGGATCGTTCATGTTTACTTCGGAGTTGTTTAAACGGGTAAAACTAAACCAGCCCGAGGTGACTTTTCTGAAACTTTCGTCGTACGAGGGAACCGATACTACCGGGCAGGTAAAAAAACTTATTGGACTGAACGAACCCGTTGAGGGACGTACGCTTATTGTGCTCGAAGACATTATTGACACAGGCATTACCATTGCCGAAGTAATACAGTTGCTGAAACAACATAACCCAAAAGCAGTTAAAATTGCAACACTGTTGCTAAAACCCGGAAAATTCAATAACAAAATGCCGGTTGATTACGTGGGGCTCGAAATTGACAACGAATTTATTGTGGGTTTTGGCCTCGACTATAATCAGAAGGGACGAAACCTGAAAGATATTTATAAGGTGGTTGAGCAGGAGACAGGAGACAGGAGACAGGAGATAGGAGACAAAAGATAGGAGATAGGAGACAAAAGATAGGAGATAGGAGACAAAAGACAGGAGATAGGAGACAGAAGACATGAGACAGAAGACAGGAGATAGGAGACAAAAGACAGGAGATAGGAGATGATAAGGGTAGACAACATAAACCGAAAACCATCAACTTATATCGTATACTTTATTAGAAACCTTAATCAAAAAGAAGATGTTGAACATTGTATTGTTTGGCCCCCCGGGGGCAGGGAAAGGCACACAGGCCGATTTTCTTGTAGATAATTTCCAGTTAATTCATTTATCAACCGGCGATATACTTCGTGGTGAGATTGCCGCTGAAACCGAATTGGGTTTAAAAGCAAAAACCTTGATGGATAAAGGCGAATTGGTCCCTGATGAAGTCGTAATCGGGATGATAGAATCGAAGCTGAAGGCGAACAAAGATGCCAAAGGGTTTATTTTCGATGGTTTTCCGCGGACAGTTGCCCAGGCAAAAGCACTCGATGAGTTGCTCAAAGGTTTTGGCCACCCCGTTTCGGGCATGTTGGCCCTCGAAGTGGAGAAGCAGGAGCTGATAAACCGCCTGCTTGAGCGGGGAAAAGTTTCGGGGCGCAGCGACGATCAGGATGCATCGATTATTGAAAACCGCATAAACGTTTACAATGAAAAAACAGCGCCACTGATCGATTTTTACAAAAAACAGGATAAGTTTTATTCGATTGAAGGCATGGGTACCATTGAAGAAATTGCCCGACGAATTGAAGCAGTTGTTGCAAAATTGATGAGCTAAGGATTTTGTTAAACAGTCCTCCTTCGCTGAAGCTACGGAGGACAAGCCAGAAGCCCTCCTTCGCTGAAGCTACGGAGGACAAACCCAAAGCCCGCCTTCGCTAAAGCTGGGCCGACAAGGCCAATCAAAATTCAAGAATATATCCAACTTTGGGAATGTTGGTGATTTGTACCGATGGGTCACCGCTTAAATATTTCCTCAATTTTGCTATGAATACATCGAGGCTGCGGCCATTGAAATAATCATTGTTTCCCCAAATGGAATACAGAATGGAATCGCGGGTTACAATTTCGTTGGCCGATATGCACAGTGCCCGCAACACATCGTTCTCTTTTTTGGTAAGCCGCCGTTGTTCTTTACCGAAAATGAGCAATTGGTTTTTATAATCGAACGTGAACTTTCCGATGTTAAATAAGTGGCCGGGTGTTTTTCTTTCAGGCGCAATGTTATAACGGTTCATGATCGCGTTTATGCGGCATAGCAGTTCATCTTCGTCGAAGGGTTTGGTGATGTAATCGTCAATGCCCAGGTCGAACCCCTTAATTTTGTCGTTTTTCATCGAGCGGGCGGTGAGGAATATGATCGGGATGGTTTTGTTTTCGGCACGGACACGCTGTGCCAGCGAAAAGCCATCGATACCGGGAAGCATTACATCAAAAATGCAAAAATGGAATTCCCCGCTTTTATATCCGTTTAATCCCGATTCGCCATCGCGGTATAATTTCACATCGAAACCGTTCGATTCGAGAAAATCGACCAGCAAAAAACCCAGGCTTGTGTCATCTTCAACCAGCAGTATTTTTGTCCGCTTCATGTTCCAAAGGTAGTGAAATTGAGAAAACCGTTCCAACTTCTTTTGTGCTTGTTACTCCGATTTTCCCATCGTATTTTTCAACCATCTTTTTAACAAAAGTGAGTCCAAGTCCGAAACCTTTTACGTTGTGAATATCGCCGGTTGAAACACGGTAGTATTTTTCAAAGATCAGGTTCAGGTCATTTTTGTCGATGCCTGTTCCGTTGTCTTTCACTTTAATTTCAATGTTCGATTTACCGTTGGTCGTTGATATGACAATGTGCGGGGGCTTGTCGGAATATTTTATGGCATTGTCAATCAGGTTGCCAAAAATCAGTTTCAGGTGGTTTGCATCTGCTTTAAACGTATGGAGCCGTGCATTAAAATCCAAATCGATTTTCCCCCCGGCATTTTCTATTCTTGGCTCAAAATCGAGAACCGTCGATTGAATTACCTCGTGCACATCAACCGGTTTGAAATTTAATGGTCCGTTGTCGGGCGATGATACCTTTAAAATTTCGTCCACGTTTTTTTCCAGTTTCAGGTTTTCGTTTTTGATAATTTCAAGGTATTCGGCAATTTTTTTATCCTCGGGCTTACGCTTTTTGATAAGGTTTGTTGCCAGGTGAATGTTCGACAACGGGGTTTGAAATTCGTGCACCATGTTGTTGATAAAGTCGGACGTATGTTGCGCCATCATACGTTCTTTCCGGTACATGCCAAAGGTTACGATAAACGATATCAAAACAAATAAAACCGAAATGAAAGCAAGCAGGAAGGAGCCTTTAAGTTGCGAAAGGATAAACTGGTTTTGGCCGGGAAACTGCAGCCTGAGTTGTATGCCCTCATCAACAAGCAGGCCATTCAGGTTTTTGAGGTAACATTTGTTTTTGAAAAATGTCGGGTTTTCCGGAGAAATGGTTGAATCGGTAATGGCGAAGGTATAATCGAGGTCGATGTTGTAGGTTTCGAGGTGGGCGTGAAGTATGCTGTCTATTTCACTGATCTTTTGCTGCATCACTTTTTCTTTGCAGGGTTTGCCGCAAAGGTAATTTTGCATATCGCTGCAACTCGATGCCCTTTTTTCAATCGCTTCGCGTGCTTCGTTGAGGGCTTTGTATACATCGCGGTTAAATTTTTTCTCTTCAAGGCTTGCTGCCTGCAACAACATGTTAACCTGTACGGCTATAATAATTATGAGCGCTATAAACGTGAATATCGGTAGTATATGTTGCCGTTTGTATTTCATCAGGATCACAAATTTAGTCATAAAATATTGTTGTTTTTCATTTTAACATCGCATTAACACCATATAACATCGCATTAACACGGATGATGGAATGCCTTTTGTATTTTTGAATCATTCTAAATAAGAAAATTATTAATTTAAAATAGAAAGTTATGAAAAAACAAATTTTGCTGGCATTTGCCATTATGTTTACACTTTCGTTAGTAGCTCCTGCAGTTGTGGTTGCCGTTAATAACGATGCTCCTGTTGTTGTGGTTGAAAACGACAAAAAGAAGTTAGAGAAGAAGAGTGAAGCTAAAAAGGCTGATGCAGCCAAGACTTCGGAATGTGCCGATGCCAAGACTGAAAAAGTTAAAGCAGAAGGATGTGCCGATGCTGCCAAAGCAGAAGCTAAGCCTTGCGATAAAACCAAGAAGCCTTGTTGTGGCTCAAAAACGAAAGTAGAAAAAGAATAAAAAGAGCTTTGTTTTTATTGAAAATAAGGTTATTCGGCCCTGCTTTTTAAAGGCAGGGCTTTTTTTGTTTTGAGCAGCCATCCGAAACATTTTTAAAAATTAACAACGGTATTTTACTACCCGGCTAAATGCGATAATAATATTTCCCGAATTTACAAATTGTAATTTATTGTGCCCATAGAATAAAAAATTGACATAAATCACGCGAGGTATTTTTTAAATTGGTTAATTCGTTTATTTTTGTTTGATAACCTATAAATAACCAATCATCATGAAAGAATTGGAAAATGGATTCCACATCAGTTTTTTTAAACCAACAACAAAACATGCCAGGGCCAACAGGAATATGGTAATATGGCTTGTTTGCCTGTGGATCGTTGCAATATTTGGATTCCAGATTGCTTTGTATGTATTTCAAAAACCCACACCCGAGCCTTCTTTGGAAATGTACGAAGCCAATTGGAAACAAGTAAAGAACAACACCGCAACCGATCAGCAGTTAAGGGATTTCTCGTATGCAGCGTTGTCAGTACTCGGAAAAGTATTTATTGAACCCGGGCATAAAGCTGCGTTAGACAAAGGGCTATCTTTGGCAGTTTTTCATCTTTCCGATTCGGCACAATCGGTGATGGTGTCTGAGCAAATTGCAAAATTTGAGGGCCTTGCTTCAAGCATTTCCGATATTACCGATGAGGGGTATAAATCAGCAAAAGCTGAACTGTCGGAAACTGCTTCTCAGATTCTCGGGCTGGACAAGTCTGATGCCCGAAGAATCGTTTTGCCTCTTGAACTGGTTTCTGTTTCGGATGATGAGCTGAGTGAGGGCGATATTGCACTTATTGAAGAAGCCATGCCGCTCTACCTTACGCACAATCAATCCTTCCTTACCGACACAAAATTCCTTGGTTTTCCTTTTCATTACTTTTATACAGCAGTTTTTCTGTTGATTTTATTTGTAGGAATATGTTGGTTGTATTGTGTGCGTACCGACAGGATCAATAAGAAATTGAATATTGCCGACTAATTTAAACCAGTTCAAAACAGATATCATGAAAAAAATATTTATACCATTCGCATTATTACTATTACCGGCCGTGACCAAAGCTGCTACCGCTGCTACTGCCCTTGAGGGGCACCTGCAAGTTGGGCCGGCAATAATATTAATAACCATTCTTACCTTGTTTGTTTTAGTGGGAATCTTTTTCCGTGCCAAAGACACCAACGATTATTATGCAGCCGGAAGGGGCATATCCCGCGTTGGATCGGGTATGGCCATTGCCTCAAACTGGATGAGCGCTGCTTCATTCCTGGGTATGGCTGCATTGATGTACGGCACCGGTTATCACGGTTTGGCTTATGTGGTAGGTTGGACCGGTGGCTATGTGCTGTTGTTGATCTTAATGGCCGGACAGATCCGAAAATATGGAAAATACACGGCAGCTGACTTCATTGGTGACAGGTATTACTCTCAGGGAATGAGGGCTATAGGTGCAATTATTGCTATACTGATCTCCATCTCGTATTGCGTTGGTCAGTTTGGTGGTATCGGGTTAATGTTTAAATGGATACTGGGTATCGATTACGCCTGGGCTGTACTGATTGGAGGCGCTGTTGTTTTAGCGTATACACTTATTTCGGGTATGCTCGGGGTTACAAAAAACATGCAGATTCAGTACGTCATTATCATTGTTTCATTTTTGATTCCGTTATTTATTCTGACAGCAAAATTCGATTATTTCTGGCTGCTGCCTCAAATAGGATACGGATCGGTTGTTTCCGATGCAATAACAGGTATTCCGCTTAATGAAACAGGCCAGTTGCTGAATTCATTCGGGCATGATTTTGCCATGGTTCCGGCCCCCGAATATGCCATGCCCTGGGATCCTTCAACCGGACAAACATTCTTTCAGTGGATTGCCATTGCTTTTTCATTAATGGTTGGTACAGCCGGTTTGCCCCATGTTATCCAACGGTTTTATGTTGTGCCTAAAGCGCGCGATGCCCGTTGGTCGGTTGTTTGGGGCTTATTCTTTATTTGTATTCTTTATTGGAGCGCTCCCGCATATGCTGCTTTTGGAAAAATATTATCGGCAAACCCGGAAGTAGGAAAACTGGCAAAAGATGCCATTGTTGTGTACACGGCCCAGTTGGGTAATGTTCATCCCCTCATTGTCGGCCTGTTGGCTGCAGGCGGTGTCTCTGCTGCCTTCTCAACCGTTTCGGGGCTTCTGGTTGCCGGTTCTTCGGCTTTTGCCCACGACTTGTATGTGAAAGTCATTAACCCAAAAGCTCCGCCTAAAAAGCAATTGTTATATGCACGGCTCGCAACTGTTCTTATGGCCATTATTGTTGCCCTTATTGCTCTGCTCGACCTGGCACTGATTGGCCAGTTGGTTGCTGTTGCTTTTTCACTTGCCGGTTGTACCATCTTCCCGCTATTTCTGTTGGGGATTTGGTGGAGCGGATCGAACCGCTCGGGTGCCATTGCCGGCTTAATAGCCGGTGGTACCGTATCGCTTGTTGCCATAACTTACTTTATTGCCGGGAAACAAGGTGTTACCCTGCCGGCGCACGATTTTATCAGTTATTGGCTCGAAGCCTGGTATTTTGCATGGATAGGTGCGCCGTTGGCGATTCTTGTAAATATTATCGTTTCAAAACTAACCAAAGAAACACCCATAGAAATCCGCAAGTTCTTAATTGAAAAAGTTCATACTTGATGATTTCTTTTAAAGATAAAAGAATAAGAACGCTCATTCTGATTATGGGCGTTCTTGTTGCTATTGCTCTTTTGGTATCGAAGCTGTATTACGGATCGTTGAACAAATCAGTCGATCCACGTGTAACCACTGCCCGTGAACTTTATTCAGAATACAATGCTCTTGCAGAGACGAACGACTTTGAAAAGATTTTCTTCCTTCTCGATTCAATTGAGCGCATTTACAGCAATATTCCACATTATAACGAATCTTATGAAGTAGGGGTGCTGTATAACAACCGTGCAGCTGCCCTGCTTGTAATGGCTATGTATAATGACAGTATATCAATAAATTCAAAATTTTTCAGTGCCCAACCTGTCGATACGTTATGGCAAATGGCACAGCGGGCAATAACAACAAGCATCAATATATATGAAACATGGTTCGAAAAGTATGGGAATGTTGATGAAACCGATCTCAGGCATGTTGTTGAAGCTGATTTCTACATTGGACTGGACAGTTATTCTGAAAAAGAAAAATCGAAATACCTTAAAAATCGGATACGGGAAATTATTGATGCACAGTATGAGAACCGGCGGAGGTTGTCGGTTAGTTATACCAATCTGGGTATTATTCATCGTAATAAAGAAGAATATGAATTGGCGGCAAAACAGTACATTAAAGCCCTTGATTTGTGGGACAGAAATCTTGTTGCCGAAAATAACCTGAATTTGTTGATGGGACTCCCACTAAAAAAGCGAAACCTGATTCAAAAAATTTTCCCACCAAAAAGAGATGAAGAAAATAATGATTAATACAAACTAAATAATTATGAATAAACTTGTTGTAGTTTTCGTTGCATTGATTTTATCTCTGGCTGCATTTGGCCAGGATAATCCTGAAAAATTATTTGGAATAAAATTCAAGGGTTATGTGAAAAATGATATTTTTCTTGATACCCGTCAAACCGTGTCTGCCCGCGAAGGACACTTTTTATTGTGGCCAAGTCCTGTAGTTATGGATGCCAACGGTAACGACATTAACGAAGGGCTTAACCTGAATATGCTGGCGGTTCAAAGCAGGCTTTCGGGTGTGCTAAGCGGTCCCGATGCGCTTGGGGCAAAAACTTCGGGACTGATTGAAGGCGACTTCTTTGCCCAGGCAAACGATAACATCAATCTGTTTCGGCTCCGACATGCCTTTGTAAAACTAAACTGGAAAAACACCGAGTTGCTTACCGGCCAGTACTGGAACCCCTTGTTCGCAACAGGTTGCTTCCCCGGAACGGTTTCTTTTAACACCGGTACTCCGTTTCAATCGTTTGCCCGTAACCCACAAATAAGGGTAACGCAAAACATCGGTAACCTGAAAATGGTTTTTGCACTCCTTTCACAACGCGATTATTCTTCGAGAGGGGCTGATGGTCCCAGTTCAAATTACCTGCGTAATTCCGGTTTGCCCGACCTGCATTTCCAAATCCAGTATTTAATGAAAAACAGCAACGGGTTTGGCATTGATGCCGGAGCAGCTATAGCATATAAAGAAATATGCCCCCGCCTTTCAACAGTTGATACAGTTGACAATGTTGCAGTTAAATATAAGGTGGATGAACGGGTGCCCGGTTTAACGTTAATGGCCTATGCTAAACTATCAACCAAGCCCGTTACAGTAAAACTTCAGGGAAGGTATGGACAGAATATAACCGATGTATTGTCGGTAAGCGGGTTTGCCGTGAAGGATATACTCGACCCGGTAACCGGAGAACAAAGTTATACTCCGCTTCATAATATTACAGTTTGGGGCGAGCTCCATACGAACGGGAAAAAATTTCAGGCCGGTATTTTCATGGGCATACTGATGAATTTGGGAACAGTTGAACCCATGTCAGATGCTTCAAATGCAGTTTACGGATTGGGGCAAACCATTTCGAACCTTTACAGGGTATCGCCCCGTGTAATTTATAATGTTGGAAAATTCAGGCTTGCATTCGAACTGGAAACTACCATTGCCGATTATGGAAGCAACTTTGATGTAAATTATATACCCAAAGACCTAACCAGGGCCACAAACATCAGAGGGCTGTTAAGTACTTACTATTTCTTTTAATAGGTAAACAATATTCAGGAACGGGGCTGTCTATAATTTCAGTCCCGTTTTCTTTTTTTATCTTTATACAAATTGATTTTGAATGAGACAGTCTTATCTTAACAGATAAAGAATTGAACGAATGAAACTTGCCATAATATCCGACATACACGAAGATGTTGTTAACCTCAAAAGCGCCCTGCGCAAAATTGAAAAAATGGGATGCGACGAAATTGTATGCCTTGGCGACATTTCAGGCTTTAGTGTTCCACACTATCATTTTTACGATACGCGGGATGCACATTCATGCCTCAAATTGGTAAAAGAAAACTGCCGTTACATTGTACTGGGCAACCACGATTTGAATGCAATTCGCAAAACACCAGAATATTCTTCAGGTTTTGATTATCCTGATAATTGGCATTCATTGGATTATTGTGAGAGAAAAGAATTGTCAAACGACAAGGTTTGGTTATACGACCACGATGAATTGAATCCCTTGTATACCCTCGATGATGTTGAATTTCTGACGACACAGAAAGAATACCTCATCATCAGTCATGGTGGTAAAAACTACTTTTTCAGCCATTATATTTATCCAAATCTCAGCGGAAGTTTTAAATCGTTTTATCACCGTGCAGCGGAATATGCTGAGCATTTTAATGTGCTTACAAAACACAATTGTGAATTGGGTTTTGCAGGGCATACTCATCCCAACGGACTATATGTAGCTTGCAATTTCAAAACCCGTAGAATCAAATTCAGAAAGCGGTTTCGCCCTGACGGGTTAACGAATATTGAAGTTCCTTCAGTTACAGGGAATAAATTTAATAATGGTTTTTGTATATTTAACATTTCTGAAGAGTGGATCAGGGCTGAACGGATTTGATTGAAATGTTTGTTTGCGGCAAATAACAAAAGCATTTATCGCCATGGCAAAGAAAGAAAACATTAAATTTTATTTGCGGATTGTACTGCCGTCAGTGCTGGCCATTGTGCTTTTCGTTATTTCCATCTTTACTTTCATTCTGCCATCATTCGAGAAGAGCATTCTCAGGGGTAAAAACGAAATGATTAACCAGTTAACCAACACGGCCTGGAGTGTTTTGGACGAATACCAGCATAAAGTAAGCGACAGCCTTATGAGTATTGAAGAGGCACAAAAGGAATCGGCTTCTGTAATTGAGCTTATGAGGTATGGCCGGCAACATAAAGACTATTTCTGGATAATCGATACCATTCCCAGCATGATAATGCATCCTTACAGGCCCGACCTGAATGGGAAAAACCTGAGCGAGTATAAAGACCCTGAAGGAACGTTTCTCTTTCGTGAAGCTGTTACCAAGGTAAAAGAAGAAGGCGAAGGTTATATCCGATATATCTGGCAATGGAAAGACGATTCAACACGAATGGTTCCAAAGCTTTCGTATGTAAAATCATACCCTGATTGGGGTTGGGTTATTGGTACAGGCATTTATCTCGACGACGTTGCCGGTGAGATAAAAATTTTAAGAAACAAACTCCTTCGCTTGTCCCTCATTATTATGCTTATTATTATGGTTGCTTTGTTTTACATTGTCAGGCAAAGTCTTGTTATTGAGCGGCAACGGAAAAATGCAGAAGAAAATCTTATGCTGTCCCGTCACAAGTATAAATCACTGGTTGAGGCTTCTACCGAAGGAACCCTGATGATGATCGGGGGAAAAATAATTTTTGCAAACCTGCGGTTGGCAGACGTACTGGGGTATGCGGTTGAAGAGATAATGAACCTTAAATTCGATGATCTTTTTGGCGTTGAATGGAGTGAGGTGCTTAAAGAATTTACCGATCCGAACAAATCTGTAACCATCGAAACAACAATAAAAAACGGATCTGCCAGCCAGAACGAGGTCATACTTTCAGTATCGCGCGTTGAGTATGATTCCGAAGAAGGTTATATCGTTATTGCCAGGGATGTGACCCGCCAGAAACGGATTGAAAAGGGTACTGAAGATATGAACCGGGAGCTGCAAATGTCGCTGCTGCTTATGAACCAGCTCGTTAAGCCCTTTATCCGTGACATTGTCACGTGCAGTTCAACCACCACTGTTACGGAAGCAGCTGAACTTATGACGAGAAAAGGGCATGAAACGATTTATGTTAAGGTTAATGATAGCATTGTTGGGTCGGTAACCGACAGTGACCTAAGAGCCAGAGTCCTGGCTAAAAACCTTCAGGCCAGCAAGTCCGTTTCGGAAATTATGACAGCACCGGTTGTTGCCATTCAGGAAGATGCATTGTTGTTTGAAGCTTTACTGCTCTTTAAAAGTGAGCAGGTAACGCATATGCTGGTTAAAAACCATTCCGGAGAAAGTGTTGGTGCGTTGAATTACAAGGAAGTGCTCGACATTCAGTATAATTCGGTCGATTTCACGATTAAAGAGATTAAGGCTTCGGAAGATGTGTCGACACTTGTTCAAATCAATAGCCGCATTCCGGCTTTTGTGAATGCCCTGCTTGAAAGTGGCGAAAAAACCGACAACATCACAAGGGTCATTACCTCCATTTCGGATGCGCTCAGTTTCAGGCTTATTCAGTTAACCCTGGAAAAACTGGGGCCTGCACCCTGTAAATTTGCGTTTATCTCGCTGGGTAGTGAAGGGCGAAAAGAACAAACTTTGTCAACCGATCAGGATAACGCCATCGTTTTTGAAGACCTTCCATCCGGCGAAATCGAAATGGCCAGGGGATATTTCAGGAAATTTGCCGTTGAGGTGAACACTAATTTGGATAAAATTGGTTATAGGTTTTGCCCCGGTGATATTATGGCAAAAAACCCAAAATGGACACAACCCCTGGATGGTTGGAAGGGGTACTTCACAAACTGGATTACCAACAGCGATCCGCAAAGTATACTCGACAGCAGCATATTTTTCGACCTGCGTTGCCTTTACGGGAATGTTTCACTGGTGGATGCGCTGAAAGAACATATTTATGAAAAGGTTTCGGGCCAGGCAGTATTCTTTCAGCACATGGCACTGCCCATTACAAAATTCCGGTCGAGAATCAGCATGTTTGGCAGCATTGTCAGCGATCATGAGTCAGGTGAAGCAAAAGAAATTGATATTAAGAAAATTCAACTGCCTATAATTGGTTTTGCCCGTTTGTATGCCATAAAAAATAAAATTGAAGAAAGTAATACCCTTCAGCGCCTGAAAAAGTTGCATTTGCTCAATATTCTTAATGAAGAACTTTACAAAGAGATTTCAGTATCGTACAGTGTATTGATGCAGCTTAGGCTTCGTTCTCAGGCAACTGCAATCATGAATAATCAGTCGCCGGGAAATATGATCGACATTAACCGGCTAACAACAATCGAAGTGGCCACGCTTAAAAAAGTACTTTCAATTTTGTCCGATTTGCAGGTGCAGCTTAATTTCGATTTCAAAGGCTCAAGTTAGTGCGGTCATGTTTGCTACGGCTACTACAATTTGCCTTTTGTACCCCGCTTTTCCGTCAGGTAAATCCAGTATCTTTTCGGCATGTGGTTTTTATGGCATTTCAGGTTCAGGCGCTCCCTGATGGTAATGTTTTTATAGTATTGCTGCCACATCGACTGATACGATGCTTCTTCTTCGTGAACAACATTGGGCGATAATTGGCCATTGCCGATGTTGAAGTTTTTCTCGTTAATGGTAACTTCTTCAATGGTATGCAGGTTGTAGTAAAATCCGTAATCGCGTTTCATGTCGTATACCAACCAGTGTTGGTCGGCAAACCGGTTTTTAAAATGATACAGGGTCATGGGCAGTACATCGTAACGGGGGCTTACGCCGGAAAAATAAATCCGGTCGTTTGATTTTTGGAAACGAACAAACTGGATCATGCGCATGGCTTCCTGCGTTACACGCCTCGCTGCTTTTCGGATATCAAGGATTGCCTGATCGCCAAAATTGGTGTCGACCGGTACCGGCGAGGCGAACGAAAACCGTGCAAATTGCAGTAGTTTCATCTCTATGCCCGGTTCGCCTGAAAGGTGAGCCTGAAACGGCAATTGTTTCAGCTTTCGGCTCAGCTTCTTTTGCCAGCCTTTCCAAACCTTGTCGGCATGGCCTGACTGTGTGGGTATATACCGCTTTTCACTGAAAATAGGTGATTGATAAAGTTCCACCGGAAAAATATCTTCCGGTTCCAGTTTATCGGCATAGCAATCGTATACCACACTAAGAAACCCTTCAAAACTGCTGTCGTATAATAGTATCATTTTCGTTCATAAATAATAAGGTCAATATCAGTTTAACATCAAAAACTAATATCCTGCACCCTGTTTTTCTCTGTGGTGCTCAGTGCCTTCTCCGTGTACCTCTGTGTGATTTTTTCCAATCTTAAGGTTACACTGAGTACCACTGAGGAATCACAGAGAGCCACAGAGGAAGAAAAGTTTCAATAAATTAAATCTCTAAGATGTTTTATCACATGTATATTATTGTATTATTGACTTAAAAACCGTTCCCTGTTTGTCTGCATCAGTTTGTTTGTAACAGTAAAATCAAAAAGTTTTAATTGTCCGTCGGGTACAGGTTTGCGTTTTCTTACTTCAGCCGATAGAAGCTGATGTTTTAAGTGCTCGGGTGAGATATCGTGTAAGACAGCGGGCAACTCATTGTTGGTGATGAAATACTGTGCCCGTTTCATAACCACGCCAATTTTTTTCAAATGATGGCTGCTGAGGTTACGAAACCTCCGGGCCTGGATGATACGCTGTGCTGATTGCACGCCAATGCCCGGTACCCGCAATATCATTTCATAGTCGGCCGTGTTCACATTAATGGGGTAGAGGTGATAATTGCGCAGTGCATAAGCCAGTTTCGGATCCACATCGAGATCGAGGAACGGGTGTGCATCGGAGACAATCTCGTTGGCCTTGAAACGGTAAAAGCGCATCAGCCAATCGCTTTGGTACAGCCTGTTTTCGCGGACAAGCGGAGGGGTTTTAATGGCTGGTAATCGCTGGTCGTACTCATTCACCGGCAGGTAGCCCGAGTAATATACCCTTTTTAGTTGTTGTTTTTGGTACAGGTTTGTGGCCAGCGATAAAATCTGCTGGTCGTTTTCGGGGGTAGCGCCAACAATTAACTGGGTACTTTGTCCGGCCGGTGCAAACGCCGGTGCCTTCCGGTAGCGCTTGCGTTCTTCTTTGCTCTCAAGTATGCCCGTATGTATTTGTCCCATGGGTTTGTAAACATCGGCGTGGTTTTTTTCGGGGGCAAGCCGTTTAAGTTCCGGATTGGTGGGGATTTCGATGTTCACACTTAACCTGTCGGCATATATTCCGGCTTCGTGAATGAGTTCATCACTGGCCCCGGGAATGGCTTTCAAATGGATGTACCCGTTGTAACGTTCCTGCAATCGGAGCATTTTTGCCACGCGTGTCATGCGCTCCATGGTGTAATCGGGGTTTTTTAGTACACCCGAACTCAAAAATAATCCTTCGATGTAATTACGCCGGTAGAACCCGACGGTAAGATCGGATAATTCTTTGGGCGTGAAAGTGGCTCTTGGCCTGTCGTTACTGCGGCGGTTTATGCAATAGGCACAGTCGTAAATGCAGTGGTTGGTCATCAGTACTTTCAACAGGCTGATGCACCGGCCGTCTTCGGTAAAACTGTGACAAATACCGCATCCTACCGAGGTGCCAATTCCCTTTTTGGCATTGCCCCGGCTGCTTCCGCTCGATGCACACGAAACATCATATTTGGCCGAATCGGCTAAGATTATTAGCTTTTTTTCAACTGACTGATCCATCTCACTAAATATTTTTGTAAATTTACATGAAATTACTAAAATAATTAGCAAGACTGCTAAAATAATTAACAAATTGTGCTGCAAGCAAACATCGAACATCTAAATTCAAGTGCCGGGATTGACCCACCTCTAACTTCCCGGCATACCGGGATAAGCACACCACGGGAGGGGAATTGGTCATTACTATATCGCGTATCCAGCATCCCTCTTCCGCCGAGGCTACGGAGGGCAAAGCCAGCATCCAACATCCCTCCTCTGCCGAGGCTACGGAGGGCAAAGCCAGCATCCAACATCCAGTATCCAACATCCAGTATCCAGTATCCAGCATCCAGTATCTAATATCCAGAAATATGATCTACCTGCAACAAAACATCCGTTACCTTCGAAAAAAAAGCAACCTGACCCAGGAACAGCTTGCCGAAAAGCTGGGCTTAAAACGCCCGTTAATCGGGGCTTACGAAGAGGGCAGGGCGGTGCCCCGGCTATTAGTGATACAACAGTTATCGCTGTTGTTTGAAATTTCAATCGACCGGTTGCTAACGGTTAACCTTGAGGCTGAACCACCGCAGGCGGGCAATCCCGACCTGAAAGTGTTAACCACCGTGGTTGATGCCCAAAACGAAGAGCGCATCTGCATTGTGCCGGTTAAAGCTGCTGCCGGTTACCTTACCGGGCTTGCCGACCCTGAATACGTGGCCGAGCTGCCCCATTTTGCGCTGCCTGTTTCGGAGCTTTCACAGGGTCGCACCTACCGGGTTTTCCAGATTAAGGGCGACAGCATGTTGCCCGTTCCACCGGGCGCATACATTTTTTGCGACTATGTTGAGGCGTTAAGTGGTATACGCAATGGCAAAGCATACATCATCATCACGGCCAATGACGGTATCGTGTACAAACGGGTGTACAACCGGGTGAAAGATGACGGCACACTTTTGCTGAAATCGGACAATGAAGAGTACGAACCGTACTCCGTTCCCGTCAGCCAGGTGCTTGAAGTGTGGCAGGCAATCGGTTTCCTCACTTTTGAACTGCCCGAAGCCGGCGATATGAACATGGAAAAACTCTCGTCGATGGTGTTTAAAATGCAGGAGGAACTGAAACGGTTGAAATCCGAGGAATAAAATTTATATGATGATTATGCATGATGTTCAAGGCATTACTTGTGCAAAGGATTAATGGCTTACGGTTGATAGCCGATAGCTTAAATCCTATGGGTTACAAGAAATTTATCCAGTATTCAGCATCCAGTATCCCAATTTTTCCGTGGTTCTCCGTTGTTCTCCTGTTTTCCTCTGTGTAATTTTTGAAATTTAAGTTACACTGAGAACCACAGAGGAATCACCGAGAACCACAGAGGGGAAAATCCAAATCGAAATAATTTGATATTAAAAAAGATACTACCTCTCAATAAAATTCAACTTCACCAGCGCAGGGCTTCCCTGCCCGGGTGTGGCCACAAGCATGTACAATCCATTCTTTAGTCCTGCATTTGAAAAATCAAGTGTTTCACGATTGTGCCCGGCCGACCGGGTTTTAATTGCTTTTATTTTTGCACCCGTAAGTGAATGTAGACTAAAAGTCACCGTTTGTTCTCCGGGTGTAAAATAATCTACCGTTAACACCCCGTCAAAAGGATTGGGGTATACGCTAAGTGTGCGTTTAAGCATAAAAACAGGTGCCGCATCGGTTTTGAGGGCGTTTACCTGAATATCGTCGGTATCGGTAAAAGTACCGTCGGATACCCGCAGGCGGATGGTGTACAGGCCCGAAACATCGGGAGTGAAATAGGGAAATGCCGTTGTGCTTCCCGAAAGTACGGCATTGCTTCCCGAAGGCTTGCTTACAAACGACCAGAAAAAGGTGATCACCGATCCGTCGGGGTCGTGCGAAGAATTACCATCGAGCGAAACAGGCAGGCCGGCATCGATGGTTATGTCGGAGCCGGCATCGGCAACCGGTTCACTGTTTTCAACGGCTGTAACAACCACCTGGTCGGGTGCGCTGTTGTTAATCCCGTCCGAAACGGTTAGTTCAACAATGTATTCACCGGGTAAATCGGTGTGCAATGTTGGCTTGTTATCGTCGTCATTGCTCAGGGCAGCAGAACTCCCTGTGGGTGAAGAAATGAGTGTCCAGGCAAAACTGAGCGATTCATCTTCGGGGTCGGAAGAGCCGTTGCCATTTAGCGAAACATTGCTTCCGGCCACAACCGATTGGTCGGCGCCGGCATCGGCTACAGGCGGTTCATTGGTTGAAACCGTAATGACAACCTCGTCGGTTTCGCTGTTTTCATACCCGTCGGATACCACCAGGGAAATCCTGTAAGTGCCTGCAAAATCGGCCGTAAATGTGGGATTAACAATGGCCGGATTACTGATTTCTGCAACACTCCCATCCGGTTTTTCGGTTAATGACCAGGTGTAAACCAGCGGGTCGCTGTCAGCATCATCCGATCTGCTGCCATTCAGCCTGATCAGTGAACCTACAACCTGTTGTTGATCGTTGCCTGCATTCGCAACGGGTTGGTGGTTAATTGCCGAAACGGTCATTGAAATTGTTTCGCTTTGGTATACACCGTTATCGACCCAAAAAGAAATTTCGTATTCCCCGAACAGGTCCGGAGTAATGGTTGGATTTACAATGTTTGAATTTGATATTGATGCCGCACTGCCTTCAGGGGAACCGGTTAATTCCCAATGATAGTTCAGTTTTCTTCCATCGGGTGAATAACTCAGGCTGCCATCTAAGTGTACAATTTCGTCAATGCCTGCTTCAATGTTATCATCGAGAACAGCAACGGGTATTTCAGCTTCACCCGGATCGGTGCTGTATTCAACATGCAGAAGCGGGGCAGCAGAAGCATCGCCATCGTACGATTCGGCCGTGCGTGTGCCCGTTCCCGTTAACATTATTGCCAGGGAATTGCCTTCCTGCCAGCCTTCGCGGCCTGTAACTTCTGCAATAATGGTCGATAAATCTGGTGTGCGTTGTGTCACCGTGGCTTCCCCTTCAACGGACCAATTGCCGGGTTCCCATGCAACCTGCGCTGTCGTTTGCGGCCGTGCCGATATGAGGTTGGCTGTACTGAACGTTACCGGATTGTCGGAAGCTTCGCCAAATAGTGTCAGTGAAACATCGCCGGTGGAAACTTCATCTGTCTGAAACTGGATCCAGGCGTTGGAAATTTCAGCCCCGGCCGGTATTTGGATATTCGTAAACCGCATCCCTATGATCTGGTCCTCTCCAACCGTAGCGTCGTAAGCCAGTTCAAGGTCGGTACTGGCATCCCAAAATTGGTTTGAATAAATGTTTTCTTCGGCATCGTCGGAGGTTTGGGCAATTCTAACCTCAATTTCACCCGTCAGTACTTCTTCTTCAACTTCAATAAACAGAACTGCATCGGAAGTACCAACGGCATCGGTAATCCGGTATGTTAACTGATCGGAACCGGTAAAACCAAGATTGGGTGCGTAGGTAATGGTTTGGTCGTTATTGACCATGGCTGTTCCATTCAGCGGATCTTCGACTATGGTAACCTGCCAGAATGCTTTGTCACCGTCATTGTCTGTATCGTTATCAAGGACATTTGTTGTGCGATTTATTCCCACAATGGTTGTATCGAAATCGTTAACTGCTACCGGAGCTGAATTTTCAATAACCGTAAGCGAGAATGCTTTTTCGTTTTGATTTCCCGTTTGGTCTTCAACCTGAACGGTAAACGATGAATTTCCGGCATTTTCCGGTGTACCTGTTATAAGTCCAGTTACGGGATCGAGCGATAATCCCTGCGGAAGGCTGCCCGAAACGATGCTCCAGGTATACGCGGGAGTTCCGCCATTGGCGGTTAGCTGCTCTTCGTAGGTGATGTGGGTTATACCATTGGCCAGTGCTCCTTTGCTGATTGAAATTCCGGGAGGCGAGGCAAACCAGTTTGCCGGGTCGTTGCCGTACAAATCGGTCCCGATACGGCTTAAAATATTGCCGTTGCCATCGGCATCGGGCCAGGGGCTTTTGTCGTTGTATTCAACCCGGTCGATCCGGATGTAAGGTGATTTTACTTTTTCGCTGTCCAAATATTGAGGCGCAGCTTTCCAAAGGGTGATCTCTTCTCCTTCGTTTCTGAGTTTACCGGCAAAATTGAACACTTGAACTTCGTTGCCAAGTCCCATAAAAAACCTGAAATCGTCGGGGTTAATGGTCGGTTCAACCACATAAACCAGTTCGCCCGTACCGAGGGTTATTTCGGGCGGAAAGTCAAAATCGACACCTTCAATTTTCCAGGAAACGAGGCTGCCGGTTTCAAAAAGTTCAAGTGGTTCACTGCTGGTATTGACCAGCTCAAGGTATTCAAAGTTTTCGGATTCGGGGTTGTACATAATTTTGTTAATCACAACCGGACCTACCCTTGGATAACTGTTTTCGGCATTAAATGTAACTTGTGACTGTGCCACAAAATGTTCATCGCCGGTTGATGTAATGTGCCGGCCCAATGTTACCCCTTCTTCAATTTCGCCAAAATCTTCGCTGTGTTCATAGCCGGTGAGGGTTGTTCCATTGCCCGAAAAAATGCAAACGTCCTCGCCATGTGAACTTAAAGCGAAAGCCGACCCGAATTCATCATTGTTGTATTCAAGTGTGCTTCCGGAATAGTGGCCTTCGTAAAATGTATAATACCCGTTTGCCGGTACGGAAATTCCTTCGGGAATTATCCATTTTGCAGGTTCATCGCGGTCGTCGGAAAGGAACCAGCCGCCAATATCGACCGGAACACTGTTTGGGTTGTACAATTCGATGGCATCCATATCGGGTTGTGCCGAGTTGGTGAGTATTTCGTTAACAAACACTTTAAGAATATTGCTGTTGGGATCGTCAGCCCCGGGCGAGCCATGAATGGCCGATGATGCCCGCCAGTTGGAGCCATCGTCCCAGTCGGCGTTTGGATCGCTTGTTTCGGGCACCAATGAAAAGCCAATGCCATCGGGTGACGAAGGCCATTCGTTCTTATCGTTAAAATCGACCGAAACAATGGTATCGCCCAGGGGAGAAGCTAAAATAACTTTTTCGCCGCCATTGTTTAACTGTCCTTCGTATTCGCCGTAGGGCTGAAAACCATAGCGTTGGTTGAAAGAGAACGCTGTTGAGGCCAGAACGATGAATTCGCCCGGGTTAAGAATGGTTTCGGTATCAAACGTGTATTCGATACCATCGATAAACGTTGCGGCTGTTAAATTACATGGTTCTTCTCCGATGTTTTTCAATTCAAGAAACTCGTAATCGCTTCCCGACTTGCCGTTTTCGTCAAGCGGGTGGTAATGTATCTCGGTAATTTGAATCCCGTCATAATCATGTTCAATGGCCACGTTTAATGTGCGTAAAGCGCTCCAATAGCCGTTGTTGTAAATGCGGGCTTTAACAATTGATGTTTGCAAAATGTTCAGGTTTACCCGGTTGCCCCCGTCAACTGCATGGGTGGAAATACCGCCGCCAACAGCTCTCGGGTCGTTTCCGTCGAGTGTGTATTTTATAGAGCCGGAGGTGTTTTTGTTTGTTATTTGCAGTTCGAAACCGGGCGAAGCTTCTATTTTGTCCTGGATAAGGATTTCACTGTTGGAGCTTAGTTCCGGTATTTCAACCGACGACAGCAGGCCTTCATCTTTAAGCTGTTCAATAACGATGTCGGTGCGGTACGGGAAATATTCTGCGATAGTGCGTTCAACAATTGGTATCCAGTCATCATTCTTTGTATAAAGCCGCCAGCCGTCAACATCGCCCCAGCGGGCCGATTCGGCAATAACAGCCGTGTCGATTTCGAGGGCGCGGGCCCTGAACCTTTCAGCGTTACGGTTGGGCGTAAAAACACCGTTGTTGTAATAATATTTGTACGAGCGGTCGGCAAAGCGTTGCCGGTACTCTTCGTTTTCTGAAAGTTTAAAATGGAGCCACTGTGGATGGAACTGGTTAAAGCTGCCTACTTCCATCCTGTAATTGTTGGTCCACGATCCAATACTTACCCTGTCTTCTGTAATGCCGTGCCCCGGGCCAATCGGGTCAATAAGGAGTGTGTGTTCGTTATCGTGTGCAAAAAACTTAAAGCCTTCGTTCGGGTCGTTCCGGTTGTATATGATATAGAAGTTATTGATCGATTTGTTGTTGCCAAAAGCCGAAGTTGGGGCATCGAAATTTCCGGTGTAGAAAATTACGTTCATGTAGTCGATCAGGTTGTCGATGTCGACCAGCACGTTTAACGACGGGTCGCGTTTGCCGTCAGTGCCAAGGCCCTGGAGTTTGTAATAATTTTCATTGTCGGAAAAACCATCATGGAGTATGTCCCATACTTCGCGCCATGCATCGAGGTTCCCGTCGGTAGCTTCAATGCTTCCTTCTTCACCTGCACGCTTCACTACATCATAATCATCTTTATCGTCGCCAAAATACGACTCGGCATAGCGGGCTTCCGACCGTTCCTGTGATTGGAAAAGACCCCAGTATAATCCATTAAGGTAGAGGTGGTAATAACGGCTACGGGTATAAGGTTGTCCCATTTCTCGTTGTGCATCGCGTGAAAAAACATCGCGGTTAAACGTGCAATAGGGTGCTTCTTCTCCCCCTTTGCTCCACGAGTAGTTTTGCGAGCAACGCAGGTCAACTTTATCAAATTCTTTAACACCTTCGTTTTCGAACAATGGAAATTCGAGTTTTCCTTCACCGTATTCACTTCTGAAAAAGAGCCTGAAAGCATGTTTGCGAAAATATCCGTGGCGGCTCCAGCCTCCCCTTATCCTGATTCCGGCATCGATTTGAAAGTCTTTGGAACCATCGGGGTTTATCAGTTCAATTGAAGCCGGGCGTTCCCATTCTTCGCCGCGGGCAACCATGGCATTCACATAAATGCCCGTTGACCGGTCAAACAAATTTTCATAATTGGTTGAAATTGATATAGAGGGGATTTCGCGTAGCGCGTCATCAAAGAGGTTGGTATATTCGGGATCGTCCATTACCCTGGGGTCCATCAGCAGGTCAATTTCCTGGTCGTTAACGTAATCTCCATCGGGCCATAAGTGTCCGGGGTATTCAGTTTGGTTTCTAACTTCGTCGATAAAAATGTAGGTACGTGTGGCCGGGAAACTAAAATCGTAGCCTTCTTTATGGGTGCAGGCGCGAAGTATCACAGCCGGTGTTTTTCCCCTGTTCTCATTACTTGCCGGGTCGATATGGACAACAACAGGCGGATTTGCTACGATAGCCGTTGAAGAGCTTGCCGGGTCGCTGCCATCAAGGGTATAGTAAACATCCATACCTTCAATGACCGAAGAGATGGTTACATCGAAAGGTTCGTTGTAAAACCCCCTTGAAACGGATATTTTGGGTTTTTCGGCCCTTGGTAAAAATATAAATTCGCCTTCGAGCATGGCCGTGGCAAAAAGCGACGGGTTGCTCCACGACTGGTCTTCGGTTGCCCACCAGCTTTTTTTTGTATCGCGTTCCGACCCGTCATCGTCATCGTGCACATGCACATCGAAACCAAGGAATTCGCCCGGTTCCGGATCATCGAGCCCCAGCGTATTCCAGGGGAAACGAACTTCGAGCAGGTAGCCTGTTGATGATCCTGAAACGGAAAATTGTATCCCGTCGGTACGGCCATTGTTGCTGTGAACCGATAAATCATTCCAGCGAAAAGAATACTGTATGTCGTCGGAACCGTAACTGGTTTGTTTATCGTTGTTAATATCAATGTAAATTTCAACGGCATCGTCCTGCCAAACATCGCCCGAATCGTTAATTTTTACATCATCGGTCACATCCACCAGGACATATAGGTTTTCGTTATCCCAAAGTGTTTTGAAATGAATGGATAAATCACTTGCGGAAACAGCATCTCCGGCAAGGTAATTTTCGAGGGCATACCCGTTACCTGCATCCCATATTTCATCCATAACCCCGTCAATTACAGGTGTGATATCGGTTGACGGTATTTGTAAATCGGTTTGGGCATTTAGCTGATTTAAGCACAAAAATGAAATGCCCAACCATGCAAGGCAAGAAAAAAATTTATTCATTGTCAAGTATTTAAGATTGATGCCCCCAGGGACTTATTTTTTCCGGGTTTTGCGTTCTTGCTCTTTTCCTTGTTAAGTATTACTTAATCCAGCAACCCGGATTTCTCAAATATAGAATTTTTTTTATGTAATTTTAAGCAAAGTTTATAACTATGAAATATTTCTACGGGTTTTGCATTCTGTTTTTGTTCGTAAATTTTACCGCAAATTCGCAAAATTACACGCTTGTTGTTCATGGTGGTGCCGGTTCCATTTCCAACGAAATGCCGGCTGAAATGCAGCAGCGGTACATTGAGACGCTCGATTCGGCCCTGAAAATTGGTGCCATCATCCTCGAAAATGGGGGTACTGCAATTGACGCTGTTGAAAAAGTGATTGTTTATTTCGAAAATTGTCCGTTATACAATGCCGGGAAAGGGGCGGTGTTTACCTGGGACGGGAAAAATGAGCTTGATGCCTCGATAATGGACGGCAGTAACCTGATGGCCGGGGCTGTTGCCGGAATTACCCGCGTGAAAAACCCTATAAAGGCAGCCCGAAAGGTTTTGGAAGAATCGCCCCACGTTATGCTTTCGGGCGATGGGGCTAATGCCTTTGCAAGCGAAAAGGGGCTTGAAATGGTTGACAATACTTACTTCAAAACCAGTAAGCGCTATGAATCGTTCGAGCGGCAAAAATCGTTGTACGTTAAAGATAAAAAGGGGACGGTGGGTTGTGTGGTACTCGACAAACAGGGGAACCTCGCTGCCGGTACATCAACTGGGGGCATGAACCTGAAACGCTGGGGGCGTATTGGCGATTCGCCCGTTATTGGTGCCGGCACGTATGCCGATAACAACACTTGCGCCGTATCGTGTACCGGTCATGGCGAGTACTTTATACGCCTTGGTGTAGCCCGCGATATTGCTGCCCGCATGGAATACAAACAAATACCGCTTGAAAATGCAGCAACGGAAACCATTGATAAACTGACAAGTATAGGTGGTTTTGGCGGCATCATTGCCGTGGATGGCAAAGGCAACCCGGTAATGAAATTCAATACCACGGGCATGTTCCGCGGCTATTTGAAATCGGACGGGACGAAGTTTGTGGGGATGTTAGAGTGATGGATCGAAGAAGGTTTGCCGCTTCGCGGGATTGCTTCATCAGAAAGTTGAATTGATCCATTAAAACGGTATTTTAATTTTTCGTTGTACACTCTACGTGAACACAAATCCCAAAGAGATAACATGGCTGGTTAATAAAGGCTATGAGCACGGTTAAGGTGAAGGTTAAACTACCCTACTACCTTGACATTTACTGCCTTTAAGCCTTTAAGCCCTTTTTCGGTTTCGAATTCTACCTTGCATCCAATTTCCAATGTATCGGCGCAATCGTTAACATGTACAAAGATCGAATCTTTGGTTTCCAGGTCAGTAATAAAGCCATAGCCTTTCGACTCCTCAAAAGTGTTGAGCTGGCCGGTCCTGATTTTGTTGTTAACACGGAATTCAGATTTGGGAACCCCAATTTCGATACTTTCAGCTTTAATTTCTTCCTTTTGGGTTAAATCAGGTGGTGTTGAAGTAATAACACCGTTTTCATCAACCCAGGCAATCATATCATCAAAACTGTCTTTGTTGCCTTGTTCTTTCTTTTGAAGCCTGCGCTTTTCTTTTTCCTTACGTTTTTTTGCCTGTTTGTTTCTAACTTCTTTTTTGCCAAAAGTTTCTTTGGATCTTCCCATTAAGTATTTAATTTTTTAAATTTCGGTGCAAAGGTATACAAAAATATTACATTACACGCTGTAACGGTTTGTATCGGGTTTGGCAACCGGGTGGTTGATCCGGATTGAAAATCCCGATCAGCGGGAATCGTTACATCTTTTCTAAAAATATTAGTTGTCGCTTCTTGAAATTTCAGTCCATGACTGGCCATTCCATACCAGCATAACGGTGTCGTTTGGATAGAGGTCTAAATGACCGCCTCCGTTTAATTTAATATTTCCCGAAGAGAGCAACCGAAAACCATTAGAACCTGTATTTCTGTGACATGCAAGAATGATAATTTGGCCGTTTGTTTCACCATCCGCTAAGTATACAATTCTGTTTGAAGCGATGCCGTTCGAATAAACCTGAATGTAGCTGTGGTCATTAACAAATGAAATGGTTCTGGAGTTGAAATAAGCAAGGTAAGTACCATCGGATAAAGAAAATGAATTGTTCATTACGACGTTAGAATCAGATACGGTTATCAGGTTATTCGCTACCCAGCTTGATCCATTCCAAACCAGCACATCGCCATCATCTCCTTCGGGCAATTGCCCCTGCTTGTTATTCCATTTAGTTGTGTCTGTTTCGGTAATATCACTTGCCAATGATGCACCAAATACGGGGTCGGTTTCGGTAATTTCACCGGTAACATTTTCAGCCGTTTTGGCATGTAACGCATAGGGTACACTTAACAGTTGACTTGTAGTCGTTAAGCTGTAATTGGTTCCGCCTGTCATATCCGTTTCTGTTTTAAGAAAGAAGGGGCCGTCGGTCCAGTCAATTGTTGAAAAATCCCCGCTTACAACTGTACCTGTGCCAATTTCTACAGTTACCAAACCATTTGAATTAGAGGTGGGCTCGTGAGTTTCTACGTACACGGCAGCTCCAAACTGTGAGCCTTGCAAAATCTGGATGCGCATTCCAACATTGGCAGATTTAACCAAATTATTACTACCGTCACGCAAAACGGCTTGATAACTCATTCCTTCGGGTGATTGAGCAACTGCCTGCTGTGGCAGGAACACTCCTGCTGTTATTAAAATCCCGATGGTTAACGGGACTAAAATTGCAAATAAGTTTTTCATTGTTTATTACTCTTTAATTATTAATTGTTTAAATGTTTTTGCTTTTCTGTTTTTTTCACCTTTCTAACCGAATTTGAAAAATTACATACAAGCGGGAAACGTTTATAATCTTTAAACTCATTTTTCACCCTACGCAAAGCCTTTCGGTTATCTAAGTTGTTCCTAATTGAAAGAAAATATTCCACCTTTCCCAATATAAAAAGTCAGGTTTTGGTCATATACAATTGTTTCCATATACGGATTTGACTGTGTTCATGAGGGATTGATTACCCATGCTGTTAAAAATTATTAAGTTACAAAAAAAAACTCAATTATTGCCAATACACTGCTCCTGTAAAAAAACATTGAAATGCCTGTAATCGCAAGCATTGCAAAGCAATCTTAAACGTTAACCGGACACCCGTATGTTTTTTTGTAAAAGTGTTGGACTGAGCTTTTACTTTTATGTGATACTGAAGGGGTTGTGTAAAAAATGTTTTAAGTTGATTATATAGAGCTGCTTGGGTGTTATGCGGTGATTGGCTAAATGATTTTTCAGGAAGTGTACACCCAAAAAAAATATATGCACTGGCATTCTTATATTTTAACCTGCATCATTCATAAACTTTTTGTTTCCTTTGTGCCTTAGAGGCTTAGTGGTAAATATTTTTTTAGCCACAAAGGCACCAAGACACAAATTTTCACTAAGATGTATGTATTTATTAATTAATCAGACTAATATATGGAAACATTTGAGATTTTTGTGGTCAGCCCCTATGGTATATCAAGTCCAGATACAGTCATTAATAAAAAGTCTAAACTTTTATTATAATCTAAATCCTCGTACTCTAATCCAAGTTTTCTAATATTTGAATAATAGTCATTAAGTCTAATGTAATAGTTTTTTTCTAATTGCACAGAAGTTGCTTTTTCTCCTATTTTCTCAATTA
>JAIOZY010000097.1 GCA_021740385.1 Prolixibacteraceae bacterium | reverse complement strand
CGTTTTCTACATTCGAGGGCACAATTACAGGCGATGCCGCCCCGTAAACCATATCCCCCCTGATTGCATTCCGCTGTTTGTACAAAGCGGTTTTGTACCTGTAATATGCGTACGATACCGTGCGAAGTTCAATGACCAGGTCGTGGGCAAACGATATAACCTCATTCATTGATGCGGCCATTGTGCTGCCATAAATTATTTCAACAGTGACAGAATCCCCGGTGTCGGGGCACTGAAAAAGCAGCGATTGCGGATAAGCAGCATCCATGGCTGTTGGTGAGGGATAATAATCCTCGGACATGATAAACGATGTTGATGTTTGAAGGAAAGGTTGGTAAAACCCGCTACGGGCACCCACCTCCCCGTAAATATCCTCGAGATGATCATTTTCAGAAAGCACCAGCTCCATATAAACCGGCTGACTATTATGTCCAGGCAAAAAACGAATTAACAATTTTCTGAAAATTGAAAACTCTGATACCATATCCTGTGAATAATCTTTCACATCTACGCCCATGTTCAGAATACGAAATTGTTGAACCTTATTCGGTACAGAATCTACAGCTGAAACACTTTCCGGTATGTTATCTGCCAATACCTCAATTTTAAAAACATCTCCGGGTGAAGGGAGAAGTTGACAGGAGCTATAAACTGAACCCGCTTCGCTCTCTTTTTCAAGGAAAGCTGAAAGCCCGGTTTTACAATTGGTAACTTTAACCTCTTCAACAACGAAAGAACCTGTTGTCGGCGTAAAAGTATTTAATACAGGTTCAACTTTAACCCTTATAGCCGAATCGGGGGAGAAAAATGAAGAAACCGCAATTACAGGATTCCCTGCTTCATCCTGGCTTTCAGGAAAGAAGGAACTGCAGGAAAAAAGTAAAAAAAATAAAAACCATAGGGCGAGGTGCTTTTTCATAAATAGAGGAATATTTGGCCTGATTTACTATTTGTTATGATTACGGCTTAACATCATTCATTATTGTTTAAATGCAAGAATAAATTGAGGTTGCCCCTAATTTTAATTGATACTTTTTAGACAACCTCAATTAATTAAAATATTTGCTATAATTGATTGTAGGAACTTTGGCAATAAGCCAAATAATAAACCGGTTGTTCAAAAACGCCAGTATAGACATTTCTACGTCCATAAATCGAAACACGCAATCGATAACTACCTTCCCACTCACCCCCGCTACCGCGCGATTACATCGCGTGGTCTTCAATTCATTGCATCACCAAACAACTATCACATCATCCAACAGACCCTTTTCGCCTGCATAATCAACGGCACAACTGTAAATGTAATCTTCTGCCCTGAAAACCAATATAGATTCTACCGGATTTTTATGTACGTAATCGATTTTTTCATCTATTACTTTGTTGCTCCATAATTCAATGGGATGGTTGTTGTGCCTCCAAAACTGATAATGGTTTACATTCGATGCGCTATTTGCCGCCTTTCTGAATTGCTCAAGTAGGGCTTTCAATAATAGCTTTTACGATTGCCTTACTGGTGAACCGTTTAAAATCACCAATTAATAATTCTGGTTTCTGTTCCCCGGCACTCCTGAAAATTAAATGGATATAACTGGACACCCCGATAATCATCGGGGCCAGGCAAATATTTCCATCCCTTTTTCTTTTTGGCAATAACCCAAACTATCGAGTACGATGTCTTTGTATTCGTTCCTTGTAAAAACATCCAGCCACTCATCAACGGCGAAACTAATGAAATAGACGCCATCTTATAGTTGCAGCTCATTTTCGTTTCTTGTTATTATTGAGTCCTAAAAATAAGGAATTTATTTAATTAACCACGCGATGCAATCGCGTGGTAGCGGGGGTATACCCGGCAAAAATACCTACGCCATTTTGAATGTTTGAATAAACAGGGTACTGAATATTGTTATAATCGACCCTTGAGTCGAGTTGCGTTGTATAACTATCATAATACTCCCAGGCTTCGGGAAAAATGCAAAATACTATCTCTTAATCTTTGAAACTAAAACCGATAACAATAACTTATCGAAGGCAAAATTGGGAAAATTGTAAGTTTTTTAAGGGAAACAGTACCATCCTCGTTCTCTGAATAGTAAAGGCTATAAGCATTCATCCGGTTGTATAGGTTCTGAACGCCAATCATCCAGGTGCGCTCACCATGGCGTTTCTTTTTAGTAAAATGGACACTTACATCCAGTTTGTGATAATCAGGCATTTTGTAGTTATTTTTAATGTCATAGATTGCAGCCGTTTCGTTAACCAAATCAAGATAATTATGACGAAATTCAGAATTATATAAAACATTCCCGGTTTTTTCAATATCGGCAGAACTGAAAAAATTAATGGCATCACTATATGCCTGCCCCATTGTAACGCGCTTTCCTGAATTATAAACCCAGGTAGCCGATATTGAAATGTTTTTATTTATACGGTAATTGGCCACAATTGACAAATCGTGTGGACGATCGTAAGTATAGGGATAGGAATTCCCCTGATTAATATTTTCAAAACGCCTCGTATTTTTCGACAAGGTATAACCGATCCACCCTGTTAATTTGCCTTTTGTTTTCTCAATTAAAAATTCAAGGCCATATACCTCACCCGTCCCCCCGGTTTCAATCTTTTTGTCCCACGACTTTTTCCCGCTTACCAGGTTTTCCCCAATTTTATAATCTATAAGGTTTTCCAGTGTTTTATAATATCCTTCAACAGTTAAATGTATACCGCTTTGTTGAAACTCTTTACACAACCCCACCGAAAACTGATCGGAATACTCAGGCGGTGCATTTTTAGTTACAGGCACCCAGATATCAGCAGGCATATTGGTTCCGTCTTCAGTCAATAAATGAATATATTGAGCCATTTTAACATACGATCCGCTCAATGTCCAATCAGCACCAAAAGCATATTTTAACGAAAAACGGGGCTGAACGGATAAAAAAGAGGTCTCATCATACATATAGGAAGCAACATGAACACCAAGGTTCATGTTTATCTTATCGGTTAATGTCATATCATCTTCAACATAAACCGAACTTTCAAGAGCATTTACTGTATTGCTCCCAAAAATGGTATCGAAAGGTATCCGGTCAGGATTAATAATTGAAACAGAATCATCTAAATAAGAAACGTCATATTCATAATGCTGGGTCAATTTCCCAGGGGTAAACTCATGATAGTTGGTTTTTAGCCCAAAACGCACATGATGATTAATTATTGGGTAATAATCAAAATCGATTTTCAGTAAACGGTCAAATATTTTTGAAGAAAAATTGTTGGTGAAAAGTTCAATTGTTTTATCATTTTCTACTTCGAACAAACCATTCTTCGAATCATCTTGGTAAAAATAGCTTGAAACTGCCAATGTAAAATTACTAAACAACTTACTGCCAAACACATGGTTCCATCGTAAACAGCCCATAGTGTTTCCCCAATTATTTAAATCATCAACATCAAGCAGTGATAATCCCCGGGTTTTATATATACCCTTGGTTTCTAATCCCAAATCAATTTCCGATTGAATATTCATTCGTACACGATCCTGCCCGTTATAAAAACTCAGGAATACCCGATCCCTGTCAGAAATTTTGTAGTTAATTTTTCCATTAAAATCATAAAAAGAATAAATAACGGATCCATTGTCCTTCAATAATATTTTTGAAATTGGATACATGAACAAATCGGTCATACTTTTTCTGAGCGAAAACATAAAGGAGGCTTTATTTTTTATGATCGGGCCTTCAACCGAAAGTTTTGAACTTATTATCCCAACAGATACTTTGCCGCTATACTTTTCCATGTTTCCATCTTTCATCCTAAAATCAACAACTGACGACAAACGGCCACCATACCTGGCAGGAAACCCACTTTTTAAAACATTTAACTGTTTTACTGAATTTTCATCAAAAATTGAAACAATACCACCAATATGGCTTACATAGTACAAAGGCACATCATCGAGCAAAACAAGGTTTTGATCAGGACTTCCACCCCTCACATAAAGCCCGTTCGAACCTTCAGCCCCCTGAGCAATCCCGGGCCTTAACTGATACGCTTTTAAAATATCAACTTCACCAACCAGGCCAGGTAAAAGTTCAACCTGCCTTGCAGTAAGAGACACCGGGTTAAACGATGAAGATTGAATGCTTTTTTGAGTTATCAAAATCTCATCAAGCTTTTTCCCCTCTTCCAATAACACATTTAACATCGTATCGCTTGTAAGTGAAAAATCTATATCAATAGCATTAAAGCCCACATAGGAAAAATGCAATTTCAATTTTTCTTCGTTTGTTGTAAACGAAAAAAAGCCAAACTGGTTAGTTGTTGTCCCCCTTAAACTTGCAGGGTTGTATACATTGGCACCAATTATGGCCTCTTTTGATTCCTTGCTTTGAACATAGCCGCTTATAGTAAAAGGTTGTGCAATGGCTTGCCCTATGGTAAGCGAAACAAGAAGGCTAAAAGTATAAACTGTTTTTTTCATGAAGGTTTGGTTAATTGTATTAACAATTGGGCAACTGTAGGCAAAATGAATTTTTAAGTCGATTATTTATTCATAACATTCCGGGGGTGGAGGTGGAAGTTCAAAGTAGGGCGGAATAGTGTCGTATTCAAAACGGATAATATTTTCTCTCCCAGGGTTACAATGACCAAATTCATCATAAATAATATAGATGGGTTTCACATTGGGAGCATATTTTTTATGACTGTTATAGCCGGCAAATATGCCATATCCACCTTTTATATTGCTGTATAGCGACACAGCACTGTTATAAAAATTAAATACAGCAAAATCGTCGTAACGGCTAAGTTGTTTCTGTCCGTTTTCATACAACTGTTGCATTAACGATAACTGGTACCTGTAAAAATCGGGGCTCAACGTGTACAAGGTAAATATGGAATATTTCCCCCCACCAAGACTTAACCGAATGGTAAAATCGTGTTTTTGCAAGTTAAAGAGCTCATCGGAAAAATAGAGGAAAGAGGGGCTAAATTTCATGATCCCCTCGTTTTGTATCACTGCATCTACAATGGTGTTATCGGCATATCCTCCGGCATCACCTACGAGAAGTATCGTGTCGTTCAACGGGATTTTTTCAAATGTGATCTGATTATAATCATAATCTACGTATCTAACGCTATATTGCCGAAACATAAAGTAGTTATCTTCCGGGTTATTATCGGTAAGTGAAAAGTGTAACTCAGAATAATGGGAATGGGACAAAGCATCAATTCCTACATTAAGCAGGGCGTATATATCTTCTGCAAGTTGTTTCACCGGTATCGAGGTAGTGGCACTCACATCTGGGTATCCGGCGGCTTTAACTTCCAAGCGGTAAACTTTCTCTGTTTCGGGGAATTTTGACTCAGCCCGATAATTCCCTTGCCCGCAATGCTGTAAACTGCAAACCAACTCATTGGTAGCATCTTCAATAATTCTCACTGTAGCATCTTCCAACACATGGCTCAACGTGTCGTTTAGGGCAAACGTATGCGAAACCGTACACGAAAAAACAGAATCGGGGTTAATGAAACTATTAACCACCAAGGTTTTATTTACCGGTATTGATTCCAATTCAAAGGTTTCGACACATGAACAAAGTAAAACGGAGATGAATAAAATAAATAAACTTTTTTTCATATACGGCTTTTTTAAAACCTGACTGGATTACATTTTTCTAATAGTGTTATCAAACACAATCCAGCCAAGTTTAATTGATATATTAATAATCTAAAGATTAAATCAGTATGTGTTATAAAGCTTACAAATGCCTGAATAGCCACAGCCTTGCTTAGTTACCGGGTTACAACCTTGATCCATAAAATGACAATACAAATCTGAATCATTATCATTTGATAGTTTTATTGTAAAACAATCTACATTTCCGAATCCTTTCCATGGATAATCTGAATTCCTTTCCCATGATTCATAAGCAATACAGGGACTTGAAAGCAAACCTTCTTCATTAACAGTTTGTGGTTGCAGAGAAGAGACCCAAGTGTCATACTTAAACTGATAATCGTAAGCACCTGATATGTCAAAATAATAAGTTCCTGCAATCCAAATGGATCCCATAAACAACCAATATCCCTGAAAATCAACATATACCTTTGTAGTACTCCAAACACAATCAGAAAGACAATTTGGATCATCATTGTAATAAATATATCTCTTAATCCTGAATGCCGCCTCAGTTTTGTGTGTAGATTTTACTCTTGCATCCCAACATAATTGAGTTTCTTGTGTATGAGGAATACTTTTAAGATTGGTTTTCTCCACAACTTCCCTTGCAATTATTGGAATAGAATTTTCAATGTTTTTGCTTTCAGAATAATTTGGTAAAATCTCAATTCTATCACTTAAATAATGGAATAAAGTATCATTAATAACTACCGAATAATTCCTATTCAAAAATCTATATTGAAAGGGTACACTATATTTATATTTTAAACAAAAAATACCTTTTTCATCCTTTTTAAATTCAAACTTTAACATTTCAATTTTATTTCTTGTTTCATCAGTCAAAATTTGAATTTCATTTGTTTCAATTTTATACAATATTTCCTTTTCAGTCATACCTTTATCTTTGTATTGAGATAAATTGCAAACAATTTCATTTGATACATCATAATACGACTGTTCAATGGATTTAAAATTCATATTTTCTTCCCATTCTAACAGTTGTGCTGGTTTCAAACAATTAATATCATGCAACACATTTTCAACACTTTCCCGATCCTTAAAGATCAATATTCCATCTTCACTTCTTACATCAGGTATTACAAAATTTTCAACCTCATGTTTTTCGCAAGAGAAAAAAAATAAAGGCAATATTGCTATAAGTAATAATAAACTTTTCTTCATAATGCTTAATTTTGCGAACAGAGAGATGCAACCTCTCTATTCATTAATAATTTTAATGATTTAAGGCAACATGCGTATGGGTGACCGTCCGTGTTGCCTTTCTTTACATTACCCGGAATTGAGGAGCAAAGCGAACTCAATTGCGATGGTAATGTTAGTCCCGGCGAAAGTCGGGGCTTTTCATTACCCGGGAATGAGAAGCAAAACGCGTTTAATTGCACAGGTAAAAGTGGTCCCGAAATGAACGGGGCCTGTAAAGGCTACCAAACTTCACAATTCGAGAAGGCAAAACTCATGCACGGACGGCCGGCGGTTCAGGGTACTTTCATAATAATTGGGTTTAAGGGTTCATATTTTGGATTGTTGATTATACTTTATTCGATATTGGATATTGGATACTCGATATTGGATGCTCGATATTGGATGCTCGATTCTTGATGTTGGATATTGGTTAATCATTATTGGATATTTTGGATGTTTTCATTTTTTGTTCTTTTTATTCCATTCCGGCCTGCCTGATCGGCAG
>JAIOZY010000112.1 GCA_021740385.1 Prolixibacteraceae bacterium | reverse complement strand
TTTCAAGATATTCAATACGGGCAATCAAAAGATCAACCTTTTCATATATGCTCAGTTCCTTTGCCATACAATGCAAAGTTTGAAATGAAAAACATAGGCACAAACAAAAAAGCAATAAAGTAACCAACCACAAAACAACTACTTATCAACACTATTGAGCCAAATATTTGTGTTTTGAAAAATGAACCCTGCGAGAATAGGATATCTGCAAAAAGAAGAGAAAAAACAACCACATAAAAACCTCATGGGTTAAAAAAAAGAATTAAAGTCTTCTGGAAAATTCGTATTTTTAGACGACTGAATAGTTACGAATATTTTAAATCTGAATTTAAATAATTAAAAGTAAATGGATTATAGAAATATAAAAACTCTGAATCTGATTCAATCGAAATTGGCACATGTTCAATATCCTCTATATAAAGGAACTTTCCATCTTGACCCGAGAAACATAATACCTTCCTCTTTTTTGTATCAAGTATAAAAATATTATTATTCGTTCTTGAATAACAAAAACTTGTTATACTTATATATTCATTTGGTCCCATTCCTTTATCACTTACTGAAAAACAGTATTTACCCGAAGTAGAAAAAACCAAAATTTTATCAGCAACATTATCCCAAATGTAGATTTTATTGTCATGAATATATAATTTTTTTATATTTCCAATCAAATGTTCGTTCTCCAAGAAAACAAGCTTTGCACTCCTAACAAAAGATAAATCATCAATACTTTTTTCGTTATTGTAAATTTCTACTTCATATTCTGAATATATTTTATTTTCAATTTTTGAATTGTTTTGACATGAAAAAAAAAGAAAAAACAATATACTAAAAATTAACGTGCAATTTTTCATAGGCATATGATAACTATTTTTCATATCTATAATTTAAACAGGTTGGCAAGTGCATTCTGGGCAAACATAATTATCTATACATTTAATTCTTTCTGTTATAGTTGTAGTCCACTGTAAGCAGACAGGAAAATTAAACGGTCCACTTCCTGAATGTGACCATAAAGTGCATTCAGCTGTTTCTTCCCAATAAGATTGAGGAATTTGACCCGGAGCAGAAGTTGTATCTCCCCACTCACCTCCCCAACCACTGGCTACTTTAAATCCAGAAACACTTTTGTTGTTAAAACTAAGCTGCAACGTTAGTATCATAATAATCAATAAACTAATTAATAATTTTGATTTTTTCATCTCTTTTTTTTATAAATTATATTATTTATTCCTAAAAACAATTATTTCACGGCTTCAATATTCTTTGTACCTTTGCCCCCGAAGGGGGGCTACCAGAATTGATATTCATTTGAGAGATGTATATTGTTCATGGTTGTTTCCCTTTAATTATATGTTTCAATTATTTGTTGCATTTCTGACCTAATTTCTTCTATGGCTGTTGAATGCACTTTCACTTCTTTATTCAAAATGGTATTGGCCATTTCAAGGGCTTTTTGTTGCAGTCCGCTTGCATCGTATAGCCTGGCCAATAAATAAAGTGGATAAAACTTGCCCGGGGCCATGTCACCCGCATGCCCATAATTTTCTTCGGCATCGGCATAGCGCTCCAGCGCCTTGTGGCTGTCGCCCAAGGCGGTGTATAAAACGGTATTGCTTTGGTATGCTTTTGCCTGTTCCAATATTTTTACTGCTTCGGCATGTTTTTCGGCTAAACTCAGGGCCTTGCCGTAATTGATCAGGAACTCTCCATTGTTTTTCAGTATTGGGTATGCTTTTTTATAATCATCGAGGCATTCTTCGTACAGGCCGTAGTTGTAGAGGTCCATGGCGTCTTTCCATGTTGCGTGGGCGCTTTTCCATGTACTTATTTTGGGATAGGTGAAAATTGTTATCAATAGGATAGCTAAAGTTATTACAGGTTTCAGGTTCCATCCCGCTAAGCGGGACTTCGCTTCGCTGCGGATTCCAGGTTGGGCTTCGCCGTTTGATGCTCCGCTTCGCTCACGTTCGATACTCGCTTCGCTCGTGTTTGACGCTTCGCGTTTGATGGCTTCGCCGTTTGATGCTGCGCGTTTGATGTTTGCTGCGCTCGTGGTTGGGGTGTTCAATGCGAAATAATTGGCCAGTAAGCCCAGACAGGTGATGGCTACTATTTTTATGGGCAGTATTTCGGATGGGTAGGAGAAGAGTCCGAAGACAAGGATTGAGAACAGGGTGGCGCGGAAGATGGTTTCAGGTTGAAGAGTTTGGGCTTCGCCGTTTGACACTTCGTGTTCGATGTTTCGCTTCGCTTCACGTTTGATGCTTCGCGTTTGATACTTCGTGTTCGAAACTACGTGTTTGATGATTTTCTTCGAAAATCGTTTGAACTTTTCGAACATTTCGAACGCGAACGAAGTGAGCCTCGAACGCGCAGCATCAAACTTCTCAAACGCGAACGAAGTGAGCTTCAAACCTTTCAAACGTGCAGTTTCAAACCCTTTTCTTTTGAAAAACACGGCAAACAGCAATCCACCCATCAATAAAACAACGACTGCGCCGTTCTCGGCCCAAATATTAAGCGGTTCGTTAAAGGCATACTGGTTGTCGTCGGCCACCGTTTCGTATTTGCTGCCGGGATTTTTCCGGAAATAACCGGCCTGGTAATCCATGTAATGGGCTTTGAACATGTTCTGTCCAATGCCAAGCAGGGGGTAATCCTTAATAATGTTTGAAGTAACCTTCCATATTAGCATGCGGCCATCGGCCGAGTCTTTTTTGAAATGATACAAACCAAAAACTGCACTTGTTACAAAAATGATAAGGACTGACACTTTCAACCATTTACGAAGGCGAGGATTAAGGTTAAGGTTGAGGTTGAGGTTGAGGAAGGTTCGATTCCGATTCCCGGAACTTCGCGATGCTTCGTTCTTTGTTTTTGATGCCTGTGCCTGTCTGAACCAGTTTGCCATGTTGTATTTGTACCACGCCAGGAAAGCTACACCGGCTATTGCGCCAAGCCAGGCGGCTCGCGAACGGGCGGCGGGTAAAACCAGTAAAATTGTGATGATTGTAATTAAGGCGATGTACTTAATTGCTAATAACGAAAGTTGTTCAATCAAGTTTGAGGCTTCGCGTTCGTTACTCGCTTTGCTCGTATTTGAGGCTGTGCTGTTTGAAGCTTCGCGTTTGATGGCTTCGCCGTTTGACACTTCGCGATCGATGTTTCGCTTCGCTTCACGTTTGATGCTTCGCGTTTGATACTTCGTGTTTGATACTTCGTGTTTGATGATTTTCTTCGAAAATCGTTTGAACTTTTCGAACCTTTCGAACGCGAACGAAGTGAGCTTCAAACGCGCAGCTTCAAACTTTTCAAACGTGAGCGTAGCGAACTTCAAACTCTTCAAACGCGAAGCATCAAACGAGACATCCCCTTTCTTCCGAAAACTTAGATACAGCCCCACCGCTATGGGCAAAACAGCGCACAGGAATCCCGCGTACGGGCCGGGGTTAAAAAAGCTGCCGGTCATTTTAAACAACCCGTGGTGCGAGGGATAAAAACCCCATAATTGCAGGCAGCCATAAATGGCCTGAACGGTTCCGGAGATACAAATGACCACTAAGAAAAGCAGGTAATATTTCTTATCAATAAACCTTATGATAAGGTATAAGACTGAAAGCCCCAGTAAATCATAATATTTTAAGGAAAAGCAATGCACCTCGTGAACCATGTACTTATTGATGGTTACCCAGCTTACGTAAACCAGCAGCAAAATATCGATCAGGGTAATGTTTATTTTTAGCTTATCCCTTTTAAAAAGTAAACCAATTGCACCAATGCAAAGCAATACCAATATGCCGTAGAAGAAATTGAACGATTTGGCCGTTTGGATGCCGTTCATCAAATCGGGGTTGTTCGACAAGGGCAGCAAAACAATCATCAGCGCGATTCCGGCCTCAATTATTGGAAAATATGTTTGACGAAACAGTTTCATCTGGTTTGGTTATTTCAATTACAATTTTATAAATAAAATTTATAAATGAAAAGCAATCAGGGACTTATTTAGAATTTACGGGGGGGGGGTAGCGTATTTGCCGGGTTCTGTTGAGAATTTGGCCTTTCGATGTAAGGCTCTTATGTTGTCATGCCAACGAGGAACAAGGATGGTTTGATTCACAATGCGCAAATGAAAAGCAACATGATTGCTGTGATTTCAGAAAAATAAATTCTTTCTTTCTTTCTTTCTTCGTTAGTGGTTTAGGTTGATAAATATCGAAATAATTCTTTTATGGGTTTGCAGGTTTATATTTCTAATGAATTACTGTTTGTTCTTTGGAAGTACTTTAGTATATCCCGAAAATATTCTTCTGTTGATGAAATAAAATACCTATTTGGAATGAATAAATTGTGAGGTCCTAAATCTTTGTCTATAATAAACATATAGGGAATATTATAGCTATCAATAATGTTATCAAGTGAATTATGGGGGATATTGTATACTGGCAGATTAATTTCATTAACTCTTTTAGTCACATATAAATCTCTTTGATTCTTGTATGAAGCTAAGATTATTATATTTTGTGTTCCTATCTTTTTTGCTAGTTCTTTTAGATTCCCCATTTCCTTATAAATGCAATCACTGCAAGTAAACTCATTGTATCTAAAAATTAATGTATAATTACTATTTGTTATTTCTGATAATCTAAGCTCACTATTGTTTTCCCCTGTTAATTTTAAAGTTGGAGAAATGCTGAAGTTAGTATTCTCAGACAATAGAATTTGATTTTCTACAAAAGTTTTCAAGGCTAAACTATCTAACCTATTTATTTCTTTTAAATAACTAGTTTCCGAAGAATACATCTTTTTTAGTTTGTTAATAAATAGAATGTTATATGTATTTACCGAAACCAAAACTATGACCAATACTAATAGTGTTTTGTTAAACTGCTTCATTCTTCGTTTTTGTTAAATGCACCTTCTTTTTGCTTGAGTAGAATCAATACTGGATTATCTTCTGATTTTACATTGTGTAATTCTAAAGGAACTGATTCACTTCCTTTGTAGTTTTTCAGGTTCACTAACATAGAAGATTCTATACTATAAATAATCCCTTTCTCAAATTCACCGATATTGGTAGTTAAAAGTATATCATTGCATTTTAATCTTTTCGTTAAAATAAGCTCTCCACTTTTTCTAAAATACACCCCGTAATAGGGTTTAAACGAAACAAAACGTGTAATTAAAAAATCATCTGAAATAGTGAAAGAATACAATGAAGTGTATTCTTTTGATTTGTATTTCTCTCTTAAATCTATTTTGTTATTTACTTCACCAATCGGGAAATTTCTTTTCCCATAATCAAATGTATAAATTGGATATATTTTCTTTTTATCAATAAAATAGATTGTTTCAGTAAATTTTGGACTTATATAAGAGGCATTTTTTATTTGTGAATATCCTTTACTTATTTGCCAATTAATAAAAGAGTATTCTTTTTCAAAAATTGTGTTTTTAAGTTCTCCATTCTTTTTCCAATAATTAACACTAATTCTGGAATTTGATCTTAGTGTAAAATATGATTCATCTGAGAACATACCCATAATTTGCCCTCCATGATCTGACATTCTTTCTTCTCTTATTATATTGCCATCAAAATCATAAACCAGAAGCTTCCTGTCAAGTCCAGACAATAAAAATATTTTGTCATTAATAACATTAAAGTCCTCTAAATAGAGATATTCTCCTCTGCCTTTGCCTTTGCTGCCAATTTGCCTAATGAACTTACCTGACCGATTGAAAAGATATACGCCTTTGGATATTTGCTTGTCGAGAACTATGATATAATCTGAGTAAATTGCAGCTTTATGTATTTCACCAATAAGGCATTGTTCATTTTTCTCTAACATTATATATTCAGGGTGAAAGTATTCTGTAATATCTAAAACATTCACTGCATTTTCTATTTCTGCATTTATACTAACAATGTCTGTAACTTCACTTTTACATGAGTGTAATGAGATAAAAATAGATATAAATATAATATATTTTAAATTCATTGTATCTAAATATTAAGGTTAATTGAAAACTTCATTAAACATAATACATTTTAAAAAAACAGCATGTGTATGCTCTCAATGAAGTTTTCAATAACCTATTAAAAATAAAAATTAACAACTAACTACAGGATGTAGGTGAACAACCGTTGCCCTGTTCAGTACAACCCCGTCTTGTTCCATCAAATTCTTCCGGCCAACAATCATCATTTCCATCGCAAACCCATACTGTATAAGTACAATCTTGATCTTCCTCACCTGGTTTTACAGTGACAGGATCCGAATGTTCGCCCATGTTTGCTGGCCAAGCATATGCATTTTTCAAATTAAAATGATTGTTGTCTAATGTAGTTGTTACAGAAAGAGTAACATTCAACATTACAAATGCTCCTAATAAGGAGAAAAAAACCTTTTTTTTCATACTATATTATTTTATATTTCTAATTTATTTTACTTTAAAGTCAAATACCCCCAAATAATTATTATTCCAAGGCTTCATTTTTCTTTGTACCTTTGCCCCGAAAAGGGGGCTACCAGAATTGATGTTTTATTAGGAGTGAAGTATTGTTCATGGTTGTTTCCCTTTCTTTTATTTGTTTCATTTCTTCTTTAATCTCTTCTATGGCTTTTGAATGCACTTCAATTTCTTTGTTGAATAAGATTTTATGGAAAATGTTGAACGATTTTGCTGTTTGGATGCCGTTCATCAAATCGGGGTTATTTGACAAGGGCAGCAAAACAATCATTAGCGCGATTCCGGCTTCAATTAGTGGAAAATATGTTTGACGAAACAGTTTCACCTGGTTTGGTTATTTCAATTACAATGTTATGTATTAAATTTATAAATAAAAAGCAATCAAAGACTTATTTAGAATTTACGGGGTTCTGCTGAGAATTTGGCGTTTTGCCATATCAGATTATTAGTTGTTATTCCGACGAGGAACAAGGAGGGTTTGATTCAAAATGCGCTAATGGAAAAACAACATAATTGCTGTGATTTCAAAAAGATTGGTTTCGTTATTTTTATATTATTCTAACAACTATCTGTTACTGCAAATTGCTTTGAAAAGTTTTGTCATTTCTGGTGTGCTAAATGGATCACCAATCATTAAAATTTGATTATGTTCATTGATAAGTATAGGTTTTTCAAGAACGTATAGAGGAATATCTTTATTTTTGCTTATAAAACTATTACTTGAATCTATAAAAGAATATAGATTGTTATCACCCAAACCATATTTTAGTGCTTCATTAACAAATTCATAGTAGGAGTCAGTGTTAATAACGAATACTATGTTAAAATTATCTATTTCTTCATAATTTAATATATTTCGGTGCCAATTAATATATGTCATATAGCAAGACATACATTCATTTTGGAGATATACTAAATAAATATACTGGTATTTGTGGATATTTCGGTGATGTTGACCCCTCGTTTCGGTTATATTGACCCCCCTTGCAGTTAGTGGTTCAAAGAACAGATAGCATGACAATATTACAGTTTTTTTCTTAAACTTTCACCTTTGAGTTCAATGCGGTGCGATG
>JAIOZY010000045.1 GCA_021740385.1 Prolixibacteraceae bacterium | reverse complement strand
ATAACATCGGAAGTTAAAGCATGGGAAAACCACAGGAACAACAAAACCGCAAAAATTAATTGGCAGTTTACAAACGATCAGGCACGGATCAAGCTCAAAAGACTTTATCCGTCAATTTTAAGTTAACACAACACTAGCTTCAAAAGAACAATTGGAAAACCTTTCAATTCTACTTGCTTGTAAAGACGAATGAACAATTGAATTTTTAAAATTTGGCACCCGAGAAAATTTTTACAATGATTTTCCACCATATTAATAACGACATCCTTCCTCCTGTCCAACCCAGGCTTCATCCTCCCAAAACAATACATCGTCAGCATTCAATAATTTCAACAAATTCCTTGGGCTTTTCGGCATGTAAAAAATGAGATGCGCCCTCAATTTCAACAATCCGGGCATCGGGGTACATTTCCTTTATCAAAGCCTCATCTTCTTTTTTAATATATCCTGAAAGTGAACCTTTTATAAATTTTACCGGGTAAGTTTTTATTGGAATCCGGTCTCTATACTCATCAATGTTCACCGATTCCAAAACATGGGGAAGCGCTTTCAGCAAAACCGGTGCATTAACCTTCCACTCAAAAGAGTCACTGCCCTTTTTCAGGTTTTTCAGGATAAACATCCTGATCATGCGATCAGTAATTGCCGGTTCAAGGGCTTTTTCAATTTCTTTTCGTGATGAAAATTCCGACATGTCCATCCCGCTCAACGTTTCCAGAATTCGATTATGCAAATCGAGCTGAATTTCGGAGGCAGGATCTTTCACATAATCTTTTGGTGCAATATCGGCAACGGTTAACGACAATGTTTTCTCGGGATAATCGGCAGCAAAAGCCATGGCCAGTTTACCCCCCATGCTATGCCCCAGCAGATGAGCCTTTTCAATTTCGAGGCTGTCAAAAAGTTCCACCAAATCATCAACCATGGCTCCGTAGGTATGTTCTGCAGCGTGTGGCGACTGTCCATGGTTGCGGCAATCGATGGCAATTACCCAATGCGTTTCAGATAATTTCCGGGCAATGGTCATCCAGTTATCCGACGAACCGTATAAGCCGTGAATAATTACCACGGGCTCACCTTTCCCTAATGACCGGTAAAAGAGTTTCATTTAACTACAAGGCATTCAAGGTATTTTTTTATGGTGGTTTCCAATCCCATGTACAAGGCATCTGAAATGAGGGCATGGCCAATTGAAACCTCATTAATAACGGGAATGTTTTTAATCAGGAAATTGAGGTTGTCCAGGTCGAGGTCGTGGCCGGCATTTACGCCCAGCCCGATTTCTTTAGCCCGGTATGCCGCAGCAATAAAAGGGGTTACAGCCATTTCGCGGTTTAAATGATATTGCGAAGCATACGGTTCGGTATACAATTCAATGCGGTCGGCATTACAGGCTTTGGCCCCATCGATAAATTCAAGTTCGGTACCAACAAAAATGGAAACGCGAATGCCTTTTTCGTGAAAACGGGCAGCAACATCGGTTAAAAAACTTTTGTGGGCAATGGTGTCCCATCCCGAATTCGATGTTATGGCATCGTGGGCATCGGGCACAAGCGTTACCTGATCGGGTACAACATCAAGCACCAGATCGATAAATTTTGGCCCGGGATTGCCTTCAATGTTAAATTCAGTTGAAATGTTGGGTCTGAGTTCATAAACATCGCTGTACCTTATATGCCTTTCGTCGGGCCGCGGATGAACCGTAATACCCTGGGCACCAAAACGCTCACAATTAAGTGCAGCCTCAAGCACATTTGGAATATTTCCATTGCGGGCATTCCGTAATGTGGCAATTTTATTTATATTTACACTTAGCCTTGTCATAATGAAAAATTTTGGGGCTGCAATTTACAATTTTAACCTCAAATGAAGGTTATATTTGGTAAATGACTCAAAAAATTGATTTGTAGAATAAAAAAACACACAGTTTGATTGCACGAGAGATCATATCGTCAGCTTTTCCATCGCTAAATTGCACCGACACGGGGCAAAAGGCACTGAATATTATGGATTCGTTCAGGGTCAACCACATTCCGTTGGTAAAGGAAAACGAATACATCGGGCTGGTATCTGATCAGGAAATATACGACCTTGACTTAATCGCTCAATGCCTTTGCGAACAGGGGCTTACACTTGCCAGGCCTTATGTGTTGGAAAACCAACACATTATCGAGGCTATTCAAATAGTATCGGATTTAAAAATTTCGGCTTTACCGGTACTAACCCTCGACCACGAATTTCTGGGCATAATATTGGCAAACGACCTTTCCGTTCATTTTCTGAAACTGGCAGGCGCTTCCGAACCCGGTGCCATTATTGTGCTTGAACTGAGCCCGACCCACTACTCCCTCTCACAAATTGCACAAATTGTTGAAGGAAACAATGCAAAAATACTGGCGCTTTACACAAAAAACACCGAAAACTCAACCGAGCTGGACGTTACACTGAAAGTAAATGTTACCGATGCCTCATCGATAATCGAAACGTTTGTACGCTACGATTACACGATTAAAGCCGTTTACATGGACGACTCTAAACTTGGCAACATGTACAACGAGCGTTATGAGCACTTTATGAAGTATTTAAACATCTGAAAATAGAACAACGTGAGAATTGCCGTATACGGAACCGAAGTAAGGGAAGAGTTTTTACCTACTTATCAAAGAATTTTCGAATTGTTTGAAAAAAACGATATTGAACTGGTCCTTTCTGAAACAATCCGACTGGAACTGCATGACCGTTTCGGCATTATAACACCCGAAATTACCTGTTTCAACAACAACCTTGACTCGTGTCCAAACATCGATTTACTGCTTTCGGTAGGTGGAGACGGCACCTTTTTAAGCGCCGTACCCTTTGCGCTGAACATGAGCATACCCGTTGCCGGGGTCAATTGCGGGCGCCTGGGATTTTTGGCCGACATTACCCCAGAAAACCTCGAAGAAGCCATCCAGCTTTTTATGCAGGATGATTACACGCTCGAACAACGTTCACTGCTCGAGTTGGTTGCCCCCACCACACTCTTCCCCGATTTCAATTTTGCCATGAACGAGCTAACCGTGCATAAACTCGACAATTCATCGATGATAAAAATCACAACCCAAATAAATGGCGAATTTTTGGCAAACTTTTGGGCCGATGGCTTAATTGTAGCTACCCCTACAGGCTCAACGGCCTATTCGTTAAGTGTTGGTGGCCCCATCATCACCCCCGAGGTAGAAGGTTTAATTATTACACCCATTGCCTCGCACAACCTCACGGTAAGGCCGGTTATTGTGCCCGACGATGTGGAAATTGAATTAAGCGTTGAAGGACGGGGAAACAATTACCTCGTTTCGATTGACCACCGCTCGGTACCCCTCGACTTTGCAACTACACTCAAAATCCGAAAAGCAAAGGTTACGGTGCCTGTTGTAAAATTCCCGAACCACAGTTTTTATTCCACCCTCCGGAACAAGTTAATGTGGGGGGCCGACAGGCGAAATTAACCCACTCTTGTAAGTGCATTTTAAACAATGCATGAATTATGCCGATAAATTTTTAACAGGCAGCAATTTTTTGGCTGCTGAATAGTTTATTGTAGCAAGCCCATTCAGGTTTTTACAAGAATTATATTACTTTTGTAGCCTTCTGAAACAAGGATGATTTGGGCTGTCCCGAAACGTTATGAATCAACGATTTGTACTTTCGGATCATCACTAAAATTTAATTTGCGATATGCCCTTTAAAAAAATAGTAATAGGATTGGTTGCATACATTTCTTTAGGTACCGGCAATGCCTTTGCTCAACAGCAAACGGCCGATTTTGGCCTTTTCGGTGGGGCAAATATCCCCATTACCGATTACGACCAAATGGACTATTTACAATCTGTTTACCCGGCCTTCAGCTTGTATTACCGGTACAATTTCAACTCACGTTTCAGTCTTCGTATAAATGCAACCTACGGTATAACAGGCGCTTCGGGCGAACTCAACAACGAAGCCCAATCGTTCCAAAAAAACATAATGGGAATCAGCGCGTTTATTGAAGTGAATTACCTCGACTTTATCCTTGGGGTTAAAAAGATGAAATTCAGCCCCTTTGTATACACGGGTGTTGGCTTCATGTATTTTCCCAAAGCCGATGGCACATTTGCTTTTGCCCCCAACCTGCCCATTGGTGCAGGTGTAAAATACGCCATTACCAAGCAGCTTGGCGTTGGTGCCGAAGTCAGTTTCAGAAAATCATTCAGCGACGATATCGACAATTTGAACAATCCACACCAGGAACACGGGTTAACCGATGTGAACGATATTTTTCACAACAACGACTGGATTGTTTATTTTGGATTAACTTTGAACTATAAATTTTACCTCGGGAAAAAACCTTGTCCGGCATACGAAAGTAAATATTAAAATGAGTTGTTTCGATAACATAGATAAAGCAAGAACCCCGGCCCATGTAGCCGTTATCATGGACGGGAACGGCCGTTGGGCTGCCAAAAGGGGCAACAGCCGCATTTTTGGGCACGAGCAAGGTGTTGAGGCAGTAAGGAATACGATTAAAGCGGCAGCTAAAGCCGGCGTAAAATTCCTGACACTTTATGCTTTTTCTACCGAAAACTGGAACAGGCCGCGCTTTGAGGTTGAAGCCCTTATGTCGTTGCTGGTAAACGTAGTAAAATCGGAAGCCGACGAGCTGGATAAAAACAATGTACGGCTAAAAATAATTGGTGATTTGAACAGCCTGCCAAAAAAAGTAAAAAGGGAAACCGAGTCAATAGTTGAAAAGCTGTCGGAAAATACAGGATTAACCGTATTGATGGCACTTAGCTACAGTTCGAAATGGGAAATCATAAATGCTGTTAAATCGATCGCAACCGATGTTAAAAAAGGAAAAATTTTACCCGATGATATTTCACAGGAACTATTCGATAACTATCTTTCCACCGCAAATATTCCCGATCCGGAATTAATGATCAGAACAAGCGGGGAGAGAAGACTGAGTAATTTTTTATTGTGGCAATTAGCGTATGCCGAGTTGTATTTCACTCCCAAGTTGTGGCCTGATTTTACTGAAGAGGATTTCTATGAAGCAATATGTAACTTTCAAAACAGAGAACGCCGGTTTGGAATGACGAGTGAGCAATTAAAAAAAACGAATTAACGTAATGGCTAAGAAAATATCGCTGACAGCCTTTTTGGTATTGATTTTTTTCAACCTTTGGTCGCAGCAACCCGATAGCACCAATTTCTCAATTTACTATTCAAGCCCGCGTGAATACACCATTGGGGGAATTGATATTGTGGGTATACGCTACCTCGATAAAGGAATGTTAAAAGATTATGCCGGCATAAGGGTTGGCGACGAAATTACAATCCCGGGCGACAAAATAACCCAGGTAATCAAAAAATTCTGGAAACAAGGCTTGTTCTCCGATGTACAAATTAACGCTACAAAAGTGATCGGGAATGAAATCTTTCTCGAAATTTTCCTCAGGGAACGGCCACGGCTCTCACATGTAAACTACCACGGGGTTAAAAAATCGGAACTCGACGATATTAAAGAAAGGGTACTGCTGCTCGAAGGCGGGCAAATTGTCGATGCACAGCTTGTTAATGCCGAAAGGATCATTACCGACATTTTCAAGGAAAAAGGGTTCCTGAATACCGAAGTAAACATTGTACAACGCGACGATCCTGAAAATGAAAATTCAATCATCCTTGATATCTATGTCGATAAAAAAGAGAAAGTTAAAATCAGCAAACTTGTTTTTCACGGTGTCGAAAAAGTAAAGCAGGGCGTACTTGAACACGTTATGAAAAAAACCAACGACAAAAAGCTCCGTAACATTTTCCTGACAAAAAAATTCGACGAAGCCCTTTACGAAGAAGATAAAATAAACGTCATTAACAAATACAACGAACTGGGTTACCGCGATGCCATTATTACCCGCGACACCATTATAAAGAACGAAGAAGACAACACCGTACAAATTGAGCTTTGGATTAACGAGGGTAACCAGTACCACATTCGAGATATTGAATGGGTGGGCAACACCATCTACCCGGGACCTCACCTCGACCGCTACCTGGGCATCTCCGACGGCGATGTATACAACCAGAAGCAATTGAACAAACGACTGATGGAAGACCCCGATGCGGTTAGCAACCTATACTTAGACAACGGATACCTGTTTTTTAACGTTACACCGGTTGAAACAAAAATCGAAAACGATTCCATCGATCTTGAAATGCGCATTTATGAAGGCAAACAAGCCACCGTTGACCGGGTGATTATTGAAGGCAACACCAAAACACACGAAGAAGTTGCACGCCGCGAACTCTATACCCTGCCCGGCGACCTTTTTAGCAAAACAAAGCTCATGCGTTCGTACCGGCAATTGGCACAACTGGGCCACTTCGACCAGGAACGGATAGGCATTGACCCCATACCCGACCAGGAAAACGGAACGGTTGACATAAAATACAGCCTGATAGAACGTGCCAACGACCAGATTGAACTTTCAGGCGGCTGGGGCATGGGCATGTTTGTTGGTTCAATAGGGCTAAAGTTCACCAACTTTTCAGCCCAAAATATCTTCAACAAAGAAGCATGGAGGCCACTGCCATCGGGCGACGGGCAAACCCTTAGCCTCCGGGCGCAAACAAACGGGAAGTTTTATCAACAATATAGCTTTACCTTCATGGACCCCTGGTTTGGAGGTAAAAAGCCGAATAACTTTTCATTGTCGGTCTATTACTCGAAACTAACACAAAGCACAGCCGATTATAACTATTATGGGGCAAATGACCCTTACAGCGGCTACGGTTATAGAGGATATGGTGGATACGGCGGCTACGGTGGTTATTCCAACTACGGCGGCTACGGTGGTTATCAACGCGATTACACCGGTGCCGAGGTTACAGCCTGGCAAATTACATACGGTGCTTCGCTGGGCTATGGTTACCGCCTTAGCTGGCCCGATGATTACTTTACACTGTATCACGAAATTTCCATCCAGCATTACAACTTACTTGAATGGCCCTATTACTTTATGCGAAACGGCGATATCAACGACTTTAGCATAAAAACGGTAATCAGCCGTAACTCCATCGACAACCCACTGTATACGCGCCGTGGCTCATCGTTCAGCCTTTCACTTGAGTTAACACCCCCCTACTCGTCGTTTAACAACAAAGATTACGGCTCGCCTGAAATGACCAACAAAGAACGGTACAATTTTCTTGAATACCACAAGTGGCTTTTCAAAGCCAAATGGTTTACCCCGCTCGACAAGGTTGAGAAATTTGTTTTACATTCGAAATTTGAATTTGGCCTGCTTGGTTACTTTAATGAAAACCGCCGCTCACCCTTAGAAGGGTTTAAAATGGGGGGTGACGGCATGTCGGGTTACGACTTATACGGTACCGACATGATCGCACTAAGAGGATATACCAACGGGAGCATTACACCCCAGGTTGCAGGGGCACGCGCCGGAAACATTTACACAAAAGCAACCCTTGAATTACGATACCCCATTACATTGTCTGAATCAGCAAATATATATGCCCTGGCTTTTCTTGAAGCTGGTAACAGTTGGTTCGATTTTAAAACCTTTAACATGTTCGACCTTAAACGCTCGGCAGGAGTTGGTGTGCGTTTCTGGCTGCCCATGTTTGGCTTGCTGGGTATCGACTGGGGATACGGTTTCGATATGCCGAATAACGGCGGTTCGTCATCGGCCAAAAGCCAGTTCCACTTTGTTATTGGTCAACAATTTTAAAAACCACAATAAATTGGTATGAAAGTTGTTCCTTCATAAACCTGTTAAACTTTAAAAAATTAATGACATGAAAAAAATAGTTTTCACACTTATTGCCCTCACCACAGTTGTGAGCGTAAGCTTTGCACAAAAATATGCCTATGTCGATACCGAATACATTCTCGAAAACATACCGGCATACCAGGCTGCCCAGGAACAGTTAGAGCAACTTTCGGGACAGTATCAAAAAGAACTTGAAACCATCCAGGCCGAACTTGAACAAATGTATAACGACTTCAGGGCAGAAGCCGTATTGCTTTCCGACGAAATGAAGCGCAAACGCGAAGATGTTATCGTTTCAAAAGAAAAGGAATACCGCTCGTTACAGCAAAAATATTTTGGCCCCGAGGGCGATCTTTTCAAAAAAAGGCAGGGTTTGGTAAAACCCATTCAGGATGACATTTACAATGCTGTAAAAGAGATTGCATCAGACGGAAATTACGGGGTCATTTTTGATAAAGCCGGCGGATTAAGTATGCTTTATACCGACCCAAAATATAACCTGAGCAACCAGGTTCTGGAAAAACTGGGTTACAATTAATGCATCGGAAAATTAATCTTTAATCATTATCGAAAAAAATTATCGGTAATGATGGTTATTTTCTATATTTGCGTTGCAAAAAGTAAATCATTGAAAGAAAAATATTTAAAACAATTAAAATGAAACGAATAGTAGTAGTACTTTTTATCCTGCTTGCAGGAATGGTAAATGTTTCAAAGGCTCAAACATTAAAATTCGGGCACATCGATATCCAGCAACTTATACAGGTAATGCCCGAACGTACAACGGCTGTTGAAGATCTTGAAAAAACGGCAACTGAGCTCGAAGACATGCTTGGAACCATGCAAACCGAACTTCAGAACATGTTTACCGAATACACCGAAAAACGTGAAACCATGTCTGATTTGGTACGTCAGGCCAAAGAAGAAGATATTCAGGCAAAACAACAACGCATTGAAACCTTCAGGATGCAATCGGAACAGCAACTTCAGCAAAAGCAACAGGAATTGATGCAACCCATTATTAAAAAAGCCGATAGCGCAATTTCGGAAGTAGCAAAAGAACAAGGGCTGATTTACGTTTTTGATGTCAGTTCACGGGTTGTGCTTTACCAGTCGAACCAAAGCATTGACATTCTCCCGCTTGTGAAGAAAAAATTGGGTATTGAATAAATACAATAACAACATAAACAACCCAAGCCGTTTGAAAACCAAGCGGCTTTTTTTACTCCACTTTCACTCATCTCGACGACTTTGATCGATTTTTTATTGTAAAAAGAATATTTATAAATCCACCTAAAGATTAAAGCCGATTGAATACCAAATAAACGGCTTAATTCATTCACAGTAAATTTACCGCTTTCATATTCCTTAACCCGAACCTTTTTTGAATTCTTCACTGAAAATCCGTTTGGAATTAATTTAAATTTTTTTTGTTCCCATTTTTTGACCAATTTTGGTCAACCTATTTCAGGGAATGACACAAATTGAACCATTGACCAGTAACCAATGACCAGTGACCAATGACCAGTGACCAATGACCAGTGACCAGTGACCAGTGACCAGTGACCAATGACCAGTGACCAATGACTGATAACCAGTAAACCAGCAACCAGTGACCAGAACACCTATAGGCATTTTCGATTCAGGGATTGGCGGATTAACCATCCTGAAAGAAATACGAAAGCGATTACCGGAATACGATTACATCTATTTTGGCGACAATGCACGTACGCCTTATGGTACACGATCGTTTGATGTTGTGTATGAGTACACGCTGGAAGCCGTAAAAAAACTTTTTGAATTTGGCTGCGAACTAATCATTCTTGCCTGCAACACGGCTTCGGCCAAAGCCCTGCGTACAATACAGCAAAACGATTTGCCCCGGCTTGCTCCCCATAAAAGGGTACTGGGCGTAATCAGGCCAAGTACAGAAACGGTATTATCGTTAACCCGCAACAATCATGTAGGTGTTTTGGGAACAAACGGAACCATTTCATCACATTCGTATTTAATCGAGCTGGAAAAAATTTCGAACGGTAAACTTTTTGTCTCGCAGGAAGCATGTCATATGTGGGTACCCATTGTCGAAAACAACGAAACCGGCACAATGGGGGCAAATTATTTTATCGAGAAAAACATTACCAATTTGTTGGAAACCGATCCGGAAATAGATACCATCATTTTGGGTTGCACCCACTACCCTATACTCATACCCTCAATCAGAAAATACCTACCCGAAAATGTTTTGCTGGTTGACCAGGGCCCCATTGTTGCCGAAAAGCTGGCCGATTATCTAAACCGTCATTCCGAAATTGAAAAAAAATGCACAAAAGAGGGTTCGGTAGCTTACTATTCAACAGAGCAGGCTGAAAATTTTGAAGCAAAGGCCACACTATTCATGAAAGAAAAAGTAAAAGCTACAACCATTCAGTTTTAAAGGCCCAGGTCATCACTTATTTCCTGCATTGCACCAAGTGCCAGTGCAGCAAATTCGTTAATGCTTAAGCCGATTTTCTCACATTCAAGAATTGTATCCCGGTTAACCGAAGCAGCAAAAGCCTTCTGCTTCATACGTTTTGTAATTGATTTTACCTTTACACTGGCAAGTTTTTTATCGGGATAAACCAGTGCTGTTGCCATAATTAGTCCGGTAATGGTTTCGCCGGCAGCGAGGGCATGCTCAAAAAGCGTAGTGCGCTCTTTTCCCGTTGCCATCTCGTTGTGCATTTCTATAGCAGCAATTGACTCGTCATCAATTTTACCTTCCAACATTTTACGGGCAGCAATACCGTGCGATTTCATATCGCCCCTGGTAACTTCTGAATCGATATCGTGCAGCAAACCGGCAACACCCCACTGCTCTTCATCTTTCCCAAAATGCCTGGCCAGGGCACGCAATACGGCTTCAGAAGCATAACAATGTTTCCGCATGTTTTCCGACTGAATATGACCGTGTAATAATTCAATGGCTTCCGCTCTTTTAATCATATGATGCTTCATTTGTTTTTAATTTGATGATCAATTCCTGTTACCCAGAAATAACAGAGGCTGCTCTTTTGAGAACAGCCTCCGGTAAGGTGAGCAAAAGGATTTTAGAAACTAAAATTAATAAATCTTTCCAAAGTTATGTAAAGATATTTTAATAGGCATTAATAATTTGAATAAAATCGTCGGGTTTAAGTGATGCTCCGCCAATAAGGCCGCCATCAACATCGGGATTGGCAAAAAGGTCGTTCGCATTTTTCGCATTGCAGCTGCCGCCGTATAAAAGTGAAGTATCGTCGGCAACCTGTTTCCCGAATTTTTCGGCAATGGCATCACGAATGGCTTTGTGCATTTCCTGTGCCTGTTCGGTAGTGGCTGTAACACCGGTACCAATAGCCCAAATGGGTTCGTATGCAATAATTAGTTTGCCAAAATCTTCTTCCGATAATTGGAAAACGGTTTCTTTAAGCTGGTTAATTACATAATCGGCCTGGGTGCCAGCATTTCTGATTTCAAGTGGTTCGCCACAGCAATAAATGGGTGTTAAACCGTTTTCGAGTGCCAGCGCTAATTTCTTGTTCAAAATTTCGCTGGTTTCACCGTAATATTCGCGGCGCTCACTGTGGCCAAGTATAACGTATTTTGCCCCGGTCGATTTTACCATGGCAGCTGAAACTTCACCGGTAAAAGCACCTTTGGGTTCGGCAGCACAATTTTGTGAAGCTACCCCAATACGGTTTGTATCAACAGCATCAACAACGCTGGCAATATGTGTAAAAGGCGTACCGAGAACAACAACAACATCGGCTGCACCTTTTTCTGTTACTAATTTGTTTACAGCTTTTGCCAGTTCAACACCTTCCTGTAAGGTTGTATTACATTTCCAGTTACCAGCGACTACTTTTTTTCTCATTGTTTTATTTTTTATTAAGATTATTTTCGGAATGGGCAAATTTAGGAAAAATGAATAAATGGGAAAGAAATCAAACGGTTTTTAGTTATTTATTTACAAAGCAGTAATACTTTTAATTAAACTCTTTTTTTAATTGTGTAGCCCAGTCCTTAACGCGTTTTTCCGTTAAACGTGCCTGGTTCTCCTGATCGAGGCAAAGCCCGCAAAACTGATCGCCCCTTTCGGCAGCAGAATGTTCGTAGGTATAGCCTTCGCGCGAAGTGAAACCAACCACTTTTGCCCCGCATTTTTCAACAATCGATGCAAAAATGCCCACACCGTCGTTAAAGTTTTCGGGGTATCCCTTCTGGTCACCCAGGCCGTATATGGCAATTTTTTTACCTTTCAGGTCAAGGTCTTCAAGTGCAGGCACAAACTCGTCCCAATAGTTGGGCAATTCGCCATCGAACCAGGTTGGTACCCCCACAATAAGGTTATCGAATTTCATAAACTCTTCTTCGCTTACCTTTTCGGCATTTAAAACTTCAATATTGGCATCTTTACCAAATGCATTTTTAATTTTTTCGCCTGCACGTGCGGTCTTGTTTGTATTAAAACTGTAAAAAAGTCCTATTTTTTTCATCATTCAAAATATCTATTTTGTTTTAAATTTTTTCGTCGTATGTTATTCATTATATGAATATTACTAAGGTAACCAATATCGAGTATCCAGTATCCAGCATCCAGTATCCAGTATCAAGCATCCAGTATCAAACATCCCGCCTTTGCTACACCTTCGCTAAAGCTACGATGTAAAGCTACGGCAAGCGAAGCCATTATCAATACTTATACAACTCCCGTACACCTTCTACAATTTTATCGGTATTTGGCAAAATGGCATTTTCAAGTATCCGGTTAAATCCAACCGGTGTAAATGTTGAACCAATGCGTTTTACCGGTGCATCGAGGTATTCAAAAGCCTCTTCCATAATGGTAGAAGTAATTTCGGACCCGAAACCGGCAAACACTTTATCTTCATGAACAACAACCACCTTGCTGGTTTTCTTAATCGATTTAAAAATGGCCTCTTTATCAAGCGGAACCAGTGAACGCAGGTCAATCACCTCAATATCAATGCCTTCTTCCTGAAGCTTCTCAGCGGCCTGCAAGCTATGAATCAACGTGTTACCGTAGGTCACAAGCGTAATATCCTTCCCTTCCCTGCGAACCCGAGCTTTGCCAAATGGCACCTCAAAATCGTCGGGTACGGTTGCAGCTGCTTTGGGAGAATTGTACAGGGCCTTGGGTTCCATAAACATGGTTATCCCCTTCGAGCGAATGGCCGTACGTAGCAAACCGGCGGCATCGTCGGCAAAGGCCGGGTACACAATACGAACTCCAGGCAGGGTTGCAAGCGCCCCTTCGATGTTTTGCGAGTGGTACAATCCACCACCAATGTATCCACCCGAAGCAAGCCTGATGGTCATGTTCGGCACAAATTGCCCGTTCGACCGCCAGTAATCGTGGCTCGAGTCGACATATTGTTCCATGGCCGGCCAGAAATAATCGGCAAATTCAGCCCCTTCAATTACAACACGTATTTTGTCGTTAAAGCGGCTCATCCCGTTTGCTGTGCCAACAATGAAATCCTCGGCAATGGGTGCGCTGAAAACCCGCTTTTCACCAAACTCCTTCTGCATCCCTTTGGTGACGTTAAAAGCGCCGCCCTTCTCTTTATTGGCCACATCCTGTCCCCATATAAACGTATCGGGGTTGTGCCTGAATTCCTCCTTCAGGGTTTTGTTAATGGCTTCAACAAGTTTGATTTTCTCACCATCTTGATTATGAATGCCTTCCGGGTATTTTTCAGACACATAAGGTTCGGGCATAACATAATCGAAGATTGAAGCCGGATCGGGGTCGGGTGCGGCCAGTGCTTTTTTGTGTGCCGTTTTTACCTGTTTTGTAGCATCTTCTTCAATACCCTCAAGTTCTTTTTCGGTAAAACGTTTGTACCGTATTAGCATCCGGCGGAATTTGGCCAGCGGGTCGTATTCACTCACGTAGTTTCGTTCATTTTCATCGCGGTACAACTCGTGCCTGTCAGAGTTGGAGTGTGACTCAATGCGTACGCAATTGGCATGCACCATAACCGGCTCGCCAACTTCAAGTGCATGTTTTTTGGCCTCGGCCATGGCGTTCATTGAATCGAAAACATCTTTCCCGTTACAGTGAATGATGCGCAGGTTTTTCAGGCCGCTAAAATTATTCGAAGGTTTCCGGTTGGCCGTTTGCATATTTTTAGGTACCGAAATTCCGTACCCGTTATCCTGAATTACGAAAATCACAGGCAGCTTTTCACGCGATGCCCCGTTAATAGCCTCGAAAACATAGCCTTCGGACAATGATGATTCGCCATGTGACGTAATGGCTACGCCTTTGTGTTTGTAATATTTCATGGCCCTTGCCACCCCAACGGCATGCAGGTCGTGATTTGCAGTGCACGACGACACGTTGTGGATGTTCCATTCGGGCTTGGCAAAATGGTTCGACATGTGGCGCCCGCCGCTCGCCTTATCGGTAGCCTTCGAAATACCGTTAAGAATGATTTCTTCGGCTGTTAATCCGGCAGAAAAAGTAGTTAACATATCACGATAATATGGGAACAGATGATCTTTATCGCGGTCGAAATGCTGACCCACGGCAAACTGAATTCCGTCGTGCCCGGCGTAGGGTGCATGGTACGACCACCCAATGGCTTGTTTCAGGTAATTGGGTGCCCGTTCATCAAGTTTACGGCCAACAACCAATAACTCATACCACTTTTTCAATACCTTTTTTTCCGTTTTTTTTATGGTATATTTCTTTGGATAACTTTCACTCATCTCATTAAATTTTTCGGTTAACATCAAATTCTTCAAGCAGGTCGGCCACGCGGCGCAAGAATGCCCCGCCCAGTGCGCCGTCAACAATGCGGTGGTCGTACGAAAGCGACAGGAACATTTTGTGGCGTACCACAATGGCATCACCTGTAGGGGTTTCCATTACAGCCGGTTTCTTTTCGATACTTCCCGTGGCCAATATAGCTACCTGTGGCTGGTTTATAATGGGCGTGCCCATAATGTTCCGAAACGTACCGAAATTGGTAATACTGAACGTGCCACCGCTAATCTCGTCGGGCGATAACTTGTTGTTTCGCGCCCGGCTGGCCAGGTCGTTTAACGATGAGGTTATTCCAACAAGGTTTTTCTGGTCGGCATCGTTAATAACCGGTACAATCAGGTTGCCATCGGGTTTTGCCACCGCAATACCGATGTTAACCCTGCCGCGCAAAATAATTTTATTGCCGTCGACCGAAGCGTTCACCCCCGGAAATTCTCGCAGGGCTGTTGCAACAGCTTCAATAAACACCGGCATATACGTTATTTTTTGCCCGTATTTCTCCTGGAATTCATCTTTAACTTTGCTGCGCCATAAAACCAGGTTGGTTACATCGGCTTCAACAACATTTGTTACGTGTGGTGCGGTTTGTGCCGAATTAACCATGTGGTCGGCAATTAGTTTGCGTACACGGTCCATTTCAACAATCCGGTCTTCGGCACCAATCGATACCGATGCTTTCTGTTTTTGCTCCGGCTTTTCAGCGGTTTTTTCCGTTGATGCTTTTTGTCCTGTTTCAGTCTGTTTACCAGCACCCCTCGTTTCAAGGTATGCCAAAACATCTTTTTTCTGAACCCGGCCGTTTAAGCCACTACCTTCAATCGAATCCAATTCTTCGATTGAAATATTCTCTTTTGAAGCGATTGACCGTACCAGCGGCGAATAGAAGCGCGATCCCGATTTATAATCATCACCGTTTCCGGCTGGTTGTTTTTCGGCAGTCTCTTTTTCATCCCGGTTTTCGTCCTTACCGGTTTTTGCTTCATCCGCATCGGTTTCGCCACCGTCTTCTTCGGCTTCTTCACCGGTCTCTATCAGGGCAACGATTTCGCTCACCGCAACAACGGCATCGACTTCAAAAAATATTTTTTTTAACACCCCGTCAACGGGTGAAGGAATTTCAGAATCGACCTTTTCGGTTGCGATTTCAAACAACAGGTCGTCCTCCTTAATCTTGTCGCCTTCCTTTACAAACCATTTGGTAATGGTTGCTTCCTCGACACTTTCCCCCATTTTGGGCATGCGTACTTTAAACTCAGACATGTTATACTTCTTTTTTGTTTACCATATAACAAACAGACAGACGGATTGTTTTGGAAATATGCAATGTGGAGATGACAATCTGCCGGGCTTTATACTAAACACATGTTGCACTATTGAATTTGGATTTATTGCTGAATTGGATTTACCAGCCAGGGGATAGCATATAATTTAGCAGGGTGGTTTCGTGCTTCTTTCCTATTAGGTTCGCCAGTCTAATAATTGATGCGGGTGATACTGCTCAAAAACTTCTGAAACTCCTGAATTACATATATTTACCGTGTGTTTTCATCTGTATTTATAGTCACAATTCAAACAATTGTCTCTGTGAACACTCAATCCTGAGCCACAATTCGGACAAGCCCATTTTTTCTCTTCTGATTTTAGAAAGTTCTCCAACCCTTTATCTTTTATGAAAGCAAGATTCTCAAACATACTCATACCGTATTTTGTGCTGTAGCGTTTATCAAGTGTTTTTAATCTTCGACAGGGATATTTCGGACACTCATAACAGAATCCGGATTCTGTTATGGCTAATTGGTCACAAGCAACCACAGTGCAGCTCCTGCAAACATCGGGCTTGTTTATGTCATTAGCACCGAGACAACCACCACAGGGTTTTCTTTTACGAAGATGCCCTATGCAAAGTCCGCAATTCATCCCACAAGGGGCAATCATCCCTTGATATTTCATACCTCCTGACATATTTTCATTACCATTTCAATGGGAACAGATGTTCGTTCTGAGACTTCACTTTCTGTCATCCCCTGATTTTTAAACCGTTTTACAAAACAAGGGATTGTCTCTCCAATCTCAATTAAATTATCCTCCGGATCATAAAATCTTATTGTTTTTTGCCCCCAGCGCTCCTCTGTTGTTTCGTGTAAATACTTTAAGTCTTCCTTCTTTAATTTTGCAACAACATTTTCATAAGTCTGCTTGTCTGTTGGGGAATCAAATTCTGCATAATTGCTACTTGTGGCTCTTTTTTAAGCGCTGCCTGCATGGTTTCAGAAATGGCAATATAATAATTTTTTCCAGTTGGAAGGTCGTAGCATCAGTAAATTAAACTGAACGAATAAAATGGTTAAGGAATTTTTAAATCAGTCTCGTTTTCCCAACAAAACCACATTCTCTACGTGATGCGTATGTGGAAACATATCAACGGGTTGCACATTAATAACCCGATATTTCCCGTCAAGCAATTCAAGGTCGCGGGCCTGGGTAGCCGGGTTGCAGCTTACATAAACGATGCGTTGCGGGGCTGTATTTAAAATGGTTTCGATCACTTTTGCATCCATACCTGCCCGGGGCGGGTCGGTAATGATCACGTCGGGGCGGCCATGCTCAGAAATAAAAACATCATTAAGAACAGCCTTCATATCGCCTGCAAAAAACAGGGTATTATTTATACTGTTTAATTCCGAGTTGATTTTTGCATCTTCAATGGCTTCGGGAACATATTCAATGCCCACCACCTTTTTAGCCCGGCCTGCCACAAAATTGGCGATGGTGCCGGTGCCGGTATACAAATCGTAAACCACCTCTTCCCCACTCAACCCGGCAAAATCGCGGGCAACTTTGTACAATTCAAAAGCCTGTTGGGAGTTGGTCTGGTAAAACGATTTTGGCCCGATTTTAAACCGCAGCCCTTCCATTTCCTCGAAAATGTGATCACGGCCTTTAAATAGAAGTATTTCCTGATCGAGAATGGTATCGTTGCCTTTCTGGTTAATCACATACATCAACGAAGTAATTCCGGGAAACTCAAATGAAAGCATATTTAACAAAGCCTCCCGTTTTTCCTTATCATTTTCAAAAAACGAAACGATCACCATTACTTCACCTGTTGAAGAGGTTCGAATGATCACATTCCGGAGGAATCCGTTTTGCTGTTTGATGTCAAAAAATTCAAAGTCATTTTTTAACGCGTATTCACGCAAAGTATTCCTGATTGCATTAGATGGATCGGCCTGTAACCAACATTTTTCAATATCCACAACTTTATCGAACAGTCCAGGTACATGAAACCCAAGCGCATTATTATTCTTAATTTCGCTGCCAGCTTCAATCTCTTCAAATGTAAGCCACCGTTTATTCGAGAACGTAAATTCCAGTTTATTCCTGTAAAACCTTGTTTTTTCAGAACCCAGAATTGGTGATATTTCAGGCATGTCAATTTTCCCAATCCGCTGCAACTGGTCTGCAACCTGTTTTTGCTTATAATACAATTGTTTATCATACGGTAAATGCTGCCACTTGCAGCCACCGCACACGCCAAAATGTTTGCAAAATGGTTCAACCCGCAATTCGGAATATTTCCTAAAATTTACGATTCGTCCCTCAAAAAAACGTTTTCGCTTTTTGGTAACCTGAATATCGACTATGTCGCCGGGAATAGCAAGGGGGATAAAAACTACCCGTTCGTCAATTTTTGCAATTGCCTTTCCCCCGGCGCCAATATCAACGATTTCAACATGCTCGAAAAAAGGCTTTTTGTTGCGGTTACGTCCCATACTTGTTAAGCATTAAATTCAGGACAAAAATATAAAACCCGTTTGATTTTCGATACTGGATTCTGGATGCTCGATGCTGGATGCTCGATACTGGATGCTCGATGCTGGGTATTAGATACTAATTGTTACTGGCAAGGGTTGTTGAGACGAAGCGTAGATTTTGTTTTATCCGCCATAGCTTCAGCGAAGGCGGAGAATTTGGAATTTACCCCTTCCACTCAAGCTTCTTGTCAATGCGTTCGGTAATCTTTGAATTATCGAGTAACCAGCGCATTACCGATTGAATGTTTTCTTCTTTCCCTTTCACCTTAAAGAATAGTTCATGCTTAAGCATCGGTTTTTTTTCAAGCAGTTGCTGAATATCTGATGCGATACGGTTGAACTCGATATTGCTCATCCCGAGGCTGTTCATCTTTTCACACACATCGCATTCGCCACAACGGGCCGAGAATTTCTCGCCAAAATATGCCAGCAGCGATGCGCTCCGGCAAACCGACGATGAAGTAGCATACCCGATTACCGATTCAACTTGTTTTTCGTACCTTTTTTTACGCTCGGTATAATTTTCTTTCGAAATTTTTAAACGGGCAAGTTCAACGCGTTCGCGGGTATAAATTATAAACGGGCAGTCTTTTTGCGGTATGTAATGAATTATTTTGTGCGCATCGAGGTAAATCAGGTATTTGTAAATCACTTCACGGGTAGTGCCGGCACGCTTTGCCAGCAAATCTTCGTTTATGGCCGTGTATTCCGAAAACATGCCGGTATACGACCTTAACAAAAGTTTCACAAATGAATCAAACTTCGAATTGGCCACCTGAAATTTGTACAAATCTTCGCGGTTAACCCGAAAATGCACAATAGACGGGCGCTCAAGCTCATCGGTCAATTCAATGTAACCGTCCTGTTCGAGGATTTTTAAAGCGCTAAACGACTGTACAAAAGAAAAACCAAACCGTTTGGCAAACTCAACCAGGTTAAAATCGAACGAAACACCCTGCCCGAAACCTACGGCAACCTGGAAATAATTTGCCAGTGCTTCATAAACCCGTTTGATGGTTTCCGGCGGGGGAAACTTTTCATTAATTCCCTTTCTGAGCCTAACGGTATCGGTATTGTTGTACAACAAAACCGCCATGGCTTTTTTCCCGTCGCGGCCTGCACGCCCGGCTTCCTGGAAATAAGCCTCAAGCGAATCGGGTGCATCGGCATGCAGCACGAAGCGCACATCGGGCTTGTCAATTCCCATTCCGAAAGCGTTTGTGGCAACAATGATGCGTGTTTTTCCGCTTACCCAGTCGTGCTGTCGCGTATGCCGGCTTTCGGCCGATAGCCCGGCATGGTAATACCCGGCTTTGATCCCGCTTTTCACCAGCGCTTCTGCTATTTCACGTGTTTTTTTCCTGCTCCGCGTGTACACGATTCCACATCCGTTTGTCTTTTTCAATGTTCGCAACAAATAGCCCAATTTATCATCTTCAATGCGTACTTTGTAAATCAGGTTTTCACGGTTGAAACTTTTTTTCAGCACGTTTTCTTTTTCGAAGCGCAATTTTTCCTGAATATCGCTTACCACTTTTGGTGTAGCCGTAGCAGTCAGTGCAAGTATTTTTGTATCGGGGAACAATTCGCGCAACTCGGCAATGCGCAGGTACGACGGCCTGAAATCGTATCCCCACTGCGAAATACAATGGGCTTCATCAACCGCTATCAGGTTAATTTTCATTTTAACCAACCGCTCACGAAACCGTTCGGATGCAATCCGTTCGGGCGACAAATATAAAAATTTGTAGTCGCCCCAAGTGGCATTATCAAGGGCAACTTTCATCTCCTCACGTGTCATTCCTGAATGAATAGCCAAGGCCTTAATTCCGCGTTTTTTCAGGTTTTCCACCTGATCCTTCATCAGGGCTATTAACGGTGTCACAACCAGGCACATGCCCTCGGTCGAAAGTGAAAATACCTGGAAAGTAATCGATTTCCCTCCCCCGGTAGGCATCAATGCCAGGGTGTCTCTTCCATCGGCCACCGAAAGAATAATCTCTTTTTGCAGGGGCCTGAAAGAAGCATACCCCCAGTATTTCAATAATATTGATTCATAATTGCCCATTATTCGCGCAATTTAGCCTTCAATTCAAAAAATAAAGTTAACCGGATATTTTTATAAAAATAATCAAACATTCCGGCTTAACATTTTTTAAATATCATTAAGGGCAAATGTAACTGAATCGTTTTCCGAAAAACAGAATCATTAACCGATTTTTTTTAGATTTGCACACAAATTCGTTAAAACTTTCAGCCATGTCGTTTTTAAAAGAAAAAGTAGTAAGTGAAGGACTGACCTTCGACGATGTTTTACTCATACCGGCCTTTTCCGAAGTACTTCCGCGCGAAGTGGATATTTCAACCCATTTCACACGGTCTATTGTGCTTAAAACACCCATCGTTTCGGCAGCCATGGACACGGTAACCGAATCGAAACTGGCCATTGCCATTGCCCGCGAAGGCGGGATAGGTGTTATTCACAAAAACATGGACATTGAAGAGCAGGTAAAACAGGTAACAACGGTAAAACGTGCAGAAAACGGCATGATTTACGACCCCATAACGGTGATGCCTGAAAAAACCGTTGCCGACGTGCTCAACATGATGCAAACCTATAAAATTGGCGGCATTCCGGTAGTTGATGATGAGGGTTATTTAGTAGGTATTGTTACAAACCGCGACCTGCGTTTCGAAAAAAGGCTCGACAAGCGCATTAGCGAAGTAATGACCAGCGAAAACCTGGTAACAACATTCGAATCGACCGACCTTGAAAAAGCTGCCGATATTTTGCAGGAAAACAAAATAGAAAAATTACCGGTTGTTGACAAAAACAACAAACTAATCGGGTTAGTAACCTACAAAGACATTACCAAAGCCAAAGACAAGCCCAATGCCTGCAAAGACGAAAAGGGGCGTTTACGGGTTGCTGCAGCCGTTGGTTTTAGTGCCGACAGCATGGACCGCATCGACGAGCTAATCAAGGCCGATGTTGATGCCATTGTAATGGACTCGGCGCATGGCCACTCAAAAAATGTACTTGAAATACTAAAAAAAGCGAAAGCCAAATATCCCCACAAAGAATTTGTTGTAGGCAATATTGCTACGGCCGAAGCAGCCACCGACCTGGTACTGGCCGGTGCCGATGCCGTTAAAGTAGGTATCGGGCCCGGTTCCATTTGCACAACACGTGTAATTGCCGGTGTGGGCGTACCGCAATTATCAGCCATTTACAATGTGGCCAAAGCGTTGAAAGACTCCGGGGTACCCGTTATTGCCGATGGCGGGCTCCGATATTCGGGTGACATTATTAAGGCGCTTGCTGCCGGTGCCCATTCGGTTATGGCCGGTGGCATGTTTGCCGGGGTTGAAGAATCGCCGGGCGAAACCATTTTATTCCAGGGACGGAAATTTAAATCGTACCGCGGCATGGGCTCTATTGAAGCAATGCAAATGGGCTCGAAAGACCGCTATTTCCAGGACATGGAAGATGACATAAAAAAACTGGTTCCCGAAGGCATAACAGCCCGTGTCCCATTCAAAGGAACGGTATATGAAGTATTATACCAGCTTATTGGCGGACTAAGGGCCGGAATGGGCTATTGTGGTGCAAAAAATATCCAGGCACTGCACCATGCCAAATTTGTAAAAATTACTCCGTCAGGGGTAACCGAGAGCCATCCGCACGATGTCTCCATTACACGTGAGGCCCCAAACTACAGCAGCCGGCAATAAAGCACCAATAGTTGCGTTTTGCACCTAAAAGTTAACAACCTGTTGCAGCAGCCAACTAAATATAATTGATTAAATACGAAAACATTATAAAAAATACCTATGTTGAAAAACATCATTAAAAAAACAACAACAATGAAAAATGCACGAATCATTAATTTTTTATTGCTATTCCTGATCCTTTCCGTTTTTACATCAGCAAAAAACAACATCATTGTTACCATCGATGGCCGGGAAATAACAAAAGAAGCGTATGAAAAAATATATTGGAAAAACAACACGAACCTGAATGATGAAAGCGAGGTTAAAACGCCAGAGGAATACATGGAAATGTTTATCAATTTCAAACTCAAGGTAATTGAAGCCGAAAACCGCGGCCTTGATACAACAAAAGCCTTTCGCGATGAATTTAAAACATACCGCGACGAACTGGCCAAAAATTACCTCACCGACAGGGAAATAACGGATTCAATCGTACGGGATGTTTACAACCGTACCGTTAATTTTGTGAAAGCCAGCCATATTTTGCTTTCGGTCAACAATAATGCACCACCTGCCGATACCCTTGAAGCCTACAATAAACTCATGGACATCAGGGAAAAAATCGTGAACAATGAAATTACATTCGAAGAGGCAGCTGTGCAATATTCAACCGATCCTTCGGCAAAAATTAATAAGGGAAACCTGGGATATTTCAATGCATTTAAAATGATAACCGAGTTTGAAGATGCATGTTACAACACACCCATTGGAGAAATTAGCATGCCCGTAAAAACAAAAATTGGTTATCACCTCATTAAAGTAACCGACAAAAAACCTTCGGAAGGGGAAGTTAAAGTGGCCCACATCATGAAACGGTTTGCTGTAACCGACTCTGTAAGTGAAGAAGAAGACATACGCCTTGAAGCTGAAGCCGACAGCCTGTACAACCTGCTTGAAAATGGCGCCGATTTTGGCAAACTGGCCAGGGAAAACTCCGACGATAAACCCTCGGCAAAACAAGACGGCCTGCTTGAATTCATTAACCGTGGCTTCTTTTCCGAAGAATTTGCCAATGCAGCATTTGCCCTTGAAAACGATGGTGATTATACGAAACCGGTACGCACCCGCTACGGGTGGCACATTATAAAAAGGCTCGACTTCAGGCCGCCCAAAACTTTTGAAGAACTGGAAGCCGAACTCGCTTCAAAAATCAAATCGAGCCCCAAACGAACAGCCCAAAGCAAAAAACGCTTCATTGCAAAACTGAAAAATGAATACAACTTTAAAGTGTATTCGTCAAATTTTGATCAGTTTAAAAGCATGATGCCCGACACGATTAAAGCAGAAATTCCCGAAAAAGCTGCTAAACTTGTTTTATTCGAATTTGCTGACCAGAAATACAACGGCCAACAACTAATTAATTTTCTGATACCAAAAGGCAAAACCCTTAAAAGGCTCATGCACATTGGATTTAACGAATTTATTGAAGAAGAAATTGTCGAATATGAAGACAGCAGGCTAACAATGAAATACCCGGAATTCAAAAGCCTTCTGCAGGAATACCACGATGGAATATTGCTCTTCACGGTAATGGAAAGCGATGTTTGGAATGTTGCCATGAACGATACAACAGGCTTGTTGGAGTACTACGAAGAAAACAAAGGAAAATATAAACTTGGCGAGCATTTCGACGGACTATACCTTCACTGCTTTAATGCCGAAGCCCGCAAAAAAGCCGACTCGCTGCTCGAAGCAGGCATTACCGACCCCGATGCAATATTGGAACAGATCAATACAAACGGCGAACGCAACATTTCAGTAACAAAAAGCCGCTGGGAAAAAGGGGCAAGCCGAAATATGGATTACCTCGTTTGGGGAGAAGAAAAACCCAAAAACGTTAAAGATGACCTCTATTTTCTTTGGGGAGAATTGAAAGACTCGGGCGTGAAAACACTCGATGAAGCTCGCGGGCTTTATATTTCAGACTACCAAGATGTTATTGAAGAAAAATGGTTAAAACACCTGCACGAAAAATACGATGTTAAGGTTAATAAAAAATTACTGCGTAAAGTAAAAAGCGTTAAATAAATTCAAAACAAAAACCCTGCATAACAGGCAAGTATAAATATGAATCGGCACGAAATTCTGTATATGTTGTTCACTTTTATCCTATTGGGAGCCGTAACAGCTTGCAACAATAAAAATGCTGAACCAAACGACCCTGTTATTGCCATTGTTATGGATAAAAATTTACGCTATTCGCAATTGCAAGATGATTTTCCGCAAATGATAACGGGCAACGACAGCATTGAATTTGTAAACGATTACATAAACAAATGGATAAAACAAGAACTGCTTGTTGCCGAAGCCGAAAAAAAACTAACATCAGAACAACTGAAAATTGAAAAAGAAATTGAAAAATACCGTCAGGAGTTAATCATATTTCATTATAAAAAAAAGCGCTACAGTGAAATTCTCAATCGCCAAATTACCGACGAAGAAATACAGGATTTTTATCAACAAAACATCGATAAATACATCCTTTCTGAACCCATTGTACAGGTTAGTTACATTATTTTTCCTGTTGGGGTAAATGTTCCCGATGACGTTAAAAAGTCGCTTACAAGCAACCGGGAAAAAGACATTCAGAAATACGAGGAATTTGTTTATGGCTTTGCCAAAAAATACGACAATTTCAACAACAAATGGCTATACTTAAACAACTTACTGCAACAGGCAAACACAAAACTGCCTAACCCCGAAGCATACTTGAAACAACACAAACTAATTGAGGCAGAAAACAACGATGAGCAACACCTTATTGCCATAAAAAAATACATGCTTCCAGGCCAGCATGCCCCCATCGAATTTGTAACACCACAAATAAAGGGGTCGATTATTAACCATGAAAAATTAGATTTTTTAAGAGAAATTAAGGATAGTTTGTACAACGATGCCCTAAAATACAATAAATTTAGGGTGTATAACAAAAATTCATAGTCATGACTTACAAGCGGTTTTTTATTACCCTTTTTATAATACTGATTTCATTCCCGATCTTTATAAAAGCACAGGATAAAATCATTGACCAGATAATTGCCATTATTGGGAGTAATGTTATTCTGAAATCGGACATTGAGGCCATTTACCTGCAAAACCAGGCACAGGGTATCACCTCCGATGGCGACATGAAATGTGAAATACTCGAAAACTTAATGATTGAAAAGCTGATGGTTGCCGAAGCCGAACTCGATACCCTCATTACGGTTACCGATAACCAGATTAACCAACAGCTCGACATGCGCATTCAATACTTTGTTCAGCATCTCGGCTCGGAAAAAGCGGTTGAAGATTATTTTAAAAAGCCCATCGTTCAGCTCAAATCGGAACTGACCGATGTGATAAAAAACGAAATACTTAGCAGCCAAATGCGCAACAAAATTGTTGAAAACGTAACGGTTACCCCTTCGGAAGTCAGGCACTATTACAACAACCTCGACGACGATGAAAAAATGACCATAAATACGCAATATGAATACGCTCAAATTTCAATCACACCAAGGGTTAGCGAGGAAGAAGAAAACCGCATAAAAGAACAATTGCGCGACATTAAAAAACGGGTTGAAGACGGGGAAAACTTTACCATGTTTGCCGTTTTGTATTCAGAAGGCCCATCGGCAAAACTGGGCGGCGACCTGGGCTATTTTGGCAAAGCCAGCATGGATCCGGCATTTTCGGCTGCCGCTTTTAGCCTGAGGCCCGGCCAGGTTTCAAACGTCGTTAAAAGCGAATTCGGTTACCATATTATCCAAATGGTCGACCGCAAGGGCGAAAAGATCAGGTGCCGTCATATTCTGATAAAACCTAAAATTGAAATTGAAACTAAAGAGAAACAATTAAACCTGCTCGACAGTATTGCCAACGCCATACGTAAAGGCGATATTACTTTTGAAGAGGCGGCTTTCAGGTATTCAACCGATAAAAATTCAAGAAGCAACGGCGGACGGGTTATCAACCCCATGACCATGTCATCGAAATTTGAAGCAGAAATGCTGCCACCGGCCGTTTCGAAGGTTTTAACAAAAATGGAAATTAACGAAATTTCAAAACCTTTCGTCTCGACCGATGAACAAAGCCGCGAAAACTTCATGATCGTTAAATTGCTGAACAAAACGGAAAAGCACACGGCCAACCTCTCGGAAGACTATCAGCTTATTAGCGACTTGTACCTTGAAAAGAAAAAAGATGATACCATCCAGGAGTGGATCAGCAAACTACAATCGAAAACATACATCAGAATAGATGACACTTACGCGAACTGCGATTTCAAATTTAAAAACTGGATAAAATAGGTTATTTTTGCTCATTATTTCGGCCGGTAGTATATTTGGCCGTCAAACGTGCCTTAAGAGGCAGTAAATTTTGATAAAAAGTTAAAAATGAAATACAACAACGATTCAGAAGCCATCGATCTTTTAAGCAAAAAAAACACCGATTTGCTCAACGAAATTGGGAAAGTAATATATGGACAGGATGAAATCATCCGCCAGGTACTTATCTCCATTTTTAGCCAGGGACACTGCCTGCTTATTGGGGTACCCGGCCTGGCAAAAACACTTTTAGTAAACACCATTTCACAAGTTTTAGACCTCGATTACAAACGCATCCAGTTTACACCCGACCTGATGCCCTCCGATATTATTGGCACTGAAATACTCGATCAGAAAAAAGAATTTAAATTCATAAAGGGCCCCATTTTTGCCAACATTATTCTGGCCGACGAGATTAACCGCACACCGCCAAAAACCCAATCGGCTTTACTCGAGGCCATGCAGGAAAAATCGGTTACATCGGCAGGGCGCCATTTCATTCTCGACAAACCCTTCTTTGTATTGGCAACCCAAAACCCAATCGAACAGGAAGGGACTTATCCGCTGCCCGAAGCACAACTCGACCGGTTCATGTTTTCGTTATGGCTCGACTACCCTGAATACAACGATGAACTCACCGTTGTTAAAAACACAACTTCAGCATTCGAAACCAGCCTGAAACCGATAATAACAAAAGAGGATATTATTGACTTTCAAAATATTATTCGCAAAATACCGGTAAACGACAACGTGCTCAAATATGCCGTAACACTTGCATCGAAAACACGCCCGGGCACCAAACTTGCCCCGGCCGTAACAAACAATTTCCTTAAATGGGGTGCCGGGCCCAGGGCTTCGCAATACCTTATTTTAGGTGCCAAAACCCATGCTGCTTTAAACGGCAGGTACTCGCCCGATATCGAAAATGTTAACGCGGTAGCTGTTCCAATTTTACGCCACAGGATCATTAAAAACTACAAGGCCGAAGCCGAAAACATTTCCGTTGACGAAATTATTAACCAACTGCTTAAATCGTGAACCGCCAAACAACATGGAACATGAAAAGCATAAACGGCCATTAAAAACTTTCTGGATAACCGGGATAATTTTTTCTTTTTTACTGGGCGGTTTAACCACCCCCCTCCATTCACAAACAAAAACCAAAAAGAAAATTACCATTGAAAATGCCGACTCACTGCTTTATAACGAAGCCATTATTAAAAATGCACAACGCCTTATTGGCAACGTGAAAATGGCACACAAAGACATACTCGTTTTTTGCGACAGCGCCTGGTCGTTTTCTTCAACCAATACGGTTGATGCTTTTGGAAATGTACACATCATAAAAAACGACACCCTTCACATGTACGCCCGTTTTATTCATTACGATGGCGACAACGGCATTGCCAATGCCCGAAACAATGTTAAACTTAAAGACCCCACGCTCACCCTCACAACCGATTCGCTCGACTTTGACATGAAAGAAGAAATCGGCTACTACAATTATGGCGGCCAGATTGTTGACAGTACCAATACGCTTACCAGCATCATCGGGAGATACTATTCAAAAAAGAAAGAACTGTTTTTTAAGGACAGTGTTAAACTAATTAACGACGACTACGTGATGACATCGGACACCATGCGCTACAATACCGAAACCGAAGTTGTTTACATTGTTGGCCCTACCCGCATTATTGGCGACAGCACCTACCTTTATTCAGAAAACGGCTGGTTCGATACGAAAAACAATCTGTCGGAACTGCTAAAGAATTCAACCGTGCGCCGGGGCGATACCCAGCTCGAAGCCGACTACATTTTTTATAACGACAATACCGGCGATGGCACAGCCAAAGGCAATGTGATTATCAACGATTTTTCAAATAACATCATCATTGCCGGGCAAAACACAACCTATAACGATTTCTCGAAATATGCCATGGTAACCGATTCGGCGCTGTTCATACAATGTTTCGAAAACGATTCGCTATTTCTTCATGCCGAAACCCTTCAAACACAGCCCGATACGGCTGGTGTAAACCAAAAAATATTTACAACCTACTACAATGTACGGTACTATAAAGACGACATGCAGGGCATTTGCGACTCGCTGAAATACTATACAAAAGACTCAACCACACAACTTTATACACAACCGGTACTTTGGTCGGAGAACAACCAAATGAGTGCCGATTTTATTGAAGTGGAAACCAATGCCGAACCGCCAAATTTCATTTACCTGACCAACAATTCATTCATTATCCAAAAAGTCGATTCGTCAAAATTCAACCAAATAAAAGGTAAAAACATGGTTGGCTATATTACCGGAAACAGCCTCTCCAAAATTGATGTGAACGGTAACGGGCAATCAATCTATTACCCGGTTGACGAGGACGACTATATTGGTGTAAACAAAGCCGAAAGCAGCAACATTGTTTTATATTTGAAAGAGAACAAAATAAACCGCATCAGTTTTGTGAAATCGCCGGTTGGTACCATGAAACCCCTGATGGATAAAGTTGAGGCCGAGACCATGCTTGAAGGGTTTGACTGGCGCGAAAAAGAAAGGCCTATTAGCCGTTACGATATTTTCAGGAATAAGGATGGTGAACCAGTACCAGAAATCCTTCCAAAATCAAACATCAACAAACCCCTTCCTTCGGTTAAAGGGCTGCGCGAAAAAACACTCGAAAAAACCCCCGTTACCGCGCCACTTGATAAAAGCAATTCGCTTTTAAAAATCGAATAAACAGCCGTTATTGCAGGAACATTTTCCGTAACCCTTCAATTTGCCCGTCACTAATTGGAACCATGGTTCCAAGCGGGGCAGCCATTACCAACGACTTTGCACTAAATTCGGCCACCTCGAGCCGGTCGAATGTCTGAAGCAATTTATCGCCCGTAACAATGAACGAATCGTTGGCGATAAAAACCGCCGGAATATTGGCACTCAATAATTTCGGAATGGTTAAATCGCCCCGGAGTTGCTTGCCGAAAGGAACCTTGGGGACATCCTGCAAAAATATCCAGCTTTCCGGTATTGTACGCACATCAAATTTCACATCGGTACAGCCAAAAGCCATCAGATTTGGTGGTTGCGTAAGAATAATGGAGTTCACTTCAGGGTTTTCCCTGTAAATGTTTTGATGCATAAACATTGCCCGGCTGGGTGTTTTTCCGGTTTCGGCTTTTCCGTTCCTGACCTGTACAATGTCTTCGGGCTGAATATCCCAACGGGCAACATTCGATGGGGTAATTAAAAAATCGTCATTTTTCCACCTTACCGAAACGGTTCCGTATGAACTGATCATCAGCCCCTGGTCGCACGAGCGGCGTACAATGTTGCAAATCTCTTCGCGTATGGCCAGTTCATCGGGCGGATAATCTGATTCAAAATTCCTTGGAATATCGTGGGGTACCTGTGTTTCGAAAATCTCGATCTGCTCATCAGATAGAAAATGTGGTTTACCAATGGCTTTGGCATTTATAATGGTGCGTGCGCAAAACTCAAGGGTTTCAAAACGGGTGTAGGCATCCATCAGGTCGCTTCCGCCCAGAACCATCCCGTGGTTTTCCATAATCACAGCCATGTAGCCTTTCTCAAACTCATTGGCAATGTTTTGCCCAAGGGCCTCGCTGCCTGGAATTTCGTAGGGAGCGTAACCAATGGGGCCACAAATATACTTGGCCTGGGGTATAATGTTGGTATCGGGTATTTTGCGCACAATGCTGAAGGAAACCAGTGCAGGGGGATGCGCATGAACTACGGCTTTAATGTCGGGCCGTGTTTCGTAAATGGCTTTATGAAATGGAAACTCCGACGATGGTTTATGTTTTCCGGATATCTTGCCATTGGCTTTAACACAAATAACATCATCGGGGGTAAGCGACCCTTTGTCAACTGCCGATGGTGTAACCCAAATATCACCGTTTTCATCCATAATTGAAATATTCCCGCCCGAAGTGGTTGTCATTCCGTTACGGTATATACGTGTTATGATTTTTGTAATTTGGACAGCAGGGTGCATCCATTTAGTATCCATTTGCTTCATAAAAGTTCCGGTTTAATATGATCGCAAAGATATTATTGCAAGATTGCCCAACCAACATTCTGATCAGGGAAGAGCAAAAACTTCACAAAGAATTATTCTCTGCAGGGCTAATTTCTATATTACAAATTCTGGAGGGGTGCCCCACCCTTCGGCTGAAATTTCGGCCCCAAAAATATCCTTTCTATGTTTTTGTGGCATGTTTTTTTGTACACCTTAACGGGCTTGTGGGCCACGAACCACGGAGCAATACCGTATCCCGGATTGCCGTTTCACTTTCATCGTTTGATATTCTTAAAAGTCGTTTTTCATTTATGCTTCACAAATGAAACATGATGCTCTATTAATGAATAGCGCTTCGGCCTAAATCATATAGTTTTGACCATTCTAACGAATACTATTAAAAAGAATAAAGGAAAAATGAAACAAATACACAGTATTGAAAAGTGAAAATTAACCTTCAATACGCACTAAGTTTAATTACATTCAAAAACCTAAATCTATGAAAGAAAAACGATCATTAAGCCTCTCAGGAGGAAAAAGCATCTTCATGCTAACCTTTGCATTGACGCTTTTGCTTTTTCAGCAAAATGCAGCCCATGCAAGCAGCAGCATGCAAGACGGCAAAAAAATGATTACCGGACAGGTTACAGATGCCGATACCAATGAGCCACTACCGGCATTGACCGTTGTTGTAAAAGGCACATCGGTAGGATCGGTAACCGACCTCGAAGGCAATTACTCAATTATGGCATCCGCAAAAGATGTGCTGGTCTTCAGCTTTGTCGGATACCGTGATAAAGAAGTGACTGTAGGAGACAATACCGTTATTAATGTTACGCTCGAAGAAGATATATACGGGCTCGACGAGGTGGTTGTGACTGGTTACGGTGTTCAGAAAAAAAGTGATCTTACTGGGGCTGTTGCATCGGTTAACAGCGAAAAACTTACAAAACAGCCATTACCTAATCTTGAACAGGCACTTCAGGGTCAGGCAGCAGGTGTTAACATCACAAACAAATCGGGGCGTCCTGGTGAAGGAGTTAGTATCCAGATTCGCGGTATAAGCTCAATTAACGGGACCGAACCCCTGGTAATTATTGATGGAGTACAAGGCGACCTGAACCACCTGAACCCAAGCGACATCGAATCGATTGAAGTTTTGAAGGATGCTTCTTCGGCTGCAATTTACGGAGCAACCGGTGGTAACGGTGTAATTCTGGTAACTACCAGAAAAGGGAAAGCAGGTAAAATAAGAACTACCTTTAATGCATATCGTGGCGTTGAAAGTGCCATCAATATGATTGAGATGATGAATTCCCAGGAGTGGATGTCTGTGAACGAAGAAGTCGAGTGGGAAAATTCAAGAAAGAAGACCTGGAATGAAGCGCTGAATACACAACCCGACACATTGCCTACCTACGACTGGCAGGAGTTCATTTTCAAACCGGCTCTTGTTCAGAATTACGATGTTACTGTTTCCGGAGGGAATGAATATTCAAACATCCTGTTCAGTGCAAGTTACAGTGACCAGGAAGGGATTATCCGGAACTCAAATTACCAACGTTTTACACTTAGGTTAAATGCCGAACAAAAACTTTCAAAAAGGATTACATTCGATCAAAAATTATCGTTTGTTAATACTGTTGGCGAGGGCTTTGATGAGTGGAAATGGCATCATTACTACTGGAACCCGATTAATTCAACCCTTCAGATGGATCCGAGCATTCCTGAATACGATGAAAACGGACAATGGACTATTTCAAAATTCAGCACTGTTCATCCTTCAGTAAAACTTGATGTTGTTGACAAGGTTAACAAGCAAAACTTTTTTGAAGGTAATTTCGGGCTTAAAATCAATATTCTTAAAGGACTCGATTTTACAAGCCGTTTTACAGGTAAACTAGGTTTTGGCGATGTTAAACAATACACAGCTAAATATTATGCCTCGCCAACCGATAATAACCCGAAAGATGAACTTTACATGAACTTGGATCGTAGTTTTTCTTATACTGCGCAGAATATTCTGAATTACCAGGTAACAATAGCCGGTAGCCATAATCTCTCGTTAATGGCAGGTATGGAGGCCAATAAGTGGTGGGGTTACAACGTTGAAGGTACCAGGCTTGATATGGCCAGTAGCGACCCGTGGATGCTCTATTTCACCAAATCGACCAACAGTTCCGACGACATTCAAAATGTTGACGGTACAGGTTACATTAGTGCAACACAAGCCTACTTTGGCCGTTTAAACTACGACTTCATGGGCAAATACCTGTTAACCGTAAACGTTCGCCGTGATGGTTCAAGCAGTTTCGGCCCTCGTTTTCGCTGGGGTACATTCCCTTCATTCTCAGTAGGCTGGAAATTTACCGAAGAAGAATTCATGAGAAATGTTAATGTGATCAGTTTTGGTAAGTTACGTTTTGGATATGGACAAACAGGAGCCAATGCCCGTACAGGTTTCCCGTATCTTTCTCAGGTTGAAACATCGCCCAAGTTCAGGTATTCAGTTGATAATTTAACCACCCAGGTTGGAACAGGACCTTTCCAGATCGCAAATCCTGAAATTCACTGGGAATCGGTTAACATGTCGAACCTGGGGTTAGACCTTGCACTCTTCGACAACAGGCTTTCGATTACCGCCGATGTTTTCGACAAAGTAAACGAAGGTATGCTAATGCTTCAGGAAGTATCGCGTATTGCCGGAACTTTCAATGGAAGTTATCCGGAAGTAAATATTGGCAGCATCAGGAACAGGGGGTATGAAGTAACCATTACCGGCCGTAAAAGCGAAGGTGAATTGAAAGGATCGATCGACCTGAACTTCTCAGGGGTTCGTAACGAGATTTTGAGCCTTGCCGAAGATTCTTTATTGCGCGGAGGTGTACACGTAGTAAATCCAACAAACCTGACCTGTATTGGACAGCCGGTAGCCCAGTTTTATGGTTTTCAAACTGATGGGCTTTTCCGTGAAACCGATCCGACCATTGTTGACGGGCGCTGGACAATCATTACAAACCAGCCCTACAAGGAATTGGAAGACGGATCGATTCAGTATGCACAGTTTAAGTCAGCTCCCGGTGACATTCGTATAAAAGATGTTAACGATGACGGTGCAATCACCGATGCTGATAAAGTAAACCTTGGAAGCCCGCTGCCAATACTTGTATATGGTTTAAACATTAATCTTGAATACAAAGGATTCGACCTGTCAGCTTTCTTTAACGGAACTATTGGCAACAAAATAATGAACGGGATTAAGCAGTATACTTATTACCATCAGGGTTACGTAAACAGGGCAAAGGCATTTGGCGACCGTTATGTTGAGAAAGATATTTATGCCTGGGTTGGTGACACCGGAGATTCAATGCTTGTTGTAAAACAAAACCTCGATACCGACATACCCAGGAATAACTCTGAAAACTACAACAAACTTACCGACTTCTTTATCGAGGACGGTTCATACCTGAGGTTGAAAAACCTCGTTATCGGGTACACCGTTCCACAATCGATAACATCTAAAGTTGGAATTGATAAATTGAGGATCTACGGAGGTGCAAAAAATCTCCTGACTATAACCAATTATACCGGCCTCGATCCGGAAGTTGCAGGAATTGCTGCCGGAGATAATTCATCTTCAATTCTTGAATCGGGAGTTGACCTGGGAGTTTATCCGTTAACGCAAATGTTTTATTTTGGTGTAAACATTGCATTTTGATAATTAATCTGAAGCAAAAACTTTTTAAAAAAAAGAAAGTATGAAAAATAAAATATATCTGTTCATAATCTTACTGTTTGCAGGTTCATTATCGAACAGTTGCAGTGAAGATTTTCTGGAATTAAACCCGATTGCTGCCGAAAACGAAGCAGCTTTCTATAAAACCATGGCCCATGCCGACCAGGCAATCATAGCCTGCTATTCACAATTTAACAACGTTGCCTCATGGGGCCGCGACATGATAATGTGCTTTGGCGATGTGGCCAGCGATGACTTTGAGGCGGGTGGTGACTTTGTTAACGAAGTTGCCGATATTGAGGAAATTAATTACTTAAAAACAGATCCTTCAAAAGGATTTTGTGACAATGTATATGGTACAATGTACAGGAGCATTAACTTTTGCAACATAGCCATCGAAAAACTTCCGGGAATTGAGGAAACCGATCCCGATGTTGACGTTGCCCTGTTAAATAAGCGAATTGCTGAAGCGAAGTTCCTGCGTGCGCTTAATCATTTTTACCTTACCATCGTTTTTGGTGAAGTGCCGATGGTTGACCATGTTTTAGGCCCAACAGAATACCAGATGGGGCGTACACCACTAAGGGACATTTACGACCTGATTGAAAAGGATTGTAAAGATGCCATGGCCGTACTGCCCGAACGCGGTGGCTGGGGCGAAGAACACGGACGCGCTACCAAAGGCGCAGCACAGGCATTACTGGCACGTTTGTATTTGTATGAATCTTCGTATGCAAAGCATTACGGTGGTTCAGATCCCCGTTTTGCAAACCTTAACGAACGTTGGGGCGACGCACTGGAGTATGCTGAAAACGTAATAAATTCAGGTAAATACAACCTGGTGGGTATCGATGGCGAAAAATATGAAACATGGAGGGGACCGGAAACTAACGGTTATCGCTACATTTTTACATCGGAAGGCGATTATAGCCCTGAAACAGTCTTTGAAATAACTTGTATCCAGGAAGGCCTGGGTTATGAAGAAGCCCGTGGCCACGCACTTACAAACTGGTCATGTGCCCGCTACTATTTCGACGAAGAAGGCACGAAAAAGTCAACAACCTATTGGGGACTGGGAATACCCCACCCCGACCTGGTTGAAGCATACGACCCGGGCGACCCACGTTTGGCAACCACCATTGCCTACGAAGGTGCTGAAGAAGAACAATGGATTGAAATTAACGGTGGCGCCCGTTATCCCATCTGTTTCGAAAACAGTGTAACAGGGGCTTACCAACGCAAATGGGAATGCTCGGCTGCTGAATACATTGATGTGAAAAAAGACTGGAACACGGCACCCAGTAACGTTAAGTTGATCCGTTTTTCCGATGTTTTCCTGATAGCTGCCGAAGCAGCACTGATGGACGGCAACAATGCCAAAGCACTCCAGTACATAAACAAAGTAAGGGAACGTGCCAGGAATTGCGGAGATTCCGGACAGCCGGCTGCTTTAACTTCAGTCAGCCTGGATGATATTATCCATGAACGCCGCTTGGAATTTGCGGGCGAAGGCCAACGTTTCTTTGATCTTGTCCGCTGGAATAAAGCTTATGAATTATTGAATAAACCTACGTACAGTGACTTTGGTAACAGGGAATTTGTCAAGGGTGTAAATGAATTTCAGCCTTTACCCCAAAGGGAAATTGACCTGAGCGGAGGTTCGTTAGAACAATACGAAGCATTTTAAACGCAGTTAGTTTTCTGTTTATTGAGTTTCTTTAGATTTAGGGGCAGTTGCTTTAGGCATCTGCCCTTTTTCTTTTTTCAAGAAATTAAGTTCGAACCTGATTAATTTAAAAATATATATCAAGTTGAATATTAGCGCCTTGGCACCTCATTGGCTAAAAATATATTTGCCACTAAGTCCTCGTGATTCTTTGAATCAAACAAATTTAAAGATAACCTGGGAATAAAACCAAGCCGGGAAATCTCGATTCGAGTCATAAAAAATTTTCATATTCCTTCATTAAGTTATATAGCAGGCCCTAATACACAAGGGAAATACAAAATTTATCAGTAGTGTCCGGTAAAAATTACAGCAATTGTTATTCTATTACACCTTGAAATTTTTTAAAATCTCCCACTAATTCCAGTCCTGCAATATTAGTACTATCCATAAGAATTATTTCCCCCTCTTTATCCAACATGGTAATCTGAATAAAAGCATCTATGCTTTCAGGGATTCTCCTATCCATGGAGCCATTAACCGGGGCTTTAAGTAAACCTGTTGTATTTGATTTAACATCCAATAAAAAAGTATTTTTTCGATTTTCAATTTTTATCTTCAATGCATTTGAATCAGTAATCTCTATTTCCATTTTTGTTGGGCGATATGTTGCAAAGTGATATATCTCATTATCATGATAAAAAAAACCTAAAAATCCGTTAAATGATTTTCCAAGCCAGGGTATATCTGCAATTGAGAGCATTAGTGAACTGTTGGGGTCACTAAAGTTATTACTTTGCATCCAAATCCAGGACGATGGCATGCTTGCTCCCCAATCCTTTTCAATATATCCCCTGCCGCAATTAAAATCATTGACTTTATTATTTAAAATCAATTGGCCTTCTAAGTTATGTGTCAAGCTTACAACTCCATGATAGCACTCCATAAAAGGAACGAATCGGTACCATCCCATTATTCCGGGATTAAATAATCTGCCTGATTTATAATCAATAGTATTAGAATGTACTATTTTTCCCGAAACAGAACAATCACTGTCGTTTAAATTAAGGACAATACTATCTTTTGAAAAATAATTATCTTCAATTTTAATGGCAAACTCTTTTGTTGAGAATGAAAATTCCTCAATTGGAAATGAGAAGTAATTCGTTTGAGCTGTAACGCCATCAATTACCTGAATGAAAGCATGCTGTTCTTCTCCATCAGCCGATAATGAAATTCCAGGTATCACACTAAGAATAGAGGCCCCACCTTCCGCCACCATTTTAAAATACCACCCTTCAAAGTGTTTTGCTTTCTTTCTATTTCCCTGAAAAAGTGTTGGATTGCCTATTTTTTTGAGATTGTAAAAAGGCAGGAATTTATACTGTGAAAAGTTTTTCTCTTTCTTTAAATCTTGTCCATTTGCAGCAATAAAAGCAATGCATAAGAAAATACAAATTATTAAAATGGAAACACGAGTTATTTTCATAAATATATTTTAAGGCATTTTCGGCTGCCATTGCAAAATAATTATAATTTCCCTTTTTCAGGACTAAGTGGCTAAAAATGTTTGGTTTTTCGTTTACTATATAAACGAACCAATAGTTATTAAGAAAGTTTTCAAATTTTTTTGACAGTCTGATGTTTAGTATAAGAATAGGAGCCGAATGCGAGGCAATTTCCTGCCAAGTTACAGAAAAGTTGAAGCGGGCTACAACCCTTGAATACACTACCGAATCGGCTATTATTATTATACTTTAGGGTTAGGTGTTAAATGCTTATAAGTCTTTTTATCTCATTAATAAAGTCGATCATCTCAACATGCATTTGGGAAACCTCATCCTTTTGGAATGTAACGTAGGCATCATAATCGCCTTTTGTCCTATTTTGAAATGCATTTCTTAGAATCTTACCAAATATTGCATCGGTCTTTTTTGTTGCAATGAACTCTTTATTAAACCATCCTATAAGTTGAGAGTGCTTTGATGTCTCAAATCCGTTATTTACCGCTAAAGCTGTAACAGAATAAAAAAGTCCGTAATAAATCCGATTTACTGCAATTGTAAGTTTATCTGAATTAATAAGAAAATCAACATTATCGATAGCGTCAAAAGCTTGCTCCATTCTATATTTTATCAATGCTTGCCTATCATTATCATCAATCATGCGTGAAATCCTTGTTTAATTGCGTTCTTAAAAATTGGTTGTCTGCCTCTTGGAGAATCTAAATCATCTCTGCTTAAAATATGAGTATCAGTCAATATCCCATATTTTAAATCGATATCAAAACATACGTCAGAAATTTCTCTCTCAAGTCGCCAGTTTGTTTTGTTTTTTACAATGATTAAAATATCATAGTCTGAATCTTTTTTATTTTCAGTTAATTGCGAACCGAATAAAACAACATCAACTAAATTGTCATTTAATCGATTTATCAGGGCAATTTTTAAGTCTGTTAATATTTTAATCTTATCGTTTGTCATTAAAAAATCTTTATCCAAATATAAGAAATATGAATCAATATTTATTGTTTGAGAAGCAACGCAAAGCTGAAAATTCCACTTAACCCTAACGGCAGTCTGTCTAAAAACCTACTCCGGAAATTATAATCCCGGATTAATTTAACCCGGATTATTCACGAATAATCCCTATCTCCGATAGCGACTAAGATTCAGTAAAACTTTTTAAAAAAAGTTAAACTTTCCCGAATCAAGTTCGGGACAAGCTATCTAAGTCGGTTCGCCAGCTGGCGAATGAACTTTATTCATATTTTTATAATTTATGAATAGTTCAGGTTAAGGCGTTTTAAGCTGCCATTGCAAAATAATTATAATTTTCCTTTTTCAGGGCTAAGTAGCTAAAAATGTTTGTTTTTTCGTTTACGATATAAACGAAACAATAGGTGATTGTTCCCCCTTAAAAAAGGCAGCGAGTCCCGGACTTACTGCCTTTTATTGTGGCTTAACTGTGCCTTAATTTCTAATTTGTTGTGCGTTCGTGCTTTTATTTCATAATTGTAGTCGATGCAAAAGTTCTATTGATTCCTTTTTTATATTCTATCCCGGAATAACCAAATATAACAAACAATCCTTCTCTACTTTTATATTTTATTTTATGTTTTTTTCTAAACTTTCTGGCTTTTCCGCCATTCTGAATTAAAGGATGTACTCCCCCAAGCATACAAGTCCCGAGCCCTAATGATTCTGCAATGTACATTGCAGAAGTAGCCGCAACAATTGGATCAGCCGGATCGGTATATGGCGAACCATAAAAATACATTGCCAAAGGTGCATCGTAATTAACCAGGTTGATTCCCTGCTCCATGTTTTTTATATAAACATCAAACATAGGTCTTACAAACCCTTTAAACATTTCGGCATTTGCCTTTCCCCAAATCGGACGCATAAAAGCCAAAAACCAGGAAGAAACGAACCACTGCATTTTCTTTAGGTAATCACAAAAATCAGCAGCAAACTCCCTGGTTTTTTCTTTGCTGTCAAGTATTAATACATTTACATCCGATGGGGGTAATCCCATTGGAGATGTCTTTGCACCATCAAGTATCTTCTCAATTATTTCAGAATCAACGGGTTTATCAAGAAACTCCCTGATACTTCTCCTTCTTTTAAAAAGGTTAATCAATTGGTCGAAATTGGCTGTATTACCGATGGAGGGTAAAGAAAACAACGCATCTGGTGATATTGTTCTTCCAAATATTTGAATGGCACCTGTAGGACAAATTGCCATACAATGTCCACAGCCGATACATCCAAATACAGGGTTGTCACTTATAGCAACTTTATTGTCCTTGAGGATTATACTAAAATCTTTGCAAACTTCAACACATTTGCCACAACCAGTACACTTCTCCGTGATTATTCTGATTTCACCTTTTTCTTTTGTTCTTGATGTTGAGATTGCCATGGTTTTTGTCCTTATATTCTTTTATATGTCATTATCATTTTCATTAAATAAATTGGATTCTCAAAGTAGGATTCTGTCCCTGCATGACTCCGCTGCCGCACCCCCAAACATCGGGGGCATCGTTTGGTATAACCAACGGCTAAAATTAAACATTTATTTTCATTACTGTCCGGTTTAAAAAAAGAGATTGCTTCGCTACGCTACCAATGACATATTTTTGCATCAATCTATATCACAACAACTTAAATGACCTTCATCTTTATTGTTAAATTCTGCATTCCGTCCATAGCGCAGTCGTTCTTTTATTGAACAAACTACTGTGGCCGGGTTTGTTTTTTTTATTTCAAATTTCGTGATTCAATCTCCTCTTCTATTTCTTTTTCCAGTAATTTATTATTTGAAGAATTCTTTTGGATGATTTTTCATTAAATTACCGCCAACAGCAGTCTGTCTAAAAACCTACGCCGGGAATTATTACCCCGGATTAATTTAACCCGGATTATTCACGAATAATCCCTATCTCCGATAGCGACTAAGATTCAGTAAAACTTTTTAAAAAAAGTTAAACTTTCCCGAATCAAGTTCGGGACAAGCTATCTAAGTCGGGATTAACCTGAACTTTATTCATATTTTTATAATTTATGAATAGTTCAGGTTAAGGCGTTTTACGCTGCCATTGCAAAATAATTATAATTTTCCGAAATGATAGACCAACGGATAAATTATGTACATGAGAATTCGGTAAGGGCTATGATTGTGGAGAATGCCGAAGATTACCTTTTCAGTTCTGCAAGAATCAAAGATCGGCGTAGCCAAATTATGCATCTTTGAGTAGTATTATTGAAGTCGAAGTGATAGGTTCATTATTTAATGATTATATCATCAAATAACAATGTGTCCCCGACAAATCAATGATTTTATCCAGCTAATTAATTTTACAGAAAAAGCAGTCTGCTGTTTTAGGATAAAGACAAATTATTGAACAATGTAGTTTTTAATATGGCGACATGTCAGGAATGGACTTGTCTTAAAATTTCCGCACATTTACTATTACAGGCATTTTATATGGTATTTTAATTTGTTTTTTGTTATTAGCTCCCTTTTTTGTTATATTTATGTCGCCATATTAAAAATTACACAATTATGAAAGCGAACCTAATG
>JAIOZY010000096.1 GCA_021740385.1 Prolixibacteraceae bacterium | reverse complement strand
TAACCCGGATTATTCACGAATAATCCCTATCTCTGATAGCGACTAAGATTCAGTAAAACTTTTTAAAAAAAGTTAAACTTCATCTAAGTCGGGATTAACCTGAACTTTATTCATATTTTTCTAATTTATGAATAGTTCAGGCTAAAATGAAAAAGAAATTATATAAATTCAACCATTCATTAAAAAAATATCGAAAAAAAACAGAAATGATCTTTTTCAAACAATAAACAAAAACAAATTTACACAGACCGAATCCCGCCTTAGCGAGACAAGTTATGCGTTGCCTAATAGTAAAAAATAAAAAATTGTTATGAAAACCGTTGAAATGAAATTAATTGCCACAGGGGTCTTGTTTTTTTTAATGCTTATCACGGGTGTATTTGTGAAAAAAGCAGGCAAGCCCTACCCCGTATTCCTGCTGTCGATACATAAAATACTATCGCTTTTAGCAGCAGTTGCAACAGTAATTACCGTTGTTCAGATGTACAAAAAAGTTGATGCCTCTTTTTGGATTTGGGCTTTAATGGTTATTACAGGCCTTTTCTTCCTGCTTTCGTTTACATCGGGAACCATTTTAACTACCGATAAAGATAATTCCGGACAAAAGGAAAAAACGGAAAATGAAGCAGAGCCAATGAAAAGGATGCATGTTATTGCACCAATTCTAACCACAATTTTAGCTGCATTAACATTTTTTCTTATGTATTAATATTTTTTTTAGATTTAGGCAGGAAAATCTAAAATGGTAAAATATGGAAACCCTTACGCTCTCTCTTTACGTATTGGCCGGTTCAGTCGTTGCATGTTTCCTGGCCGGATTGTTCACACGAAACTACTCACATGTCGACAGGCTTTGGTCGGTTTTACCGCCCATTTACGTGCTGATTTGGTTAACCGAATTTAAAACCAACACCGCGTTTTTAATCCCTGCCATGCTGGTAATTGCCTGGGGAATAAGACTAACCTGGAATTTCGGAAGGCGGGGCGGTTACCAGTTCAGTTTCAGCGAAGGATTTAGCGGTGAAGATTACCGCTGGGCTGTTTTACGAAAAAAAATACCCAACCGTTTTTTGTATGAATTGTTTAACCTGTTCTTCATTTGCATTTTTCAACTGGGGCTGATTTTTGCTTTTACCCTTCCACTCTATTTTTTGGGTAATGCAAACCACACTCCAACCTTTACTGATTTTTTATTGTATGTACTTCATGGCTTCCTTTTAATGTACGAAACCGTTGCCGATAACCAGCAATATGCTTTTCATTCAAAAAAGCACAAACCACCATTCAACGAAAAACCCCGCTACCGACTGGGCTTTAACACTTTCGGACTATGGAAGTATTCGCGACACCCGAATTACATGGCTGAAGTTGCACAGTGGGTTGTTGTTTGGCTTTATCTTGTTTCGGCAACAGGAGCACTTCACTGGTCGGGTTTTGGAGCGCTTACCCTGATCGCTTTGTTTGCAGGCAGCACCGTTTTTACCGAACAAATAACATCGGACAAATACCCCGAGTACGCCCGGTGGAAAAAGGCCGTGCCTTCGTTTGTGCCGTTTTTGACACTTCGCAGCCGGCTGAAAAACAAAAAGACTTTTGGCAGGGAGCTAAATATCAATTGGGAGGAAGACAAAGGTTGGAAATCAATTTTTCGTAGCCTTCAATAATTTTTTAAAAAAACGAATCAGAAACTATCGCCTGCGGCGTTTCCCTCTCGGCCCTTTGTTTCGGTCTCGGTAATCGTTCCCTGTAAATTCGTAGTTTTCTTCGGCTTCAATTTCAATGCCTTTGTAAACCCGCCTGTTCAGTTCGGCAACAAGCTTTTTCACAAACTTGCTGTCAACTTCAACCGACGATGCCCGTTTGTAGATTTCAATGGGGCCAATTTCAATACCGTTATTCCCCGAGGCAGAAACCATCAGGTCGATTACATCGCGCTTCGATAGGCCTTTGCCTTTGCCCAGGTTAAAAATAACCCGCGACATGCTCTTGCCTTTTCTGCTCCGTTTTGACGGTTCACGCTGTCCCTGTTTATCACTTTTAACATTCAGGTTTAAATCGGTTGCATCTTTGTAATAATTCAGAAAACGGTTAAACTCAAGCGAAACAAAGCGTTTAATGACTTCCTCTTTCGATAAATCATTCAACATACTGTAAACCTGATCCATGAATGGATTTATTTGTTCATGGTTAACTTCCGAATTTTTCATTTTCGTAACCATGCTGAACAACTGGCGTTTACATATTTCTTTTCCTTCGGGGACCGGTACTTTTTCAAATTTTTTATGTATAACCCGTTCAATCTGGCGGATTTTACCCTGTTCTTTCATGTTAATAATCGAAACCGAAACCCCTTCCTTTCCTGCGCGGCCGGTCCGTCCCGAACGGTGTGTGTAATTCTCGGCATCGTCGGGCAGGTTGTAATTAATCACATGGGTAAGGTCGTTTACATCGAGCCCGCGTGCTGCCACATCGGTAGCTACCAGTACGCTCAGTGTGCGTTCCCTGAACTTTTTCATTACGTAATCGCGCTGCGACTGTGTCAGATCGCCGTGCAACGCTTCGGCGTTATAGCCATCGCGCATTAATGAAGCAGCCACATCCTTGGTTTCCTGCCGGGTACGGCAAAATACAATGCCATAAATATCGGGGTAATAGTCGACCACCCGCTTCAAGGCTGCATACCGGTCGCGGGCATGAACCATGTGGTAAATGTGACTCACATTTTCGGCCCCGGTATTTTTCGTTCCAATAGTTACTTCAACCGGATCGGTCATGTATGTTTTGGCAATTTTTGCAATATCGGGCCCCATGGTAGCCGAAAACAACAAGGTCGTTTTGTGGGCTGGCGTTTGCGCCAAAATAGCATCAACATCTTCCCTAAACCCCATTTTCAGCATTTCGTCAGCCTCATCGAGTACCAGCATGTCAATTTTTGAAAGGTCAACCCTTTTGCGGCGAATAAGGTCAAAAATTCGTCCAGGTGTGGCCACAATAATATGTACCCCCCTTTTTATCTGATGGATTTGCTTATCGATTGGAGCACCACCATACACTGCAACTGTTCGTATACCATTTATATGTTTTGTATAACTCTCAAAGTCGTTGGTTATTTGAAGGCACAGTTCTCTTGTAGGGCTTAGTATCAACAATTGCGGAAATAACTGATCGACATTGATTTTACCAATTGACGGCAACCCAAATGCAGCCGTTTTACCCGTGCCGGTTTGTGCCAGCCCGATAATGTCCCTTTTCTCTTTTAAAAGTATTGGTATTACCTGTTCCTGAATAGGAGTAGGTGTAACGAAGCCCAACTCGTTGATAGCCATCAGGATTTCTGATGAAAGGCCCATTTCTGTAAATAGCATTTAAATAATTATTTAGGCCTTCCCGTTTCATAAAATCCTGAACACAGGTTAACCCCGTTTATAACCCAAAGCCCGCGGGCTTAAAAATTGTGGCGCAAAAGTAGCAGAAAAAAACGAAGTTGGATGATTTTTATAAAAAAAGCATTGTATGTTAAGTAATTGGTAGTTTGATAGCAAAAACCGCGAAAGATTCCTATTTTTACCTTTATAATATAAACTCTTAATTACACATGTTAACAGCAGAAATTCACACCGGCAAAGGTGTAATGAAAGTAAAATTTTACGAAGACGATGCCCCAAAAACAGTAGCCAACTTTGTAAAACTGGCCGAAGAGGGTTTTTACGACGGACTGACTTTTCACCGGGTAATCCCCAACTTCGTGATCCAGGGCGGTTGCCCCGATGGCACGGGCGCCGGCGGCCCCGGTTACACCATTAAATGCGAAACCGATGGCAACAACCAGTACCACGACCGCGGTGTTTTATCAATGGCACACGCAGGCAGGGACACCGGCGGCTCACAGTTTTTTATTTGCCACAACCGCGAAAACACGGCTCACTTAGACCGCCATCATACCTGTTTTGGAAAAGTATACGAAGGCCTCAATGTGATTGACAACATCCGCCAGGGCGATGAAATTGAAAAAATACTGATATTTGAAGATTGACCTACGGCATTTAAGGAGTGTATATTCCATATTATTTGAGCAGTATAAAGATGAAGTATTTGCACTAAAAAATTGTTCTTTCATTTATGTCCAATTTTTGATAATTTTGAAAATATCAACTTTAAAATTAAAAGATTTTCAAAGAATTGATAATTTAATCCTTTTTAAAGATTAATACATTGCTTACTATCAATACTTAAAGCCTATTTTATATTATAAAACAGAAAAAATGAGGATAAGAATTAGAAAGTATATACCGCTGATTGTGCTGGCCATATTAATTGGCGGCTACATTTACATGGATCCCCTGCTGCCCATCATCACGGGCTATTCGGCCAAAAACATGGCATCGGGCGTGTTTGTTGCCGGCCGCACACAGGAATCGATGGAAGCCACCGACCTCAACTTTTCGTTCATCAAGTTTAACCGGAACAAAATTGATTGGGAAAAGAAAACGGTTAAAAGCCGTTTCCTGTGGGGATCGTCTAAAGCAATACTGGTAGATGAAGGTTTTGGATGCTCACTGGTCAACGATTATAAGCCGGAGGAAATGAAAGCCCATCCCTATCCAAAAGTTAATATCCTTCCTGAAAACCCCGATACCATCCCCTGGCCCATGGGCGACGCAATTGCCGATACCATACCTCAGAAAGTGAATATGGAAAAACTTAATCAAGTGCTCGATAATGCATTTGCCGACACCATCCCCTCCAAAGGCACTTTTGCCGTGATGGTTGTTTACAAAGGCCAACCCGTTGTCGAAAGGTACAAAGAGGGTTTTTCGCCCGATAACAAATTCCTGAGCTGGTCGATGGCCAAAAGTTTTACCAATGCCTTAGTGGGAATCATGGTGAAGGACAACCTTATTGACATTAATAAACCGCTTGGCTTTGAGGAGTGGGAAGACGATGAACGGAAAGATATAACAATAAACAACCTGATGCACATGAACAGCGGCCTTGCCTGGAACGAAGATTACGGCAACAACTCTGATGTGAACATCATGCTGCACAAAATTGGCGACATGGGACAGTACACACTTGAAAAATACGATGAATACCCGGCCGATTCGGTTTGGGAATACTCTTCGGGGTCGACCAACATCGTATGCAAATACCTTCGGGAAGTAATTGGTAACGATGCCGTTTATTACGCCTTCCCACGCAAAAAGCTTTTTAATGCCATTGGCATGCGCAGCGCTGTTTGGGAGGTTGATGCCTCGGGCACATTTGTTGGTTCTTCGTACCTGTATGCCACCATGCACGACTATACACGGTTCGGACTGTTGTTCCTGAATAACGGGAACTGGCTTGGCAAACAGATTTTGCCCGAAGGTTGGGTAGATTATGTAAGAACCGAAGCAAAAGGTTCCGACGGACAATACGGCGCATTTTTCTGGCTGAACCTTTCGGGCAAAGATTATCCCGATGTTCCCCGCGACATGTACTGCTGCCGGGGCCACGACGGGCAATATATTTACATTATCCCATCGAAAGAACTGGTGGTTGTACGTACCGGGTTTTCTAAAAAAGGCGAATTCGATTATAATAAATTCCTGTCGGGAATAGTCGAATCGATTGACACAACTCTTTAAATTTCATTATTTATGAAGATTATTTGCATTGGCCAGAATTACGCCAAACACGTTAAAGAATTAAACAACGAACTTCCTGAAGAACCGGTGTTTTTTCTGAAGCCCGACACGGCCATTTTACGCAAAAACAATCCTTTTTACCTGCCCGATTTTTCGAACGACCTGCACCACGAAGTGGAACTGGTGCTCAAAATCGATAAACTGGGGAAAAACATATCAAAAAATTTCGCATCGAGGTACTACACATCTATAGGGCTGGGTATCGATTTTACTGCCCGCGACCTGCAACGCGCACTACGTGCCAAAGGACTGCCTTGGGAAAAAGCCAAAGCCTTCGACTCATCGGCGGCCATAGGTAATAATTTTATTCCGGTTGAAGACCTTGAAAAAGAAAACATTGCTTTTAGTCTTGATATCAACGGCGAAACCCGTCAGGAAGGCAATTCAAACGATATGATCTTCGGTTTTGATGAAATTGTTGAACACGTTTCGAAATTTTTCACGCTAAAACAGGGCGATCTCATTTACACCGGAACACCCGCCGGTGTAGGCCCCGTAAAAATTGGCGACCGCCTGCAGGGTTTTATTGGCGATAAGCTGATGTTCGATTTCTGGATTAAGTAAAAGCCTCCCCTAACCCCTCCCAAAGAGGGGAACCACTGAAATAACAATACAGGGTGAAAAATATTTAAGTCCCCTTTAAGGGATTTAGAGGTTTTTACTTTTGGCAAAATCGATAAATGATTTATATTTGCACCGCTAAAGAAAAAGCACACGGGTGTAGCTCAGTTGGTAGAGCACTGGTCTCCAAAACCAGGTGTCGTGCGTTCGAGTCGTACCTCCCGTGCAAAACCCGCCGGATAACTGTCCGGCGGGCTTTTTTTTTGGGACGTGCGATTTGAAATCGCACGTATGCAAATACCCTTTTTGTTTGTTAAACCTTAAACCTTCAAGGTTTCAGAAACCTTGAAGGTTTTTTCCATAATACGCCTACCCTCAAACCGGGATCGCATATTTACACATAATTGAGAATTTTCTTGAAAAATATTTGATTTTTCGGGGTAACCTTTTAGCCGTTTTCGGAATAAAATATAAAAAGGGCTTATGCCCAATGAATCTATAATACAAATTAAAACTTCTACGTTATGAAAAAAAATTGGCTATTATTTGCCCTTTTGCTGTTTTTTTTGACAAAATGCTACCCACAACAGAATTCAATATACTTTATTGAAGTCAATACAAATTACACATACTTTTTTATCGACAACAATAAATATAGTGTGGACTATAAAAATTCTTTTAATTATGGCTTTTCAGTATTAATAAACAAACAGATAAGCCGCAAGTTAAAAGTTAGTTCAGGGATTACCTACCTAACCAAAAATTCCTATTATAATGTAGTTCCAACTTCTTTTAATGACTACTTTATGGGAAAAAAATACTTATTAAGCTACATTAACGTTCCTATTACCTTGTCGTACCTTTTAACCCCAAGAAATAACTTGCTATGCTATATTTCAAACAGTTTGATAATGAACAACATTGTAAATTATGACTTAACCAGGTATTATTCATATGCAGAAAAAAATGATTTCAATATTGATGAAGGTCAAAAACCAGGTTGGTCATACCGTTTAGGATTTGAAATAAAAAAAGCTTTTTTATCAAAATTATTTTTTAATTTTTGTCCATATATAGACTATAAATTCATTCTTGATTTTGATGAGCAACCCCTGAGTTACAAAAATTTAAAAGACGACAGGTTATCATGCGGTTTCTCAATAGGTTTGATTTATTACATATAAAACTAATTTTTATATTATGAAACGAGAGCCGATTTATCAGGACGAGTTACATCCCCCGGCTGGCGAACCTTTGAAAACAGACAATTTTAATAGTATGAAAACTTTAAAAACACTTCTTATTATAATAATTCTGAGCACAATATTTTTAAGATTTTCAATAGCTCAGGAAAATATTGATAGTACAGGTATTATATTTTGTACAGGTTAAACTGGTGAACATGAACGGAACAACTGTTACCACCATTAAAAAAGTGAACACAACATCGGCCACGCTTAACACCGCCGGATTATCCGGAGGAGCCTACCTTGTACGGGTCACGTTAAATAACGGGAATGTG
>JAIOZY010000095.1 GCA_021740385.1 Prolixibacteraceae bacterium | reverse complement strand
GCAATCATCAGAGCAATTGGCCTCGCAATTAATTGAATATGTCAAAATATATAATAACACAAGGGCTAAACCTTTTCGGTGGACTTACACTGGTGAGGCTTTGAGAATAAGTTAACTTATTAAAGAATTATTACACTAGGGTACTTTTATCATTTCCCGAAAGGGTTCCATTGCGTGATTTTAGTTCTGTCAAAGGAGCCTTGATACTGCCGTTTAGCTGTTGGTTCATATTTTTGAACATCGTTCCTGCAAGCAATTTATAAGTTGTGAACAGAGCAGTTTTTGGTTTCATCGGGTTGGGCAACTTTGCTGCGAAATCTTTCCATGCCTTATCCGGATGCTGTAAAAAAAACATCAAACCGTTCGTCCAGCAACCCAATAATAAATAATCTAAGTTATCGAAATTAATATCATCATATTGCTGAATGGGCAAAACATTTGTTTCTACTCCTTTATTGCTCAGGTAATCTCCAATCTGTTCGGCATACTTTTTTGTGGTTCCTGTTCGGCTGTTGTAAATGATTGCTGCTTTTTTCATATGATTTAATTGTTTATTTTCAAAGGCATCATATGTAACTCGCATGCAATTGAATTATTCCCTCGGGTGTAAGTATATTACATGCTCGTTTCATAATAATGGATTTTAAATATTAGCTTTATATCGTTAAATTCGTTTGCAAAACAGCTCTTTGTCCTTTATTATCAGGTAAATTGAAACAATAAGCAACAATACAGTTTGAATGACTTTGCTCATGGGGTGAGTTGCGAATATTTCATTAAAAAATACTGCTGTAATATGAAATACTATTGGAAGCATGATGTTCCGGTTGGTTTTGTAGTATATCCAGTTCATAATCAAAACAAAAGGTGCCAGGCTGACGATAAAATTCACCGAGTAAATCCAGCCCGATTCAACCAGGTTACTATGGTAATACCCCTTGATAAAGGATAGGGGAAAATGCCAGAATGCCCAGAAAAGGGCAAACATCAGCGAAGCTTTCAGCAGGTTGAAGCGCGAAACAAGAGTGTCGGTTCCGTAGGAGTGCCATGCCAGCTCTTCGAAGATAGGGGCTGCCAGCAGTAAAAACCAAACCGGGAACAGCGATGAGGTAAAGGTAAACGAGCCCCTGATGGAAAACTGTTCGGCAGGGTATCCGAAAAGCAGTGAAATAGCCTGAGCAGCAAGAATACTGATCAGCATAATAAAGAACGTGATAAAAATGTATTTGCCTTTTATGTTTTTGAAATTAAAGAAGCGTCCCAGCAAATCGGTTCGCAGCTCCTTATGGGGCAACATGAATAATAGCGCAATGACTGCCGGTGCCGCCAGTCCCAGGATACTGCATATACCTACAGCCCATTCCAAAGTTTTGGTAAAAGGCTCAATGTGGCTGAAATAGCCGGCGAGAAACCATAATGACCATGGAATAGCCGTACTTAAAAGATAAAACAAGAAAGGACGTTTGTACTTTCTCATGATTGTTTTTTGCTCTGTTGTATTCATAATTTAATATTTTTAAGTAAAATATTAATCCAATTGAATGAGCTACACAAATGAAACTATATCAGTATAATCCAACTTTCTTATGCATTTACAATAAGTTCGCTCAATTTTACATTAGGATTCCTGTATTGCTTTAAGGCATTTTATTCAATTTTTCTAAAACATTTTCAATGGTATGCTTGGATTGTACTCCACCTATTTTGTCAATTACTTTGCCCTTGTCAAAAATCAGTATGGTTGGTATGTTTTGTATGTTGTATTTTCCACCAATCTCCATGCAATCATCGTTTGATATTTTTATAAAACGGTAGCTTTGGCTCCATTTTTTTTGAAGTGCAGACAATGCCCCTTCAAGAATAATAGCAGAACCACTCCAGTCATTGGTAAAAAGCAGCACTACTTTTTTCTCATTACAAACTACCTGTTGTTCAAATTCGCTGCATTTCAATTGCTTCATTTCTGTTTTCCTTTTGATATTTTTTGGCAGAAAAGAAAACAACGCACGTGCCAAAAATTAATCATCATAATACCTGTCAGTTGTATGATGTTAGAATTCAGATTTTTGTGGGACGTTATAAATGTCCCGGAGTTTTTAAGAAATATTGAAAATTTGCCGAAATGTCGTCAGATGCCGAAATATCGGCAAGTTGATTGGCTTACCGTGGCCGGTTAATGCCCAGTTTATTCATGCGCGATTCAAGAGTAGTCCGTTTCATATCGAGCAGTTTGGCGGCGCCTTTTTCACCACTTATCCGCCAGTTGGTTGTTTCCAGGGCTTTTAAAATATGGTTTCGTTCGTTTTCTTTCAGTGTTTGAAGTTTTAGGCCTCCACCAATTTTGTTTTCAGGGATCCAGTCACCGTAGATTAAACGCTTGCCGGTGCAGAGTACAACAGCCCGTTCTATAATGTTTTCCAGTTCCCGCACATTTCCCGGCCAATGGTATTCCGACAGACTTTTCAGTACTTTTTCGGAAGTCTCTTTTATTTGTCGTCCCGTTTTGGAGGCGTATCTTTTTACAAAAAAGTGAACAAGAAGAGGAATGTCTTCTTTGCGTTCGCGAAGCGGTGGTATGAAAACAGGAAAAACGTTTAAGCGATAAAACAAGTCTTCGCGGAAATCACCTTTTTCAACTGCTTTTTCCAGGTTGCGGTTGGTGGCAGCAATCACCCGTACATCCGTTTTAATGGTTTTGGTTCCTCCCAGTCGGTCGAATTCGCCCTCCTGTAAAACCCGCAACAATTTCACCTGAAGGTTTAAGGGCAATTCGCCAATTTCATCGAGAAAAATAGTCCCCTTATTCGCCAGTTCAAACCGGCCTGCTTTTTTATTGTAAGCCCCGGTGAATGCCCCTTTTTCGTGGCCAAAAAGTTCGCTTTCAATTAACTCGGGCGCCAGGGCAGCGCAGTTTACCTTAATCAGTACACGGTCGCTGCGGTTGCTGGTATTGTGAATGGCCCGGGCAATCAACTCTTTCCCGGTGCCGGTTTCGCCCTGGATCAAAACCGTTGAATCAGTGGATGAAACCCGTTGAATGTTCGTCAGTACTTTTCTAAACTTCGGGCTTTTCGTGATAATTTCCTCAAAATTGTTTGTCAGTTTTATTTCTTCCTGAAGGTAAACCGTCTCTTCCTGCAGCTTGTCTTTCAACTCGCGAACAATCTTTTCCTTTTCGATGAGTTCCTGTTCGGCTTTTTTGTTTTCGGTAATATCGGTTATGAAACCTTCCAATGCCACTATTTCGTCATTTTCGTTTCTTACGGCCGATCCTTGCTCCCACACCCATTTTTCTTCACCGGTTGCTGTTTTTATGCGGTATTTGATTTGGAATGGCTTATGTTGCTCTACGCCATTATTTACCAGTTCCCAGACAGCTAGTCGATCTTCTTTATGAATCAAATCCTGGTAAGATAAAATGTGGTTGTTCATCAGTTCATCCGGCAGGTAGCCGGTGAGTTTTTCACAGCCTTTGCTGATAAACTCCATGGTCCAGTTCTTATCTAAAAGACAGCGGTAAGCCATTCCCGGCAGGTTGGCCATCAGTGTCGAAAGCCGCCGTTCGCTTTCAATCAGTTTATTCCGGATGGCGTATTCTTTTGTTTTTTCCTTAACCAGGCTCACGGTGTAAGCATGACCTTCAAATTCAACATAGTTTTGTGCAACTTCAATGTCGATAAAGGTTCCGTCCTCTTTGGGCTGTTTTTTTTCAAAAACAATTCGTTTTTCTTTTTTTAGTTTTTCCCATCGCTCCTTCCAAATCTGCTCGTTTTCATCGGGATGAAGATCGTATATTTTTGTACCGACAATTTCATCATATTCAAATCCTGATAATTTCATGGCAGCAGGATTGACATGCTGAACTGTTCCCTCTTTATCAATCCAGAAGAAGGGTTCGTTTGACTGATTCAATGTAAAGTAAGAGAGTTTCTGGATATCAGTATCGTTTTGCATAGCAAATAGTTATAAAACAATATTCAACAAATAGTAAAAAGAGATCATCTTTCTTTAATGAACAAAAATATTTCATAAAAATCATCTGTTTTTAAATCATGAAATATCATCCTTCATGTATTCTGATGATTTTTATTTTATTCAAACACTTCTTCATTCAAATCAAAATTTGGGGTATGCACTAAAACCATTAGCGCATCCTTGTCTGATTCATTACGATAACTAAATTTGATTCCTTTTTTATGATTATTATGTTTATTTCAATTATAAAAGAGATATTTCAGACACACTTTCCGGTCCATCCCCAACTTATCTTTTTTCTTGCAGCAACCAGGAGATGTGCATTATCCCGCTTTTTAAATGGTGTATAACGCCTTCTAAATTATGAGAAATTATAGTAGTTTCAAATAATTTTGTTTGAATTTTCATGTATGCAGGGATTCTTAAAATCACAGCCTCGCTTATTTATCCCGGTTAGAGAGGGCCATACGCAATTTCAAGGTCAAGAAAAAAGTAAGTGGTTTCTTCAAATCCAGCAATGGCTCCCAAATCTATGCAACCCTGCGATCAATTATCGATACCGCTATCAAAAATGATCAGAACCCTTATCTCGCTTTGCGACTATTATACTAAATTTGTTGGCGACTGAATAGTTACATTTTTCATCAGGTTTTTATATAATAATCCTTTAGGTTTGGCTCAACACCGGCACAATTTATGCCGATGCTACATGAAAATGGCAGAATGAGGTATGCCGATATTATGCCATATTGAATGTGCAATCGGTAATCACAACTTGTCCCGATTTTTTGGGAGCAGAGTCCCTGGGATCATATGTGTGATTGATACCTATTTGTTGTAGCCAGTGCTTTTAGTTCATAATCATTTCATATAGTTTATTCTTATCACTTTCAGATTGCATTTTTTCACATATCATTAATGCATTTTTTTTGTAGTTCTTATTGTAATACATATCTAACAATCTGATTTCGAATTCCTTTTCATTGAATTTACGTATTGATATTCCTTTTGGACCGAGTTGCAATTTTGATATAGTTTTTTCCCAGAAGAATTGATCCAGTATGTGAGGAATGATCAAGCTTGGGCATGCATATTTCAGGGCGGTATGAGTGGTTCCAGAACCACCATGATGAACTACAGCATATACCTTGGAAAATATCCAACTATAAGGTAAGTCACTGGTAAAAAAAATACTATTGGGAACTTCATCAATCTTTTCAAGTCCTCCCCATGATATATTTATAATAGCCGGAATATTATTTCTTTTTAATACTTCCACAATACTTCTTGTTTTCTCTCTTGGATTTGGGTTGGACATACTACCAAAAGTGATGAATATGATTTTTTCATTTTTGTCGATAAATTGCATTAATTTCTCATCGGGTTGCCAATCAATAGTTGTGTCTCTTTCATAATACCCAACAATATTTACATTGGGAGACCAATTTGTGGGTTTAGGAAATAATGAAGGAGAGATAGTATAAAATGTTTTCTCCTTTTCGAGCATAGCTCGTTTAATTAATGGAACTGTAATTTTTATTCCGCTAAAATCATTTTTATATCGTTTTGAAACTTGTTTAAGCATCACTGCCTTCATGGTATTTACAAACCATCTATTTATTTTATTTAGAAATATTCCATGATTGCCTCCCATGTCGGTGAGAGGGTCAAGAGTTGGATTTATCAATATTGTTTTACCAGGATTGCCCATTCCCCACACGACACTATAATTACATTTTGGATGGTATAGGATTCTATCGGGTTTTTCCTCCATTTGGATGCGATGTTGTAAGTCGAGACTATCCTTTGATAGTTTTAAACTAACCCTTGCCATTTTAATCAGTATCCTAATACGCTTAAGTAATGAACCTTGATTGCCAAAAATCATTTTCATTTCTCTTCCATTTATCAAGTTGAGGATATCCTTACTGAATCCTTTAAAAGAAAGCTCCATACTCTCCACAATTTCCCGGTATTGTTCTGGAAAAATGCAAATAACATCGCAATCCCGCTCTTTAAGCAATTGAGCAATTGCCAAAAACGGTTCAATATCTCCTCTTGTACCAGTTGAAAACAAAATTACTTTCATTTTAGTAGTTTGTTTTTTTAGCTTTGGCTACAACGTTTGACAATATGAAACGGTTGGGTTTTCGGAGCGCGTTCCTGTCCACCGACAAGAATGCTGAAGCGAGAACCAAAGCCCATCAAACCAATGAACCCCAACTGTTTTGTATTGCGTGTGTGTGCCCAGCATGTGTGCTGGCACACCCGGCTGTAAGCTCTGAATAAATTTGAAAAATACAAAATAAATTTCGAGTTAACATAAAGGGAGTGCCAAATTATTCCAAATACCTTTCGCGCTATGTTTTCCGTGTTGCCATTACCGACCGGCGGATTGTCGATGTGAAAGACGGCAAGGTACTGTTCACATGGAAGGACTACCGCACGGCCAGGTTTCACCGCATGAAGCTCGATATCGACGAGTTCATCCGACGTTTCTTGCTGCACGTGCTGCCCAAAGGTTTTTTCAAAGTGCGCTATTATGGAATTTTTTCTTCACGTTACCGAAAAAAAAAACAGGTATTAGACAAAAAAGCGGGCAGGAAACCGGCCAAAAAAAAGAAAGGGAAGCATTAAATCCCCAAAGTATAACCAATTAAATCCCGATGTAAAATCGGGACTAAGCCCTCCGCCAGCTGGCGGAAAAACACAATTAAGCGTGCAAAAGGGTAATTGTTCCCCCTTAAAAAAGGCAGAGAGTCCCGGACTTACTGCCTATTTTTGTGGTTTAACTGTGCCTTAATTTCTAATTCGTTGGCAGTTGGGCATTATTGTCCGATAGGTTTTAATCCACTTTTCTTGATACGTGAATCAATGTATTTTTTCAACTCATCGAATGTCATGTTTTGAGTTTCAGAACTAATTTTATCACGTATTTCACGCATCATTTTAACTGCGTCAAACGATTTTTCTTTTTTAGTCTTCATAGTGTATTAAATCTTTAGGGCTACGTATCTCAATCATTGGGTATCCGAGTCTGTAGTTGACAGAATTATACCCTTTTATCCTGTCCAGATTAACAATGTGTTTAAAATTCCAACTTGCTAAAACATCAACTCGATTTATTGTCGCAAGAGCAATATGTCGGCAGTCCTCAAGACTTGTCTTACCAACAACTTTCTCATCTATGTATGTATCAGCCAGTTTTGATGCTTCTTCTGTCAATTGAATCCTCTCGAACTTGTCAGAACTGTATCGATGCAATAATTCCCTAATATTTTGGGGAGCAGCAGTCAATTCTAAATCAAGTAAGTCAGAAACGACAAATATTATCTCATTATTCTCAAAACGTTTGAATAATCCTTGCGTTGCATCACTAAATTCCTCATCAAAGTATCCTCCGACAACTGAAGTATCTATATAAATCCTTTGTTTCATTAATCATTTTTTTCAAAGGTACAAAGATTAACAATCAAATTGAAATCTCTGTGTCAGTGTGTCTTTTTGCCTTACTGCCAACGGCAGTCTGTCTAAAAACCTTCTCCGGGAATTAAAATCCCGGATTAATTTAAGGCGTTTTACGCTGCCATTGCAAAATAATTATAATTTCCCTTTTTCAGGGCTAAGTGGCTAAAAATGTAAATGAAGAGTTTCAGCAAATCAGCCGGGCGGTATGCGGGGCGGCCGTTCTCAACAAAGGTGGTCTGGAACCCCATCTTATCCAAATCAAGCCTGTCAACAAACAAGTCGATAAGGCCGACCTCGTTGTCTTTGTCAATGGCCTCGTCCAGTGAAATTGGGAAGAGGTTGAACTGTGCCCTGCTTTGTCCTTTTATGAATCTCATATTATAAAGATAAAAAATAATAAAATATGTACTACATGCACAAGACAACAGTTATTAACAAAGTTATCAAGGTTTTTAGACAGTCACCGGGTAGCTTACGCCCCCTAAGAACTGTACGTGCCAGTTTCCCGGCATACAGCTCAGGCACTTTTAAGGCCAACACGATGATGTGTGACCCGGCTGTTATCACTATTATTATTAGACATAAAAGTAGTGATTTGTTTGCATTCTTTAGCTAAATCGTCTCTCCTTTTAG
>JAIOZY010000094.1 GCA_021740385.1 Prolixibacteraceae bacterium | reverse complement strand
AACAATCGCAGAAACAAACGCATGGGCAATCCATCGGAATAATAAAGATGCCAAAATAAACTGGCAATTTACGACTAAAGACTCTCGGATAAAACTAAAAAGACTTTATCCGTCAATTTTAGCTTGACATGACACTAGTAATCTATTAATGATATTTGTTCTTTTTTTCATGTTCGGAAAAGTTGTTTTGATTCGATAAAAATTAAAAAAATTGAATTCATTTTTCCTCGGCAACCGGGTTCCATCCCAACACGAATTCAGGATTGCTGTAACTGGCAATGGTGGCTGAATCTTTCTCCATAGTTAACTGCCTCGATACCGGGTGGCGCTGCGAAACATCAACCGGCTTGCCATCGCCCAGGTTCGTGCTGTTGTATTCCCAGTATTGCACATTCGAGGTTTCGCCACCAACAGTTCCCCAACCAATCGGAGAAATTCCCTGTAGCTGGCAATTGATTAAAACGGCTTCAACAAACGGATAATTCTTACCGTGGTTGGTTGGGCAGCGGGCTATTTCGGTTTCGCCTTCGCCAAGCTTGGTGAATTTGCAGTTTACAAAAACATTCCCGTGATTTTCATCCGTATTGCGTATCCACATAAAAACCCACTGTGAATGCAACTCGCAGTTGTTGAAAAAAGCAGGCCCGCGGCCCAGCACGGTATCGCCGTCGCCAACAATACGGCAATTGTCGAAATACACCGGCCCGTTGGTTTGCAGTGCATCGCCCGAGCCAATGATCGTTACATTGCTTATGATGATTTCTTCACCGTTAAGCAGCAATCCTTCTGCCTGGCCTTTGGTGAGGTTTTTTATGGTGAGGTTTTCAAGCGTTATTCCTTTGCAAAAATCGACTGCAAAAACTGCCCGCCGTGAGGGGAAAGTCCCGGGAACTTCGTTTGTTTTGATGTTCACCGGGTGTGGGTTAAACACCTCGTTGTTGGCATACCGGATCACAACATTATCCCGGCTTTCACCTTTTAACGTGATGTTTGCTTTGTTGCGGAAATAAACGATTTCTTCGTAAATGCCGTTCCTTACAAATATTTCAACTTGTTTGCCGGGTCTGTACGGAACATGATCAATTGCGCCCTGTACCGTGTTGAAATCGGCCGAGCCATCGGTACTGACCGTAAACCTATCAGCGTTTTTGACGGGTGGTTTTTTCTTTGTGGAAAATTTCCATTTTCCTTTTTTTATTCCGCTGAAACTTTCGTTGTCAAGCTTAAACACTTCCTTATCGATTTCCACATAATACTTTTTCCCGTATTCGAGCAGGTTGTTGTGCAAAGTTATTATAGCTTTATTACCACGGATGATCACCGGGTAAAAATGAAAGCCATCAGTAAAACCTCCGATAATGGATAGCTGATAATTGTCGGGAGTTGGAAGGGCAAGTCCTGACGGAGTACCGGCTTTAGTGTTTGCATTTGTCCTGAAAATGGTATCGTATTGATAGGGTACGGGGGTGTAAATAGCGCCTGTGGTTGTATCCCTTGTAGTTGGTCCGGGAGGTATGCTCAGGTCAAGCAGGTCTGCCAATCGGTTATCCGATGCATCGAATACACGGATTTGACCCGACGTGCCCAATACAGGTTCTTCCCCAAAAGTAATTTCAAGATGTGTGTCGGGATTCACAGCTAATCCTTTGTTGGTTGGGAATAGTTTTATTTCAGAATTCTGTGCCAATATCCCTGATGGAATGCCAGAAATTGCGATTGTCAGCAAAAAGCAACAAAGGCGCTTCATTGATTTTTCAATTGTTCGCCCAATTATAGTAATTTTTACCGGACACTCCTGAAATTTTATGTATAAATTTAAGTCACTCATTTTTAATAATTCATGTTTTAAGAAAAATAAAGAATTCAATTTAATCTTAAATGTAAATGATTTTAATGATTAATCGAATTTTCCTTGTAATTTTAGGCATCATCAATAAAAATGACATGAAGTATAATACTTGCAAACAAAATATCATCATCGGTTTTATGGCTTTGTTTTTCATGGCAATCACGGTTTCATGTGATGATATCTCAAATTTTTTCGATGGTTTATTTAAGAATAAGCAAGTTGAAATTACAACAGGTTCAAGTGAGGCAAGTGTAAATGAAGCCATAACCCTTAATGCCACAACCGATGGTAAATATCCCGACAACATTTGCTGCATTTGGGATTTTGGCGATGGAACACCCAAAGACACGGTTTGTGATTCAAAGTCGGTTAACCACAACTTTACCAAACCCGGGGAATACGAAGTTTTTGTCGAGATCATTGATGGGGAAAATGGTGAACTGATCTCAAATACATCAATTATCGTGACCATTCTTTCATCAGATTTATTATCAAAAGTACAGCAATACCTATATGTTGAGTTTTATATTTATGCAGATATCAGCAGCGATCATGAACGTATTAGCTGGTCATACGTTTCATTCGATACACGCGAATATCTTGGCGACTGGCAATTGGTTTGGGATGGACCACGGTTTAGTGTACACATCGATACGATATCATCTACCGCGGGTGAATCTGAGGTTGAACTAATACTTGAAGGGGAAATGAATGTAACTGCTGATACATTAAAAGCACTCTATGCCCGAAGTGAGAATTATTATCCCGACAAAGACCTCCTTTTCTGGCGGGAGCTTTCAATTTTTAATTTGCCACTTCCTGATTATTATACAAATGATTGGGATCCGCATTACTATGCTGACAGTTCCGGGGTGCAGCAATATATCGATTCCTATTCAATAGGCGATTACACAGTTGATGAAAACGATGATTTTGAACGGGTTTATTCCACAACCATAAATTATGGCAACACAAGTGGACTTATGGTACGTTTTATAAAGTAGGCAAACGGTTAGTATCCGGCTGCCATCCCGTCTTTTCTTGATTCACTGGCACCGTAATATACGTGGTTTTCGGCATCGTACATGATGGCCTGGTAACCGCCATAGCCCCCTCGTGAGAAACGAACCTTGTGTCCTTTGCCCATAAGTTCCCTGACAACATCGTAACCAAAACCGGTTTCGAGGTTTACCCAACCGCCATCGGTCATTATTTCACCGGTAGGCTGGCTGCTGCCCGAGTGACGTATGCGCGGGGCATCGCCGGCTTCCTGCAGGTTCATATTAAAGTCGATAAGGTTAACAACAATTTGGACGTGCCCCTGTGGTTGCATACTGCCGCCCATTACCCCGAAACTCATAAACGGTTTTCCATCTTTAGTGATGAAAGCCGGAATAATAGTGTGGAAAGGCCTTTTATGGGGTTCGAAAACGTTCTTGTGCCCTTCTTTTAAGGCAAAAAGTTCGCCCCTGTCCTGCAACACAAAACCAAGTTTCCCGGGTGTCATGCCCGAGCCCATTCCGCGGTAGTTGCTTTGAATGAGCGAAACCATGTTTCTGAACTTGTCGGCCGTGGTGAGGTAAATGGTGTTGCCCGATTCCAGTTCCCCGGCAGGGTAGGAAGGGGCTGCTTTTTCAGCATCAATAAGTTCGTTCCGTTGTTTCCCGTATTCTTCCGATATGAGTTCTTCAATGGGTATGGTGTTAAAATCCATGTCGGAATAATACTTTGCACGGTCTTCAAAAGCCAGTTTTTTTGCTTCGATAAACAGGTGCATGTACGCTGCCGACCCGAAACCCATTGAAGCGATATTGTGGTTTTCGAGTATATTCAGCATTTGTAATACGGCTGTGCCTTGCCCGTTGGGGGGTAATTCCCACACATCGTAGCCCCGGTAGCTGGTGCTTATGGGTTCAACCCATTCCGATTTGTGGTCTTCAAAATCGCGCATCGAAAAGAAGCCGCCCTGCTTGTTCAGGTAGTCAACCATCTTTTCGGCCATTTCGCCTTTATAGAAAATAGCGCGCCCGTTTTGGGCAATTTTTTCATAGGTGTTGGCCAGGTACGGATTTTTGAACATTTCGCCTTTAGCAGGAGCTTTACCGTTTGGCATAAAAATTTCGGCAAAAACGGGATATTCTTTCAATATTTCGGCGTTTCGCCCCCAATAATAGGCGATCAGTTCCGATACCGGAAACCCCTTGCGTGCATATTCTATGGCAGGTGTTAGGATTTCATCCATTTCGATACTTCCGAATTTTTCATGCAGTTCGAACCAGCCGTCGACACAACCGGGAACGGAAACAGGCAGCGGGCCAAGCGCCGGGATTTTTTCGTAACCGTTTTCCTGAAAGTATTCAAGGGAAAGGTTGTAGGGCGAACGGCCGCTGGCATTCAGGCCGTACAGCTTTTGGGTTTTTGCATCCCATACAATGGCAAACAGGTCGCCGCCTATACCGCAACCCGTGGGTTCCATCAGTCCCAGGCAGGCATTGGCTGCAATGGCGGCATCAATGGCATTTCCACCCTTTTGCAGTATGTTCAGGGCTGCCTGTGTAGCAAGGGGCTGACTGGTACACACCATCCCGTTTTGGGCAATTACTTCCGAACGCGTGGCAAACGGTTTGCCGGTTAAGCGGTCCTGTGCTTTTCCAAAGAAAGAAAGGGCCAACAAAAGGGACAGTAAAATAAAATATTTCATAACACACGTGTTTTTAACCTGATTAATGATGGGAATAAAACTACCAAAAATGACAAACCGGTGAAATAAAAATTCAGATAATTTGTCGGGGCTAATTTATTTTGCCCTTGCAGGGCTTAGAGACAACCCGATTTCTGGTTATCGTTCGTTGATTTTCAATTCTCATTACATTCGAAATGACACCTTTTTTCACTTTTTGAACAGCCTCGTTCTGGTAACGAATTTTAGGGTTGCTTTTTTATAATGGCTGCCCAGCCGCCTCCTTTTGCCATGTTAATTTTTATGGTCGATTCTTGTGTGACCTGCTTGCTTTCTTTGGCATAATCCTGTGCAAAGCGGTGCGCGTTTAAACCGTCTTTCATGATTTCCAAAGAGTAAATTCCTTCTCCAAGAAAATTAAGGACGATGTTAAATTCCCGCGGAGTCCAGTCGGTCATGGCGCCAATGTACCAGTTATCACCTTTTCGGCGGGCAACGGCTATGTAATTGCCAACAGCAGCTTCAAGTACTTTGGTTTCGTCCCAAACCGTGGGTATCCGGGTGATGAAGTCAACGGTTTCCTGCTCCTTTTTATAGGTCGATGGTGATTCGCACATCATTTGCAGGGGCGCTTCGTACACCATGTACATGGCCACCTGGTGGCAACGGGTGCCCAAACTCATGGGCCGTTCAAAACTGATGTTGAAGTTTATTTCCTGTGCGTTGATCATGCAGCCCGGGGTGTAATCCATCGGACCGGCAACCATGCGGGTAAAGGGAATGGTCACGTTATGTTCGGGCGTTATATCGGCGCTCCATTTATTGTTTTCGCTGCCTTTCACGCCTTCGTAGTTCACAATGTTTGGGTAAGTTCGGCGCAGCCCCGATGGTTTAAAGGCTCCGTGGTAATCTACAAGCAATTCGAGTTGGGCTGCCTTTTTTGCAATTTCTTCGTACGAGTTCACCATGTACTGATCGGAGCGTTGCATGAAATCGACTTTGATGCCTTTAGCTCCCCAACTGCTGTATGTCTCCAGTATTTCGGCCAGGTTATCGTTTAACGGCTTCCAAAGCACCCATAAAATGATGCCAACATCTTTTTTCCCGGCATAGCCGATAAGTTCTTTTACATCAATATCAGGATTATTTTCCTGAATTTCAGTGGTCGACTTTGTCCAGCCTTCGTCTAAAATCACGTATTCAATGTTGTTTTCCGAAGCAAAATCGATGTAGTATTTATAGGTTTCGGTGTTGAGTCCCGCTTCGAAACCGACCCCGTAAATGTTGTTGGCATTGTACCAGTCCCAGGCCACTTTGCCGGGTTTGATCCAATTGGTATTTTCAAGGGCGCAGGGTTTAGCCAGTTGCCAGGTCAGGTTGCTTTCAACCGGGGTTTTGTCATTCCCTATAATGAAGACACGCCAGGGATATTCTTTTTTACCTTCAATTTTTGCAATATAACCGGCTTCCTTTGTAATAGTCTGGTTCCTGTCGGGGCCCCGCTTTCCGGAAACAGTTTCAAGCACATAATTTGGGTATATAGCCTGTAACGTATTGTTTCCGTTTCCTTCAAGGAACATGCAGGGGTAGTTGTGGAGTGCTGTTTCGGTAAAAAGAACTTTTATTTTATCGGGCGTGTCGAAAAGAACGGGCAGGCTGCAGAATTCTCCGCTTTTGATTGAAGTCAGGGATTTATAGGGATAAAACCGTTCGTTGTGCGAATACATCGATTCTTCCTGCGGAAACCATGAGGAGGACCCCTCCGGAAATGTGAGAACCATTTTTTCATTCAACACTTCGGTTGGTTTTTCCTGTTCGTCAGCAAAACGGTAGGCAACGCCATCGTTATAAGCCCTGAAAACAAGCTTGAATTTGTTTTTGAAATGCAGCGTAAGTTCGTTGCAGTGGTCGCGAATAACGGCATCTTTATGCGGTATCACCGGCTTCAGTACCTTGTCGATTGTTTTCTCTGATTTTCGTAAATGCAGTGATGGTTCAGCAGGAGTCCTTCCTGATAACTCAAGGCCAACAACTGCTTTTTCAACAACCGTTTTGTTTTCGCGGGTAACCGACCATATTATTTCATCATTTATGCTAACAGTCAGTTGAATTTTTTCATCAGGCGACTTTAATTTAAATTCTTTTGCTGAAAGTGTACATGACAAGAATATCATAGGTAGAAAAAAAGCAATAATTTTCATTTTTTTAAAGGTTAGATGATTTATTGATTTCGGTATGCTAAGATAGTATTATTGAAAATTTTTTCAAGATGACTTAATTCATATGTTTTTAGAAGAAATGTAATGCAGGGAATAGGTTCGACCCCGGCCGGGGTCGCATTTCATTCACCCGGCATTTTTCTATAAATATTTGACCTCTCCGGGGTCAATGATTTAAATCTGTGAGACTGTGATTTTAAGAATCCTGAATATTTTTGCGAATGATAGTAGATGGACTAACCCCGCGTTTCCGGTCTTGATTTTGCTGTTTTTAAATCACCTGATCCGGTTTACGGCAACAAAAAATTATTTGTATCTATGAACCTTCCATGATAATTTTATACCTTTGGTTTTCATTCTATAGCAATGCCATGGAATTAAGATCAAACATTGATTTTTATCAAATACTTGGCCTGATCAGGCAACTATCTGAAAAAGAAAAAAAGGAATTGGCATTTACGTTGCAATCTGAAATTGCATCAGAAAAGTCATCTGAAGGTATCAGTGAACTTCTTTTAAATGCTCCAACCTGGAATGACTCGGACTTTAAAGCTTTTCAGGAATCAAGAATTCACATTAATAAATCAAGGATTGCACGATTTTGCTCGATTCTTCTGTATTAATTGAACTATTCAAAGCTCTTCGGGGGCAATCCCGAAGTATCACGATATTGAAATACGAACCCTTATAAAGAATATAATGAAAACAAAATTTTTACCCATTGTCCTTACCCTGTTATTAACCTTGTTGTTGTTTTATGGGTACGCCCAGAACGTGGGCATTAACGCCGATGGCAGCGCACCCGACAACGCGGCCATGCTCGATGTTCGTGCTTCGGACAAAGGGCTGCTCATACCCCGCGTTGCACTAACCGGGGCAAACGACGCCGCCACCATTGCATCGCCGGCTACGAGTTTGCTTATTTACAACACCACCGACGGTTCGGGGCTCACACCAGGCTACTACTATAACGCGGGGACACCTGCAGCACCTGTGTGGACCAAACTGCTTGTGCCTTCCGAGCTGAACCTTACCAACGTGCTGGAACAGGGCAACGACGCGGGAGGGCGGCAGATCAAAAACCTGGCCGATCCCACCGATGCGCAGGATGTTGCCACGAAAAGCTATGTCGAATCGTTGTTGGAATAAACCAAAGCTCTTCGGGATTTTTCATCCCGGATACCTACCCGAAAAAATGAGTAAGATGCTTATGACAGTTGAAAAAAGGTGTCATTCCGACGACGAAGGAGGAGGAATCCCTTGTAACAAAGGATTTCTCTCTCCGCTGCGCTCCGTTCGAAATGACACATTTGTCGAAAACTGTCATTGGTAGTGAAGCGAAGCCCCGATTTTTTTCGGGGAGGAATCTGTTGTTTGAAAGGATCTCTCTCTCCGCAAAGTCCCGATAGTCCCGATGGCCATCGTGGATCGGGATCGAGATGACACGTTGGTCGAAAACTATAATTGGAAAGTATCACGATATTGAAATATGAACCTTGATAACAAATTA
>JAIOZY010000110.1 GCA_021740385.1 Prolixibacteraceae bacterium | reverse complement strand
TAAGTATAAGCCTGAGGGGCATAATCATTTCGGCCCAAGGTAACATCTTGGGCAATTAAGAGGTGCAAAACAGAGCGGGCTGAAGGCCCAGTTTAATTGATTAATAAATACTAAATTGGGCTTACAGCCCGATAAAACTACCTGTTACTTACAAATTGAAAGTAAAGAAAAAAGGGACTGACTTTTGAGACAGCCCCATTCGTGTTTTTTATGATTATTTTATTGAATCATTGTGAATCCTAATGTATTGTTATTATATCCACTTCGGCATAACCGGCCACATTGTCGCCAAAAGTGTTTTTTAAGGCCTGAAGCCTGATATACCGTGCCGGTGTAACGTTGAAATGTTTAACCTGCCAAACCGGATTATTTTTTATGTTCGAAAATTCGCCCCCGCTAACCCGTTGCCAGTCATTATTGTTTTTCGACACAAATAACTTATAATGGCTTATTATGCCCGAACTCCATTTGTTCTGGTCGGGAAGGTACCTGAACCCGCTAATCTTATAGGTGTCACCCAAATCGACCACTAAATCGACAGGCATTTTCTTATCGCGCTGGTGCCATGTTGTGGCGGTATTCCCATCAAAAATGAACCCGGCATTTCCGTCGGTTACATTAAGTATTTTCCAGTTCTTTTTTGAAATATCGAATTTTGCAATACCAACCGGACTGGTCTTTCCTGATGATGGATCGAAAGCAATGGCCTTTATCACTTTTTTTCCATCGGCATTAAAAGGCCCGGTATATTTTTTCGATGCCGTAGTTGGTTCGGAGCCATCTAATGTGTAATAAAAAACAGGCCCGATATCGTTCGTTGAAATGGTAACTTCGCCCAACTTATTCCGTATAACAGAAGGTGCAGTTAGAAATACAGGGGCATTGTAAACCCCGATACCGGAAATTACGGGGCAACATTTTGAGCTGGTGATGGTAAAACGTACTTTTGTTGCTTCAACACTTGGAAACCTGATTATGCGTTTGTATCCGATAGTTGTAGCCTTTGCCACTTCAGTCCAATCTCCATTCATATAAACGTCAAGCGTAAACGATTTTACACGTTGCCCCAGCCTGATGAATTCCTGTGCCATAAAACGGTTGAACAACGTTGGTTTGCCCAAATCAATTATGAGTGAAGCATTGGTAATACTATCATCGGTTGCCCAATACGTTTCATTATCGTCATCGATTGCTTTTAAAGCATTAAACCTGTCTGCATTTCCACGTACATTGGAAGCTTCGGCTTTGGCATTTTCGGCCAGGTTTACGGCAAACGATTCATTTACTGCCCTGGCCATACCAAGGGCTGCTTTTTCGTCGTTCGGATGAATTAAACCATTGGGCATGATTGGAAAATTGAGCAATAACGTAGCATTTCGTCCAATTGATTTGTAGTACGTATCCATCAATTGCGGCACCGTTTTTACTTTATCGTCTTCGGCCGGGTGATAGAACCACTCAGGCCGGATGGATGTATTCACCTCGGCGGGGACCCAGGCATTTCCATCTGCCAAACCAAAATGCAACATTCCCCACTCCACTTCACCCGTGCTGTCCAACAAGCTCCAGTTTGTTTCGCCCACATAACCTTCTTCGGTACCTACCCAGCGCAAGTCGGCCCGGTTGCCCCCATCGTTCCATATTACAATATTGGGTTGCAATTCACGGATCATTTTGTAGGTTGGTTGCCAGTCGTAGTAAGTAGTACGGTCAATCTTGCGGGTTTCATTCGCCCCGTCGTAGTAGCCATCGCCGCCATTGGCACCATCGAACCAAATTTCGAACACATCGCCGTAGTTGGTCAGCACTTCTTCGATTTGCTTCCGAAAAGCGGTGATGTATTCAGGCTTGCCGTAGTCGGGGTGGTTGCGGTCCCAGGGCGAAACGTAAATGCCCAGTTTCAGCCCGTATTCTTCACAGGCTTCGGCCAGTTCGCGCAACACATCGCCTTTGCCGTCCTTCCAGGGTGTGTTTTCAACCGAATACGCTGTAGTTTCGGTGGGCCATAAGCAGAACCCGCAATGGTGCTTGGCAGTAATGATGATGCCTTTCATGCCCGCTTCCTTGCAGATGCGTGCCCATTGTCGCGTGTCGAGTTCTTCGGGATTGAACAGTTTTAGGTCTTCATCGCCAAACCCCCAAGCCTGGTCAGTATAAGTATTCAGCGAAAAATGAACAAAAGCGTAGTATTCCATTTCCTGCCAGCGCATTTGGTTTTCGTCGGGTACAGGGCCGAAAGGATCGGGTGGAGTTGTTTTAGAACAACCGAACAGGATCATTCCAACTAAAAGAACCATCCCGAATTGCAAAGTATATTTCATAGTTTTCAGTTTAACTGATTAGGTTTATCCATTGGTTTGCTTAATTATTTTATAAGCTACCATGCCATTAATGCCAAATAATTTTAAAATGTAAACGCCATTTTGCAATGAGGATCCTATTGAAATTGAATGCTTGATAGCTGATTTTTTAAGCACTTCAACTTTTGCCCCCATCATGTTGTAAATGACAATTTGTTGAATCTCGGTGTACTTGCTGATATTGAGATTGATTGCTGTGCCAAAAGGATTGGGGTACAACCTTATGTTGTTATCATTTTTGGGATGAAAACCGGTTGATGAGGTTTCGTTATCCACTTGCATGATAGCATTGAGTATACCTCGATCACGAACTTCACCTGTGCTGCGGATGAAAAGGCCCCCCGGTGTATCCCAGTAGTAAGTGATGATTCCCTTTTCGCTGGCCGATTTGACCACATAACGGAGATAGTATTCCACCGAGGCATTGTGAAGTTCCTGTTCCGATGGTGGATTCAATTTTCTTTTATAAGCTCCGAATTCACCCAGGATTACAGGTATCCCTTTATCCACGAACTTTGTTTTCATCATGCCGAAATACTTTTCCACATCATTTTCCTCGCCCCAGGTTGCATTGCGGGTAGCATCAGTTTTTGAATGATTTTCTTTCCCCCAGTAATAGAACATTTTTCCCCAACTGGCATCTCCATTCATTAAACAAAACTGGTACGGAGTATAATAATGTACTTCGACCATTAAACGGTCATCAATTTCATCGGCGGGTAAAGTGTTCATCAACTTGTTGGTACCTTCAATATCGGTTGAAGGCCCCTGGATAATCAGGGTACGGGAACTGTTGTTTCCACCGGTAGCCCTTACAGCATCAATAAAGGTTTGGTGGTAGGTCATCAGCACCGACATTGCCGTGGCATCGTGTACATTGGGTTCATTAGCCCCGGCAAAAAGCAGTCGTTCATCGTAGTCAATGAAATAGTTTGCAATTTGGGTCCAGTAAGCCGCCTGTCTTTGATTCACCTGATATTGATTGGCAGTATTCACCCTATTTTCCAACCAACCCTGGTCCCAATGAGCATTAATGATCACATAAAGGTCCGCGTTCAAACAGTAATCCACCACCTCTTTTACCCTTGCCATCCAGGCTTCATCAATGATGCTGTTTACTGTATCGGAATGGCAGAACCATGCCACAGGCAAGCGTATTGTATTGAAACCTGCAGCTTTAATTGAATCGATGAGCCGTTGTGAGGTATGTCCAGCTCCCCAGGCATCTTCACCACAAATTGCCTCAAGTGTATTTCCCAGGTTAACCCCCACCTTTATTTCATTTGCAATCTGTTGTGCTGTTGGCAATTGCGCTTTAGCCGTGGTTGATAATAGTAGCCCACAAGCAATAAATAGAATCACTCTTTTAAAAAATCTTCGATTAAAATCAGACTTATTCCCCATTTTTCAAAATTAAATTCTATCGTTACCAACCTGCGTATTGCTCCAAATTACTGTTTTTTGATGTTTCAATTGCAGGAAGTGGAAAAAAGTCGTTTTTCTCGTCATATTGAACAGTGATGCCGTCATAGCTGCTGTTATCTTCCCACCATTCCATCCGTGAGCCACCAATTTCGTTCCCTGCCTCTTTCCAGCGTACCAAATCGAAGAACCGTTCACCTTCCAGAGCAAACTCGCGGGCACGTTCATCCATAATATCCTGCCTGGTAACCGCACCGGTAAAATCCGCAGGATGGATACCATCGCCACAATTCCGGGCGCGTTTACGGATGAGGTTAAAATATTCCAGTGCTTTGCCGGGATTATTGTCCATCATGGCCGCTTCAGCAGCCAATAAAACAACATCGGCATAGCGGATATAATACATGTTTTGGGTGTTACCCTGAAAACCTCCATCAACGATCATCGAGTTATGCGGGCCAATTTCGTATTTAAAATTCTCGAGGCCTGTGGCCTGGTAAATGGTTCGGGCAATGGTAAACCAACCTTCCACATTGTTTATCTCGCCATATAAACTATCACCGGGATAACCGGAAATTGAGTCGGGGGCCTGACCGATGGCTACTTTTCTTCGAACATCGTTGGGATCAAATAAATTAAAAAGCTTGTGGGTTGGCACCCAAAAACCCCAGGCATGATCGTTTTGAGTTGGGAACGAACCATCCTTGCGCAACAATGCACGGGCTCCAACAAACTGGTTTAATGCGCATCCATAGCTATAATTACTATAACCGGTACTGTGAATGTGTTGAATAGCAAAAATACTTTCCTTGTTGTTGTTGCCTTCAACAGAAAATAAATAGCGGAAACCGTTGGTTTCCGGGCTCCAGAATGTATCATAAGTTTCACCGTTAGAACCCACCAATTCATATTCGCCCGAGTCAATTATTTCACGACACAAATCGAAAGCTTCTTTCCACCTGTTTTGCACATTGCCAAAACGGGCATCGTCTGTACCGTAATATGTAAAATAAGACGATTCGTAAACATAGATTTTTGCCAATAATGCCTGTGCTGCACCTTTTGATGCACGTCCTTTTTCATTGTCAGCAATTTGGCTTTCGTAAGGCAGGTGCGTAATAGCTGATAGAAGGTCTTTCTCCATTTGTTCATAAACTTCTTTTATTGTACCCCGGGGCAAGGTTTTATATTCCGATGGAAGCAAAATGTGATCGACTACCGGAACGCCACCGTATACACGGGTAAGAATAAAATAAAAGGCAGCCCGCAGGAAACGAGCCTCAGCCAGGCGAATGTCAATTTTCTTATTTGTTTCGGCCCCGGCCATTAGTTTTGCTTCAGGCAGTTTTTCTATTACCTGCGATGCGCGTGATATGCCATTAAACATTGACCCATACACCATTTTTAAAATCGATGCTTCGGATGTGTATGTAAGTTCATCAAAGGAGTATCCTTCGCCCCATGCTGTAGGTGAATCGCCACCTGCTTCGGCTTCATCCGATGCCACACTTCCCAGCCACCACCGGTATTGGTCATAAGCATCGCAGTTTTCTTTGTAAAGAAAGGTATTATAGACTCCGCTCAACATTAAATCAATGTTGGCCGTATCGGTAAAAAAACTTAATTCATCAACTTTCCCTGCCGGTGGAATATCCAGGAATTCTTCTGAACATCCGGCAAATATCAGACCAGCTAACGTAGCTGTTATCAATATATATTTTCTCATTGTTTTCATTCGTTTATATTTTTATTTTAATTACCAAATACTGTTTCGATCAAAATGAGACATTGACTCCAATATTGTACATTTTGGGATGCGGGTAGCTCCCTTCATCCACACCAAAGTAAGTCGGGTCGTTCCCACCCATTTCAGGATCCAGTCCGGTATAATTTGTCAAGGTAAAAAGGTTCCTTCCACCAACATAAATCCTCAGGCGTTCAACCCCGTATTTTTGGGTAAACGATTCAGGCAATGTATAGCCTAATTGCATTGATTTAAGCTTTACATACGAACCATCTTCCACATACCAGTCGCTCATGCGGTAGTTGTCGCTGGTAGAACCGTATAGCCTGAATTGGTCGGAGGTTGTGTTGCCTGGATCGATCATATTTCCGTCATCGTCATAAACCGGGGCACGGTATGCATTAAGCGCATCTGTTGTCCAGTTGTTTAAACCGGTTGAATTGTACCAACCTGATTTGCTTGCATTAAAAATATCGTTGCCATAACTGCCCTGGAAAAAACAGTTCAGGTCAAAACCTTTGTATTCAAGGTTAATCGTCAGTCCAAAAGTAAAATCGGGGTTCGGGTTGCCAATTACTACTTTATCATCAACGTTGAGGATGGTATCACCGTTCATATCAACAAACCGCAAGTCGCCGGGCTGTGCACTGTTTTGCGCATACACCCTGTTGCCCCTGCTGTTGATCCTGTATGGAATGTATTCTTTCCAGGCAGCCCGCTCTTTGCCATTTTCGTTAATTACCTCAACATCATCGGGGCGGAACAGGCCATCTGTTTTGTAACCCCAGAATACACCCGGAGCATCGCCGTTCCGCAATATTGATTTGGGATTTGAGTCCCAATCGGGTAAGGTAAAAGTATCGGTAAGGTTGTATAGTTTACTTACAATTTTGGTGATGTTGAAATCGACAGAATATTTAAGGTCTCCAACATTATCTTTGTAGTTGGCAGCAAATTCAACCCCTTTATTCGATAAACTTCCGATATGGTCGGTGTACTTTCCGTCGGTACCTGAAAAACCATACCTTCCGACTATTAGTGGCAATGCCAGCGACTGCAACATGCCGGATGTGTTTTTATCAAAATAATCGGCTGTTACCGCTAATTTGTTATCGAAAAAATTCATATCGATCCCATAATTGTACGTGGTTATGGTTTCCCAGTGCAGCTCCTGGTTTCCCGGTGCAAGGGCAATGCCCCCCGGCGTACCTGTGCCCCCGAAGGGGTATCCATTAACGGCGCTAACACCAACCAGCGAGTAAAATTTATTTCCCGGTATGCCGTCATTGCCTGTTTTCCCCCAGCCAAAACGGATTTTTCCAAAATTCATGAAAGTCAGGTTTTCTTTAATAATATCGAGCTCGCTAAATTTAAAACCTGTTGAGAATGCGGGGAACAGACCAAACCTGTACTCGGGAGCAAAGTTGGTTGAACCATCGTAGCGGCAGGAAAACTGTGCAAGGAACATGTTATTGTACTGATAATTTACCCGGGCAAAGTATGCATAACTGGTATTATGGCCGTATCCGCCACCAGCCTTGTAATATGTTGAACCGGATTCCCGAAGCGTTGCATCAATGTATTGGTATTCGGGAGTAGCCCCATTTTTCAGCAGGGAATCGGCACTTCCGCTAAGCGTTTTTCCCAGGTATTCGCTGGCTTCAAAACCGGCCATCAGGTCGATATCATGTTTTTCAAGCAAGGTTGTTTTATAATTGAACACATGTTGCCAGTTCCAGGAGAAATTCCGGTTCAATGTTCTTGAAACCTGAACAACAGAATTATTCTGGGTCGATGTGATGTAATAGTATGGCTGGAAATTATCGTTCTCGTAAAAATTGATGTCAAAACCAAAATTATTATTGTAAGTCAGCCCCTTAAGTATTTTTATATTGGCAAACAGGTTGCCGGCCATCCGGTACGTACCGCTCCGGTTGTTGTCGTAATATATTCCGGCAGCAGGGTTACCTGCACCTGTACCAAACAGAGGTTGAGCCCAGCCTCCCCAGCCAATATTTTTATCTTTTATTTGCTGGGCAGTAAGATTGGTTGAAGTATCACGCACATAACTAATCGGGCTTTGATTAATTGCCCCCATCGGAGAACCATAGCCATCATTCCCCCGGTTGCGTGTAACAGCAAGTGAAATATTTTCACCTACTTTTAACCATTTTGATATATCGTATGTTGTATTGACCCGGATATTATACCGCTTATATTCGGTCTTTTTTACTACCCCTTCCTGGTTTAAATATCCGATGCTGAACAGCGATGTTGAATTTTCGGTACCGGAAGATACCGACAAATTATAATCTTCCATTATCGCATTACGCGAAATTTCGTTCCACCAGTTGGTCGATGGCAGCGAATCGGGGTCAGCAGTTATACGGGTTCTTTTTGTTGTCTCAAGCGAATTGTATATATCAATAAACTCCCTGGTATCGCACATTTCAACCCGCAAGTCGTTCGATTGCAAGCCCCGGTACAACGACAATTCAACTTTTGGTTTTTGATTTTTCGAACCTTGTTTGGTCGTGACCAAAATCACACCATTTCCTCCCGACGATCCATAAATGGCTTGCGATGAAGCATCTTTCAATACTTCAATGCTTTTTATATCATTCGGATTGATTGAGTTAATGTCACCCGGCACCCCGTCAATAATATAAATGGGGCCGGCAACACCACTCCACTCATCTTGTTTGGTAATGGTATTAATCCCACGTACGCGAACGGTAATGCCGGCACCTGGCATACCTGAACTGCTGAAAACCTGCACGCCGGCTGCTTTTCCCTG
>JAIOZY010000044.1 GCA_021740385.1 Prolixibacteraceae bacterium | reverse complement strand
TGGCAGCCTTTGCTGTGAACTTGGAGGGACTTCCCGATATCTCCCGATTTTTATCGGGATCATCGGGATTCCTTCCCTTCGGTCAGTCACTTCTCGTCCCTCGGTCAATTCGGGCAGGTCCCTAAAAACAAAAGGCCACCGTATTTGGCAGCCTTTGCTGTGAACTTGGAGGGACTTCCCGATATCTCCCGATTTTTATCGGGATCATCGGGATTCCTTCCCTTCGGTCAGTCACTTCTCGTCCCTCGGTCAATTCGGGCAGGTCCCTAAAAACGAAAGGCTACCGTATTTGGCAGCCTTTGCTGTGAACTTGGAGGGACTCGAACCCCCAACCTCCTGATCCGTAGTCAGGTGCACTATCCAATTATGCTACAAGTCCGTTGTAAAATTGCGGTGCAAATATAATGAAACGTTGTTTACCAGCAAATAAAAAACGAAATAAATCGGCTGTAATGCTTTGCTGTGCCCTAATCGTCGTACTTTTCCATTTTATCTTCAATGGTAACGTTTCGGTTTTTGGCCGATTGTATTTTCAGGTAAACCAACATGTTGTCGGTTTCGGTTTGATAACAGGTTTCGTGAATTTTTTTGACCAGGTTCATGACCTCGCCGTATTCTCCTTCAACAACGGTTTCGAACGGACATATACGGTATTTCAGTCCCGATTTTTGTATCGCCTCAATGGCTTTATCAACAATGGAGTAGGGGTGCAGTGTTTCTGATTGTGGTAATACCTGAATGGCGGCGTTAATCGTGTTCTTCATTTTGTTTTTCAATAATTTCAATAATTTCCCGGTCCGAAAATTTTTTCATGTTTGTAATCAACACATCTTCACTAAGAAAGCTGCCGTAGTTGTTGCATTCCGAAATGACATCTTTAATGATATCGGGAATGGGGGCTTTAAGCGGAAGCAGCACCATTGCTGTGGCAAACTTTTCGGAAAAATCGATTTTTTCAACTACGCCTTGATGGTTTTTTGTGAAAAATTCAAGTTCGCTTTTTAGACTGTTTTTCTGAAGTTTGCCGGGATTGTTTTCGGGTTTGTTATAGGGGAAAATTAAAAAGTACCTGAGTTTATCGTTTTTACCCCCAAGCCCGGTTGAAATAAAAACCTGCTGTTCGTCGAGCAAGGAGCTGTGAAGCAGCATTTTGCTTTGTTGGTGTGCAAGTATGGCCCAGTCGTGAAGCCCGCGGTGGGGGGCTTTTTTGTAATTTTCGAGGGCCCTGAACGCTTCTACCGAATCGGTATTAGCCAGCTTTTGCAATACCGTTTTTCTTTCGTTTGTAGAAATGGCGGGGTCGTTTAATTTAAGGATGAGGTTATCGGGCGTATCGATTTCAGGGTTGGCAACAATATTTTTAACCGATTCGAAATATTCCTTTTGGACTTCCAAATCTATTGTTTCCTCAAGAATTTTGAAGTTTTGAGGAATGTTGTTAATCATGTCCTTTAAATTTTCAAATATTTCGTCGTTTTCCAACTCCATTGTTTCCTCCCTTTTTATTTTTTAAAACCAGCCGGGTTGTTCTCTTCGAATTCCGTGCCAAAAATCAAATATTCAGTAATTTTTCAATGGTTTTTTCAGGTGTTTCCGATTTGAATACAAAACTTCCTGAAACCAGCACGTTAGCCCCGGCATCGAACAGTTTTTTTGCTGTTTTGTAATTCACGCCTCCGTCAACTTCTATCAGGGTTTTTAACCCCCGTTTATCGATTTCGTTTCGCAGTTTTTCTACTTTTGGGTAAGTCGATTCAATGAACGATTGTCCGCCATAGCCCGGGTTTACCGACATTAAGAGTACCATGTCGGCTAATGGTAAAACCTCTTCAAGGGTTGAAACCGGGGTATGCGGGTTCAGGCAAATACCTGCCATTATGCCTTGTTCTTTAATAAAATTGACAGTCCGGTTTAAATGGTGGCAGGTTTCCATGTGCACGGTTATGTTTGCTGCACCGGCTTCTTTAAAGGGAATAATGTACGGATCGGGGTCATTGATCATCAGGTGTACATCAATCGGTTTTTTGGCAATTTGGCTGATTTGTTTTAGTATGGGCAGCCCGAATGATATGTTGGGGACGAAAACGCCGTCCATAACATCGTAATGAATAAAGTGTGCAACGCTGTTGTTGATCATTTCAATGTCTTTTCTCAAATCGAGAAAGTTGGCTGCCAGTACCGATGGTGCTATGTATCGTTTCATTTATAGTGATTCGTTTAGATGTAATAACACTCAAAATTAGTTTTTTTGAATCAATTGCAATAAAAAAGCCCTGCTTTGAGTGGCAGGGCTTAATGTTTTATTCACCTAAATAACTTTTTAGCAGTTTATTCCGGTAATTGTTTTTCAGCTTTTTAATGGCCTTTTCTTTTATTTGCCTCACCCTTTCGCGTGTGAGCCCAAATACTTCGCCAATTTCTTCGAGCGTATGCGGGCGTGTGCCATTAAGACCGAAATAGAAGCGGATAATTTCGGCTTCCCGTTCGCCCAATGTCGCCAGCGAGCGTTCGATTTCTTGCTGTAATGAGTTGTTTAGCAGTCCTTTGTCGGGGCTGGGTGTTTCAACGTTTAAAAGTATGTCGTATAAATTATTACCATCTTCATCGCGCAGGGGGGCATCCATCGAAACATGGTGGCCCGATGCTTTCATGGCCTCCTCAATCACTTCGGGAGTAAGTTGCAGCATTTCAGAAATTTCTTTTGCCGTTGGTTCGCGCTGAAATTCCTGTTCGAGTTGGTTGAATGTTTTGTTGATTTTGTTGATGGAACCAATTTTATTTAATGGTAAACGCACAATCCGTGCTTGTTCGGCCAAAGCTTGTAAAATTGATTGCCTGATCCACCAAACGGCATAAGAAATGAATTTGAAACCACGGGTTTCATCAAAGCGTTGTGCGGCTTTAATTAAGCCCAGGTTCCCTTCATTGATGAGGTCGGGGAGGCTTAAACCCTGGTTTTGGTATTGTTTGGCAACCGAAACAACAAAACGGAGGTTTGAATTAATGAGTTGTTCAAAAGCTTCGCGGTCGCCTTTTTTAATGCGTTTGGCCAGCTCAACTTCCTTATCCGGCGTTAACAAATCAACCTTACCAATTTCATGTAAATATTTATCCAACGATAAGGTTTCCCTGTTGGTTACCTGTTTTGTTATTTTTAGTTGCCTCATAGACCCCTGATTTGGTTTCGAAAAATAATTAAAAAAATATATTTCAAAGATTTTTAGAATGACTTTTTATTAAAACATTAAAAATTCAATTTCATGTTGTACATAATATTTGGCCTGTCCTTTTAAATTATTTTTATTAATATAGCGGAAAATTGAGAGTAAAGTGAAAAAAATTGCATTGCACTGGCAAATTCTAATTGCCCTGGTTTTAGCTGTACTGGCAGGTTATTTTTTGCCTGTAAGCGTGCCATACTTTTATTGGATTGGCGAACTTTTTTTGAACGCTTTAAAAATGATTGTTATTCCACTGATTTTTTCTTCCATTGTATCGGGGATAACCAGCATGGGCGGAGGCAGAAGTTTTGGCAGGTTAGGGCTGAAAACAATTTCTTATTACATGGTTACCAGTTTGTTTGCCATTCTTACCGGGTTGGTTTTGGTTAACCTTATACAACCGGGCGTTGGTGCCGACCTGGGTCTTTCAAGGTCGGTAGATGGCCTTAAGCTCGAAGGATTATCGTTTAAAGAGATCATTCTTGGTATTGTTCCGTCGAATGTTTTTCAGGCCATGGCAGAGGGACAGGTACTGCCCGTAATCTTTTTTGCTATGTTGCTGGGGTATTTCATCAGCCGTATTGGAGAACAATCGAAAAAGACCCTGACCCGTTTCTTCGATGCTTTTTTCGATGTGATGATGAAAATTACCATGTTCATTATAAAATTCACACCGCTTGGGATTTTCGCCATTGTTGCACACGAAGTCTCAAACAATTCGGAAAACCTGCTTCAGGTTGCCGGAAGCATGGGAATGTACATGGTGGTGGTGGTTGCCGGGTTGCTCATTCATGCTACTATAACACTGCCGCTTTTAACCCGGCTGGCAGGCAGGGCCAACCCGCTGAAACATTTTAAAAACATGTTAACCCCTTTACTTACGGCTTTTTCAACATCATCGTCGAGCGCAACGTTGCCGCTAACAATGGATGCCGTTGAAAATAACAGCGGTGTTCCCAATAAAATCTCCAGTTTTACGCTGCCGCTGGGTGCCACTATAAATATGGACGGAACAGCTTTGTACGAGTGTGTAGCAGCCATGTTCATTGCCCAGGTATACGGTATTGATATTGGTTTTGGACAGCAAATGATTGTAGTGATTACGGCTTTGCTGGCTTCCATTGGTGCTGCCGGAATTCCCATGGCCGGGCTGGTAATGATTACCATTATTTTATCGGCTGTTAATTTGCCCCTCGAAGGGATTGGGTTAATACTGGCTGTTGATCGAATTCTTGATATGCTGCGTACAAGTGTAAATGTATGGAGCGACAGTTGCGGTTCGGTTATTATTGCCAAAACCGAAGGGGAAGAGCTGAAAGTATAGTAAGGTCATCTGCCGTCTTCGGTCTTTGTCCGCCATATTTTTAACGACGGCGGGCTCCTGCCTTCTGCCTTCTGCCTTCTGCCTTCTGCCTTCTGCCTTTTGTCTTTTGTCTTTAATCTATAATCTTAAGTCTCCTATCTTCCTTACAACTCAAACCAATCGCCCTTTTCAGGTATTTCAATATTGCTGAACCCCTTGCTTTCAAGGTGTTGTTTGAAAGCTTGCTGCGGTTCGTATTCCCCATGAACAATGAAGGTTTTTTTCAAGCGGTCTTTGATCTGGCAGTCGAGGTATTCGCCCATCTCATTGTAATCGCCGTGTCCACTGTACGAGTCGATACGAAAAATTTCAGCCCTTACCGGGTGTTTAAACCCATGAATTGAAACCTCGTGGTCGCCCCTGAGTATTTTTGCCCCAAGTGTACGGGGCGCACAATAGCCCACGGCAAGTATTGAATTCCGGAAATTTGAAATGGTATTGGCCAGGTGGTGTTTTACCCTCCCGGCCTCCATCATACCTGATGCAGAGATTACCACACAGGGTTCACTGCGGTAATTGATTTTTTTTGAATCGGTGACTGACCGCACGTAATAGAGCCGGTCGAAGCCAAACGGGTCGGGGTCCATGTGCATTTCGTGCAATATCTCGTCGTTGAAACACTCGGGGTGCATGCGGAATATTTCGGTGGCATTTACGGCCAGCGGACTGTCGACAAAAATATCGATACGGGGCAGGATGCCGTCGTTGAACATCTGGTTCATGGTGTACACAATCTCCTGTGTCCTTCCAACACTGAAAGACGGAATGATCAGTTTTCCCTTTTTTTCGAGGCAGGTATGTTTTATTACATGCAGCAACTCGTCCCTGGCTTCTTTGGTGGTTTTGTGCAGGCGGTCGCCATACGTGGCTTCGGTAATCAGGTAGTCGGCCTGGGGAAACGGGGTTGGTTCGCGCAGTATTTTATTTGAATTACGGCCAATATCGCCGGTAAAAGCAATCTTTTTTACACCATCGGTTTCGGCAACTTCCAGGCTAACCACGCTGCTGCCCAGCATGTGCCCCGAGTTGGTGAATTTTACTTTGGTGTTTTCGTCAATGTAGAATTTTCGGTCGTAGGCCACGCCAATAAACAACTGCATTGAGTTTACGGCATCCTTGCGGGTGTAGATAGTTTCGATGGGTGGCAGGCCTTGTTTTTTTCTCTTCACATTGAACCGTGCCGTGTCCGATTCGTGTATGGCGCCCGAGTCGGCCAGCAATATGGCACACAGGTCGCGGGTTGCATTGGTGCAGATCACCGATCCCCTGAATCCCAGCTTGTACATATAAGGTATTAGTCCCGAGTGGTCGATGTGTGCATGGCTCAGGATGATGTGGTCAATCTCCTGCGGATCGAAGCCCAAATCGCGGTTCAAGCTGTCGGTTTCGATGCCTTTTCCCTGGTACATCCCGCAATCGAGCAGGATTTTCTTGTTTTTTTGGGTAATGATCAGGTGTTTGCTGCCTGTTACCTCGCGGGCTGCGCCCAGAAATTTTATGATCATAAGCTGGATTTTGGCCTCATCCCTAACCCTTCTCCCAAGGAGAAGGGGACTGGATAGTGCATGAATGTTTTATTTTGTTTTTCATCCTTATATAACTCATTATTGATGTTTTTTTTGGAATCTATTATTATGGATTTACCAGTTCCGGGTATTTCTCGGCAAAGGCTTTCAATCCCGGGCCGCTGATGCTGATGTCGCCAAAGCGGTCGACACCGTTTGAGGTCCATACCATTAGGCCTTTCCATCCGTTTTCGTAAGTGCGTATAAAAGCATCTTCAATGGGGACAATCACAGAGTCTTTGCCATCAGCCGTTTGCAGGAACACACCGCCACCCGGGTTTTCGCCAATCATACAGGGACGGTCGTTCAGGCCATAATCGGCGGGAGAGAGGTCGGTGAAGCTTCCAAAATGTTTCACTACCCAGCCATAATAATGGGGTGAGTAAAAATTGAGAAAAGCCTGTGGTGAGTTCACATGTGCCTGCAATTTTTCATCGCTCCAATAGTTGCCTTCAAATTCACCGGGCATATCGCTGTTCCATTTTACGGCAGCACTTCCCAGAGTAAATAAAACATCGCTGTTTTCGTGAACAGCTACGGCCATTGATCCAACAAGGTATTGCAGGTCTTCCCATGGGGCCTGTGCGTTGTTGCGGTCCTGGTTAACCCATTCAATTTCGTTGCAGGCATCGATGCACCACAGGTAGGGATTGTCCTTAAAACGGTTCACGAACGGAACCACATAGTTGGCAACATAGGCATCGACGTTTTCCTTCGAAGCAATCATTTTACGCCATTTCGGGTAACTTTCGTGCGAAGCTTTGGCATGGTCGAACGAAAGCAGGGTAGCCATAATGTAAACTTTGTGCTTTTGTGCAAAAGCAAACATGCTTTCAAGGTCGTTCCAGTGTTTTTCGGTTACGCCTGAAACCACGCCGTTGCTGTCGATTTCGATACCAACATCGCCATCGCACGATATCCAGATTCGCGAGCAATTTCCGCCCCATTCGCGGATACGCTGGAATTCGCTGTCCCAGAACCCGGGGTCGTATTCGCCGCCAAAGTCGTTCCAGTTATCCCAGGGGGTGTTCACCCCGTTCATGAATATTTCGTTGCCGTTCAGTACAAAACGGGTTCCGTCAATGGTAATCCGTTCGTTTTTTTCTGTTGCTGTACAGCCTGTAAAAAGGGCTGTGGTTACAATGATGAGTATGAAGATGATGATAGATGTTTTCATATTTTTTCGAATTGATTTAGCCAAAAATAACCAAAATAATGAATTGGGCTAAATAAACTTGTGTAATTCAATGACTGTATATTTTTGGGCATAATGCGAAGATGACAGTGAGACTGAAGTGCTCAAAGGGTACATACAGGGCAGTAGGGCGTTTTGTTTCAGAATGATGAATACAACGGGCTGCTATTCCGTTCGATATATGGTTGTACCCCTTAACCAGCCGGGTGGATCGAACGGTTCCCACGTACGCGTTCCCTTACCCGGGGCGATGCTCCGGTCTATTAATATTACTCCCTTGCAGGGCTTAGGGGCATCCTGAATTCCGATTATCGTTTGTTTAATGAACGTTGAATTGCCCCCATCCCGATAGCTATCAGGATTATGTGCGGGAAAAGATATGAATGTTGTAGCTAAAAAAACGGTCACAGTTCCCGACATATGTCGAGACTTCAAAAAGAACGTGCTTTCTATGGCCGGAATACAGAATGATCGTAAAATGGAATTTTTGTATTCGTTACACATACAGTCCGTTGCACAAAACTGTTATAGGTATCCGCCAGCTGACGGAGAAGCAATCTTAAGTTTTTTTAACCGGGCACTAATGATTGTTTATGTGCAATTGATTTAATTAATTAGCAGTATATTAAGAAAATTTCCATAACTTCCATAATTTTAAATATTTGACCGTGATAAAATGTTAAAATCAAAAATTTGCGATATGAAAAAGAGCCTTTGCGGTAAGATTTCTGTTGTTTTTTTCATTTCCCTGTTAGTTGTAGCCCTGTTTTTTGCCGTGCTGATTGTTGCATGCAAATTCGATAACCAGCTGGTTGTTAAAAATGTCGTGGATGCTTTCAATTCGGGAAACGAGTCGTCTCTTCAGAAGTCTTTCGCCAACGATTTCGTGTTTGAGTCAATAGCGGAACAGTTAGAAACCGCAATGTTATTGCAACTCATGGACAGTTTGCATGGAGAAGGATATCAGGTAACGGATTCCATCGTATCGGTCAGCGATACCTTGATCGTATCGGAATTGACCGTTTCCACGCTCGAAGACCTTTCCCTTGAGGTAAAACCTTTGCGGAAATACAAAGTGAAGTGGCATTTTTCAAAGAAAAAGATCGACCGGATACAGGTTGCCGGCTACGGAGCAAACAATGCCGCATACCGTAAAGCGCTTGAAAAAGCTCGCGCTCCTTTTGAGCAATGGGTCGAAGAAAAAGAGCCCGAAAAAGAAACCTCTAAAAAGGGGAGTAAAACTTCTGCCGCTAAGCCTAAAGAGGAGGTCAAAGCCAGCGAAGAAAAGTTACTGGATGAGTATGCTGCCCTCACACCCGAGGAAAAAGAGGCCGTGCAGATTAGGGAAGCCCTTTCGGGTATATTCTTTTGCAGCAAATGTTTTTTTGAAAAGCTCGATTTTAGGAACGATACAACCGTGGTTATGTACGATTCCATTCTTGGCTTAGCGGTAAATTATTCTTATACGGTTGAAGGCAGGACTGTCACGGTTAAAAATGATAAAAAAGAATTTGTATTCGAACTGGTCGACTGGGAAACCTTGGCTGGCAAAACCAAAGGGGCTACCGGGGAATACAAAAAATTGCGGGAAAGTAAGTGAAAGCGATAGAAAACAACGGAATTCAATTGTTTTCATGTTTAATCCATTGTCCGCACATCAACATAACTTCCGCTTTCGTATTTTGTTAGGCGGGATATGGCTTTGGTGACGATTTCGGCACCCTGGTGAATATCGGGCATTATGCCGCTACGTTTGGCATCCTGTAGTTTCTTAACGGCCGGGAATTTATCAAGGTCTGTAATGGTAAACAAATAGTCCTGCATGGCCGTGTCGATCAGCCCGGGTGCCAGGGCGCAAAAGTGAATGTGTGGCAATTCAAGTGCGTAATGGTTAAGCAGCAGGTTTAGTGATGCTTTCGAAATGGAATAGGCATTCCAGCCGCGGGCAGCACCCTGCGACGATCCTGACGATATGCCGATTATTTGCCCGATGTTTTTAACTTTTTCCGTAAGGGTGTCAACCACCATTTTATTGGCCCATACATTCACATCCATTACCCGTTTGAATTCATCGATGCTTGTTTCCCGTACATCTTTCAACCGGTTTAAAACACCGGCGTTAAGAATAACAACATCCAGATTTTCAATCCCTTCTGTAAATTCAAAAATTGCTTTACTTGCCTCGTCATAACGGGATAAATCCTGTTTAAGAAAATGAAAATTTGTAAAGCTGTTAAGTTCTTTGTTTTCTCGCCGGCTGATGCCGAAAACGGTGCACCCTTTTTCCAGGTATTTTTTTGCCAGCCCGAAACCCAGTCCGGAACTTGTTCCTGTAATCAATATTTTTTTGTCAGCATCCATCATTTACTTTTTTTGTATTATGTCCTAAGTATAAAAATTAACAACAAAAATCCAAATAAAGTTTTACCGGCATGAACCGGCTATTTTCAGCCGCCGTAATTCAACTACATTTTTTTTACAGTTATTTTTTTATTGCAGATATTTTTATTATTTGAATTATAACGACAAGGTATGTTGTTATGAACAAAAAATAATTAATTTTAAGGCGATGGGTTTCAATAGCCGATTTGGCGACATAACAACATATCTCCAACATTGATGAAAAAATACTTCGACTGTCCAAAATTGGGTTTTCAGATAATCATGCTGTTTTTTATGGTGGATATTGGATGTGGTTGTACGTCCAGAAATGCAATTGAAGAAGATATCGTGGTCTGTTCAGATAGTGTTTTTGCTGCAACCGGTTCGGCAAAACAACTTCGTGATGTTACATTCCTTCCTTACTGGGTTACTACGGCTCAGTTTGCCGGGTATTACGTGGCACAGGAAAAAGGTTTTTATGAAAAACACGGTATCAGGATGCACGTAATCCCTTTTATCCCTTTTGTTACATCTTACAATCTGATGGCTGAAGGCGAGGCCGATTTTGCTGCCATTTGGCTGGTAAATGCTATCGGGTTAAAGGCCGACGGGATAGATATTGTGAACATTGCACAACCCTCATCTCGCTCATCACTGATGTTGATTACCAAAAAGAGCAGTGACATCGATTCAATTCAGAAAATGGATGGGAAAAGGGCCGGTATCTGGAGCGGTTTTGAATTTCAGCCCAGGGCATTGTTTAATAAATACAATGTTGATGTTGAAATTGTCCCGATTGGCAGTACCAACACGTTATTTCTGATGGATGGTGTTGAAATTACCAATGCAAGCTGGTTCGATGAATATCATTCCATTATCAATTCAGGATACGACCCCGATGAATTGAATACCTTCTTTTTTGCCGATTACGGATTAAACTTTCTTGAGGATGGCATTTACTGCCTGAGAAAAACAATGGAGGATGATCCTGAGTTGTGCAGAAACTTTATTAAAGCAACCCTTGAAGGCTGGCGTTATGCTTTCACGAACATGGATGAAGCTGTCGATATTGTTGTAAATCGTGCCAAAAGGGAAAACCTTCCTGTTAACAGGGTGCATCAAAAGTGGATGCTCGAGCGTTACAGGGACCTTTACCTCCCCGAAGGTTCAACCGATTTTCATAACAACCTCTCGAAAAGTGACTATGATTTTGCAGCCAGGGTTTTGTTTGAGAATGGTCAGATAGATGAAATTCCCGGTTTCGGATCTTTCTTTCAACCGCTATTATATGAATAAATATAAAAAGTAAACATGTAGCAATGGTATTTTTAAAACATATTGTACAGGGAAAAGGATTGGCTTTTAAGCTGATATTTTTTATTTTTTCAAGCATTGCGATTGTTTTCTTTTTGATCTTCATTTATAATTACAACATTTCTAAAAAAATCGTTCAGAAAAACCTGATTACGAATGCTGAAAACCAGACAAAAGCAACCGTTTACAAAATTGAGAATATATTGAACCAGGTTCAGCGGATACCCCTGAATTATGCCAAAATAATTGAATCGTCGGACTTTTCTGAAGAAACATTACACAAATTTCTGCGCCAGGTAGTGGCCAATAATCCTGAAATTTATGGCGCAGCACTGGCCTTTGAGCCTTATTATTACGACAAGAAACAAAAATATTTTTCGCCATACTTTTACCGGAGTGGGGGCGAGATAAAGTTTATGTACATTGGCGGAGACAGGTATGACTATTTTTCGATGGATTGGTACCAGGTGCCAAAAGAATTGAACCGGCCGTTATGGAGCGAGCCCTATTTTGACGAAGGCGCTGGAAATGCACTGATGTCTACCTTTTCGGTTCCAATTTACAAAACTATTGATGGGCAGAAGCAATTCATCGGGATCATTACGGCCGATATCTCATTAGACTGGCTACAAACATACATGAATTCCATAAAGATTTACGAGACCGGGTATTGTTTCATGGTTTCGACCAACGGCACAATGGTAACCCACCCCGACAAGGATGTTATCATGAACGAAACCATTTTTAGCATAGCTGATAGCCAGAAGTCGCCAATGCTCAGGCAAATCGGGAAAAATATGGTTCATGGTGAAACGAGCTTTGCCGAATTTCATTACAGGAACCTCCAGACCGGTAAGCTTAGCTGGATTGCTTATGCCCCTGTGTCAGTTAATAACTGGTCGGTAGGGCTTATCTTTCCCGTAGACGAATTGATGGCCGATGTGAATAAACTGGTGCGAAATTTATTCATTCTTTGTATTGTTGGTTTGCTGATCATCCTTACCGTTATCAATGTAATTTCACGGTCAATAACCCGCCCTTTACGGAGCCTGACAAATGCTGCCGGAAACTTTGCCCGGGGCGATTTCAATGTTACTTTACCAGCGATAAAAACCAAAGATGAAATTGGGCAATTAAACAGTTCGTTTATTTTTATGCAGGATAAACTGGCTGCTACCATCGGGGAGCTGAAGGATGCGTCGGAAAAACTCAGGCTTTCGAATGAAAAACTCGAAGAATACAGCCGGACCCTGGAACAAAAAGTTAAAGAGCGTACTGCTGAACTTCAGGAAAAAAATATTGAACTCGACCTGGCTTTCGAGAACGTGAAAACGCTGAACCACATTGGTAAAAAAATCACTTCCACACTCGATATTAATCAAATTCAGGATATTGTATATGAAAATGCCAACGCGCTGCTCGATGCCACGTCGTTCCTGATTATGATATACAACGAGAAAGAACAGAAACTTGAATGTAAACTGTCGATTGAAAACGGGGAAAAATTACCTCCTTTCGAGATATCGATGGCCGAAAAAAACCGCTTTGCCGTTTGGTGTGTCGACAATGTGAAAACGGTGTTTATGAACGATGTCGATTCCGAGTATAAAAAGTACATCCCCGAACGTACTGCCCCAAAAGTCGGCAGGTCGGTTTCATCACTGATTTATGTCCCCCTGGTTATTGAAAATCGTATTCTGGGTGTTATCTCGGCCCAAAGCTACCAGAAAAATGCCTATACGCCATTTCAGCTCGATATGCTGAATAACCTGGCAAATTTTGTAGCCATCGCTCTCGAGAACGCCTTTTCGTATGAAAAAATCACCAAAGCGAATAACGATTTGAAAGAGGCACAGGCGCAATTGGTACAGGCTGAAAAAATGGCTTCACTGGGGCAGCTTACAGCGGGAATAGCCCACGAAATTAAAAACCCGCTGAATTTTGTAAACAACTTTTCAGAGCTAACGGTTGAACTTACCGAGGAATTATCGGAGGAAGTTGAAAACATGTCAGGTACCCTTGATCCCAAGGATAGCGAATACCTCCAGGAGATCATCAACGATATCCGTTCAAATGCACAAAAAATTAACGATCACGGGAAACGGGCCGACAGCATTGTGAAAGGCATGTTGCTCCATTCGCGTGGCAAAGCCGGCGATATTCAGCCAACCGATATCAATGCCGTGCTGGCCGAGTATGTGAACCTGGGGTATCACGGCATGCGTGCCCAGGACAATACTTTTAACCTGAAAATTGAATCAGACTATGATGAAACTCTCGGTTTGGTTAATGTAGTTCCACAGGATATAAGTCGTGTATTCCTGAATATAATCAACAATGCCTGCTATGCCACCCACCAAAAGAAAGCGAAGCTGAAAGATGCTTACTTCCCGGTTTTGCAAGTCGGCACAAAAAACCTGGGCGATAAAGTCAAAATTCGCATCCGTGATAACGGCACAGGCATTCAGCAAGAGATACTTGATAAAGTCTTCAACCCGTTTTTCACAACAAAACCCGCTGGGGAGGGTACCGGGCTTGGCCTATCGTTGAGTTTCGATATTGTTGTTCAGGAGCACATGGGTGAAATGCTTGTAAATTCGGAAGTTGGCGTTTATACTGAATTTGTAATAATGATTCCCAAAAATTTGAAATAATAAAACACTGATTATGAGTAATTCCGTTGAAGAAGCGATTAAGATAATGGTAGTTGACGATGAGGTTGATCTGGAGCCGTTAATCCGTCAGAAGTTTCGTCGCAAAATCCGTAGCAGCGAATATGATTTTGTATTTGCCCATAACGGCTTGGAGGCGCTTTCAAAACTGATCGAACATCCCGATATCTGCATTATTTTATCCGATATTAATATGCCCGAGATGGACGGCCTTACGCTTTTGCTGAAATTAAAAGAGTTGAAAAACCCTTCACTCAAAACCGTGGTTGTTTCTGCTTATGGCGATATGGACAATATACGCACGGCCATGAACAGGGGAGCTTTTGATTTTCTCACGAAACCCATCAATTTTGAAGACCTCGAAATCACAATAAACAAAACCATCGAGGAGATTATTTTGCAGCGAAAATCGCAGCAGGAACACGACCAACTTCTATCGATCCGCCATGACCTGAACATTGCCCGTGAAATACAAATGGGGATTCTTCCGAAGGTTTTTCCACCATTTCCCAACCGTTGCGATTTTGACCTCTTTGCTTCAATGACTGCTGCAACGGAAGTAGGGGGCGATTTTTATGATTTTTTCATGATCAACAACGATACACTTGGTTTTGTGATTGGCGATGTTTCGGGCAAAGGTGTACCGGCGGCCATTTTTATGGCTGTAAGCCGTACTTTAATCAGGGCTACCGGGCTAAAAGGATTGAGCGCAGGAGAATGTATGCACTATGCCAACAACCTGCTTTGCAACGAAAGTGTAGCATCAATGTTTGTGACCGTTTTTTATGGAACACTGAACATGAAAACAGGCGTTATGGAATATGCCAATGCTGGTCATAACCCGCCCTATCTGTTGAAGAATGACAATACAATTGCGAAAATTGAATCGACCGGCGATATTGTTCTTGGATGCTTTGAAGACGTAGAGTTTAAATCGGTTAAAACTACATTAAACCCCAACGATACGGTTGTGATTTATACCGATGGGGTAACCGAAGCTTTTAATTTAAATGATGAAGAGTATGGAGAGGAACGACTGGAAAAATTACTTGTTTCGTTACAACCTTTTCCTGTCGAAAAAATTGTATTGGGTATTACTGACGATGTCAGACAATTTTCGGCGGGAGCCGAACAATCGGACGACATAACACTGCTTGCGCTTAAGTATATTGGCTAACAATGATTAAAGCCGGCATTTCAGTATCCGGTTTTGTTTTTAAAAGGTTACCGTTTCATCCACGGGAAAAACTTCAAAAGGGCATTTTCCAAAAAATAGCACGACGTATACCATCGCTATCAGCTCCAAAGGATTATTCGAGGTACGTGTAACCGTAGAGTCCCGAGCGGTAATTTGATAAAAACTCTTTGCCCTCCTGGGCGCTTATTTTTCCCGTTTTTACCGAGCTGGTTACCCAGGTTTCAACGGTGCGCACAAGCTTTTTCGGGTTGTACTGAACGTAATCGAGCACTTCGGCAACCGTTTCGCCATCAATTACCTGGTCGATGTGGTAACCCTTTTCGTTTACCGATACATGCACGGCATTGGTATCGCCAAACAGGTTGTGCAAATCGCCAAGTATTTCCTGGTAAGCGCCCACAAGAAAAACGCCGATGTAGTAGGGTTCGGTTGACTTTAACTTGTGAAGCGGCAGGTAATACGATATATTCCGGGTTGAGATAAAGTTGTCGATTTTCCCGTCCGAGTCGCATGTGATGTCTTGAATTGTAACATTTTTCGTGGGTTTTTCCTCAAGCCGGTGTATGGGCATGATGGGAAATATTTGGTCGATTGCCCACGAGTCGGGCAGCGACTGGAACAATGAAAAATTACAGAAATACTTGTCGGCCAGCATTTTGGGCAGTTGTTTCAATTCGTAGGGCGGGTGTTTCATTTCGGTGGCCATGTTAAATATTTCGCGTGCAATGCTCCAAAACAGGCGCTCGATTAAAGCGCGGGTTTTCAGATCGACAAGGTTCAGGCTGAACCGGTCGAGTGTTTCTTCCCTTATTTGTTGTGCATCGTGCCAGCTTTCGAGCATACGTGGCTGGTTCAGGTTTTCACGTATTTTGTACATTTCATGTACCAGCTCGTGGTCATCGGGATGAACTTCGTTTTTTTCGTCATCCCACTCGGGGAGTTTGGCCATTTCGAGTACTTCAAAAATAAGTACCGAATGGTGGGCGGTTAACGACCTGCCCGATTCGGTGATGATGTTCGGGTGCGGGATGTCATTTTTATCGCTTACATCGACAAAAGCGCTTACCGAGTCGTTCACGTATTCCTGCACGGTGTAGTTAATGCTGCTTTCGCTGTTCGACGAGCGGGTGCCGTCGTAATCGACCCCAAGCCCGCCGCCAATATCAACAAAATCGATGTTGAAACCCAGTTTGAAGAGTTCGGCATAATATTGCGAGGCTTCACGCAGGGCATTTTTAATGCGCCTTATTTTGGTTATTTGACTGCCAATGTGAAAATGGATGAACCTGAAACAGTCTTCAATTTTGTTTTTTTGAAGGAAATCAACCGCCTCGAGCAGTTCGCTCGACGAAAGGCCGAATTTGCTAACATCGCCGCCCGAGCTTTCCCATTTGCCGGCCCCCGAGCTTGCCAGTTTTATACGGATGCCCAGGTTGGGGCGCACTTTCAATCGTTTCGAGATGGAATGGATCAATTTCAGCTCGTTCAGCTTTTCAACCACGATAAAGATGCGTTTGCCCATTTTCTGTGCCAGCAAGGCCAGTTCAATGTAATCTTCGTCTTTATAGCCGTTGCAAACAATGAGCGATTCGGGGTCGGTATTGATGGCAATAACGGCATGAAGCTCGGGTTTGGAACCCGCCTCGAGCCCGATGTTGTATTTTTGCCCGTGACTTACAATTTCTTCTACCACGGGCCGCATCTGGTTTACCTTTATGGGGTAAATAAGGTGGTTTTGTGCTTTGTAGCCGTATTCTTTGGCCGCGTTGCTGAAACACTTCGAAATGGTTACGATCTGGTTATCAAGAATATCGGGGAAACGTACCAGCATTGGGCAGGCAACATCGCGCAGCGAAAGTTCGTCAATCAGTTCTTTTAAGTCGACTTCGGCGGCCCCTTTTTTGGGTTTTACAATTACATGGCCATTATCGTTAATCGAGAAATAATCGACTCCCCAGCCGTTAATGTTGTACAGCTCAGCCGAATCTTCAATGCGCCATTTTCTCATACGGTGTAACGGTTTTTATTATTAGCAATCATTTTTTAAAAACAATGCGAAATTAACAATGATATTGATTCGTGATGAATTTTTTTTGATGAAACGATCATTTTTAATGGATGGAACACAGATGACGCTGATTGGGCGGGTGTGCGCGGATATAAAAAGGTAAAAAAGCGGTTAGCCGGTGGTGGGGGGATTGATTGATTATTAAAAACGGTAAATCCTCGACAGGGTTCTTTTTTATGGATTAACTCTATTGTAAACATAACCAGGATAATTTGGATAAAATTGATCAAATCCTTCAATGGTTAAGATTGTTTTATCTTCACTTAAAGCAATCTTAAATTCCTGTTCTTCAACTCCAACGAAATATCCTCTGATTTTATTAACTCTTACTGAATCTTTAAACAATTCAAAACTGTAAACCAGTTTAAATGTATTTGTAAAAATGTCATATCTTAATACTTCATCTTCATTCCAGATAAGTGTATCTTCCAATGTTACGGTATTTGCCCATGTTCCGAGGTAATCTTCAAGTGTAGGATATTTGGGCTCTTCGGGTTCATCGGGTTCTTCTTTACACCCGGTAAGGATTAAAAGAAACAGGAACAGTATTGACAGGTGTCTCATCTTATTTAGCCCGGATTATTCACAAATAATCCCTATCTCCGATAGCGACTAAGATTCAGTAAAACTTTTTATAAAAGTTTAACTTCATCTAAGTCGGGGTTAACCTGAACTTTATTCATATTTTAAAATTTATGAATAGTTCAGGTTAGGTTTTATTTCGTTAAAATCATCTTTTTTGTATCCACCTTTTGCCGGTGGTATTTGCAAATCCTGACAGGGTTCCAAACCCTGTCAGGATTAACAACAGGGCATTACTTCACCATCACCTTCCCGCTTTGCACCTCGCCTTCTTCGCTTACAAACCGGTACAGGAACAAGCCCGTACCCGGGGCGCAAAGGGTGGTTTCAGGTGCGGTTAGCGGGCATTTCAGGATTTGTTTGCCTGCGGGGGTGTATAAATGCAATATACCTTTATCCCCTTGCAACAACTCAATACGTATATTCCCTTCACCGCTATTACAAACACTCACAAATTCATTATTTTTTGGGATTAACGATTCTTTTAATTTAATAAATACACCCCGAATTCATTGTAAATGTTGCGCCCTGTGCGATTGAAAAATTGCTGTTATTTCCCAGTTCAATGGTTGAGTTTGTTATTATTAATGAACCCGATTGCACAGATATATTGCAGTTTTCAATGGATGAGTTGCTTAAGGTAACATCTGAGTTTTGTTGCACTATAAGGTCAAGCACTGAATTGGTATGAGGAGTATATATGGTTGCCCCTGAAGTTAAAAAAGTGGAATAGCCTGTGACAACGATATCTGTCTCTGAGGGTATGATTAATTCATCATTTATCTGGAATGTGACTCCGTTGCATATATTTAGCCCCCTGTAAATCCGTATACTGCTCGACCAGGAATTACTTTGGTTAACCTGAATTGGAGTTTGTGAATAGGTTGTTTCCGTAACGTATCTTCTGGCACTTGATTGTGACAGGGCTTTATGCATTTTCTCAATTTCCAAAGGGCTTAAAAAATTACCGTAACCACAACTGTTATGCATCATTAAATGTTGGTCACAATCGCAATTAGTTTTATGAATATCATCCAAATTGAAATTATGTGCTAATTCGTGTGCTTCAAGCCTTCCGGGTTTCATCCAGCCATATACTGTTTCCTGATCAGGCGATCCCCAGTAGCTGTTCCCTACAACACAGTTCACCATCCAGTAATATTTGGTGAAATTACATCGCATATGCACCGTTTGATTTTTATTCAAATTTGAAAAAGAAGGCCAATAAGTACAGCTTGTTGTGGGCATTCCATGTTCAACAGGGCAATTTTGACTGGTAACAATGTTTTCATAGGATACTGAATCTTCGGTATAAAACATATTGATTGCCGGGTGCGTGCTATTTTGTATAATTGAATTATTTAAAGCAACTAAATTACTTGGTAAACTCGAACAGGAACCTCCTCCATTATCCCATGCATAACTGTCATTTATATAAATGACATTATATGAAAAACGAATTTTTGAGTCGCTAATCAATCCCTCGGAACCATCGTAGCAAACAGGATCATAATTTGAAGGAATATTTGCCATGTAATCGTTCGAGTTATTTATCTTGTCTGAAATGTATTGCTGATGATCAGGGTTATTTTCCTGAAATCCTCCGGTACCGTCATTTTTGTGAAGGAATATCATATTTACCCTGACATATTTTATAGGCTCATCACTTATATCAGAATAATCAAGTAGCGATGCAGGTTCCGATTTTAAACCACCAATATATTCATCGATATCTTCAAATACCTGGCCGTGCAGGTTGTTATAAGCAGAACCAATTATGGTCGTTATGATAAATAATATAATGTATTTCATTTTATTAGGATTTTTTGAGTTTTGTGAATTGGGCTTTTCCCAAGGGAAGAAACCGAGACAATATAGAACCCTTTTTCAAGGTGATGAATATCAATTATGGCGTTTTGGCCTTGTTTTATTTTTGTGTCGTAACTTAAATGTATTTTGCCAAAACCATCAAACAGATTAATTGTGAACAACTTTGAAGTACTCAAATTAAATATTTTAAGAATTTTCTTATCAGAAAAATAACGACAAGTAATTTTACCTGTTTTAAATATTTGCGTGTTGGAGAAACGAGAATAATAAATAAAAAACAGGTTGACAGAATCACTTGAAATGGTTGGCGCTGAATAATGACCAAAATTACTACTGTCAACAACTACCTGGCTGGTTTCATTCAATAGCGTATAATCATTCGGCCAATTGCCAACACAATGTACATCACCAATGAGGCTTACTGGCGGGCTCCAGCTATAAAGATAAAGGTTGCAGGCTGGATTTCCCAGTTCGGAGACGTATTGAACCATTTCATCCTGATCCCACGATATAGTAACCGGCCAGTTTTTGGCAATCATGCCCAGCTCAAACCAGTTGAACAACCCTTCATAATAATTGACAAATTGGGTTTTTGTAATAAAGGACGGGGTTTGATCAAAATCTAAATAGCAATCAAAAAAATCATCTGGATTATACATTCCACCGGTTACAGCATCGGTAAAAAAAACTTCAAAAACAGAGTCAACAGGCTCATTAATCAGGTTTACTTCACCCAAATGTTCATCAAGCCAGAAAGTTGCCGAAGGAGCATCCCCAAACCAGACCGTATCCCTGTTCCCGGCTGCATCTTCAAAATAGAGCGGGTAGCAGTTTTCTTGTCCGAACATTGTATAGGATAGAAGAAAAAGCGTGCAAAAAGCAAACAATTTTCTCATGGTTCTTTATTATTTTGTTATTTTGTAACAAGTATTTTTTTTGAGATCGCATTTCCATCTAAAACAATTTTACAAAAATAGACTCCCCTTTTTGAAAATGTTTTTGAATTTAATTCAATATCAAACTTGCCCCTTTCGGATAACTGTTGCTTGAATAATTCTTTTCCGTTAATGTCATAAATTTTATAATGTGCTGCCTTTGTGCGTGGGGGAATATAGCCACGCAGGTTTGCACTATTGAAAAATGGATTAGGGTAAATTTCAAATTCTAAAGGAGCATTTATTACATCATTTTTTGACGTGTAAACCTGCGATTTATAGGTGTCGAAAAAGTTTTTCATTGAATTGTGTTGGTTGTAGGATGCATCCCTTGTGCAAGCATTAGTACTGATGGCGGGTTCTTGCATAGGATAAAAACAGTAGGTATTGGTAGAATCGAGCAATACAATAAATTCACACATATAAATTATCTCGGGAAGCATAAAATATCGTTTGCCGTTTTTAGGAATCGAGTAGCGTTTTTCGCAGGTTTCAAAAAATTCGGCAAATGTATATCCTCCAGCACCTCCGTATTTTAGCGAGTCATTACTATTGAAAATAGTCATGATGCATCTGAACGTAGCATCACAAATTACAGGAACTCTCCATGCTCTATTTTTTTTGTAAAAAAAGTTTTTACCCTCGGTAAAAATAGAATCGTTAACAAAATCGGGATGTAAAAGAACAAATTCGTAAGGCGCTCCAAGTTCAATATGGTTTAATTCTTCTTTTGTTTTAAATCCAAATTCATCATGAAAAGGCTCAATTTGTTCACGGAATTTGTCCAGGTTTGCATATGCTGTATCTAAAACCTCCAGATCGCTAATTATTCGTGATCCTTGTGCCCTACTATTTTTAGGGATGACATTAAAAAATAGGACAAATACTATTATAGTTATTATTGCTTTCATTCTTAATCGTTTTTAGAGGTTGAATTTTGATAACTTAATTATAAGGAGCATCAAACATAATTTATTGTTTGATGCTCCTTTGGTGAATAAACTCTTATTGGCATGGATTTGAAGAGGTTTCAGCCAGCAGTGAAGACCCTAACGGGATGGAAAAATTATTGTCAAGAATAATGCTTGAACCAGCCTTTAAATTAACAGTAATGTTATTCCCGATTTGACTGGAAATTGTTATTTCACTTTTAGCCTTTATATCACTGCTTGAAGTTATATTTTCAATTATTCCTAAACTAATTGGACATGGTATTGGATTAGGAGGAGACGTTATTTGGGTCGAACCCCTTGTCCATTGCCAATTATACCTTCCCATACATTCATATGCTATCGCATCAGCATAGGAAGTAATATAAGTGCTTCCATAATCATTATAAATGAGGTCCTCACAATTGTAGCCCTTTATTGTCATAACATGCCCCGCAGTGCGACAACAAGTACCATCATCTTTTAATCTTTGAGCAGTAACATGCGCAATAATTGGCCTGTCGTCTTCAATAGAAAAAATGACAGAACTTAACTGCAAATCCCCACTATTATACGATGCCTGAATGCTTTCAAAACTTAATAAATTATCAATATTAGAACTCCACTCCGGGCCTAAGCATGAATCGGGATATGGAACTGAGCAACAATTAACACTTCCCCGATCTTTATATGGATTAATTAAATTAACCCTTGCGCTTTCAACTATCTCGCATATTTGTCTGTTATTGCCAAAATAATTTGACACCTCGGTTACTACCCGGGCCCAACACCAGTTATTCTCAGCAGGAGAGCTAACACCTGGCACATCCAATTCTTTCATTTGACCAGGCGATGTTATTGAAATCATTATAAACAATAATAATGATAATATTTTAGCTTTATTATTCATGGTCTTTGGCTTTTTTCAGGTTTTTCTTTTCATTTTTTAATATTTCACTCAAAGCAAGCTCATTTGTACATTTCCCATTATAATCATAGCAAATTTCAACGCCTTTGCAGCGTCTAAAATTATCTTCGCTACCAGAACTAATAAGATATTCTTTTTGGAGTTCTGGAAATTTCAATATATAATTCTTTTTCTTTTCTTCTTCTTTTTGAGCGTTCAGAAAAGTTATTGAACGTGTAACAGATTTACCACTAATGGTGAAAACTTTAAATTCATCATTAATGAACATTCCAATTAAAAAACAGCAATTATTACCATCAACCGAAATGGGAATTTCCCAATATTTTGAATTATACGTATATGTTTTTGCTGAATCTAAAAATTCATCAGAGTAAAAATCAGCATTAGGTAATAAAACATTATAAGCATCTTGAATAATAGCTTTTGCAAAATCCTCCCTGTGTTCAAAACCAAATTCTGCTTCTGATCCAGGAGGGATTTTTTCTAAGAACAGACTAAGTTGTCTTTGAGATTCATTTACAACTTCAAGCTCATTCCCTTTTGTTTGTGCATTTACCGCAATAGTTGAAATGCAAAGCAGTGGCACAAAAAAGATATATAGATATGAAAATATGTTATGCATAACCAATATTTTATATTATTTTGTCAATATCATCTTTTTTGTATCCACCTCTTTGCCATCGGCAATAAGGGTATAAAGGTACATGCCTGCTTTTAGCGAGTAGCCTTCAATTGTAGTTGAAGTATTTCCACGTCCGGTTACTTCCATTGATTTAATCTGTTCGCCCTGCATGGTATAAAGGTACAACTTTGCTGTTGAAATGGTTTTAGGCAGGTACATGTCAATGCGGGTAGCATTGCTAAACGGGTTGGGTACGTTTTGTTCCAGCAAGGCCTCTTTTGTCTCTTCCGAAATATTTACAGTATTTAATGAAGCCGATTTCAGTCTGCTTTTGTTTTGCAGTTCATCAACTTTGGCCGAAAGTTCTTTAATGGCTTCCACTAAAACCGGGACTACTTTGGAATAATCAATTGCATACACATCGGCAGTGTCGTCGTATACTACTACTTCGGGTAACACTTTTTGTACATCCTGTGCCAGGAAACCCACTTTATCTTTTCGTTTTTCCTCCTTTTTTAACAGAATTTCTTCATCTTTAATAAGGGTTTCATCATAAGCATATTCCTTTTTAATGTCATATTTTACCCCTTCGAGGTTTAAAATGGTTTCCAGTGCATTATTAATTTGACGGATGTTTTCTTTTTGCCTTTTATCCGATAGCGAAGGGTAATTGTAGCTATATACATTCTCAAAAGGTTTGTTTGAAGTACCCACAGAGCCTGAATTTCCTGTGCCCGGGTAAATGATCGGGTCGTAATAATAGCCCTGAAGGATGAGGTAAGCGCCATTGTCGTTTTTAATTTTTACCGAGCCATTAACATAGAAATCCTGTGTTGCTGTTGAAGCAGATCTGACGGCAACTTTGCCGTTTGAATCGACAACAATTTGCGCCCTAAGCCCAAACGGGATAACCGCCATGCTTAGCAGGAGTACCATCCATTTTAGTTTGTTACCAGTTGGTTGGTTGGTTGGTTGGTTGGTTGGTTGGTTGGTTGGTTGCGCTTTTCCGCGACTTTAAAAGATTTTTTTTTCATAACGTAAAAGTTTTAATTTGTATTATAGATTCATTGGGCATTATGCCCTTTTTATTCAATTATTTTCTCCTTCTATCAAATCTCAACCTTTCACCCTCTCACCCTCTCAATGTCCCACTGTCTCACCTTCTCACCTTCTCACCTTCTCACAGTCAAAAATGTAAAACATTTCCTGTTAAAAACATCTTGATAACAACCGGCCGGGCAGGAAATCCGGGGGACAATTTCCGGGTTTCTGTCGGGAGCCGTTTATCTTTTATTCCGAAAACAGCAAAAAGGTTACCACGAAAAATCAATTATTTTTCAAGAAAATTCTCAATTGTGTGTGTAATAGATTGAAAATTAAATATAAAACAGGTCAAAAATTAGAAGCTGTTTTTTTGAATGTTCTTTCACTTTTATGGCGAAGGTATTCAACACCCCAATTTAGATGTACATTGAATAATCAGTATTTGGTGGAGATTTGCAATCTTCGTATAATTGATACAGGATTGTAAATCCCAGGTTTGAGCGGCGCGGTTTACAACCCCGAAAGCAATCGGGGGCACCAGCGTTTGCGAATGTTTCTGCAAATCCTGAAGAGCGGGGGTATTTCGTTAATATCATCTTTTTTGTATCCACCTTTTGCCGGTGGTATTTACAAATCCTAACAGGGTTCCGAACCCTGTCAGGATTAACAACAGGGCATCACTTCACTACTACCTTCCCGCTTTGCACCCCGCCTTCTTTGCTTACAAACCGGTACAGGAACAATCCCGTACCGGGGGCGCAAAAGGTGGTTTCTGGTGCAGTATTTTTTATTTTGCTTCAAATGTTGCGCCAAGCTCAATTTCAAAACCATTATCGAGCAATATATCGCCTGTGGCATCGAATGTAACGCTGGCGCCGTCCTCAATTATTACATTACCGTATGTCTTACCGGGATCGACACTGTATCCCGCTGAGACTGTCTGGCAACTGAGGTAACCAATGGCAATGCCAATACAGTTACTAAAAGAAACTTTTTCATTTTAAAACGCTAATCGATTAAAATCATCTTTTAAGTATTTTTAATGTCTCAGTTTTATTAGAATATCTAATACTAATTAAATACATTCCAGCCTTAAAATACGATAGATCAAACGAAATAGGTTTATTGTAGTAAACAGGCTTGCTGTTAACAATTGTTTGCCCGGTAATATTTATAATGTTTATAGACTTAATTTCATTTGTGGAATTTTTGTTTTGAACAAAAAATATCCCATCAGTAGGATTAGGATAAACGATAGTTTCAGAATTTGAAATTTTTTTTTCATCAATACCATTATTTTCTGTAAGGTGCCAGGGATAATCATCCGGTAATTGATCAATTATGCCATTTGTTTTCATAATAAGCTCATAATATCCAGCAACAAATCCAGTTGAATCGTTAATAAAGTGGATACAGGTTATTGGAATCCCAAGGGTATCATAACTATCCCATGTCGTTCCGCCGTCAACCGTTTTTGAAATAAAGAAATTTGAATATTTAACGCCTCCTGTTACTTCCGCTAGGCTACCTGTTGCAAAACCAAGTGTGTCTGATACGAATTGGATTGATCTAACAATATTAAATTCTTCATTTGTTACTTGTGTTCCCACCCAGGTAAGTCCGCCATCAGTTGTTTTATATATAGAGTCTAATTCCGTACCAACAAACCCGGTGTTTTCATCAATGAAATAGATGGATGTAAGTTCATTGGAGAATGAAGAAATAATATTCCATGTTGTTCCTTTATTTTCTGTTTTCATCAAGATATATGAATAGGAATGTTGCGATGTGCTTTTTACTCCCGTTGCATATACTATTTCTGTTGTTGGGGAACATAAATTTGTTATAGTTTCAAAACCACCTTGAGAAACGGAGATTGTATCCCATGAACTACCCCCGTCAGTTGTTCTGTAGAAGCAGTTGTATCCGGGAACAATTCCTGTATCGTTGTCAAAAAAGTGGAGTGTTCTTATTGTTTGTTTTGGAAAAATGGCAATTGAATCCCAGTTTTCCCCCAGGTTATCTGATTTTAGTAATATGCTCCTGCTATTATCTGTATATAAGCCAAAATGGCAAATTGCAAATATTGAAGAATCACCTATAAACTGGAAATCATAAAAATTGAAATTAATATTTAATGGTTTGGTTTCCCATGTTTCACCATTATCAGTTGTTTTTAATACAGATGAACCAGTATCGTATCCATCAATAACCGAACAGTTGCTCTTCATCCAAATACCCAATGAATTGTCTTTAAACTTGATGATACCTGAATGGTATGAATCTTCATTGATATTTTTAATTGTCCATTGTGCATTTGTTCTATTCGATAAGCAAACGACAATGGTAATTAGTAAAAAGGTTAAATTTTTCATAGCCGATGATTTTTTATTCACGGGGTGACGTTAATTCACCCCGTGAAATCTTTGTTTATTAATTACCACATGGCTTATTATTTATTAATAATTCGGCACCTAATTCCACTTCAAAGTTTGAAGTTATGGTTATAGTATTGGCTCCCAAATAAGCTTTAGCCCCATCCTCAACTGTAACGTTAGAAACCGTAATACTGTTAGATGCCCGGTTAAGGGAACTTGCAGAAGATATGGTTTGGTTATTCATTGTTAGTGTTGAAGGAATATTACAATCTGGGTGTATATTTAATGCACAATTAAGTCCTCCATAGGTAATACATTCCCGGGGATCATGAATCCCGTCATCATCACTTGTGAACAAATAAAAGTAACCATCGCAGTACCCCCCTCGACCTACGCAGAAGTGGAAAAATTCGTCGTCTTCATACCCATCAATAACTACTGCATGACCCCCACCCTCTGGGTGCATTCTATATCTGAAAATTACAAGGTACCCATTATCTAATGAACTTCTTAAATCAGCTTTAAATGTAGAGGGGAAACTATCAATTCTTGCTTCACTCCAATAAGTATAATTAGAGTCATAATAGTAGTAATCAACCATTGCCAAAGCCCAATCGTTAGTAACGCCGTATGTGCCTGCCCCGCTATAAGTTGCGGTATCAAATGATGCAATCCAATGCATCTCTACAGAGACGCCTGTTAAATATTGTAGTTTTCCAACAGCATCAATTTGTTCCTGGGTAATTCCGGGAAGAGTTCCCCAATGGTCGTCATCACAATTGGGATATCCATTTGCACAATAGGTTAAGCGAAATGGCATTAAATCATAGTCAAAGAATTCGTTGAAATCTTCCGAAATGGTTACTCCGCTATAAGTATGTGTTTTTGAGCCAGTTCCCAAAGGAGGGAATCCATAATATTTCATAATTTGAGACATTGCATTAGGTACACATCCATTATATCCTTTATTAATACCATATGGGTTTGCCGGAGCTGCATTGAAATAGGGGGTCCATGTTGCCCAACGTGATGAACCGGAACTTTCAATAAGTGATGGGACAGTGGTTGATGTACTCTTTAAGAATACATTTTGTTCTATCTCTTCCCATTTTTCTTCAATCTTCTTGTTTTTGTTTTCTCTTTTTTTGTTGGAATTAACCATGTGGTCATAATATTCCAACCAATAGAGAAAATGTTCAGGGATATCATCTAAGTCAATAAATCCTTGTGTGTTATATCCCAGGATTGGGAATGTGTTATCATCACCTGAAACTATTACAAAACCATCGTTTTCAAAGTTAAAGATAAATAGGGCTGTATCTCCATCAGATATGTAGCAATCTGATTTTAACAAATCTTTTTGAATTTTTTTTCCAATTTTATGTTCGTGCCAATTTGTTGCAATTTTTTGTGCTTTTCCTTTTAGAACCTTTTCCGCGCTTGTTTGATTAACAACACAAATAAATAAAAGGAGTAAAATGAATTGTATATTTTTCATAATTCATTTATTATTTCGTTAATATCATTTTTTTCGTATCCACCTCTTTGCCATCGGCAATAAGGGTGTAAAGGTACATTCCGGCATCAAGGGTGTAGCCTTCAATGGTTACAAACGTGTTGCCCCGCTGTTGTACGGGGTGACTGCTAACTTGCTCGCCCTGCATGGTATAAAGGTACAACTTTGCTGTTGAAATGCTTTCGGGCAGGTACATGTTTATTGTTGTTGTGTTGCTGAATGGATTGGGTACGTTTTGCCCAAGGCTGGCTTCTTTTGTTTCTTCAATTAAGTTTTCCGTATCCAGTGAAGCCGATTTCAGGCTGCTTTTGTTTTTCAGTTCATCAACTTCAGACGAAAGTACTTTAAGGGCTTCTACAATTACAGGAATTATCGCATCATAGTTAATGTAGTAACGGTCAGCTTCTTCTTCGTAATGAACTGCCTCGGGCAATATTTCAATTACCTCCTGTGCAACAAAGCCCAGTTGGTCTTTTTTCATTTTAATCCTTTTTTGCTTTTCCTTTTCATCGCCAGTTGAATCGGAGGCATCAGCGATGTAATCGAATTTTTTACCTTCAAGCTGAAGTACTTTTTCAAGTGAATTGTCGATACTTCTAAAGTTTTCTTTAAGCCTTTTGTCAGAAGTTAAAAGGGTGCTTGTTGCATAATGGTACTGTCCGCGGATTTCAAAAAACTGTCGTCCCGATACACCAATTCGGCCAGTGTTGTGTGTTTCAGGTTCAAAAGTTGGGGTGTCGTAATACTTGTAAACCTTTACAAACCCGGGAGAGTTAAGCATTTTAACGTTACCGTAGGCATCGACACTAATTTGAGCTTTAAGCCCGAAAGGAAGAATCGCCATGCTTAGCAGGAGTACCATCCATTTTAGTTTGTTACCCGGTTGGTTGGTTGGTTGGTTGGTTGGTTGGTTGGTTGGTTGCGCATTTCCGCGCGGGATAATTAATAGATTGTTCCATGATTGTAAAGTTTAAATTTATAATTGGGTTATTGGGCATTATGCCCTTTTTAATTCATTCATTCAAAATCCCTTCATTCTATCATTCCCTCATTCATTCATTCTCTCATTGTATCATCCTGGCCGGGCAGGAAATCCGGGGGACAATTTCCGGGTTTCTGTCGGGAGCCTTTTACCTTTTATTCCAAAAACGGCAAAAAGGTTACCATGAGCTTAATATGATTTTTGTCATGTTTGTAGGGAATGTGCCTGGTTGGTACTGGATTTTGCTTTTAATAACAAGCTGTTGCAATTTCGTGCGATTCGTGCGATTTCAAATCGCACGTCCCCAATTTAGTAAAAAATCAGGCATCGCCCCCGGTGGCTTTCTGTGCATATTCCGACGGGTTGGCGCCAAACTCTTCGTTAAAGCATTTGCGGAAATATTTCAGGTCGATAAAGCCAACATCGTACGTAACCTCTTTTACCGTGTAATCGCCCGAGCGGAGCATTTCGGCAGCCTTGTGCAGCCGCACTTTGCGTATAAAGCTGTTGGCCGACATGCCCGTGATGGCTTTAAATTTCCGGTATAGCTGCATGCGGCTTAATCCCAGGTCGCTGCAAAAGTTATCGATGTTGTAATCGGAATTGTCGAGGTTTTGCAGTACAATTTTTTGGGCTTTTTCAACCAGCGGGTGCACTTCGGGTTTTTCGGGTTCTTCTTTGGCTTTTTTTGCGTTTGTATAGTCTGTAATCCTGAATTTTTCTTTCAGTTTCAGTTGTTTCTCAATCAGTTTATGTACCCTTACCAGCATGTGTTTGGGGTCGATGGGTTTGGGGATGTACGAATCGGCGCCCTTTTGCAGCCCTTCAACGCGGTCGGTTTGTGCCGACAGCACAGTGGTAAGTATCACAGGAATATGGTCGGTACGTTCGTCGTTTTTCAATGCCTGGCAAAGTTCCAGCCCGTCCATTTCGGGCATCATAATATCCGAGATCACGATATCGGGCAGGGTATTGAAAGCTTCTTCAAGCGCCTGTTTGCCGTTATGTGCTTCAATAATCTTAAAATCGTTTTCGAGCAGGTTTTTTAAAAATTGACGTACTTCGAAATTATCATCAACAACAAGGGCAATCAGTTCATCTTTTTCGAACGATGATTTTAAACCGGCAATGCTGGCATTCATTTTTTGCTGAGCGCTTTGGTCAATCTTCTTCCAGTCAACAACCGGTTCTTTTGCCGGGGCCGGTGATTTTTCCTCATCGTTATAAACATCGTTCAGGGGCAGGCTTAATACAAATTCCGAACCTTTCCCTTCTTCGCTGGTAAATGTTACATCGCCGTGGTGAAGCTCAACGAGCCTTTTTGAAAAACTCAGGCCAATGCCCGCGCTGTTCCGTTTTGTTGAGCTGTAAAAACGGTTGAAAATATGTTGTTGGTTTTCGGCCGATATTCCCTTGCCCGTATCGGTAAACGAAATTTTCAACCATTGATCATCGGGGAAGACCTTTACATAAATAGAATTACCGTCGGGCGTGTATTTAAAGGCATTCGAAAGGAGGTTAAACACGATGCTTTCAACAAACTCTTTATCGGCATAAATGTTTTGGTCGAAAAGGGTTTTAAAGCGGTAGTCGATGTTGCGCATTTGGGCTTCGTAGTTGAAAAAGAGGAAGATATTGTAAGCGAAATCAGAAATATTAGTAAGTTCAACTTTCAGCTTAAGCTGGTCTTTTTCACTTTTTCTGAAGTCCATAATGCGGTTGGTTAGTTGCAGCAGTCGGCTTGCATTCCTGAATATCATCAGGTGCTGGTTTTTTAGTTCCGATGCCGGTTCTTTTTCAAGTATACGGGAAAGAGGCCCCAGTATGAGGGTTAGCGGTGTGCGGAATTCGTGCGAAATGTTGGTGAAGAATTTCAGTTTCATTTCGTCGAGTTCTTTTTGTTTACGGAATTCCACCTCTTTTAGTTGCTGTTGGTGCTTATGGTGTTCTTTCATTATGCGCAGGTATAGCAGCATGAATATGGAGAACATGGCAACGATGAAATAGGCAAAATAGGCCCAGGTTGTTGCCCAAACGGGAGGGGTAATGACAATTTTGAGTTCGCGTGGTTCGTCGCTCCAAACGCCGTCGTTATTGGTGCTTTTTAGCATGAAGGTATAGGTGCCGGGTTGTAATTTGGTGTAATAGGCAACCCTGTTTCCGGCATCGCGGTAGTTCCAGTCTTTGTCTACACCCTCGAGTTTATAGGCAAACTGGCATTTTTCGGGCAATTGGTATTCAAGGTTTGAAAATCCGAAAGAGAAGGTGTTTTGGTTGTACTTTAATTCTAATTCGTTAACCTGTGAAATGTTTTTACCGAGAATTTCCTCCATGCCCGGGCTGCACGGGTATTTCCGCTCGTTAAAGAGGTAAAAGCCGGTTATGCGGGGGTCGGGCTTGTTGTAGTTATATTCGATTTTGTAGGGTGTGAAATAATCAATGCCGTTGTATCCGCCAAAATAGAGGTTGAATTCAACGTCTTTATAATTACTGTTGAGGTAAAACGACTGGTTTTTGAGGCCATCGGAGGTGTCGAAAAGCTTATAGGGTTCATCAAGGTTGTTCGAATTAATGCGTATAAGCCCGCCCTGTGTGCCTATCCATAAAAACCCGATGGGGTCTTCAATAATCGACTGAACATCGAAAACAATGTCTTCATAAAAGGCTTTTGTAAAGGTGCCGCTTTCGTATATGCCCAGACCGGCTTCGGTCCCTATCCATATTTTATTATTGCGGCTTTGGTAAAGTGTTGTGACAAAATTACTGGTTAGCCCGTTTTTATCCGAAATAACTTCCTGCGAAATAATGGTGTTGTTGGCGATGTTCATTTTAATAACGCCGCCACCGTTAATCCCGATCCACATAAAGCCCTCATTGTCTTCGAGTATGGTAAAAATTGCCAAATCGCGTGAAAAGGGGAGGTTGCCGTTTTTATCTTTAATGGGGATAAAACGGTCATTTTTTTTGTCGAAATAAAACAAGATACCTTCCCATGTGCCCAGCATTAAGGTGCCGTCGCGTTTTTCATAAATCGACGTTACCGTGTAACGTTTTGGCTGCTTGTTTTCGTCGATAAAATTGGGATAGTATTTTAGCCTGTAGGGTTTACGGGAGGTGTTAAATGTGAAAATACCGAGGTAATTTTTTGTCGAAAACCAAACATTGTCTTCAATAGCCCTGAGTGAAAAAATGAATTGCGGCGTAATATCGTTGTAATTTTCAAACTTAACGGGTTCGAGCACGTTGGTTCCGGGATTAAGCCCAAGTAACCCTTTTCCCCAGCTTCCGGCAAAAAGGCGATTGCCGGCTTTGTCTATGTTGCTGATAATGTCGGGGTTGTTTTGCGGGTTTTGGGTCGACAACGACCTGAATTGCTGCTTGCGTTGTATAAGCGAAAAAAGCCCGTTTTCACTGCCAATCAATATTACATTGTCGTGCGTATAAATCAGCGATGTAATGTTTTGTTTGGGGTTGTGTTTCGGGTTGTTAACCGGTAAATTGGTGAGGTTGCGGTCTTCAACGGAATATTCAACAATGCCGTCCTGTGTGCCCATTAGGAACGACGTTTTCTTTTCGTTTTTTAATTTCAGTATAGCTCTAATGCGGTGGTTAACCAGTTTTTCAACTTTATAGCCGTTGCCGGTAATGTTAAAATGAAACAGCCCCTCGAGTGTGGAAACCAGGAACTCATTGTTGTTAATAACGGCAATTTCCGATATGTGGTTTTCAAAAAGGGGGTGGTAGAGGTGTTCCGATTTTTGCGTTTTTAAATCGTACAACACGATCCCGTTGTTTCCCAAAACAACTTTATGGGAATCGATAAAGCTTATTTCTGATACCTGTATGTTAATCAGAATTTCGGGGTGTTCATTGTGGGTAACCCGGCACGAAACATTACCGGTACTGTCAATAATGTTAAGTCCGCCGCGTTCGGTGCCAACAAGTACAGCATTTTCGGATGTGGCACAAAGGGCAATAATGTTGTTGTCCGATAGCCGTTTTTCAGGTTCCGATTCTTTGTAGTAGCGTGTAACTTCGTACGTTGATAAGTTGATGCGGTAAAGGCCGGAAACGAAGGTACCCACCCACAGGTAATTATTGTTAATGATAACCTCCTCTACTTTCATGGCGTTAAAGGCGGGGTTTATCGATGCAAAATTGATGGCATCGTATCCATCGTAGCGGTAGAGCCCTTTCCAGGTACCAATCCATAAATATCCTTCGGTGTCTTGTGCCAGGCAGTTAACGGCTCCCTGCGGAAGGTCGGTTTTGCTGCTCAGATTTTCGATAACCAGTTGGGGTTGTGCTATTAATGCTTTGTGAAATGGCAAAATAGCGAAAAAAACAAAGACCAGCTTTATTAATAATCTTTTCTTCATGTGCTTTTTTTCTTGCGGCGTTAAATTGCAGAAAATCGGCATAAAAACAAAATTGCATTGGTTTATATTGTGAAGGGAATTATTTTATCCTGCCCAGTAATTGGTTGTAATGCTTTATAATGTTCATGGTTGAATCGGTGGCAAATACCGAATTCAGCCCTTGTTCTTCCTGTGGCGGATCGCCAATTATATCTTCACCGGGTTCCCAAAAGTGATCATCATCGTTCTTCGATGGACTGCCAGTGCCTGAAAATGTCCAAAAATTGGCACCGGCAAGCGGACCGTTTTCCTGCGCGTTTTTATAAATAAGGTCGAAAGCAGCACTGTAATAGCTGTCGCGGGCGGTGGTTGGGGCATCGGGGCTGAATGAGAAGTTGTCGCGTGGAAAGCCGAATTCTTCATATACAATGGGTTTGTTGAATTTTTCGGCTTTTGCTATGTGTTGGTCCATGTAATCAAGGGTGTTGTTGATGCAGAGGCCGAGGGTTCCGTTCATGTTGTTTACATCGAGCCATCCCCAGTTGAGGGGCCAAACGTGCATGGTAAGGTAATCGATGTTTTCCGAAATGTGTATGGTATCGAAAAGCTGCCAGTTTCTGCGGCATCCGTGATAACCCTCGGTGCCGGTTGTTACCAGGTGGTTGGTATCAATGGCCTGGATAAATGAAGCGGTTTGGTGCAGGAATTCGATAAATGCAGGTATGTTTTCATCGGAAAAGGCCCGCGGTTCATTTCCCAGTTCCCAGGCCATAATGGTGGGATCGTCGGTGTAGGGTGTTCCGGTGTATGAATTGGTACGTTCAAGCATGAACTTCACGTGTTCAAAAAACTGTTCTTTGCATTCGTTGCATTGATGAAACTGTTTGGTGTATTCCATGAATTCAGGCCAGGTGTGTCCTTCCCAAAGCGGGTAGGGGATGTTGCCATACCCGTTCCAGTTGAGGTACTGGGCATAGCCGCCCGACCATTCCCAACTGTTGTTGAGGTATAGAATCGCCACCATGTCGCGTTTGGCCATTTCGGCAAGTAAAAAGTCGAGGCCTTTGAGCTGGTCTTCGCTGTATTTTCCCTGTTTGGTTTGAAGCGTGGGCGTTACCCTGCGGGGTTCCCCGTCGGGCCCTTCGGCACCGGCCAAAATACGCAGGTTGTCGATCCCGTGTTCTTTCATCAGGTCGAGTTCTTCAAGCAAACGTTGCCTGTCCCCGTATTCTCCCTTAGAGCCCAGTATTGACCCGTACCAGTAATTTGCACCAATGTAATAATACGGTTCGCCGTTTTTATAAAACTGGTGTCCTTTGATGGTTACAAAACTGTTTTCCTCATTTTTTTTACATGCTGCAAGTGCGATCAGCACGATTAATAATATGTTCAAATACTTCATCCAAATATTTTTTAATCTTTTGTGTTTAATCCAAAATTCATTTGTTATTCAGGGGTTTATAATAAAGTTCCAGCCTGCTTAGCTGGCTTTCTGCTTCGAATTTTATTTTAAGGTATTTGTAATTTCCATCGCTGCTGAATTTCCAAAAAATGGGTACCCAGTACCCGTAATCGCCTTTGCCGTTGTTGTAACTTTCCCGTTTGGCAACTACATCAACAAAGTTCACATTGTCTTCCGATACGCCGAAAGCGAGGTTCGACGTATCGGTTTGGGCGTAAGAATAGAGCTTGAATCCGGAAATTGCCCCGTTTGCCAGGTAGGTTATTTCATTGCCCTTGTTGCCTTTCAGCCTGAACATGTCTTCTTTAAACTTGCGATCGTCGTTGGTTTCGAGTGTAATTCCTTCGGAGCAAAAATAGAGTTTGCTGAAATTATTCATATTATCAACCAACGCCATGTTATTCACGCTAATCGGGCCAATAATGTTTGATGGTTCCGATTTTCCAACGCTGCTTTTGGCTACAATGCGGTAATAATAGGTTTCGCCGGTTTGAGCCGTTGCATCGTTAAAAAGCGGGAAATACTGCGACGAGGCGTCGTCAATGTTATAGCCGATGATTTTCCACGGACCTGCTTCCGATTTTGCCCTGAACAAATCGTAATGTGACGCACCTGCCGATCCGCGCCAGCTAATATCCCAAACATGATCGAAAGGCAACAATTCGGGTTTTTTTGGAGCGGGCAGGGCAGGGGCTTTTTCACCGTTAATTTCGTAAGCTTTTTCCCGTAAAAGCCGCATCAGGTTTCGTTCGTCGTATGCTTCGCCCGAATCGAAACCCGGCCAGTGATAGCTTTTATATCTGCCATAGCCCAGTGGTTCCGAATGCCAGTAAAAACCGCCTTCGGAGCGGTGACCACGCAAGCCCCAAATTAACATGCCACATATTTCTGTATCGATTATTTTGTTGATGTATTGTTCAATAGCTGGCGTGCTGACAAAGCCGAATTCGCCAATAATGTAAGGTTTTCGCTTGTTCATGATCGCGATGTTGCGATCGACATTTTTAATAAATTCAGCCGGGTTAACTTCGTAATGGTGCGAATGTATAATGTCGATTGATGGCTCAACAATCGATGCTTCGCGAATTGGGTGGGAATCGATAGCATGGTAACCGTCCATAACCAGATGGTTCGGATCAAGTTCTTTCAGGTAGCGACAAATCTCAACTGTCCATTCAATGGGGCTGGTGAGTTCATTGCCGGTTTCCCAGCAAAGTATGGCTTTGTCTTCTTTGTAGGGTATGCCCGTTATGGTGTTAACCCTGTTCAGGGTAAAATTGATGGTCGCTTTAAAATCGTCAATCAACTGGCGATCGGTCCAAAAATCGTTGATGGTTTTTCCCCTGAAAGCGGCATACTGGGGGCGGCCGCCCATCCACTGCCAGTTGTTGAGCAAGGGAAAAATTACGCGTATGTTGTATTCGTTGGCTATTGCAAGGGCCATATCCATTGTCTTAAAAGCTTCTTCCGAAAACTGTCCGGGGCCGGTAATGTAGGCCGGGGCATCGTCGGGTTCGAAACCAAATTTAACCGGCAGGGTGTACATTCTAACCACTTTGCCTCCCATTTGTGAAATGGTTTCAAACACATCCCTCAGTTCAAATTCATCGGGCAGGCTGTATGGGTGCAGGCGGTCGAATGCAAATTCGTCTTCGTTAAAATTCAATGTGGGCACATTGTACGAAACAAACCGGAATTCCTTTTCTCCATCCATTAGTTTATTTCCCTTAACGGTAATGAAATTTTCGAAACCTTTTTTTTCGGGTGCTTGTGAGCACGATGTAAAAATAAGGCCTGACAGTACGAATAATAGGGTTGGAAATTTATACATAGTAGTTTTCTGAAGAGTGTTCCTATTTATTGATTATTATTTTATGTGATTCAATGCCTTGGTTCGATTGAATTATGATCATGTACAAACCGGGTTGAAAATCTTCAAGCGGAATTTGTAATTCATTTACAGTATTTGCCGGATAAACAGTGCGCATGGTTTGTCCTTTGGCATTAATAAGGGAAATTTTTTCAGGTAAAGCATTGTATGGGAAGCGTATTTTGATATTATCACTTGCCGGGTTTGGGCTTATCTGAACCCGGTTCCTTTTTTTTTTGAGGCTGATTCCGTTGTACTTTTTCCATGCTTCGGGTAGTTCGTCGAGCGTGGTTACGGCACTGTGGTTGAAAAAAGATATTTTGTGCCCGACGGAATTTACATCGGGATCGGTAATAAAATCGCCCGTCCAGGTGCAGTTGTAAAGCCATTGCGTGCCGTATTTTACCATTTTATCGGGTGATGGTATGGTGCCGTTTTCCGACATGGTTAGCATCCGTTTGCCCTCGAACATATTCCGCAGGTTTTCGAACATGATGGGAGATACACCGTATTCCCAGTCGGGGAGGTAAACGTCAATACCCAGTATATCAACATAGTCGTCGCCGGGGTACCAGTTAAGTGCCTCGTTGCTGTCGGTGGTTGTCCAAACCCATAGCAGGTTGTTAATTTGGTGGTGGTTTGTAAGCCGTTCGTAAAGCAGTTGCCACAGTTGAACACAGGCTTCGGGGCCTTTAGCACCCCACCAAAACCAGGCGCCTTCGGCCTCGTGCAGTGGCCTCCAAAGCACCGGGATTTTTTCTTCCTGTAACCTTTTTAACTGCACGGCGATGGCATCAATGTCCCTGATTAATAGCTCATATCGTTCCGATTCGGGGTTGTTTAGTACCCATGCAATGTCGAAATTGGTTGCCCGTGTATAAAAACCGCTCCACCAGGGTTGTTCTTCCGTGTCGGGCAAATCGGTGGGTGCGTTCCAGTGCCATGTTAATGTGACCATACCACCGGTATTTTGGTGCCATTTAATGATGTCGTCGATGGCCTGCGATTTTGTGCCATGTTCAATACGACTGGGCGAATAGTCGATAAGGTCGTTGCCGTAAAGGGCGGGATATTTTCCTGTTATTGAATAAACATAATTGATATCGCTGTCTTCGTCGGTATATGAACCTCCTTCCTGCTGAAACTGGCCTGCAAGGGTTGTTTTGCCAAAGTGGAACAACAGGAAATCATACAATTCAATGGCCTCATCCGATGCATTTGGGTTCACCGGCTGTTTCCTTATGTTCCATTCGACCGATTGTTCCGGTTCTGTTATCCTGAAGTAATCAAGTTGAAACCAGCCCCAGCTTTTCACTATAGATATGCTGTTTTCCCCTTCATCTAAAACGATTCTTCCAACATTTACTTCAGTGAAATTATCGTTTTCATAGAACTGTACTTCCGAGACAAGGTCATCGTTAATGTATAGGTAATTTTTTTTGGGGCCACCGGGGGCAGCATATCCAATGTAAAGCTGGTATTTTCCGGCAGTTTCCCAGTTGAAAGTAACCGTTACTTTGTCGTTATCTTCATCAAAACCGGTAACATAACCGCTGCCCGAATACCCTTTATGCGATGTTGCTTTGTTTACACCTTCAAAAACTCCGTCTTCGGCTTCAAAAACCAGCCCTTGTGAAATAACGCAATTAGGGCCAAACAGCAGTATGATAGAAAAAATAAATGCAAGAATCTGTTTCATAGTAACCAAAGGTAAAAAAATAAAAGGGGATTGTTTATAGGTAAAGAAAACAATCCCCATCAGCATAATTATAGAGTGATGTTTAAACCATTCATTTTACAATGTTAATGTGAAATGGATTTTTTGAGGTGGGGAATTCATCGCAAACAACAGGGTTGAAAATTTCCGGTAATCAGAAAAAATTACCAAATAATGGGGTTAAGTATATTTTTCTCCCCCCTATTTGAAAAATAAGTCTCGTTTATTGCCATTATTCATTTTAAAATTGCATTGCCTAATGGAAAATAAATATGGTGCAAATGTGCTTTACAAAAAAAGTTGAAAAAGTAAAAAGAACAGTAGGTCGAATACAAGATGTTTCTAAACGGCTGTTTTTTGCGGGGGCAATAACCGGTGTTTCTTTTTTAACTGTTGTTGCAGGTTGTTCGTCAACCGCTAACAATAATGTTGACAATGAACTTGAGAAACTCAGGAATTCGCTTAATGAAGTTTCAAAAGATTACATATTATTCGGGCATCAGGACGACCTTGCCTACGGAGTTGGATGGAAGGCCGTGAGGGGAAATTCCGATGTAAAATCGTCAGCCGGCGATTATCCCGCACTGTTTGGCTGGGAATTGGGAAACCTGGGCGATGCCGAAAACCTTGACGGAGTCCCGTTCGATTCAATTGCAGGCTACATTAAAACGGCCCATGCCATGGGGGGAATAAGCACTGTAAGCTGGCATGCCCGTTACCCCGTTACGAATTTCGACTCGTGGAACCTGACCGATATCGACATGCAGTCGATACTTCCGGGAGGTGAAAACCACGCGCTGTTCATCGAAAAACTTGATTTGTTGGCCGCTTTTTTTCTCGAACTGAAAGATGAAAACGGTAACCCCATACCATTTATTTTCAGGCCCTGGCACGAAATGTACGGTAACTGGTTCTGGTGGGGGCGTTCAAAGTGCACCGACCAGCAATTTATCGATTTGTTTCGTTTTACAATCGATTATCTGAAAAACCAGAAGAACATCACCCATTTTTTAACCGCATTTTCTCCCGATAACGGTTTTGATTCGGAAGAAACATATCTTGAACGGTACCCGGGCGACGATTATGTCGATATACTCGGGCTCGACGATTACGGCGACTTCCGCAGGGGACGTCTCGACCTTATTGTTATTAAGCTTGGAATCGTTTCTGACCTTGCCAAAAAGAAAAACAAAATTGCGGCTTTTACCGAAACCGGTTCCGACAGGATCGCCATTAAAAACTGGTATACCTCGAATTTGCTCCAGGTGCTGAAAGCCAACGAAAAAACCCGCAATATTGCCTGGGTAATGGTGTGGCGCAACCGCGATTTGGACCACTTTTATGTGCCGCCTGCAAACCATGCCGAACAGGAAGATTTCAAATTGTTTTGTGATGATAAAATGATACTTTTGCTCGACGAATATCAAAAGCTGAAAAAATAACTATGAGCCAATTGTTTGAACAACGAAAGAGGGCAATTGTAAAAGCCCATGAAAAACTGCTCTCGAAAAAAAACAAAGAATTATTCAGTACGAACGGCATCTACAGCAGGTACAAACGACCTGTGTTGACCCGCGAGCATATTCCGCTGCAATGGCGTTACGACTTCAATCCCGAAACCAATCCGCGTTTTATGGAACGTATTGGGTTTAATGCTGCATTCAATGCAGGGGCAATTAAATGGAACGGGAAATACCTGTTGGTGGCACGTGTTGAAGGAAACGACCGCAAATCGTTTTTTGCCATTGCCGAAAGCCCAAACGGGGTTGATAATTTTCGATTTTGGGACCGGCCAATCACATTGCCGCAAACCGGTGATTGGGACACCAACGTGTATGATATGCGGCTTACATCACACGAGGACGGATGGATTTACGGCGTTTTCTGTGCCGAACGGAAAGACCCGAATGCGCCCGAGGGTGATACATCATCGGCAAATGCTGCTGCCGGCATTGCGCGTACCAAAGATTTGGTAAACTGGGAACGGCTCCCCGATTTAATTTCTCACGGCGGACAACAACGCAATGTTGTTTTGTTCGAAAAATTCATCAATGGGAAGTATGCCTTTTTTACACGCCCACAGGATGGTTTTATCGATACCGGCAAAGGTGGTGGCATTGGTTTTGGCTTGTCGGAAACCATCGAAAATGCAGAAGTTCCCGTGGAAAAGATTATCGATCCGAAAACCTATCATACGGTATATGAAGTTAAAAACGGGCTTGGCCCTCACCCCATAAAAACCGACAAGGGATGGTTGCACCTGGCACATGGTGTGCGAAATACCGCTGCCGGATTGCGTTATGTGTTGTATGTTTTCCTGGCCGATCCCGACGATCCGTCGAAAATGACCCACAAACCGGCCGGGCATTTTATTTCGCCACTGGGCAAAGAACGGGTTGGCGATGTATCGAACGTGGTATTTGCAAACGGCTGGATTGCCGACGACGACGGTACGGTTTTTATTTATTTTGCATCGTCCGACACCCGGATGCATGTGGCAAAATCAAGCATCGATCAACTGCTCGATTACTGCCTGAACAGCCCCGAAGACAAATTGCATTCACATTTATCGGTTGAGACAATTAACAGCCTCATCGACAACAATAAAAAGTTTGTTTAAAATGAAGCGGGCGATATCGGAACTGATCGAAGTACAGGAGGCTGAACTTGACAATATTTTAAAATTCTGGATTGAACAGGCAACCGATAGAGAGAACGGAGGTTTTATCGGAAGCATTCTTTCATCGGGTGTTAAAGTTAACAATGCAGGCAAAGGGGCCATTTTAAACGGCCGTATTTTGTGGACATTCTCAGCAGCATATAATTACACCGGGAATAAAAAGTACCTGGAAGCAGCCGACAGTGTTTTTGGCTATTTTATCAATCATTTTATTGATAAGAAGAACGGCGGTGTTTTCTGGGAACTCGACTGTAAGGGGAACCCGGTTAATACCCGGAAGCAGGCCTATGCACAGGGTTTTGCCATATATGGTTTGTCAGAATATTACCGGGCAAGCGGAAACGATAAAAGCCTGCACCTTACCCAGGAACTGTTCTGGACAATTGAAAAACACTTTCTGGATAGAGAAAACGGCGGGTATATTGAGGCTTTGAGTAAAAACTGGAAGCCTCTTGAAGATATGCGCCTGAGCGAGAAAGATGCCAACTTCCCAAAATCGATGAACACCCACCTGCATATCCTCGAACCCTACACAAACCTTTACCGGTGCTGGAAAAACCCGATACTGGAAGAAAGCATCCGCAACATGATCCGGATTTTCCTTGATAAAATAATCGACAAAAACACCGCGCATTACCAATTGTTTTTCGAAATGGACTGGGCGGTACGTTCTGAAACAGTTTCTTACGGACACGATATTGAAGGATCGTGGTTAATGGCTGAAGCTGCTGATGTTATTGGTGACGAGGCATTGATTGATGAAGTAAATGAAATGGCCGTTAGCATGGCGGATGTGACCATGAAAGAAGGCGCCGATAAAGATGGCTCAATTTTTAACGAACGTGAAGGGGAGCACCTTGATACCGACAAACACTGGTGGCCACAGGCTGAGGCTATGGTGGGTTACGTGAATGCCTGGCAACTGACCGGAAGCGATAAATACCTTGACGAGGCCGAACGTGTTTGGGATTTTATCGACCTGAAAATTATCGACCACGACCTGGGCGAGTGGCGCTGGCGTGTCGATTCGGAAGGCTTGCCGTATAGTTCGGATGAAAAGGTTGGCTTCTGGAAATGCCCCTATCACAATACAAGGGCTTTAATTGAAGTTTGTAGCCGTTTAAAAAAGTAGTGGAACATATTGCAGATTATGCCTTGATTTACAATAAAAAGTAAAAATAAAATTGTATGAACGAACAAGTTTCCCTGAGAGAAAAAATTGGCTATGGCTTTGGCGATGCCGCTTCATCCATGTTCTGGAAAATTTTCACTTTTTACCTTGCCATTTTTTATACCGATGTTTTTGGCATTTCGGCTGCAGCAGCCGGTACCATGTTTTTGGTTACCCGCATTTGGGATACCGCGAACGACCCGATAATGGGTATTATTGGTGACCGTACAAAAAGCCGCTGGGGCAAATTCAGGCCTTACCTTCTCTGGATCGCTTTTCCGTTCGCAATAATCGGGGTGCTGTTGTTTACAACGCCCGACTTTAGCACAACCGGCAAACTTATCTATGCGTATATTACTTATACGCTGATGATGATGGCTTACACGGCCATTAACGTGCCTTATGCCAGCCTGCTCGGGGTAATGACGGCAAACGGGAACGACCGTACAACATTGGCGTCCTACCGCATGACTTTCGCTTTTGGCGGGAGCCTGCTTGTTTTGGCACTTTACCAACCGCTTGTTTCGTTGTTCCAAAATGGCGGAGTAAAAATCGAAACTTCATACCAGCTAACCATGGTTGTTATTGGTGCCGTGGCTGTTTTGTTCTTTCTGTTTACTTTTTCGTGGACACGCGAGCGGGTAAAGCCTCCGAAACAACAGCAAAATAGCCTGAAGGATGATGTAAAAAACCTGATGAAAAACATTCCCTGGTTTATTTTACTCGGAGCCGGGGTTATGACACTAATATTTAACTCAGTGCGCGATGGCGTGGCCGTTTACTATTTCAAATACTACATCCTGGACGAAACAGCGGTAGCGCTTTCGAAACTCACCATCTCGTACAGTACCCTTTACCTTGGGCTGGGGCAGGCTTTCAATATATTGGGCGTGATTATGGCAAAACCCATTTCGGCACGCATTGGTAAACGAAAAACGTTTATGTTTGCCATGCTTGGCGCTGCCGTGCTCAGTGTTTTCTTCTATTTCTGCAACAGGGATGCCGTTGTTTATATCTACATATTGCAGGCGCTGGTTAGTTTTTGTGCCGGTATTATTTTCCCGCTGCTTTGGTCGATGTATGCCGATGCGGCCGATTTTTCGGAATGGCAAACAGGCCGCAGGGCAACCGGACTGGTGTTTTCGGCCTCGAGTATGACCCAAAAACTGGGTTGGACACTGGGCGGTTCAATTACCATGTGGCTGCTGGCCTTCTACGGTTTCAAAGCAAACATAGAGCAGATGCCCGAAACCATTAACGGGATCAAATACATGTTCAGCATTTTCCCGGGAATAGGGGCATTGCTATCGGCATTTTTTATCTATTTCTATAAGCTCGATGATAAAACCATGCTTCGCATTGAGAAAGACCTTGAGGCGAGAAGAAAAGAGTAGATAATAAAATAGCCCGATCAAATCAAAAGAGGCCTTTTTAAATTTTGTAACTATTCAGTCATCAACAAATATAGGCTAATTGTTGCAATACGAGATATGGGTTTTGTTCATTTTTAATGGCAGTATCTATTATTGAACGCAGGGTTGAATAAACTTGGGAGCCATTATTGGATTTGAAAAA
>JAIOZY010000093.1 GCA_021740385.1 Prolixibacteraceae bacterium | reverse complement strand
TTTAAACAAAAATACATACAAAGATGAGGAAAAAACCACAAACTACCTCATCTGGGGTAGTTTATATTTCGCCCAGTCTAAAATGTTGAATTATAATGACATACAGCTTAGGTTAACGGCAATAGCCAGCTGGCGGAGAGAAATGACACTTTTTGGACAGCCTCGGATTAAAATACGGCAAAAAATATTACCCAATTTTTATGATTTCCAAAAAATAATTGACCGGTTAAAAATTTATTCTAATTTTGCGGGTGTTATCTTATTTCATTTTTGTGACACGTTTTAAAAGTTAAATTATTTGGCCATGAAAAAAATCCGGTTCTTTATTTTAAGCATCATCATCGTTTCAGGATGGGCAACAAATGCACAAACAATCAGCGGAATTGTTGCCGACAAAGCTACCAATCAGCCACTTCCGGGAGCAACCGTACAAATAGTCAATTCGTTAAAAGGCGTTGTTACCGCACATGGTGGCAATTATTCGCTATTGGTGACTGCCAATAAAAAAGTGATGCTGAAAGCGGCATTTGTAGGATACAAGCCCCAGATAAAAGAAATAACGCTTAAAGAAGGAGAAAACATTGAAATCAATTTTGAATTGCATTCAACCGTTTTCGAGCAGGAAGAGGTAATTGTAACCGGTACAAGGGTTTCCACTTCGCGGTCGAACATACCGCTTACCACCTCGGTTATTCCCGAGGCGGAAATTGAAAGCAGTTCCGAAATCAACATCATGCCACTTTTGGGAAATACCATACCCGGAGTGTTTGTAACCGAGCGTGGCATAACCGGTTTTGGCGTTGCCGAAGGTTCAGCAGGCAAAGTATCGGTACGGGGCGTAGGCTCGGGCGACCAGTCGAGGCTGTTGATCATGATTGACGGGCAACCCCAGGTTATGGGCATTTTCGGCCATGCCTTCCCCGACATGTACCAAACATCGAACATCGAAAAAGTGGAAGTCATCAGGGGCCCCGGCTCGTTGCTTTACGGCAGCAATGCCATGGGCGGGGTGATTAACATGATAACAAAAAAACAAAAAAACGATGGCTTCATGGGCCGTGTTTCCGCGTCGGCAGGCTCGTTTGCCACACTCAGGGGAACCGCAACTGCCGGATACCGCAAAAATAATTTCTCGGTTTACGCCGCCTACAACCACGATCAGACCAACGGCGCCCGTGAAAACGCAAAATTTAACGGCGACAACGGTTACCTGGCACTGGGCTATCAAATTGGCAACCATTTTGAGCTGAACTGGACAAGCAACTACTCAAAATTTTACGCCGTTGATCCCGGACCTGTCAATACTTCAACGCCCGAACTGTATGCCAACAACGGTGCCTGGGCCGACATTGCCCGCGTGAACAGCATCATTACACTGAACAACACCTTCGACAACATGAACGGTCACGTTAAGTTTTATTACAACCAGGGCGACCATGAATTGTATACCGACTGGGTATCGACCGACCGAAACTATGGGGTTTCGCTGTTTGAAGGGCTGACACTTTTTACCGACAACCTGATAGGCATTGGGCTCGACTGGAACCAGTACGGCGGTATTGGCAGCCCGGTAGCCGTCCCCCAAATGGTCGATGGCAAAGTGCAATGGAGCCCATCGGAATACAACAACAAATGGATTGACGTGAACGAAAAAGCGGCTTACATTTTTGTACAACAAGGACTTTGGGGCACCCTTACATTAAACGGGGGCATCCGGTACAACCACCATTCACTATACGGTGCCAACTGGATACCACAACTGGGCTTAACACTGAATGCAAACAACAACGAATTTAAAGCCCTTGCCTCAAAAGGGTTTCGCAGCCCTAACGTGAAGGAACTCTATTTTTTTCCACCGGCAAACCCCAACTTACAGCCTGAAAGCATGTGGAATTACGAACTGGGCTACACCCGCTATGCACTGAATAAAAAACTAAAAATTTCTGCCACAGCTTTTTATATTAACGGTGAAAACCTGATACAGGCCATGCCCAATCCCGGCGGCGGCATCCCACCAATGGTTAACCAAAACACGGGCACATTTGAAAATTACGGTGCCGAATTCGATGCATCGTACCGCATAAGCCCGGCCTTGCTGGCATCGGCAACATACGCTTACCTGCATACCGATACCCCGCGCATTGCTTCTCCAAAGCACCAGGCAACGGCCAACGTACATTACCTGTTGGGAAAATTTACCTTCAATGTTTCGGCACAGGCCGTTGCGGGTTTATATACTTTAACCGATAACAAAACCACACCCGACATTACCGAGGAAGAAATCCAAAACTATTTCTTGCTGAATGCAAAAATAAACTTCAAACTGTTGCCTTCACTTAACCTGTTTGTATCGGCCGACAACCTGTTAAACGCTGAATATTCGGCAGTTTACGGCTACCCAATGCCGGGCATAACCTTTTTTGGGGGATTGAACTTTTCAATTAATTAGTCTTTGCAAGAAAACTCCGATAAAAATTATGTTTTCTTGCAGTTACTGATTAACCGGAACTCGTTGAAGCATTCGACAAAGTCATTTTTTTGGGCGAAAATATATCAGGTATAAAAACAAATAAGCTATGCCTCACCCTAAGAAACCACGTGCAAGCAATTATGTCAAGAGAAAATCGAATTAGTAATAACTTGTGTATGAGTTTTGTGGACTAAATTTGACCAATTTGATATATTTAATTATTTTTGGACTAAATTTGTCCTGAATGGAGAAAGTAAAGATTTATAAAAATTTTGGTGAGCATCTTAGGACTTTGAGAGAGACTGCCGGATTAACTTTAAGAGAAGTTGCATCGACAATAAACGTTGATTCATCACTTCTTGCTAAAATTGAAAGGAATCAAAGAACTCCTACGAGGCAGTTGATAAGAAACTTAGCGTCTTTTTTTAAGATTGATGAAAAGGAATTATTAACAGAATTTCTGAGTGACCAAATTGCTTACAAAATTATTGACGAAGAAGGCGACCTAAATATTTTAAAGGTTGCAGAAGAAAAAGTGTCTTATCTTAAAACTTTACACAATGGGAACGACCATGACAAGAAATAAAGAAATACCCACCTTTTTTGGTGAAGTATTATTAAAAGGAGAACGTATTAAGAATGATTTTGATAATAACACTTCTCCAAAAATATTTTACAGCCACCCGAATGGAAAACTTTGGCAAGGTGATAGCATCGAATGGTTAAAAACACTTCCGGACGAAAGTGTTGATATGGTTTTTTCTGATCCTCCTTACAATATAAAAAAGGCGAATTGGGATAATTTTGAAAGCCAGGAAGAGTATATTAAATTCTCAATGAAATGGATTGAGCAAGCTGCAAGAATTCTTAAACCAACAGGAACACTTTATATTTGTGGATTTTCCGAAATTCTTGCCGATTTAAAGCATCCAGCATCAAAACTTTTTAAATCTTGTCGATGGATTATATGGAATTATAAAAACAAAGCAAATCTAGGAAAAGATTGGGGAAGAAGCCACGAAAGCATTTTACATTTCCGTAAAACTAAAAAATTCACTTTTAATATTGATGAAATACGCATTCCATACGGCGAACATACATTAAAATATCCAAGTCATCCGCAAGCAGAAACTAGTAATTTTGGAAACGGTAAAAAGAATAACAACGTTTGGCAACCTAACCCTCTTGGAGCTAAACCAAAAGATGTTTTGGAGATACCACAGGACATTTTAGAAGTACCAACAACTTGTAATGGGATGCACGAAAAAACACCACATCCGACACAAAAGCCGGAAGAACTTTTAAGAAAAATAATTTTAGCATCTTCGAATATTGGAGATACGATAATAGACCCATTTTGTGGCTCTGGTACAACACCTGTGTGTGCAGAACAACTTAAACGCAAATGGATGGCTTGCGATCTTTCTTCAGAATATCTCGATTGGGCTGCAAATCGTATTGAACTTGTTGAAGAATGGGGTATTGAAAAATGGATAAAATATGATTTCGAAAACCAAAAAAGAAGAAACTCAATAAGATGAATTTAAAAAAACTTGTAAATAAGGCTAAAGATAAAAGTAATTTTACTGACCTTAAAGCATACATCAAATTTTGTGATGAATATTTGAACTACATCTCCGACAATTTACAAGCGATTATCGTTTCTCAAAACGAAAATCATTATCAATTTTATCAGTATAAAAAAGAAGGGAACTTTCAAATAACAAGACCGATAAATTCAAACTTGATGTATGATTCAAATAGTTTTACAAAGTCGTCAAAAGAGTTTTTAAAAATATTAAAATCCATCAAAACTATTAACAAGAATGATGATAGTGTGAGAAAATTTTTGAATAATGTAACTTACACCATACAGCAATCTGTTGGTTCTGCATTAGATGGTTTACCTGCAGGAAAATCCAATACAGCTCGAAAGTTAAATGGTGATTTGTTTGAGCATTTTATTCGTTTAATCATAAATGAAATTGGTATTAACTGTAAATCAGGCGTAATTCAAGTTCCAGTTATCGTTGACGGAGAACCAACATTTAATATGAGCTATCAACACGATTTAATAATTGAAAACGATAATGATGTAAAAGTTATAGGCTTAATTAAAACATCAAGTAAAGACCGGATAGACAAGATATTTATCGACAAATTTCTTTATAACAAGCTTACCGAGAAAACTACTCCCCATATTGCAATTTTCCTTAATGACGTTCAAAGAAAAAATACTAGTAAGGAAAATAAATACGGTATTAATTCAACCTTTCTTCCTGGTCATTTTAAGGGCTATACGGTTAAACTTAATCCATTAAATGGAGTTTACTACTGTGATATTAGACCAAATATGCAAACAGAATATATTTTAAAAGATTATATTAAAACTTTCGACAACTTATTGATTGATGATATTTGGAAATTTTTATAAAGCAAATAAATAACCAAAGCAATCACGTATAGTGCATTTGGCAAATAGAAATAGAATTGAGGAAGTTACATCAAATAAACGGTACATCGGCTTGACTGGTTCGTGCTTCGAATGGCCAAACGACACCATAAACGTAACAGTTACCGGCTGATAATAAAATTTCAACCTGCACCTTCCCTGTATTTTAATGTTTGTTGATTATTCTTCAACCAAACCTTTATACGCTTCTGCATCAAGCAGGCCATCGAGTTCGGACAAGTCGGATGCCTTAATTTTTATCATCCAGCCTGCGCCATACGGGTCTTTATTAATGCTTTCCGGCTCATCGTCGAGGGCATCGTTTTTTTCAGCCACTTCGCCGCTAAGGGGCATAAACAGGTCCGAAACGGTTTTTACAGCCTCAACCGTGCCAAATGTTTCATCTTTTTCGAGGGTTTCGCCCACGGTTTCAATTTCAACAAAAACAACATCGCCCAGCTCGCCTTGCGCATAATCGGTGATGCCTACCACGGCCATATCTCCTTCCATTTTAACCCACTCGTGTTCTTTGGTATACTTTAAGTCCTCAGGAATATTCATATTGCTATTTTTAAAATTCTTTTGCTCAAATTTAAAAAGTTTTCCGATAACAGCCTATTGTAAAACGTAACAACAAAGCGATATTTTGTTTTATCGCTAAATGGAATGCATTTTTTTTACATTTTTGCAGAAAGAACAGCACGCATGAAAAAAATCCGGTTACATTCGAAAAAAGATTTACCAAAAGCGGCATCGGAGTTTATAAAATACATGGGACACAAAAAAGTTTTTGCCTTTAAAGGCAGCATGGGCTCGGGCAAAACAACCTTTATAAAAGCCGTTTGCCGGCAAATGGGCGTTGGTGAACAAATAACCAGCCCCTCGTTTTCGCTCATTAACGAATACACGCTGCCCGCGGGGGGAACCATATACCATTTCGACTGTTACCGCCTGAAAAACATAAATGAAGCTTACGATATTGGTGCCGAGGAATACTTTTATTCGGGCAATGTTTGTTTTGTTGAATGGCCCGGGATCATTGAAGATTTACTTCCGCCTGAAACAACAACGGTAACCATTTCGGTTAAAGAAAACGGAAAAAGGGAACTAATAATTCAACCGTAACCGGGTTGGTTATTTCGATATAAAGAAGTAATTTGACCTCTCAAATATTAATACCATGGCACAAAAAACCGATTCGGGAATGACCCACTTTGAGGGAAACCAGTTACTTCCGGCCGAAGAGATGCTCGAAGTAAGAAAAAAAGGGCAGCGAATTGTGATCGGCATCCCGGCCAACATCAACAACAACGAACATTGCCTGCCGCTTACCCCGCAAGCTGTTGAAATTCTTGTTGACTCGGGACACGAAGTGATGGTTGAAACCGGTGCCGGCAAAAAAACACGCTACACCGACCTGGAATACTCATCGGCAGGTGCCATGATCAGCAAAAACAAAGCCGAAGTTTTTCAGTGCGACTACCTGCTAAAGGTAGCCCCTTTCAACAATGAAGAAGTTTCACTGATGAGGGGAAATCAGGTACTTTTTTCGATGTTGCAGATCAACAACCAAAGTGAAGAAACCATCAGGCAAATGATGCAGAAAAAAGTAACCGCCGTTGCTTTTGAATACATGAAAGACGAAACCGGTGCACTACCCGTGATGCAATCGTTGAGCGAAATATCGGGCATTGTATCGATGACCGTTGCCAGCGAATTGCTGAGCAGCAACGCGGGGGGCAAAGGGGTATTGTTTGGCGGGGTTACCGGCATATCGCCCGCGGCTGTGATCATACTGGGTGTTGAAACCGCTGCCGAATCGGCCGCACGTGCAGCAATAGGACTGGGTGCCGAAGTGAAAATATTCGATAACTCAGTGGCAAAACTTCGTTCGTTTGAGCGTAAATTCAACCGGAAAATTTTTACCTCGCTTTACTATCCGCGGGTATTGAAAAAAGCCTTTTCATCGGCCGATGTTGTGGTGGGTGCCCAACCTTTCAACTCGGTTCCTCAGTACATTGTACCCATCGACATGATCAGGAAAATGAAAAAAGGTTCAATCATTATCGACCTTAACGCGCCACAGGGCGGATGCTTTGAAACAACCCAATGTACAAGTCTTGACTCGCCCACCTATGTGAAAGAAGGCATTATCCATTACTGCGTGCCCAACATCACGGCCCGGGTTTCGCGCACCACCACCATTGCACTGAGCAACATTTTTGCATCGATACTGCTCGAAATTGGCGAAATTGGCGGCATAAGCCACTACATTAAATACCAGAAAGGATTCCGTGAAGGCGTGTGCTTCTATAACGGCATACTCACCAATAAAGACATTGGCAAGCGTTTTAACCTCGACACCAAAGATTTAGACCTGTTGCTGGCCGCGTTTTAACCTGTCCAAAAGTGAAAGCCCAAACCGCCTTGCCAGTCTCCCGGAACAAAAACGTATCCGGCAAAAACTGAAAGTCATACAATGTCCCGTAATATTCTAAACGGCATAAGCGCCGCCGGACAGCTCACTTATAAGGAATTAAACCAACGCTGGAAATGTTCGCCAAACGGAATGGTTTTCATATCGCCCTGTACAGCATAAACCAGGCTGATAATCCAGAAAGCAAACACAACAATGGCCAGCAACCACCCCAAAACGGGTATCCACGATAAAACAATCCCCGCCAAATGTATGCCCAGCGTTTGCCGCAAGTAAAACGAGGTGTATTCCTCTTTCTCGTTGCTGTTAATAACCAGGGCCACAATCCAGCCTACAATTGTAAGATGGGCCACAATAGCTTTTACCCGTGCATCCATAATTTGTTATTTTTTGATTTTGCAACGAAATTACAAAACAATACGGTGCAAAAAACGGCCCGATAGGTAAAAATATGAATACGCCCGTTCAGTTCCCGTTTTCGGGGGACGAATAAAAAAGCACTAACTATTTTTTCAGGGGGAGGGATGTGCGATTTTTAATCGCACGTATGCAAATACCCTTTTTGTTTGTTAAACCTTAAACCTTCAAGATTTCAGAAACCTTGAAGGTTTTTTCCTTGTCCCCCCCGGACCAGGAGAATTTTTTTGAAAATAATTAATTTTTCGTGGTAACCTTTTTGTCGTTTTCGGAATAAAATATAAACGGCTCCCGACAGAAACCCGGAAATTGTCCCCCGGATTTCCTGCCCGGCCGGTTGTTATCAAGATGTTTTTAATAGGAAATGTTTTACATTTTTGACTGTGAGAAGGTGAGACAGGGAGACTGTGAGAGGGTGAGAGGGTGAAAGGGTGAAAGGTTGAGATTTGATAGAAGGAGAAAATAATTGAATAAAAAGGGCATAATGCCCAATGAATCTATAATACAAATTAAAACTTTTACGTTATGAAAAAAAATCTTTTAAAGTCGCGGAAAAGCGCAACCAACCAACCAACCAACCAACTG
>JAIOZY010000108.1 GCA_021740385.1 Prolixibacteraceae bacterium | reverse complement strand
TGACCAATGACTAATGACTAAATGACTAAAAAATGAAACATACACCATTACTAATAATTATCATAGGATTTTGTATGGCAGCGCTACCCGCCCAAGGGCAAAACCAAAAAGCTCCTTTGAGCGCTGTTGTACAAACCAAGCTGATTGTTTTTGATACAATTGTGTACAGCCAGCAGGCAGCCGATTTTACCGCTATCGATACCATAATTGTTGCAGGCAGCGGCCATAATGTAACCTTCCAGGACAGCACCATGGTAAACCTCCTTGCAGGCCGGGCAATTATTTTCAAAGCCGGCTTTAAAGCCGATTCAGGGAGCCATGTCCGTGCAAGGATACTTACTGACCACCTTGAAGTAACCCCTGCCGATATTAAAGTAAACGCTGACACCACCCAGCAGCTCGTGGGTGGTATGGACGGGTACAACTACATCCGCGAGTATACATATAGTAATGGCAACAGTCCTTCGGAAGCAAACGCGAACCATGTTAACATCGACATCCAGTACTTCGACGGCCTTGGCCGGCCTTCGGAAACCGTGGGGCTGAATGCCTCGCCAACCGGGAAAGACATTATTGCCCTGCAAACCTACGACAATTTTGGAAGGGCCGATAAAACTTACCTGCCGCTGACAATGCAGGACAACCACGGGGCGTTTATGGAACAAAGCTGGGTAAACACCAATTTGCCATCCTTCCTGCTCACGAACTATGAAATACCCTATACAGACAAATATTACGGTTTTTCACGGCCTGCATACGAGCCCTCCCCGCTTAACCGTGTAACGGAACAGGGCGCCCCCGGCGAGGACTGGCAGCCCGGTGCCCATGCCGACGGGTACAGTTACCAGACCAACACATCGGCGGTAAGCTCGTACCAGTACACGGGCAGCACGTACTCTTCAATAAGCTACCCGGCCGGAACACTTTATGTTACCCAAACCACCGATGGCGACGGGAAACAAACCCGTGTTTATACCGATAAGCTCGGGAGAACAGTGATGGAAGAAGCTTATGGTGTCCTTGACACCCGGCTGCAAACAAAATACTGTTACGATAAATTCGGTTTAAAAAGGTGCGTGATGCAGCCAATGGCTTCTTCTCCTGTCGATTCGGGCAACTGCTTTTATTACAACTGGGATGCCCGCCAGCGACTGACCGAAAAAAAGGTTCCGGGCAGCGAATGGGTTTACATGATTTACGACCCGCGCGACCGCCTGGTACTTACCAGCGACGGTAATTCACGGGAGGAAAACTCAATTTGGGATAAGTATTACTACACCATTTACGACGATTTTAACAGGCCAATTGAAAAAGGATGGGTTACCACCACTTTTACCCGGGACAGCCTGGTTAACATATATAAGGGTACAACAGACCGGTTCAGGGCAGAGTCGGCTTACAAGTATACCGAAAAGTTTTTCTACGATACCCATGCAGCAGTATATGATTCCTGCATGTTTTCACCTATCGCCGGGCTGGTTTCATCTGCCGATACTGCTGTTAGTTCAAAAGGCTTTTTAACGGGGAAGGTTACCAAAACGTATTATCCGGACGGATATATTTCTGTAAATGAAAAATACGAGGCCTATTACTACGACAAGTACGGGCGGATGTTGCAAACCGTTACTGAAAACTTTATTGGAGGCACCGACCGAATCACAAACAAATACATGGACGAAAGCATTGCCTCTTCTCCTATTGTGCAAACACGGCAAACACATAGTCCAAATACAATAAATATATTTTACACTTACGACCACCGGGACAGGCTGCTTAATACCGAATACTCCGTTGACGGATATATTGGACAGAATGAGCCCCGCACCATTGTTTCGGCCAACGTGTACAACGAGGCCGGGCTACTAAAGGCTAAATACCTGCACTCGCAGGGCGGGCTGGCGTTTATGCAAAAAATCGATTATAAATACAACATACGGGGCTGGCTCACGGCAATAAATGAACCAAGCTCTGAGTTCAGCGAGGGTGACCGCTTTGGTATGCGCCTGTGGTACAACAAAAAGCCCGATGATTCGGAAGGCTACTTCAACGGCAACATAGCGGCCACGGCGTGGAGCACGCCCAACTACAAGAACCTGCAATACGCTTATACGTACAACAAGCTAAACAGGCTTACACAGGCCAAATTTTGGGGCGAAGGTTTTAGGGATACAACCAACTACTTCAAAGTTAATTACAGTTATGATGCCAATGGGAATATTTTAAGGCTGGAACGTTATGGACTGGACGATTCGCCCAGGCTTGACAACATTACCTACGGTTATTATGACAATACGAACGTGCTTAAATACAGCTCCGACCCTAATGGGGATGCCCCGTATATTGATGATTTTATCGGGACTTATTCCGGCACGGGCGTGTATTATGAATACGATCCCAACGGCAATATGACCCGTGACGATTATAAAGGCCTGGCCGTTGAGTACAATGATCTGAACCTGCCCGAAGAACTTGATTTTGGAAGTAATAACAAGATTCTCTACTTTTATAACTCAACCGGCGAAAAAATGCTCAGGGCAATAGACAGCGACAGCGTGGCAGATATGAACACATACTATTTCGGGCCTTTTGTCCATGAAGGGACTGATGGTAGTTCAAGTTCATTGAAATATATTATAACTCCCGAAGGTAGGATACTCAACAAGGGTACCGACACTTCACCAATATGGGACTGGGAGTATTATTTAAAAGACCACCTCGGCAATGTACGTGTTGTTATTGCCCCCACCGAAGATGCGGGCTACTCCGCCGTACAACAGGAAACACACTACTATCCCTACGGGATGAGGATATCGCAGTTGAGTAATTCGGCCAATTCTACGAATGATTGGTTATTTAGTGGTAAGCAGTTGGAGAGTAATTTTGGGCTGGGATGGTATTCATTTGGCGGTAGAAACAATTATGATCCGGCATTAATTATCTGGAGGTCGATTGACCCAATGGCCGAAGTAAGTAGGAGATGGTCTCCTTATACCTATTGCTACAATAATCCGTTAAGGTATATTGACCCTGACGGAATGTTGATTGATGATTACTTTAATATGGAAGGCCAATATCTTGGTACAGATGAAGCCACTACAGATTATGTTAAAATTATAAATCAGAATGATTGGGATGAAAATAAAACAATAACTAATGAAGGTGTTGAAACAATAGACCATACTACAGGGAAAAATCTTTCTACAAATATTACTGAAACTACACTAAAAGGTAATGCTGTTGAAAATATTGCTGTACACTATGATTCCCAAATTGAAGGGATTCAAAGAAATGAGAAAACTCAAATTGATGCAAAACAATTAAGCAATAAGAAGACACTCATGCAATCAGAAAAAGGCGGTGGCATTGTATTGTTTGGAAAAAAGATAACAAACCCTGCTCCAAAAATTGTTGTAAATACTCAAGATGGGAAAGTTCATTCAGAGCTTAACACCGCATCAAATATTAAGAATACTCTTGTGCATGAGCATGATCATCAAGTTTCACCAACAATGTCAGAACCTAAAAAAGAACTAAGGGCAATAAGTACACAAAAGAGCCATTCTACCTATAAAAGAACAACTCCATCTTATAAAAAAATAGTTGACGATTATGAAAAATACTATAAAAATAAATAGCAATAATTATTTCATTATTATTGCTATTCTCATATTAGGTTCATGTACAGGTACTATGAAAATTGAAAAAATGCCTGATGATTTTGATTTTATCGCTAAATACGGTATAGCTGAAGAAAATATAATTAACACATTTGATAACACATTTACGAAAAAAATTAATTGGGATACTGACACTACAATCTCACTGATATTCCCAAATGATGAAAAAGAAAAAGTATATAAAAAAATTAAAAAATATTCAATTGAGGAATTGCCAACTAATTTTAAACCAAGATCAATCAAAGATGTTTCTCCATCACCTACATATTATTTGAAGTTCAAAATGAATGACACTATTCATGAGGTAATATGGGAAACAAATACCCTTTCAAAAGAAAAAAGGGCTAAAAGACTCCGAGCAGTAATTACCCAGATTAATAGTTATTTAATAACCAAAGAGGCAGTTGCTAATTTACCAGAAGATGAGCGAATTACATTTTAGGAGATTATTAACAGCGTGGCATATTATTTTGGACCTTTTGTTAACGAAGGGTAATTTAGCGTAGCAAGTTCGTTGAAATACATTTTAACACCCGAAGGCCGGATACTTAACAAAGGCACCGACACCTCACCTATATGGGACTGGGAATACTACCTGAAAGACCACCTTGGCAATGTGCGTGTTGTAATTGCCCCAACCGAAGAGGCAGGCTACTCGGCTGTTCAACAGGAAACCCATTATTATCCGTATGGGATGCGGATGTCGCAGTTGAGTAACTCTGCAAACAGCACCAATGATTGGTTGTTTAGCAACAAGCAGTTGGAGAGTAATTTTGACTTGGGATGGTACGATTTTGAGTGGCGAAACTACATGCCCGATTTAATACGTACAAACACGGTTGATCCTCATGCTGAGAACTTTTATTCCTGGTCAACTTACAGCATGTTTGGCGACAATCCTGTTATCAATATTGACCCGACCGGGATGGATTGGTATGATATTAATGGAAAAATAACTTGGCATGACCAAGAGGGAGATTTAACTATTGATGACCAGACATATCAAAGCTTAGGCAAAAATGTTTTAGTTGGTACTCATAATAGAGATGAAGATGGAAATGAGGAAATTAACTCAGCAACATTTAGCCTTTATCTTGAATCAAACAAAGATGGGGCTTCTGCAACTATTAATGGGAATACAGTACCTGCAGATATAGAAAAATATGGGACATTAGCAGAAGGATTATATAATGCAGAATATTCAACTTACAAAGGAGATGGTGCAATCCTGATAGAGGGCGGAGGAGATGTCCCAACAGTCAGCGGAAATCCCAATAATCCTGATAACTATAATGCAGATGGATCGTTAAAACCAACTTCTGGCCATGTAATGGATGAAGTTCTTTTCCATAAGGGAAACTGGGCCAGAGAATCATTATCTACGAATATGTTTAGAAATGGTAAAAGAGTTCAAATATCAGAGGGATGTCAGACAGGTGGTTGTGGTCCAAGAAGCTTGCCTAAATACAGAGAATTCATTAAAAATGCTGTTGGATTCAAGGGCAAATATTATCTAAAAGCAAAACCAAATAAAAAATAATATGAAATATATTTTCTTCCTATTATCGTTATTTTCTTTGCTTTCGTGCAATAGCCAAATTTCAATGAAAGGTACTACTTGGCAATATGACTATGGCAACGGGAGATTAGATGAAATTATATTTATTGAACAAAATTATACTCAATATAGTGCCGAGACTGGAGAGCATTATTATGGCACTTATACTACAAATGGAGACACCATAATTATGCATCAAAAAAAGGGAGAGTTTGACCATGAGTTTAAAAAAGGTTCACGCCACCAAGCAGGGGAAAGCACATTTAAGATGCTTTTAAAGAATGGCAAGGAATTAGGATATAAGGACAACTGGCAAGGAGACCATTGGAGAGATAATTTTTTTTTCTCACCTGTTGATAAGAAAACTGAATAATATCAAAAAATCCCGGCCATTGATAAGACGTTTTCAACCACTATTCATCGGAATTTACAATTCAGATTTTAAAAAGGTGGCTTCTCCGGGCATTTATGATTTTATAGGGACTTATTCCGGCGCTGGTACGTATTATGAATACGACCCCAACGGCAATATGGTACGCGACCACTATAAAAACCTGTTAATAAGTTACAATGATTTAAACCTGCCCCAACAGCTCGACTTTGCAAATAACGACCGCATTAACTATTTTTACAATGCAACGGGCGAAAAAATGCTCAGGGCAGTAAACAGCGACAGCGTGCCAGAACTAAATATTAACACATACTATTTCGGGCCTTTTGTCCATGAAGGTGTATTTGGCGGCTCAACCTCGTTAAAGTATATCCTAACCCCTGAGGGAAGAATACTTAACAAGGGTACAGATACCTCGCCTGTATGGGATTGGGAATATTATTTGAAAGATCATTTAGGAAACGTGCGGGTTGTTATTGCCCCCACCGAAGATGCGGGATATTCCGCTGTGCAACAGGAAACACACTACTATCCCTACGGGATGAGGATATCGCAGTTAAGTAACTCTGCCAATTCGACAAATAAATACTTGTTTAGTGGAAAGTTATTGGATGACGATTTTGGGCTAAACTGGTACTCATTTGGGGCACGGAACAATTATGATGCGGCGTTGGGAATTTGGAGATCGGTTGACAGATTGGCAGACACATATAACTCTTTAAGTCCGTATAATTATTGTCTTAATAATCCTGTAAGATATGTTGATCCGTTTGGAATGGACGTAAGAAGTACCGATTCAACCTACGTTATAACTGGCGATGACATATATAACTATTATTCTTATATGCAAAATGTAAACGAAGGTTCAGGAAGTATTAACAATCTTTATGAGGCATTAGAAGATGCTGCCAGCAAGAATAAGGGTGAAGGAGGTGCAATGGCAACAACCGTTGGTGAAATCTCCGTGTTTGGTTCTCAAGAGCAAACTGAAAGATCTTTTGATAAATTAGTTTTTGGAGAATTCAAAAGCTATACTGAGTCTACCATAGATGGTTTTACTTATACTTTAACTGGACTCGGATCATCATTCTATAATGGATATCGTCACATGACAATGGATTTGAAATACAACAAAGGATATGCAGGTTATGGAAGGTGGTATCCAGGTAAACATGATCCAGTTTATGCATATGGGTTTACATATGAAAAAGGTTTTACTAAAGAGGCATTAGATCAAGGGCATTTAAGTATGGCAAATTACAAAAGAATATTTAATGGTACTTTAGGATTAGTTTTAATACCATTTGAATTTGGTAATACCAGTTACAAAGCCTTGAACTTCTTAATCGACCAATCAGTTACAGGTGGAATAACATATGGAGTAAGCAAAGGACTTGATCAAATACCTGAAAAATAGAAAATAGTGAAAACAATTATTATCATCTTAGCTGGATTAGCAGGAGTTATCGTTGTTCGTTTAGCTTTAAAACTTACAGTAGTTTCAATTGAAAATTTAATTAGAAATGCTATTAGCTTTGTAAAAAAGTTATTAAATAAGAATACATAACCATAAAAAGAAACAAGATTGACAAAACCATTAGTCTTTTACGGAGCTTTTTATTAGACTTTTCTTTTATGATAAAATATATAAGCCACAAAATCTGAATAACTAAAAGTACCAAAAGGTATCTAGGTTGTTCACTCCAATTGTTTAAGTAAAAATTTAGAAATATGATAGATATTGCAAGTATGAAGCTTGAAATTATGGTTGTATAAATATTGAATTCATTACTTCTAAAAATGTGAATCTTGGATGTTAAATAAAATATAGCAAGTAACCATAATGAAACACTAAGCCCAATACCCGCAAATGGTAATGTTATTTCTTTAAAAACAAACATTAAAATAGTAAAGGCAATAAGTGTCTTTTCAACGAAACGCATAAAAATAAATATTATAGTTGTTAAGAAAAAAACAGACAGAATATTTTAAAAAACTACCCATAATGTTTACTTGTTATTAAATAAAAAAAGATAGATACGTAAAAGTACAAATTTTAGTAAACAGCCAATATTTAATCAGTCATAAAGTTCATTAATGGCTCGAATATTTAAAAATATAAAGATAACTACTTTTTATAACTCCACTAGCGAAAATATGCTTAGGGCAATAGATAGCGACAGCGTGGCAGATATGAACACATACTATTTCGGGCCTTTTGTACACGAGGGTGTATTCGGTGGTTCAAGTTCATTAAAATATATTTTGACACCCGAAGGAAGGATTTTGAATAAGGGTACTGATACTTCCCCTATTTGGGACTGGGAATACTACCTGAAAGATCACCTTGGCAATGTGCGTGTGGTTATTGCCCCAACCGAAGAGGCAGGCTACTCGGCTGTTCAGCAAGAAACACATTATTACCCGTATGGAATGAGGATGTCGCAACTTAGCAACTCTGCAAACAGTACAAATGATTATTTGTTTAACAGCAAGCAGTTGGAGAGTAACTTTAATTTGGGGTGGTATAGCTTCGGGGCACGAAATAATTATGATCCGCCTTTAGGTCGCTTTCACTCGATGGATCCCATGGCGGAAAAATATTATACAACAAGTTCTTACGCGTATGTACAAAATAATCCATTGTTATTTATTGATCCTGATGGAATGGATAAGCTCAGATTTGGTATATCTATTCGGATGTCTGCCGGAAAAATTGGTGTGAATCTAAAAGGATTTGGTATCCC
>JAIOZY010000007.1 GCA_021740385.1 Prolixibacteraceae bacterium | reverse complement strand
ATTAAATATCGGCTGTCCGCTAAAATTTGTACTTTTACCCATGGCAAACTTTTTTGTGTAGTAACTCAAAAGTAGCCATTCCGGGTGGTACTATAAAATGTGCTGCCCGGTTTTAAAATTTTTTACCGGACACTAATGAAAAATTATAAGGCTATATTTCAATTGCATTCTTGTATGCTCCAGCCTTATTGGCTGGGACACGGTTCACAGAACCGCGCCAGCGGGGGGAAGAGCCTATCTAATCTAATCCCCTCTCTCGTAATTTTTTTCTCATTATTTGCATCCGTTTTTCGTAATTCTCAACAAATTCTTTTGCTTCTTTGTCCCCCAATTCTGCAGCTTTTTTCATATCACTTATGTATCCCGAAGATTCATTTTTCCAACTCAACCAAATGCTAGCTCGATTTTTATATAACTGAGCATTCAGTGGCCAATAATTTATCATTTCACTTATTAAATTATAAGCTTCCTCATAATTTTCCATTTTAATCTCATACATGGATAAAATTCGTTCATAAACAGTTAATGAATCATAACCCAAATTCAAAGCTTTGTTAAAATAACACCTTGCACTATCTGGTTCTTTAATATTACTAAAATTTAGTGCGATATTATAGTATGAAGTCTTTTTAAGCGAATCGATTAATATCAATCGTTTGTAAAAATTTATCGATTCTTCGTATTTTCCTTGCAGAAATAAATGATTAGCCTCATTTTTTAATGTAGCAACTGTATCATCACTAAAATAAAGCAGAGGATCTTGAGCCCAAAGATTGTTGAATACAACAACTAAAACAAATAATGAAAATGTTCGTTTCATATCTATACTATTTATGGACATGTACAAATGGAATGATGTATGTTAAAAAATTTCTCTTCTTGTTTTCTATCAAGCTGAGCTTTTGATATTTTCTTAATATTTTCAAGCTCACTTCTTCGAAGTACACAGTATGGCGATTCACATCCCATTAAAAGGAATAGTTCTTGATCTGCAGAAGAATAAAGGGAATTCAAAACAGATTCGCTATAAACAAATGAAAGAACAGATTCTATACCGTCAGCTATTTGGCCAATTGCAGGAATTAATTTAATCCTCCCGCTGGCGCGGTTCTGTGAACCGTGCCGTTGTTATCTTATAACAACTATTTCTAGCAAACTCCGGCTCTTCCGGATTTACGGAAACATTCGCAAGCGCTGGTGCGTCCACGATCTATTATCGGGACGCGCCCACAAACCCAGGATAATCCTGTAAACTTACGAAACAAACTCAATATTCACCAATCCCCTTTTCACCTCTATAATCTATGGCAGAACGTGCAGTAGTAGAAAGATCCCGGCGATATTTTGTTACGAATCGGAGATCAGTGCAGCTAATGCCCATATATATAAAAATAAGGAATTATTTAATAACGGGATCACACCCCGATGAAAATCGCGGGCGAACTTGTTAGGCGACGATTGCAAATCGCCACCAGCCACTGCAAACTTACAGCAAATCCCGAAAAGCAGAGCCAGCCGCTGCAAACTTACGGCATATCCCGTTGAGCAAGGTGTTAATGATAAAAAACTAAAAATTTGTTTGAAGTTGGAGGGATGAAAACAATATTTGAACAGGATTAAAAATCCTTAGCTTGTAAGCCACGTCCCGATTATACATCGTGGACGCAGCAGCGGCTGCAAACTTAGAACATATCCCGAAGAGCGGGGGCTTTTATTCTGCTTCCTTTGCTTTTTCTTCCATGCTTTTTTTATAAGCCCTTACCCCCCTATCGTAGTATTCTAGTTGTTCTTTTGCTATGCTATCTCCAAAACTAACAGCAGTTCTCATATCTCTTTTATAAGCATCAACATCTCTTCTTAATCTCAAATGATAAGATGCACGTTTTCTATATAAAACAGTATTCCTAGGCCAAATTTTAATCATCTCATTTAGTAGGCTTTCTGCTTTTTTATAATCATGCATTCTATTTTCGTAAATAAATAATTTTTCATTAAATATTTTAAGAGAATCATAACCAAAATTCATCGCCTTGTCCAAATAAAAAAAAGAGCTATCGAATTTTTCAGAATAATAGTAATTAACTGCAATCATAAAAAAAGAATTCGCTTTTAAACTGTCAATCTTTAATAATTTTCGATAAATCGCACTTGATTCATCGTACTTATGTTGCCTGAAAAGAAAATCGGCATCATATTCAAGTTTTGGAATGCTGTCGTCACTAAAGTAAAGCAGATCATATTGTGCGTAACCTTTACAAACAGCTACAAAAAACATTAATACAATAAAAATTCTCTTCATAATATTCCTATTTATGGCAGGTACATATTTTGTTATGAATTCCTTCATTGTTCTCATTTCTAATCCTATTTATTTGACATTCTGCAATATCTCGTAGACTTTCCATTTCCTGTATCCTAACTATATCCCCTGTTGAATACAATAAATCCAACTGATAATTTGCAGAATTATACAAAGCTGTCATAAACGATTCACTGTAGATTATACCCAATATTGTTTCCAAACCTTCCATAATTTGACCCACTTCTGGAATAGTTTTTATAGCTTCATAAAAAGCCAAGGCATAATCTTCATTTTCCAATGCATCGTTGATGTTTGAAACAGACATAAAAATTTCATATCTGTTATTAAGAGTATTAAGTGTCTTAAAAATATTTTTAGTTGGAATATCATCGATCGTCATCTCTAACACCTCTGAAAGTTTACCAACCTGAGAAATCACATCTTGATATGTAAATGGTGGTTCAACACCCAATTTGTAATAATATAAAGTTAATCCCTGAACATTTAACATATGGTTATGAAATATTTGCGCATCGGTTAATCCACCAGAAACTGTTTTATAAAAGTATTCAATTCTATCCAATTTTCCTTCACTTAAAAAAGGAATACCTTTATAGCCATAAAATTCCCTAAGCATATGACAGTTAACTGTTCCACTCATCTGTGAATGATCTGCATAACAAACACAAGCCCTTCCACAATAGCAATCTTCAATTGGCATTTGGCATTTTGAACATCGTAAAACATCACCATCTTCTTCAATAATTGGGCCACGAGCATAATAATCTCCTTCAAATCCCTCTAAAGTAGAATAATATACATGAGTACGGTTAACATAGCTATCGGTTAAATCATACAACATAATTGTTTCAAGATTTGGTATAGTATTTTCATCTTTAAATGCTGCTTCAATATCACCTGTCGGAAAAGGAATATAACCTATAAATTCATTTTCAACAACTAAAGCTTCATACACAACATCATCCAATCTAAAACTAGTAAGACATTTATCAGGGACTTCAATAAATTTTGTTTCATAAGAAAGTTTCAATTTTCCTGAATGCTGTTCATGACATACTCGTTTGGGTAAAGAAAAAGGAAGACCAGAGGGAGCATAGTAGGTGATAAATTCTTCTTCAATGAATTCTCCTCCATTACATTCACGAGTATCAGTGAAATCATGCCTAGCCATATACCAACCAGGTTTGAAAGCCCCATCCTCATCCGTTTGGAACACATCGCCAATCAGTGCCGGTTTATGCGCAGCTTCCCACTGGAAACGGTTCAATGTGTCGTGGTGTGTTTCTTCCGGCAGGCAATAGTCCATCAGGTTGGTTGTGGCGCCCGGGTCGCCCCCACATATTTCATCAGCAAAGGTGTGGCGAAGGGTGAGGCGGCCATGGCCCAGTTCATGCGCCAAAGTGCGGGCTAAGTCGGTTTGGTCTTCACTGCCTACACCAAAAAGATAACCCCAACGGCGGTTTATGGGCATGTCTCCTAACTTTGTGCTGGCATCAATATTATCTTCACCTTCGAGCGAAACCGGGTAATTATTAAACAGGAATACGTACGAACGGGAGGCATCGTAATTGGTGCCGAATTCTTTGTAATAGGAATGAAGGGAAATCTGGTCATCGGAGTATTCGCTTAAAAAGGCATCGCCGGTATTGATTTGTCCGGGAGTGCCTGTCACATCCCAATCGGTATTTCCAACAAGTGCATTATCCTCTGTTACCTGCCATTTTACAGCATAAGGGGCATATATCCGGTTCAGTTCATCGGCCAAACCAACGGTGGAAATTCCGGCAGCCATAGGAACCAGCGTTACCGGGTAGGTTACCTCGCGCTCGGTGCGCACATGCAAACGGCCAACCTGGGTGGTGCCGTCCTCACCATTGTACAGCGCGTACAGGTGGTAGTCGCTGCCCGCCTCGCCGGCCGGCAGGGTCAGCAGGGGCGTGCCGCCGGAGGCATCGGGCAACAACTGTATGCCGTTGCTGGTTACAAACGAGAATTTGGAATAGTCAGGGTCACTTTCGGTAAAGGTTAGCGCTACTTTGCCGGCACTGCCGGTAGGGACAAACTTCCAGGGCACCCGGTACGAGTTCTAAACCTTCAAGGTTTCCAAAACCTTGAAGGTTTTTGGCAGCTTCCCGTTTATACATTCCAATCTTTTCTGCTACTTTTGGCACAAATTTTTGGAATGAAGCAACAAAGTGCTGCAAAACTTTACGGGGCTGTTATTCTGGCCATGATGTGTTTTTCGTTGTCGTTCGTTTGGTTTAAAGTCGCCAACGTATCGTACGGCCCGTTAACCATTGTATTGGGCAGGTTGGTGATTTCAACCATCATTCTCTTTTTAATCACCCGGTTAAGCGGCAGGCTGGTCATCCCCGATAAACACGACTTCAAGTACCTGCTTTTGCTCACCTTTTTCGAACCTTTCCTTTATTTCATGGGCGAAAGCTTCGGGCTGCAGTACATTTCTTCAACTGTTGGCGCTGTTATAATTGCCACCATTCCCCTTTTTGCCCCCTTTGCATCGCTCATCTTTTTTAAAGAAAAAATTACAATGAAAAACATTGCCGGGGTTATCGTTTCGTTTATTGGTGTTACACTGGTCATTTTCAAATTTGGCTCCGGACTAAGTGCAAACCCCCTGGGCATATTGCTGCAATTCACTGCTGTATTTTCGGCCATTGGGTACACGGTTGTGCTGCATAAAATTTCATCGCGCATGAACAACCTGTCCATCATTCTATTTCAAAACATAATTGGCTCGGTTTATTTTCTCCCCTTCTGGCTCATTTTTGAAAGCAAACGTTTTGCAAATACCCCGTTCGATCGCGATGCCATGCTGGCCATTGGCGAACTGGCCATTTTTGCATCAACCCTTGCCTTCATATTCTTCACCTACAGCGTGAGGCATTTAGGGGTTACAAAATCGAACATGTTTGTAAACATTATTCCTGTTTTTACAGCCATATTTGCCTGGTTTATCCTGGGCGATATTCTTTCCTTTCAAAAAATATCGGGAATATTGCTGGTTATTGCCGGACTTTTTATGGCCCAGGTGAAATTCAAAAAAACGTATAAAGGACCCGACCCGATTCCAAGAACCTAACCCGGATTATTCACGAATAATCCCCATCTCTGATAGCAGTAATATGGAAAAAGTGGAATACAAAACTCCGGAAGAACTAAAAGAGCTTGTTGCACAGGACAAAAAAACGCTAAATAACCTATTTGAAAAACTGAAAAAAACAAGTTCCAAACAACTCGATATGCTTTTTCATACACTGCACGAAGAGGCATTCATTGATTTCGATTGCCTTAGCTGTGCCAATTGTTGCAGTTATATCAGCCCAATAATAACCGAAAAAGACATTGACCGGCTTGCACGTAAACTCAAAGTTAAACCTGCCCGGTTCATTGCCGGTTACCTGAAAACCGACAAAGACAACGACCTTGTATTTAAACACCCCCCCTGCCCTTTTCTGCTTCCCGATAATTATTGCATGGTGTACGAAAGCCGCCCCAAGGCATGCAGGGGTTATCCGCACACAAACCGGCGAAGGATGCATCAAATTTTACAAATAACGCTGAAAAACTGCGAAATATGCCCGGTTGTTTACACAATAGTGCAAGAATTGAAAAAACAAATCAACTAACCCCCCTTTTCTTTTTTTTTAATTGATACAATTCACACCCCATTTTTAAACAATTTACCCCAATTTATTTGAAAAAGAATCGATTAATTTGACTTTCGAATTATCGAATTTAGTTAGAGATGAAAATTAAAAGCTATTTACTGGTTAAAGCAGGAGAGGTTTTTCTTGTAATTATCACGCTTGTACTGATTCTTGCATTTAAACTTCAGGCACAGGAAACACCCCCTTCAGAAGTGACACGTTACGAAATGGCACAACAAATTATCGAAACCAATTCATCAGTGGCATCTTCTCAAGGATCAAGTACCCTCATCGTATCAATTAACAATAACAACCTATGAATTAATCAACAAGGTTAAAACGAGCTGTTATTTAAATGCAACAAATTAATCGGGACGCAAGCCTTCATCCGGAATCATGGTTTCCAGAACAGGCTCTTCCGCCTCAAATTGCCTAAAAACTTCACACTTCGACCACCACCGGTACCCGTTATTGCAAAATATATTTTTCACCAGGAATAGCGGTTGTTTGAGCTCTACTTTTCCTTGATATATGTGGCATCGGTCTGAATAAATGCATCTTTTTCCCATATTCCTGTCAATCATGTTTAAATGTATTTGTATAGAACATTCATACTTTCAATTCCACCCGAAATATTGGTGTTATTGATAAGGGTTCCGGCATAGCTGTACCCGGCTCCCAGGAATGTTTTGTTCATCGGAATTGAATTCAACCGGGCTATGGTATAAGCGGTTTTAATTTTCATCTTCCTCATTTCCTGTTCCATATAACGCAGCAGATATTTCGAATGGCCTTTCCCGCGCGATGCGCCCGTTACAGCAAAATCGGTCATTTCGGCATTTTTACCCTCAACATCAACCTCGGCCGAAGAAACACTGCACAATTTCCCGTTTATAAACACACCAAAATACCAGACATCGTTATCCATGGTGTACCTGATGTATTCTTTGTCGTGAATCGGGAAAGGATATGTTTCGAAAACTTCTTTGTAAATGTCGGTAATTACTTCTGCGTGTTCCTTTGTAAGTCGTTCGATATGCACCTTACCGAGATCGACTTCGCGGGTCTGAAAATCGTAATTATCAAGAACTTTCCTGAATTTTTTCAATGGGGCCGGATCGTACACAGCCCGCGATCGGTCGATAAATTTTGATACAAATACACATCCGCCCCTTCCGCGATAAAATTTAGGAATGGCTGCTTCAGCTTTAAAACCCTGTCGCAGAAAAAGGGGCAATTTCATTTTAGGTATCTTCCCGAAAATTTTTGTGTACCCGTTTTCAACAGCAAGCTCTTGCATTTCTTTTACAAGCCCTGCATTTCCCGTAGGGGGAAACTTCATTATGTATAACCGATTGTTAAATTTTCCGTGCTGAATTGTAGCTTCTTTAAATTTTTCAATTTTATCCATCTGTCCTCCTTCCCATACGTTCATTTCCTTTTGGTATTAGCGAGATTGATTTATCCGAGTCGGAAAGCAGCTTTTCTATCCCGATTGACTCAATTTCGCTTGACGCTTCAAGGTTAAGTTCCAGGTCACAATCCTCACAATTCCGGTCGCAAAACCGTGGTTCGTATGAATCGGGTTCCTTATAAGTAGTGAGTACCCCTTCGTAATTACGCAATACCACTTTGTTGGTCGACCATGAAATGATGTAATTGGGCATGATTGGAATTTTGCCGCCACCACCCGGTGCATCAATAACATAGCGGGGCACGGCAAAACCGCTGGTATGTCCGATAAGGCTTTCCATTATTTCGATGCCTTTGCCAATGGGTGTACGGAAATGCGATAAGCCTTCCGATAAATCGCACTGGTAGAGATAATACGGCCTTACCCTGTTTTGTACCAACCTGTGCACAAGGCTCTTCATTATTTTCGGGCAATCGTTCACATCGGCTAACAGCACCGATTGGTTACCAAGCGGGAAACCGGCATCGGCCAGTTTTGCCAGTGCTGTCCGGGCCGAATATGTTAATTCCCTCGGGTGGTTAAAATGGGTATTGATCCACAACGGCTGGTATTTTTTCAGCACCGCTATTAAATCATCGGTAATGCGGTAAGGCAATACCACGGGCATACGCGTTCCAACCCGGATCACTTCAACGTGCTTGATTTTGGATATTTCGCCCAAAAGCCAGTCAATCATGCTGTCCGATAACATAAACGGATCGCCTCCCGACAGCAATACATCGCGTACCTGCGGGGTCCTTTTTATGTAATCAATGCCTTTAATCAACTGTTTTTTCGAAGGGACAAAATCAACGTCGCCAACTTTACGCTTGCGGGTACAATGCCTGCAATACATCGAGCAAATGTTGCTTACATGAAACAACACCCGGTCGGGATATCGGTGTGTAATCCCTTCAACCGGGCAATCTTTGTCCTCGGCCAGCGGGTCGTTCAATTCCGAACGGTCAATGTTCAACTCCCTCGGGTCGGCAAACGATTGTTTGAAAACCGGGTCGTTTTGATAATTTTTATAGTCGATAAGCGAGACGTAATAAGGGGTAATCGACAACGGGAATTTTTTCAGTGTTTCGGTCAATGTTGCAACCTGTTCGTCTGAAAATTTTATCCCGGTTAAATATTGAAACTTGTCGATGTCCTTAATTGAATGCTTCAATTGCCATTTCCAGTCTTTCCAGTTTGTATACGTACTGGATTCTTCTATCTTTTCGGCAATACTTCGTTGTTGTGTGCTAAATTTTTGCATATCTCAATTTTTGTTTCTGTGCGAACAAAAATACAAAAAAGAATGCACTCTATTAAATACATTTCGAAACCATGCATTTAATCAAACACATATATCTCTGTATTTCATCACACTAAGCTTGTTTAGATTTTTAGTGAACAAATTACAACAATTATGTTTCAACAGAAACAGTTTTCTTAAAAACAAAAAGTAAGCCATTTTTATCTTCTGCTTACAATTCGTTATTTGAGATAATGGGCAGAGCAACATCCTCGTCGGGTATTTGAAGAAAAAGTATCAAATTGTTCAAGACCTCTTCGATTTTTTGAAGCTCCTTATTATTAATTGTTTCCAGTTGCCTGTTTAATTTATCGTGCAAAAGCGGGGGTATTTTTCTCAAAAGCATTTCACCCGGAGCTGTTAATATCAATTTTGTAACACGTTTATCGCCTGTTTTTGGCAACCGCGCAATCAATCCTTTTTTTTCAAGACGCTGTACGATGCCCGAAACAGTGCTTGAATTTAAATTAAGAAAATTTTTAAGTTCACCCTGTGTAGCCTGAAATTCAGGAGATTTACTTAAATAATCCATGCATAAAACCTGCGGGATACTCACACCATAATCCTTTTCTATGCGTTTTGATTCCAGATTGATCGACCGTACAATTTTTCGAATATTTATTAATATATCTGTTGAATCCATCATGCTCTTTTTAAATGCCCAATTTTAAGAAAATTTTAAATAACAGTCCCGCAAAAGAAAAATAAACATATTCGCGCTATTAATGGCAATGATAATAAAAAAGTATCTTTGCCGTTATTTTGAAAAACGTTATCATCGATGAGGCCAATTTATATATTATTTTTATTTATTTTCCTGTCTTTAAAAGGTTTTTCACAATTTGGGGGCGGTTCAACCTACGATTTTCTTAACCTTACAACCGCTGCAAGGGTAAATGCGTTGGGTGGGACACAAGCAGGACTGGCCGACAGCGCCGAACTTAGCTTAAGCTATTTCAACCCCTCACTTTTAAGGCCTTCAATGCACAACCACCTTAATTTGAATTACATAAACTACCTTGCCGATATTAACCTGGGTTACGTTTCGTACGCCAGGCACTACGAAGGAATTGGGTCATTTGCAGCCGGTATTCATTATGTGAATTACGGAAAATTTGAGGAAGCCCTTGAAAACGGCACCCTTACCGGCAATACGTTTTCGGCATCCGATTATGCACTGTATTTAACGTATTCACGAAATATTTGGAATAACATTACAGCAGGCATAAGCCTCAAGCCCGTTTTTTCAATTTACGAATCGTACAGTTCGTTTGGAATAGCAACCGATATTGGCGTTTCATACACCGATTCCTCGGGACTTTTTTCGGCAGGCCTCGTTTTCAAAAACATGGGGTTACAAGTATCGCCCTACCAGTTTGTTTCCACAAACGAACGTGAACCCCTGCCCTTCGATATCCAGCTTGGTTTTTCGCAAAAACTGGCACATGCCCCTTTCCGGTTCTGCATTACCTTTAACCGGCTGCACAACTGGCAGCTAACCGATAAATCGACCTGGGATTACGACCACAAAGATGAAAACGATTTTTTGGCAGGCCAATCAGACAATGCGCTTATTCAAACATTGAGGCATGTTATACTGGGGGTTGAATTTATACCATCGAATAATGTCACTATCGGACTGGGTTACAACTACCAGCGAATGCGCGAACTTTCTGTCAGCAGCAATTCAGGCCTGGTAGGTTTGTCGGGCGGTTTCACGGTTAAAATATCAAAATTCAGGCTTTCGTATGCCATTGCCTCTTATCACCTTAGCGGGCTTTCAAACACATTCTCGGTAAGTGTTAACCTCGATGAATTCCTTTAACGGTTGAAAAACGTTAAACTTCGTTTAATAGCACAAACCATTATCTTTGTCAATAAAATGAAAAAATGACCGGTAAAAAAATCATCGTTGCCGTGGACGGGCACTCTTCGTGCGGGAAAAGCACCCTATCTCAACAACTGGCGGCAAAACTCGGCTATACTTATATCGACTCGGGGGCCATGTACCGCGCCGTCACCCTTTACGCGCTAAAAAACGGCCTCATCCTTTCGGGCAAACCCGATAAAAATAAACTCATTGCACACCTGCCCAGCATATCCATAACCTTTAGGTACAATCCCGCTGAACAGAAAAGCGACACACTGCTAAACGGCGAAAACGTTGAAAAAGCCATCAGGGAACCCATCGTTTCGAACCATGTGAGCCCGGTTGCAGCAATAAAAGAAGTAAGAAACGCCATGGTGAAAATTCAGCAGAAACTTGGCCGCAACAAAGGAATTGTAATGGACGGAAGGGATATTGGCACCGTGGTTTACCCCCATGCCGAACTGAAAATATTCATGACAGCCTCTCCCGATATACGCGCCCGGCGCAGGTACGACGAGCTGAAAAACAAAGGCATTGAGGTAACTTACGATGAAATTCGCCAAAACGTTGAACAACGCGACCACATTGATCAAAACCGCGAAACAAGCCCACTTAAAAAAGCCGACGATGCAGTTGTACTCGACAACAGCCACATGACACCCGACGAACAGCTTCAATGGGCAATAAAAAAAGTAAATGAAATAATTACGAAAGATGATTATTGAAATTGATAAAGGTTCGGGCTTTTGCTTTGGCGTTAAAAGGGCCATTAACAAAGCCGGAGAACTGCTTAACGAAGGTGAAAACTTATATTGCCTTGGCGACATTGTGCATAACCACGAAGAGGTAAACCGGCTCAGCAACCTCGGTATGAAAACCGTGAACAAAGATAAAGGGACTGAACTTGAGAATAAAACCGTACTTATCCGCTCACACGGAGAACCACCATCAACATACAAAACACTAAAAAAGCATAACAACAAAATAATTGATGCAACCTGCCCCGTTGTATTAAAACTTCAGGAACGGATAAACAATAGTCACAAACGGATCGGACAAGAAGGCGGGCAGACCGTAATTTTCGGCAAACCAGAACATCCCGAAGTCATTGGGCTCAGTGGGCAAACACATAACGAAGCCATTGTGGTTACAACACCCGACGACCTGCAAAAAATCGATTTCGAAAAACCCATTGAACTGTATTCGCAAACCACCATGCCCCTTGATAAATTCCATGAAATTCGTGATGAAATAAAAGCAAGGGCAAACAGCATGTTTATTTCACACGACACCATTTGCCGCCAGGTAGCCAACCGGGTTCCCCAACTTGCCGCGTTTTCAAAAAAACACGACATCATTCTATTTGTAAGCGGCAAAAAAAGTTCCAACGGAAAGCTTCTATATAGTGTATGCCGTGAGAATAACCCTTTAACCTACTTCATTTCATCGCCTGAAGAAATTGACCCGCAATGGCTCAAAAAAGGAAAAACCCTGGGCATTTGCGGCGCAACGTCAACCCCGCAATGGCTCATGCAAAACGTTGAAAAACAAGTGAAATTTTTGCTAAAAAAAGAAGACAGACAACCCCGTTAACAGCATGTTTTAACTAAATCCTGAAACTTTTTACCTTTGCGAGAAAAGAAATACAATGACAGAAAAAAGAGAAAAGATTAAACGTATAGGCGTTTTTACATCGGGTGGCGATGCGCCGGGCATGAATGCCGCTGTAAGGGCGGTTACACGTGCAGCACTTGCAAATAAACTTGAAGTTATTGGCATTCGTCGTGGATACCAGGGAATGATCGAAGGAGATTTTGTAAAGCTCAAATCAACCGATGTCAGCCACATCATGCATCAGGGTGGCACCTTTCTGCAAACTGCCCGCAGCAAAGAGTTCAGGACTGAAGAAGGACGTGCAAAAGCTTACGTTCAATTAAAAAATGCCGGTATTGATGCCGTTGTTGTTATTGGCGGCGACGGCAGTTTTGCCGGTGCCCTGGAATTTTCAAAAGATTACGACATACCGTTTGTGGGCATACCCGGCACAATTGATAACGATATGTTCGGGACCGATTACACCATTGGTTACGACACCGCCCTGAATACCGTGGTTGAAGCCGTTGATAAAATCAAAGATACGGCAAGTTCACACGGTCGTATTTTCTTTGTTGAAGTGATGGGGCGAGAAGCAGGCCAGCTTGCTTTAAAAGCCGGTATTGCCTGCGGGGCTGAAATCATTTTCATGCCCGAAATACATGAAGAAGAAAAAGCACTGGAGAAATTTCTTGCGAACAGGTATAAACAAAAAAAGCATTCGGGAATTGTAATGGTTGCCGAAGGCGATTCAGCCGGCGGGGCTTTTAAAATTGCCGAAAAAGTACAAAAACAACATCCCGAAATTGAAGTCAGGGTATCGATACTGGGACACATGCAACGCGGGGGAAACCCAACAGCCACCGACCGCGTGGTTGCCACTCAAATGGGCGTGGCTGCCGTTGAAGCCATTCTCGAAGACCAAAAAAGCATCATGGTCGGACTGAAAAACGAACAAATCGTACATATTCCACTTGTTAAAGTGGTAAAAACAAACCGGGGAATCGACCACGAATTGATCGACATGCAGAAAGTGATCAATTCGGTGCAGTAACCCGGCTTAACATTCCCTTAACAAAGAACAAATTGACAGTAAAACGGTAACCAACCCGCAAATTATTTTATTCTTTTGTTTTCGATGATAACACGAATGATCCATATTATCCTTGCAGTAGCAGCAGCGATTCGTTGCCTGACATAGGAGAGATATGGATTGATAAAAGATAAAAACAGCAGGCCATTCTCTCCGGGGAATGGCTTTTTTTTTACACCTATATCCCCTGAAGATGAATTTTTAGGATTAGATGAACATTGAACCAAAATAATATAAGAACAAAAAATAAATGATTAACAGTAAAAAATACGCAGTATCTCAACATTCCCCCTTTAGGCTTCGACATGAGCTCAGCCGAACGGGGTTAGGGTGTGGTATTGCAGCAGCAATCATTGTCCGTGTGAATTGGGTCACATAGGAACGGGATTGTATTGCTGCAAAAAAGCCCCTTCCGGAGTGACCGGAAGGGGCTTTTTTTGCCTCCCCCTACCCCTCCAAAGGAGGGGAGCTGTTGAAATAGCATTACACAATATTCAACTTATGAATAATGAAAATAATTACCAAAAACCAATATCAAATATTATGAAAAATCTATTTGACACGAAGTTTTCGGGGAACTTTCAAAACATCCCCCCGTCGTTTATCCGGGAAATATTGAATATTGCCAACCGCCCGAACATGATCTCATTTGCCGGTGGCTTGCCTAATGCCGACTATTTCCCCTGTAACGAGCTTGCCGTTTCGGCACAGGAAGTCATTTGTGGCCAGGGACGTGCTTTGCTGCAATATGCCGGATCGCAAGGATTTTTACCGCTCAGGGAATGGATTGCCGGGCGTTACAACGACAAATACGGGCTGCAAATCAAACCCGAAAACGTTGCCATTACGCATGGCTCACAACAAACACTCGACATTACAGCAAAAATGTTTCTCAACCCGGGCGACGAAGTCATTGTTGAAAAACCAACCTACCTGGGAGCCATACAGGCCATGTCGGGCTATTTGCCCCGCTTTGTTGCAGTCGATTTATTCAACGACGGCCCCGATATCGGCCAGGTTGAAACCGCATGTTGGGAAAAGACCCCAAAGTACATGTACGGTATTCCCAATTTTCAAAATCCCTCGGGAATATGCTACAGCAGGAAAAAGCGTGAAGAACTGGCTGTGCTGCTTAAAAAGTACGGTTTACTGTTGCTTGAAGATGACCCCTACAATGAAGTCAGGTTTGCAGGCATAGATACCCCCCCTGTTTTCTGTTATGCACCGGAAAATGTATTGTGGAGCGGTTCGTTCTCGAAAATGGTTGCTCCCGGACTTCGGCTTGGCTGGCTCATTTTGCCCGAAACATTAACACCTCATTTTGTAAAGGCAAAACAATCGACCGATTTGCACCCGAACAACCTGTCGCAGTACATCCTGTACCATTACCTCACGCACTTCGACATTGATGAACACCTCGAAAAAATCAGAAAAGCCTACAAGCGGCAATGCAACACGATGAAAGAAATGATAAGGAAATACCTGCCTGAAGAAATAGTAATGACCAACCCGGAGGGAGGCATGTTTTTATGGCTTACCCTGCCTGAAAGCATGAACGCAGAAAAACTTGCATACCGGTGCATTGAAAAAGGCGTGGCTTTTGTTCCCGGAAAATCGTTTTTCACAAACGGTGAAGGATCAAATTGTATCCGCATGAATTTCAGCAACACACCGGATAATTTGATTGAAAAGGGAATTCGGATCATGGGGGAAAAAATGGCTTTATTTTGCAAAAAAGATCAATTAATTTCTATTGATTGAAAATATCGGGTTTTTAATTAACTTTGAGATATGTACCGCATTGAACTAATTAAAGGCGACATCACCCGTTTAAACGTCGATGCCATTGTTAACGCCGCCAACACTTCGCTGCTTGGCGGCGGTGGTGTCGACGGGGCGATTCACCGGGCAGCCGGCCCGGGTTTGCTGGCCGAGTGCCGTACCCTGAACGGTTGCCCTACGGGCGATGCAAAAATCACCAAAGGGTATAACCTGCCGGCAAAATTTGTCATCCATACCGTTGGTCCCGTATGGAACAACGGCCTGCACGAAGAACCCGAGAAACTGGCCTCGTGCTACCGGCGCAGCCTTGAGGTAGCCGTTGAAAACGGTGTAAAAACAGTTGCGTTTCCGAACATCAGCACCGGTGTTTACCACTTTCCAAAATCGATGGCTGCCAATATTGCCCTCGAAACCGTAAGCGATTTTCTGAGAAAAAACGAGCACATCGAAAAAGTGATCTTTTGCGCGTTCGATGATGAAAATTACGGGATTTATGAATTGCTGCTGGCTTAAATTGAAAAATTTACTTGTTAAAGTACATCCAAAAATTCCACAAAACAAGTATCGGATGTATTATTCGTTAAACAATTCCTCGAGCGCCCCAAAATAATCGATATCCCAGCCATCGGCAATATTTTCAAAAGCCTCATCGGGGATATTCTGCTGACGCAGTTCAACCGATGTTCCTTTTTTATCGGGATGCAGTTTAATGCTAACCGGCGATTCAATTTTATCGAAATACCAAACCTGCTCAATCTGCTTATTGGCTTCAAATTCAATGTTACGGCCTACAATTTCGCCGCCCCACAATGAAAATTCATAACCCGGTTCGGCCTTGAAATCGGTTTCATCGCCGGTCCAAATTTCAAGCATTACCTGGTTTGTAAGTGCATTGTAAACATCAGCGGGGGAAGCTTGCAACTTGTAATATTTTTTTAGCTCTTTCATTTATAGGCCGTTTTTCTGTTACCTGTATTGCAATTTACAAAAGTTGCATCGTTAAAAAAAGAAGAATTCAACTATAAGCGGTATGAAATACCCAGTGTAAAAAATTCTTTCACCTGCAAACGGGTTCCTTTAACCTCAACATTATCGGCTTTGGTCCAGGTCGACTCGACATCTTTATCGTAAATGAAATGAATATTTAACTGGGTCGATATAAACTGATTAACCTTAAAGTCGATGGTTGTTTCACTATCGAAATCGGGAAGTTTCAAAAACTGCCATTCACCATCGCTGTTGTTACCGTAATTTATAAATATGGAATTTTTAGTTTTCAGGGAAACGTTTTCGAACAATTCCTTTTTATAATCAAGTTTTCCAACAAGTCCAATCCGTGTACGTTGGGTATCTCCCTCGTTAAGCCCGAATTTTGTCTCATCAATATCTGGGTCGGTCACGTAAGTGGTTTTGAGTGAAATTGGAGCCACAAAAGTCCCGAAATTCTTGTTCGGTTTGTATTCCATTCCGGCCGAAAATGTTAAATAAGCAGGTGAAAAGAACGACGAAAGCGGTTCCGTATCGTTCACATTTTTATACCCGTCGAATAACTGCGTTTTAAAATTTGCATCGGCACTGTAGTACCATTTTTTAAAGGCCGAATAGCCAAAACGGGAGTTTAGCTCAACATTGTCGGTATTTTTGTGCCAGTTCCGCTGTGTTTCGGTTTCTTCTTCGGGAATGTAATAAACCAACCCAAGTTTTAGGTCGAAGCTGCTGTCCCACTTAATTTTATTTTTGGCATATTTTACATCGTAATTGAATGTGGCAAGCGCCGATGCCGAAGATTTACCCCCCTGCGACCAATAATCGTTTATGTAGGTCTGGGTAAAACCGGCATAAGCGTTGCCCTGCAGCTTCCAGGGACTAAGCACGGGGTCTTTCACCGTTACCTTAAATAACTTTGGCCCGCTTCTCTTGGTGCTTTTTACCTCTTTAATCTCGAGCGCTTCTTTTGCTGTCAACCTCGACAGGTTGACTGTTTCATCAATAACCATTCGCAAATTATGTTTATCGAGATTTTCAACCTTAATACCAATCGAATCGTTCATGTGGTTTTTTAGCCATATCCATTTATACCAGGCAGCTTCGTTTTGCAACGAAAGTTTGACATCCTGTCCATAAAGGTTATGAATGATGATGTTGTTGGGCATGCGGTTAGCAAAAGTGATCAACGATTGCAATATTCCAACTGCTTTATTGTTAAATTGCGCTGTTACCGAGTCGTTATACTGATTCAGTATTTTAACGTTATGGGCATAAACCGAATCGGCATAACGTTTGTTTACCGAATCGATCCGGGTTTGAATATATTCCCGGCGGTATTCCGTTGCAACGGAATCGCGAAACGAACGGATGAGGCTGTCGTTGTATGAAACACGGGCTTGTTCAATAAAAACATTTTTAAGCGAGTCGGCTTGTTTGAACTTTTCTTTGTTACGATATACAACCGGATCGTTAAACAATGCAACAAGGGTATCGGGCAGTTGAATAATCGAATCGGTGAGCATCCGGGGTGCTTCAGCCGAAGTAATTAGTGGCAGTTTTGAATACATGCCCGAAAATAGGGTTTCGGGAACCATGATTTGTTCTTCTGAAAAGCGTTCACGAATAATACGCGCGTTATGATCACTTTGCCGCTCAATTGTTCTTTTCGATATGTAACCCGCTATTTTTTCGGGGTTGGAAATTTTGTCAATTGACCTCGAAAACAGGCTATCGTTTCCATCAACGTCTTTTTCCAGTCTTTTCAACACAGAATCGACAGGTGAATTTTCGATATAATCTACCAGCTCCTTTATCATTTCAGCAGTAGCCGAATCGGCAACCACCCATTCATCATCGTTCAATATTTTCTTAAAAAACAGAAGCTTTCCTGTAATGGTATCGTTCAATACCCGCTTCTCGGTTTGAGCGGCATGCAATACAAACCCACCAAACATGAACATCAGTAAAATGAATACCGGTTTTCTCATCGAACCCTAAAAACTAATCTAACGATAAAAATTCTCCTAAATAAAACTAAACTCCCCGCTTTTTATTGCCATTGTGAAAAAGGATGACGGCTCAGATTAAAATTGTAGTACCTGTTATCCTGGCTGACTTCAACTGTCACCCAGTTGGGCAACTCAATTTTTTCGTCACACCTTTCCAACTCAACTTCGGCAATTACCAGCCCTTCATTGGGACCAAAAAACGCATCAATTTCCCATTTTTTCCCTGCATATTCCAGCACATAACGGTTTTTTTCCACAATATCACCTTCGCACAATTTTAACAGTTGGCAAGCATCGTTATACGGTATCGGGTACTCGTACTCATCACGTGTAATCCCCACCAGGTTGCCCTTTATGGTCAAAAATGCTTTTTTGCCATCAATCCGTATCCGTATAACTTTTTGGGGATGAATAAAGATATACCCTTGCATAATGTGAGACACGTCACCCCGTTTCCCCCACTTATCAATATCAACCAGGAATTTTCGTTCAATCTCTTTGGCCATTTATGCCTGCTAAATTAATTCGAAAAAAGTATTATTGCTGAACATCGGCGAGCGACAAATACATATAAACAGCAAATGTAGCCAGCCAGTGTGTGCCCATATAATTATCCGACAACACATTGGGCAATGCCTCGGCTGCATGCCGGTAACCGGCCTGCCACAAGTCGCTGTGCAACTTCGAATCGTCGGGCAATACTTTGGCCAGTTCGAACATACACCAGGCCCGGCTCAAATTGAGGCCATCGAGGTGAACACCTTTGGGATCGTCCCGCTTGGCCACCACAGCCGGATGTGTTAATGAGAAAGGAATTTCGGGCATAAAGTTTTTAAACCAATGTATAAACTCCTCGCGGGTTAGCACCCTGCGCATCAGGTCGGCCTCAACAAGTGAAGGAGATAAAAAATCATCGCCTTCGGGTTCCCAAATCGCCGGGATATTGGTATCGTTTAAAAAATAAAAACGTGCCCGTTCCTTTAAAAACGATTCAAAGGTTTTATCGCCAACTGCTTTCGCATAATCAAGGGCTAGCGCAATGCCAAACGCTGTATTTTCATGAACGCCACGCCGTATCGGATAATACAGCCCCGGCAGATAACTGTAATAATTACTCTTTATTACCTCGGTTAATGGCTGAAGCGCTTCAAACCATTTTTGTTCGTCAGGGTCATCGGTATTTGCCAGTTCCGAAGCCAGTTTAAGCAACCATGCCCAACCATAAGGGCGCTCGTAACTTGTACGGTTTTCGGCTTTGAAATAGTTGGCTTCAACCTCCATTTTTTCAGGGGTTAGATTCTTGTTTAAAAAAGCAACGATTTCTTCACGCTGAGGCAAATCGGGAAACATCTGCACCGTTTTTACAAGCAACCAATGCCCATGAACCGATGAATGCCAGTCGAGGCAACCGTAAAATGCCGGGTGTAACTCGCTGGGCGGTGCCACATCTTCCGAACTGTTTAACAAATGTGATATTTTGTTGGGAAATTCGGTCCCAATACAGGAAAAAGCCAGGGAAGAAAACTTCGATGCTGTTTCCTGGTTAAATGGCGGAATTACACTACTTGGCAACTGTGCAGGTGCCTTTGTTATCATAAATAAAAATACCAGCACTAATAATACATTTATTCTAGCCATAACTATACAATTTTACCACCTTCAAAGATAAAAAAAACAGCAGCATAAAAACAGAAATTGCATCATATCTGTTATTATTCACAAAATTCAGTTTCTTTCACACAATTAAACCAAATCCCTTCGTATCACTCTACAAAATATGGGCAGATTTCAGTGATATTTGTTTGGAAATTGAAAATATTGACTTTCTGCAATTACATTTCAAAAATTAACATTAATTTCGGCATTCTGTCAAACATACACGTATCAATTTATTAATATAATGTATTGACAGAATGGGGGAATTTTATGGGTTAAGCGTCGATAAACAAAACTTAAATATGAAACCGGTTAAATTTATAGCAATTATTTCAGGCGTTACGCTTGGATTACTTATGCAATATTCATGCACACAACCCGAAGGCATTGGTGGCAACTGCCACATTAAAGGTAATATTTGGGTCAATTATTACAATGATGATTTTTCGTTGCTGCAATATGATTCCATCCCGGCAAAAGATGAAGATGTTTTTTTGCTTTTTGGTGAAGAAACAGTCATTGGCGAAGATGTAACAACCAGTTACACCGGTAATTTCGAATTCAACTACCTGTGGCCGGGGAATTATACCTTGTATTACTATTCGGAAGACACTACCTGCCAGGCCCCCGACGATGTCGAAATTATTAGGGAAATTACCCTTGAAAAAAATGAGACACTGGTACTGAACGATCTGGTAACGTATAAAAGCCTTAAGTGGGACGAGGGCACATCATCGATTACCGGCCGGGTATTTGTCACAAACTACTCCGATAAGGATAAAACCTTCAAATACAACGTACCCGCAAAAGAACAGGAAATTTACCTCACTTATGGCAACCATCATTTTTACGATGAACGTATTCGCACCCAGGATGACGGCACATTTGTTTTTCCAAACCTGATTAAAGGAACTTACCGCATTTTTATGTATTCGCGCGACATTGCCGAAAACACCGATTATTTTGTCATTGACACAACCGTTGACATTGCCGGGCACAATCAGCATTTTGTATTTGATGAAATTTTTTATATTGACAAGCTTTAAGTAAAATCAATCAATCGAATAAATATGAAACATTTACTAATTTTAATTTTCTTTGCCAGTGTTGGCTTGTATGCATTTAGCCAGGACAAAAAGGAAGTAATAAAGTACGGCATTGAGGTTAAACGTAACTACGAACAAAACATCGAAGATGGCGACAAAACCCCCTTCCTCGAAAAAGAAGAATTTTACAATTTTCTTGGGGAGCTTATCGAAGTTAAAGAGTATAAAAACGAGGGGGAGAAAATTGATGTTTGGATGAAATACAAATACGATTCTCTGGGTAACCTTGTAGAAGAAACCATTTTAGATGAAAAAGGCAACCAGGAAGAAAGATACGAATACACATACGAGAATGGCCTAAAAACCAGTAAATTATATTACGATTCAAAAAACAGGTTGTATAAGAAGAAATTTTATAAATATGAACTTCGGGACTAACCTGAAAAATATTATTGAAGGGTTTTCTTCCATTACGCTCGACGATATGGACGGCGTTCGCTTAATGAAGCGCATGGACACAAAATTTATTTTCGACATAAACAAACTGCCTGTGCTTCTTGAGCTGGTTATGCCTTATTATTTTATCGTTGATGTTGACGGAATACGGCAACAGGTATACGAAACAACCTATTTCGACACCAACGATTACCAAATGTACACCATTCATCATAACGGCAAACTGAACCGGCACAAAATACGAATACGAAAATATGTCAACACCAACGTTGAATTTCTTGAAGTTAAGCAAAAAAACAACCGCGGTGAAACCATAAAAAACCGTATCAAAAAACACGAAGAAGGCACCCATTTAAACACCAATGGGAGCAGCTCGTTTATACGCAGGTTCAGCCCTTATAACCATAAGGTTTTAAAACCAAAACTTGGCAACCGGTTTATACGCCTCACACTGGTAAACAAAGATTTCAGTGAACGCATTACCCTCGATTATGATATTAAGTTTACCGATTTAAAATACAAAACCGAAGCCTCAACCAAAAAGTTATGCATTGCTGAAATAAAACGGAACAAGTACCAAAAAAATTCACCCTTTATTAAAGCACTGGCCAAATTAAACATCTACAAATCAGGGTTCAGCAAATATTGCATGGGACTTGCTATGCTTAACCCCGAAATAAAATCGAACTTATTTAAGAACAAAATAAGGCGCTACATTAAAACAACGTCTTAATTAAAAAACATAAAATGGAACTATTTAATATCGATTTAATTGACGTTGAAGATTTCGGAGAATTGATTTTCCGTTTTCTCTTTAATTTTTTAATCATCTTTATCTCTATAAGGTTTATTTATTATCCAATAAGGAAAAGAAAAGATTACCTGTTTACATATATTTTAATCTCTTCAACTGTTTTCCTTCTTTGTTTCCTGCTCGAAAACGTAAAACTTGAATTGGGATTTGCACTTGGACTGTTTGCCATTTTTGGAATAATACGCTACCGTACCCGGCAAATACCCATTAAAGAAATGACTTACCTTTTTTTGGTTATTGGCATATCAGTTATTAATGCGCTGGCTAATAAAAAAGTAAGTTATGCCGAATTGATTACCACCAACCTTTTGCTGGTATTAATTACCTTCATACTGGAAAAACTGTTGCTGTTAAAACACGAATCAACAAAATCAATCACTTATGAAAAGATTGAGCTTATTAAGCCCGAAAACAGGCGGGAGCTAATCGAAGACCTTGAAATGCGCACCGGGTTAATAATAAACAGGGTTGAAGTCGGAAAAATTGATTTCCTAAGGGATACAGCACGAATAAACATTTATTATTATGAAAGCGAAAATGCTGAAAACCTGGCCGATGACAACTATGGATCCAATTCGAACGATGACGACGATGATTAAACGTTTATCGCTCATCATCACTATTATTATATTAGGGGTTCTAAAAACGGCAACAGCCCAAAGGACCGACTTTAGGGCCCGGTTTGGTGCAGGCATAGAAAAAGAATTCGGCAATTTTACGGCCGGCATTGAATACGAACACCGCTTCGATAACGTTTTAACCACTTTCGACAAAGCCCTTATCGAACCTTCGGTTTCTTACGAAGTGACCGATTTTTTCGATGTTGGTGCCCAATACCGGATTGAATACGACCAAAACATAAAACGCGAACGGCGTTTCGAACAACGCATATCAGTCAATGCCCGGCTCAAATACGAATTCGATGATTTTGAATTTAAATACAAAACAATTTTACAATACGGCTCCGACGACCTCTCCAATCCGTTTTATATTGCAGGCAATAAACTGGTTAACCGCCACAGTTTCGAAATTGAATACAACTGGTTTGGCTTGCCCCTCGTCCCCTTTGCCGGTTATGAATTTTTCATCCATTTAAATGACGCGCGGGGTACTATCATTAACCAGTACCGAATTGAAGCCGGAATTGATTATGATATGGACTGGGCATCGACATTTACCTTTTTTTATCGCTTCGAAAACGAGTTTAATATTGCTTATCCCACCGATTCGCACACACTTGGTTTAAAATACCGGTTTAAGTTTTAGATGATCCTTTGTCTCCTCAACAATCCGAAAACAGCCCCATATCGCAACTTTCTCTTTGGTTTTGCTCCTCGATTGGTGACCATCATCAAATATCAATATTCCATCGTCTTTTAATATTCGTGATACTTCATACTTTAAAAAATTGTTAACTATATATTTTTTTCCACATCCAAGGTAGGGTTATGTTAAAACTGATTGTACTAGAGTTAAACACATAAAAGTTCTATGATAAACAAAAACATAAAAGGAAACTTTTTCAAAAAAATTTGAAATATAAGCAACCTTTTGGTTTGAAAACTTGTCATTAAGATAGCCATGATTCATAAAATATAAATTAACAGAGGTTACAGCCATGAAAAGACAAACTTTATTCATTATTGCATTATTACTTTCTTCATTCGCCTTTTCGGGCGACTACATAGCATTTAACGGAATTGTAAGGGATGCACAAACCGGCAATGTTATCGAAGGGGTTGATATTTTTGTCAAAAACATTGAAACCGGAACTATTACCAATTATTCGGGTGAATTTTTCCTGTTCATTACACCGGGCAAGCACGAAGTTGTAGTGAACATGAAGGGTTATAATACCGATGACACAACCCTTGATTTAGATGCCGATGTTTTCTATGAAATCATCTTAACCCCGAAAATTCATGGCAATAAACCTGCACAATGGATATTGAAGAATTTTGAACCGAACGAACCGGAGTCGCCAGAAAATCCCGATCTCGCAAGTACGATTTAGGAATATATCACCATCTCAAGCAAATTTATGCATGAACAAAGCTTTGAAGGGCAACCGGAACTTACCGGTTGCCTTTTTTTTTACAGTTTATCCCCTTATTCCGACATTCCGGTCAACAATTCTTTCACAAACTCACCTTTTCGCCGATTTTTGATGTGATAATTTAATTTAAAACATAAAAGTGATGAAACATTTTATCTTATTTATTACGTTACTGGTATTTTCAATATCGGCATTCACAATTGGGTATGAAGAAGCCATGGCCAAAAACATTCAAAAAATGTATCACAATACAATGCTGATAAAGCAGTAATAACTAAAAAAAATGTCCCCACTCTTTTTTATGATTTTACCGTTCGCTATTTTTATCAAATTATATTTCAATGCGAATTAACTATAAAAAATACGGATTTATAAAAAGGATACTGATTGCATCCGCTATTTCAATTTTCATTGGAACGCTTTTTTTGCTCATTGGGGCCCAAACCTGGAAAATCCCCTTTGAACGTTATCTGTGGAATGCAGGCTATTCGGTTAGCCTCGGGCTGGCACTTTTTTCTAACGGATTCTTTTTCCATTTTGTCGAAAGAAAGTACATTTCATGGGTACACCGGCCAGTTAAAAGTGTACTGATTGCCATTGCCATACACCTCAGTTATTCAACAATTGTCATTATTTTCATCAATTGGCTCTGGTTTATTTTAATTGAAAAACAAACGGTTAACGAGTTTCTTTCATACGGTTGGTTCATCATTATTGGCGAATACATTGTATTGATTATTGTCACGTCAATAATTTATGCACGATCGTTTTTTCACGAATACCGCGAAGAGGCCATACAGGGCGAGCGGTTAAAGCAGGAAGCCATTGAGTTGCAATACCAGGTAATGCAGAACCAGGTTAACCCGCACTTCCTTTTCAACAGCCTTAATGTATTGGGTTCGCTTATCGATGTTGACAAAGAAAAGGCTAAGACCTTTACCCGTGAACTATCGATTTTTTACCGCGATGTTTTACGTTTTAAAGACAAGGAAATTGTTGCGCTTAAAGATGAAATCGATTTTTTGCAACGTTACATCTACCTTCAAAAAATAAGGTTCGGCGATAATTTCGATGTCGAATTTTACCTAAAGCAGGACATCCCCGGGAATGTAATCGCCATGTCGGTACAAATGATGATTGAAAACGCTGTGAAACACAACATAATATCTCACGACAAACCCCTTAAAATTGTTGTCGCCCAAAATGACGAAAACGAACTGTTTGTTGAGAATAACCTCCAACCCAAAGCATCGGTTTCGGGAAGCAATAATATTGGGCTACAAAACCTGAACGAACGGTACAGGTTTTTAACCGGTAAAGGGTTAACCATAACTAAAAATGATCTCTTTTTCAGGGTATCTATTCCATTAATATCTATATAAACAATGAAAGTATTGATTGTAGAAGATGAACCCCTCGCTGCAACACAACTCACGATGCTAATTTCTGAGGTAAAACCCGCAGCTGAAATCATGGGGATTTGCGATACGGTTGAATCGACAATTAAATGGCTGGAAGAAAACCCAACTCCCGACCTGGCCTTTTTCGACATTCAACTGGGCGATGATTTAAGTTTTGAGATTTTTAACCGTCGGCAACTTACGGTTCCGGTCATTTTTACTACAGCTTACAACGAGTATGCACTTCAAGCCTTTAAGACCAACAGCATTGATTATTTGCTCAAGCCCATTGACAAAACTGAACTCAGGACAGCGATCGAAAAATTTGAAAAATACCATCTCACAAAACAAATACCCCCTGCACTCATTAATGCTATTCGTGATTCAATTGAAGCAAAAGAGTACAAAAAGCGGTTTCTGGTAAAAATTGGCACACATCTTAAAATAATCATTACCAACGATATAATCTATTTCTACAGTTTTCAAAAAGGAACCTTTCTGAAATTGAACGATGGCAGGAATTACCTTGTGGAACAAACGCTCGAAAACCTCGAGAACCTTCTCGACCCGGAAAAATTTTTCAGGATAAACCGCAAATACATTGTAGCCCTTAATGCCATTACCGATGTGGTTGCATACAGCAATTCCCGACTAAAACTTAAGGTTAAAAACCAGGAAGAGGATGATTTTTTGGTTGCACGTGAGAAAGTAAAAACGTTTAAAGAATGGCTTGAGGGCAACAAATAAAAAAGGATAAGCCCTGCAAACGTTGTCTGCAGGGCTTTTTTAAACTCCCCTTAAAATACACCACCAAAGAAAATTTCTTAACAACAGTAATTTATTCCTGACAAAGTTAATGTATATATACTAAAAAGTCAATACCCTTCGCTTAGAGTATATTTTACACATTCTATTTCAACCACCTATCAAGCCACTCAAAAAATGTTCGGTGCCAAAGCAATCCGTTCTGTGGTTTCAATACCCAGTGATTCTCATTGTCGAAAAAGAGGAATTTGGCAGGAATATCCCTCATTACAGCCGCATTGTATGCAGCCATTCCCTGTGTATAAGGTATACGGTAATCGTTCTGTCCATGTATTACCAATATTGGCGTATCCCATTTATCGACAAAATTATGGGGCGAAAAGCTGTATGAACGCTGTGCGGTTTTGTTGTTTTTATCCCACCAGGGGCCGCCGAGGTCCCAGTTTACAAACCACATCTCTTCGGTAGTGGCATACATTTGTTCAAAATTGAAAATACCGGCGTGCGATACAAATGCCTCAAACCGTTTATCGTGGTGGCCGGCAAGGTAGAACACTGAAAAGCCACCGTAGCTTGCACCAATTGCTCCTAAACGGTTTTCATCAATCCAGGGTTCTTTTGCGGCATCATCAATGGCCGATAAATAATCCTGAATGTTTTGCCCGCCATAATCGGTACTGATCTGCTCAAGCCACTCCATACCAAAGCCCGGCAATCCCCTGCGATTTGGTGCCACAATAATATACCCGTTTGCCGCCATAAGCTGAAAATTCCACCGGTACGACCAAAACTGGCTAACCGTACCCTGTGGCCCACCCTGGCAATACAACAACGCGGGGTATTTTTTTGCAGGATCGAAATCGGGCGGAAAAATATACCACACCAGCATATCTTTATCGTCGGTCGTTTTCACCCAGCGTTTTTCAACCTTACCCATTTTCAATTGGTCCATAATGGGTTTTGTAACCCTTGTAACGGGTGTGTCTTTCCCGGTTTCAACCGAAACAAGGTACAATTCGTCGGGGTGCGACATCGACTGTTTCCGGGCCAGTAAACCGCCCTGTACAAGCTGCACCGATTTGTAATTATGCGTGCCGTTGGTTAAGCGCTTAATGTTTCCGGTAGCAACTTCGATGCTGAAAATTTCATCGGTAGCCTGAATATCACTGATGAAGTAAATAATATCGCCGTTGGCCGACCAGGTTAATGAATGGGCACTTTCTTCAAAATGAGCAAACAGATTCCGACGTTCACCCGTTTCAATATCGGCAACAAACAAGCGGGCCTGATCCGATTCATAACCATCGCGCGCCATGCTTTCCCATGCCAATTTTTTACCATCGTGCGAAAAAACCGGGTTTGTGTCGTACCCCATAATCCCTTCTGTAAAATTGTTTGTTTTACCCGTTTCGACATCATAAATCCAAATTTCCGAGTTGGTCGAAAAAGTATAATCTTTGCCGGTTTTCTTTTTGCAGGTATAAGCCAAAATATGACCATCGGGGCTGAAATTAACCTGCTCCATGCCTCCAAATGGCTTCATGGGCGAATCGTAAGGTTCCCCTTCCATAATGTCTTTTGCTTCGTAAATGCCTTTTTCATCATAATTAGCAATAAACAAATGATTGTAGGTATAATCGTGCCATGAATCCCAGTGACGGTACATCAAATCGGTTTCGATGCGGGCAACGGCTTTTGGTAAATCGGGATATATATCGTTTACTGATTCGTCGATTTTAACAGCTTTTTGCAGAACAACTTTCGAACCGTCGGGCGAATATTTAAAACCGCTGATGCCTTCGTCTAAAAAAGTGATTTGTCTTTTATTTTTACCATCGGGATCCATTTCCCACAACTGGTTTTTTCCCGACTTCTTGCTCAGGTAGCCTATTTTTTTTCCATCGGGCCGCCAGGCAGCACTCCCCTCATTTTCGGCAGTATCGGTAATGCGTAAATTTTCACCTGTTTCAATGTTGTAAACATATAAATCCTTATATCCTTTATTGTCTTCAACTGAATAACGGGTAACACCGTACAATACATTCATTTTGTCGGGCGATACCGTTTCGCCGCTTACGCGTCCGAACATCCATAAAACTTCCGGGGTTAACAGGTTGCTTTTCAAGTCGGGATCTTCAGGGTGAAAACCTTTTTCTTCTTTTTCTGAATTGCATGATGAGGTCATAAGCGCAAAGAGAATTAACAGATAAAATACAAATTTCTTCATAACGGATGATTATTTCTGAATAAAACAAATATAACATAATTGTCAGGAATTGTGCTCGATCCGGATGCGAATATCGGCAGCGGTAATAACATCGTCTTTTGCAAAAAACGGGTTGATATCCATCTCTTTTATCTCTGTGGCAAACCGTAAAAGGCTCGAAAGGCGGACAATTATCTCGGCAAAAAGTTCTTCGTTTACAGGCGGGTTTCCCCTGTAACCTTTAAATATTTTATATGCTTTCAGGTTTTTAATCATCGATTTAGCCTCACGAAAAGTAAGGGGTGCCAGGCCCGAGGTAACATCGTTAAGGGCTTCGACAAAAATGCCGCCTAAACCGCAAAGGATTACATGCCCAAAGGTGGGTTCGTATTTTGCACCAATGTATAGTTCTGTGCCCGAAAGCATTTCAGAAATCAAAACGGCTTTCACTCCAACAATCGCCATCATTCGCCTGAATTCCTTTTCAACCGATTCGTTTGACTTAATGTTCAGGCTAACACCGTCGACATCGGATTTGTGAACCGGGCCAACAACCTTCATTACCAGCGGAAAGCCAATTTTGCGAGCTGCCTTTAAAGCATTATCGGGCGTATTAACTTCAACCTCACGGGCATAGTTTATGCCAACAGCATCGAACAAATCCCTGATTATTTGAATGGGCTGATAGCCGTTTTTTGCTTTTTCGATTGCTCGCCTTACAGCCGGTATATCAACGCCATCGAGAAATATCGATTCATCGGAAGGGGAAGGCGTATTGTACACTTTTGTTAACGCCCTGCCCAGCAAAACCTCATCGGGGAAATTTACATTCCCGTGCGATAAAAAGTAAGCCAGGTCTTCTTTAACATTGATTACCGAAGGCAGAATGGCATAAATGGGCTTACTGCACGTTTTCATTTTTGCATTGAGCACCTTGTAAACATCGCGCACGGGAAAAAGCCCGGGACTGCCATAAATAACGGCCATTGCGTCGATGTTGTCAAAGTCATTTTCACAGGCATCAATGATGGCATTTAACTGTTTTTCGTTACCCGTTGCCAGAAAATCGATGGGGTTTTCGACCGAAGACCCGGGGAACAACAAGCTTTTCAGTTTCGCTTTAACCGGTGAATCATCAAGGTGGGGAATGTTTAACCCGCCGGTTTCAAGGGCATCGGTAAGCATAACAGCCGGGCCGCCCGCGTGGGTAATGATGGCAAAATTGCGTCCCTTTAGGGGTTTGCTCATCATAACACAAGCCACGGTTGTGAGTTCCTCACGCCCGTAACACCGCACAATTCCTGCTTTCCTGAAAAGCGCTTCCACAGCCAGGTCAGAGGAAACCATTGCTCCCGTGTGTGACGAAGCAGCCCTGCTGCCTGCCTCAGAAGAACCAGCCTTTATGGCTGCAATACGGCACCCTTTACGAATAAGCGATGAAGCATGATGTAATAATTTATCGGGGTTTTTAATATTTTCGATATACAGCAGTTTTACATTAGACGATTGACCTTCCACAAAGGTCTTGTCGAAATATTCAAGCACCTCTTCGATGCCAATTTGAGCTGAATTACCAACAGATATTACTGAATGGAAATGAAGGCCTTTCGGAATGGCCGATTCCATAATAAAAACGGCAGTAGCTCCCGAACCTGATATGAAATCGACCCCATCGGGATGCAGTGTTGGTAATGGAGTTGTGAAAACACTCGCGTGCCCCGGGGTTAATACTCCAATGCAATTGGGTCCAATTAAGCAGGCATTGTTCCGGTTTACGATACGCAGCATTTCCTCTTCTAACTGCTTACCGGCAGGCCCTTCCTCGCTAAAACCGGCAGAAATAACAATAAAGGTTTTCACCTTTTTCATCGAAGCCAAAACATCAATGGTACCAACACAATACTTTGCCGGAATGGCCAATACTGCCAAATCGGCACCGGGAACATCTTCAACCGATTTGTATGCCCTTACTCCCTGAACAACTTCATTTTTCGGGTTAAGCACCATCAGCTTTCCCGAATACTTGGTGACGATCAGGTTTTTTAGTAATTTACCTCCGGGTTTTGTAACATCATTCGATGCCCCAACAATAACGATACTTTGAGGGTTAAAAAGTGAATCATTGATCATGGCCGGTATTTTTTTTGTGAAAATAAAGATTTTAAATAAGCTGCCCACTGATATTTCACAGGTCAATCAATGGAAGATAAAACTTTAAAAATGGCAAAAATTGAAGATCAAAGAATAGCTGTTTGGTGCAACCCGAACAAGAATTTACTAAACGTGTTACTCGATGCCGTTTACATTGCACTCAGGTTCGAAAAGGAGGTTTGCCTTTTTGCCAATTTCACTTCGGCAAAATCAAAAAAAATATTAGAGAAAAAAATTTCAACACTCTCGAAAACGATAAAACAGGATATTCCACAGGTTGAAGTCTCAACCCTGATGCTGAAAGGCCCCCTGTATAAGCAGGTAGCCGATATGGGTGAAAAATACAATATTATACTGTTTTGTACCGGTGAAAAAGTTACCCGCAACCTGTTGAAAGCCTTTTACCAGTCGGGCTTCCCGTTCTACTTTTCTCAACCGAAACCAACGGGCGAAAACCACTTTAAAAAAATTGTAATCCCTGTCGATTTCAGAAACAGCACAAAAGACGCACTATTATGGGGGAGTTATTTCGGACGCTTTAATCATTCCGAAATTGAAATTTCTTATGCCAACGACAAAGATGTTGAGGCAAAAAAGAAAGTAGACAACAACATTGCTTTTCTAAAAAAGTTTTATTCCCAGTTCTTTTTCAATTTTTGGATACGAAAAAGCAATACAAACAGCTGGAAAATACATAAAACAATCGCGCTTAATTCCCCTGACTACGATTTACTCATTTTCACCGGAAGCCTGAATGTATCGTTAATAGACCGGATTACCGGGCCCTTCGAAAAAAGAATCATCAACCGTTGTTCGCCAATACCGGTGTTGCTCATCAATCCGCAAAAAGAGATGTATGTCCTTTGCAACTGACATTACCTGATTTTTATAAAATTATCACGGCAAATGTTTGATGTTAATGTATAAATATACACAAATACAATAAAATTCATTTTAAAAACAGGAAGAGAAAAACCTTTAATCACAACAAAACAAACGTTAATCACACCAAAACGCACATTCGTTGAAAATTTAAAAAATGTATGGAAATTCATTGTTATGAAAAAGTAATGTTTACTATCTTGCACTCAGATTTTGAAAATTCTCCTCTCCCCTGTTTTTTTTTACAATATCACTATAAAATGATCACTTCCCCGGTGATCATTTTTTTTATAATCTGACTACGTAAATACAAATTTTCTGAACATTTTGTTTTTCACCTATGTTTACATCTTATGTTATAAACATGAAACTATGAAAAATCAAAAAATACTTTTTGTTGTTTTGGTATTAGCATCCGTTGCTTTTATATCGGGTACGCTTTACCATGCCGGTTCGCCAGGCAAAAAAACCGGCTCACCGCTAGATGGTTCTACCTGTACACAGTGTCATTCAGGAACAGCAATTGAAGCTGAGATGATAAGTACAGATATTCCCGAAACGGGCTATTTGCCGGGCGAAACCTACACCGTTACGCTATCATCAAATTATGCCGAGGCAGCTCGTTTTGGATTCGAAATTACGGCAGAAAATGAAGCAGAAAAAACAGGAACGTTCATCATAACTGATGAAGCAACAACCAAGCTTACAAACGGCGATCAGGCTGTTACCCACAAATCGGGTGGAACGACACCTGAAGAAGGATCAATAAGCTGGTCGTTCGAATGGACTGCTCCGGAAACCAATTCAGGCGATATATCGTTCTATGCTGTTGTAAATGCCGCCAATGGAAATGGCAGCACAAGTGGAGATCAAATCATTACAAGTATCCTTTCTGTACCTTCAGCAACCACAGGCATTTTAAACACAGCCTTAAATAATGGCTTAAAAGTTTATCCCAACCCGGCATCGGGCTATGTTAACATCGAATCGCAACATGATATAACTAAAGTTGCCTTAATCGATTTAAACGGTAAAGTTATTCATCAAGAGGAATTTTCCGCCCGGGATCAGGCACTTTTCAATTTTCCCACAACAGCAAATGGATTGCATTTCGTACAGGTTTTTTCGGAAGGAAGCATAAACAGTTATCCAATCCAAATCAAACCATGACACGATGAAAACAATGCGAAAAGAAATCACATTGCTGTTGATACCTGCAATAACACTGGCCATTGCCATCAGTTGCACATACCACAACGAGGATGATTATTTTAAAGACAATCCGGATATTTGCTACACGGATGATATGTCGTTCAAAACCGACATTTACCCCTTGATTGAAAGCAGTTGCCTATCGTGCCACAGTAACACAAATGCTTCCAGGGGCATTAACATTGAGGGGTATGGAAACTTAAAAACACATGCTGAATCGGGCATTATTTCAAAAGTAATTAACCACGAAAGCGGCGTTTCGGCAATGCCGTTGTATGCCGACAAATGGTCCGATTGTTCAATTGCCAAATTTGATGCGTGGGTTGAACAAGGAATGAAAAATAACTGATATGAAATATTTTGCAATCGTTTTATTCGTTTTTATTGGATTAAATTCCGTTGCACAAAAGTATATAACACGCAATGGCGAAGTACGTTTCTTTTCTGAAACACCTGTTGAGAATATTGAAGCCGTAAATAACCAGGGAGCCTGTATTCTCGACATGGAAAAAGGTGAAGTGGTTTCAAAAATTTTGATGAAGTCGTTCCGGTTTGAAAAAGCACTTATGGAAGAGCATTTTAACGAAAACTATGTTGAATCGGACATTTATCCCCAGGCCTCGCTTAATGCAACTATTTTGAATATTAATGAAATAGACATGCAAAAATCGGGCAAGCAGGAGATCACATTAGAAGGGGAATTATCCATTCACGGCGTTACAAAAGATGTATCGGTAAAAGGGAACATTTCAATAAAAGACAACATCATTTTTGCCACTTCCAGCTTCATTGTAAAACCTGCCGATTACAACATTGAAATTCCAAAAATCGTTCGTGACAATATTGCAAAAGAGATTGAGGTTACTGTAAACTTTCAGCTTAAACCGTTGAACCCGTAAACGTTTCATTTCTCTTTCATAAAACCGAATTAACTAATTTTTTCAAAACACCCAAAAACCATGAAAAAAGTTATCATCTTTCTCATCGTCCTTGCTTCATTTTCGGCATCGAAAGCACAAAGCCTGGAAGAATTACTGGATGAACAAATTGAAACTCCGGCCACAGAATATACAACGGCTACGTTTAAGTCGGTATATTTAATTAATGCACACACAACCAAACTCCCCGATAAAGGGGAACTCGTTTTCCTGATCGGCCACCGTTTTGGCACACTCGACAACGGTTTTCCCGATTTATGGGGCCTCGACAATGCAACTATCCGCCTGGGTTTTGAATATGGCCTCACGCCAACAACTTCGGTTGGCTTTGGCCGGAGCACCTACAAAAGCAATTTCGATTTATTCGCAAAGCAACTTATTTTGCGGCAAAGCACGGGAGAAAAAAATATACCCCTAACACTGGGGGTACTTGGCGTTGCCAATATTTCATCGGACAGGTGGCCCGATAACGGCCGCGAATACCTTTTCGCACACCGAATGAGCTATTCCATACAACTGCTGATTGCCCGAAAATTCAGCCGCAGCATTTCTTTACAGCTTATGCCAACCTACATACACCGCAACCTTGTAAAAACAAGCAACGACAAAAACGATGTTTGGGCGCTTGGTGCCGGCGGGCGTATAAAAGTATCGAACCGTGTAGCACTTACCTTCGAATATCATTACGCATTACCGGGTTACACGGACTCCGACTTTAAGAACCCGCTTTCGATAGGTGTTGACATTGAAACCGGCGGTCATGTTTTCCAACTGTTTTTTACCAATGCCAGCGCCATTTACGATGCAGCTTACATCGCTGAGACAAATTCATCCTGGCTTAACGGCGATATCCGTTTGGGTTTTAATATCTCAAGAACATTTTAGCAGCCAATCTGAAAAACAGCAGTAAGAAACCCAAAACAAAACCAGTCATTATCCGTTTCATAAAATAAAATTTCTCATTATAACAAATCAAAAGCATTTTTGCTTAACCCGAAAAAATTATGCAGAAATTTCTGCAAATAGTTTTTTTTATAAAATGAAGCTAAATTTGCAGCCTTATTCAAATGAAAACAATGAGTAATAAATTCTATATAGAAACCTACGGTTGCCAGATGAACGTGGCCGACAGTGAAGTGGTTGCATCGGTACTGGCCGAAAAAGGATATGAAATCACTAAAAACCAGCAGGAAGCTAACCTGATACTGATCAATACCTGTTCGGTTCGCGAAAATGCCGAACAACGTGTCTGGGGCCGTCTTAACCTCTTCAACTCCTATAAAAAAAAGGGACAAAAAGTGCTCATAGGCATGATAGGTTGTATGGCCGAAAGACTGGCCGGCGAACTGCTTGATAAAAAAGTGGTTGATCTGGTTGCCGGCCCCGATGCTTACCGCGACCTCCCCTATTTAATCGACCGGGCACTTGAAGGGAAAGATGCCATTAATGTAGAACTATCGACCGAAGAAACCTACCATGAACTTGTGCCACTCAGGCTTGAAAACGATGCCGTTTCGGGCTTTGTTTCAATCACCCGTGGTTGCAACAATTTTTGCACCTATTGCATTGTTCCCTACACCCGGGGCCGTGAACGCAGCCGCGATCCCGAAGATATTCTGAAAGAAGTTGCCGATTTGGCAGCCAACAACTACAAAGAAGTCACCCTGCTTGGTCAGAATGTAAATTCGTATAAATGGATACCGAAAAATGAAAACAAACCCGTGCGTTTTCCCGACCTGCTAAAGAGCGTAGCGTTAAGCCAGCCCCAAATGCGGGTACGCTTTACCACATCGCACCCGAAGGACATTAGCACCCGGCTGATAAAAACCATCGCCGACACATCGAACATCTGCAACCACATACACCTGCCGTTCCAGTCGGGCAGTTCACGCATACTTAAACTGATGAACCGCAAATACGACCGGGAATGGTACCTCGACCGGATCAAAACCATACGTGAATATATTCCCGATTGCGGGCTCAGCGCTGATATTTTTTGTGGTTTCTGTACCGAAACTGAAGAAGATTTTCAGGAAACCCTTTCGCTCATGGAAGAAGTAAGGTTCGACACCGCGTTCATGTTTAAATACTCCGAACGACCCGGAACTTACGCCGCTAAACACCTGGAAGATGATGTCCCCGAAAGGGTTAAATCGGAAAGGCTATCGCGCATGATCGAGCTTCAGAATAAAATTTCCCTCAAAAACAACCAACAAAATATTGGAAAAACCTTCGAAGTGCTTGTAGAAGGCGTTTCAAAAAAATCGGATAAAGAGTTGGTTGGACGCACATCTCAAAATAAAGTCGTTGTGTTTCCTGCTTCAGGACATAAAAAAGGTGAATACGTTACGGTGAAAATTGAACGCTGTACGCAAACAACATTAATTGGCACCGTAAAATCATCACATTAACAGGCAAGAAAAACCTGAATACATTCGACTGCAGTCGAATTCTTCCTTGATTTAAAAAATTATTCGACCACAGTCGAATAATTTTTTGTAGCTTTACTGTAAAAATTTGGAATATGGTATTACGTGAAAAATACTTGAATAGAATTATTCCTTTTATCGACAAACCTTTGATTAAAACCATTACTGGTGTTCGAAGATGTGGAAAAAGTACATTATTAAGGCAAATTGAAAATTTTTTAATCAAACAGGGAATTGGAAAAAGCAGAATAATTTCAATCAATAAAGAACTATTTGAATTTGACGCTATCCGCAACTATAAAGACCTTCACCAATACATTTCATCAAAAGCAAAGCGATCTAAAGAAAAGTATTATCTTTTTATCGACGAAGTACAAGAGATTGAACAATGGGAGAAGGCTGTTAATTCATTCCTTGCTGAAGAGAAATTTGACATTTTCATCAGTGGTTCTAACGCAAGAATGCTTTCATCTGATTTGGCAACACTGATAACAGGCCGATATATTGAATTCAGAATGTATCCTTTCACATTTTCAGAATTCAGGGAAATATATACAACCAAAAAAAACAATGAAGTAAATGATGACATATTTGGTCAGTTTATTAAATATGGAGGTTTTCCCGGCTTGCATAACCTTGTATGGGAAGAAGAGATTTTAAGGCAATATTTGGTTTCGCTATACAGCACCGTTGTTCTTAAGGATGTTGTAATACGAAACCAAATAAAAAATGTTTCAATGCTTAACCACATACTCGATTTTGTGGCTTCAAATTGTGGAAATATTACAACTGCAAAAAGCATTCGAGATTTTTCCAAATCACAAGGCAGAAACATAACTGTTGATACCGTTCTAAATTATCTTCAGTATACATTGGATGCATTTTTAATTCACAAGACAAAAAGATTTGATTTAATTGGGAAAAGGCTGCTTGAAACTTATGAAAAATACTTTCTTGTCGATACAGGATTAGCATTTGCAATGATTGGCCATTCGCCGGCACTAATTTCGGGACAACTTGAAAATGTTGTTTTAATCGAGCTGCTTTCAAGAGGTTATGTTGTTAATGTTGGGAAAAACAAGGAAAAAGAAATTGATTTTATTGCCAGCAAAGGCAATGAAAAAATATATATTCAGGTTTGTTCTACTTTAACTGGGAATGAAAATGTTTACAAGAGAGAATATAATGCTTTTCAAGGATTGGATGATAATTTCCCCAAATTTGTGCTTTCGCTTGATGAAGCAGGTTTTACTACCAGTAAAAATGGTATTAAATGGATAAACCTAAAGAAATTCTTGCTTGACAAATAATAAATTACACACATAACATGGCTAAACTGATTGATGAATTCGATGCCTATCGTTCGAAAATGAACGAAAAAATGCTGGCATCCGAAAATAAAGTGATTAAACGCATTTACAGCCTCGACACGCTAACCTACCAGGATGGTGCATTAAGTTCAAGAGTAAAGGAAATGCTGGGGCTTGCAACATCGATGGTATTACGCTGCGACGATTGTATTAAATACCACTTGGGCAAATGCCACGAACTGGGCGTTACAACCGAAGAAATTTTTGAAGTATTTGGCGTCGCCAATGTTGTTGGCGGAACCATTGTTATACCTCATACACGCCGGGCACTGGAATACTGGGAAGAATTACAGGGGAATAATTAATCTGCATTTAAACATGAAAAAAAACATTGTTATTACCTGGAAAACAATTCCTGAACATTTAACCCGACATAAGGCCCCAACGTTGCAGGAACCCTGTTCATGCTCACATGCATCTTATTCAGCCCGGGTTCAAATATTATACTCTGCATGTTTTGCCCGCCACGTCGTCTTGCCTTGTGCAACGATTTTTTCATTTGTGGTACATCAAATTTTCCATAGTATTCACGGGCATCAATCAAAAGACCTGTAAACCTTTCACAATCGAATGTTTCAGCAAACATACCCGTTGAGTAGAAATAATTTGAAGCGGCCAATACCCCGCTACTACCTTCGCGCAAAGCCCACGAAGTTTGATTCAGTTCAGCAAGAATTGCTTCATCCTTATCAGCAACCATCAGGTTTATCGGAATCATGTGGGTTTCCCGCGTCATGGCATCATTCATTTCACGGGCAGTGGAATAATTTTCGCCCCCAAGCTGCATCAGCAATTGAATGGGCAGCCCTTTCATGTTAAATTCTTTTGTTTCACTGTTGTGCACCAACATGTTCCCGTAACACACTCCTTTCTCGTTCATACCGGTAAAACCACCCAACATACCAATGAAGGTGGCCATTACGGTTGCATTCCGGTTTTCGGGGTGCTTTACAACAATTAAACCGATGGCTTTATTAATGCTGCCAAAAATATAATCGGCATTGCGTCCCATAATCAGATGCCCATCGGCTGTTGCATCACCCCACACGGCCAACCCGCTGCAATCGACCGATGGAATGGTGTTCAATGCAAGCAACAGGTTGTAATCAACTCCCGAAGCATCAACAATGCCTTTTAGCTCCTGCCTGAATGATTCGGGCAAATTAACTTCAGCCTCAACCGCAATTTTTTTGTACTTGTCGAGTGTTTTTTCGGGAAACAATGCATCGGAAATTAAAGCCAGTGATTCGAGGTGCTCTTTCAAAAGTGTTCCGTATTGAAATCCCATATCGTATGGTTTGCCGTACAGGTGCACAACCTGATATGATTCAATATGCTCAACTCGTGGCTCTCCTGTATTTACCACGGTTGTTTGTTCATTTTGCAACCTTAAAAGATTTTGATACCCGGTGTAGATTTTACACCCCTGAAAGTGTAATACCCCAATAAATAAAACGAAAAATACAATCCCCTTGTATACCCTCTTCATACCACAATTCCCTTTTCAAATGTGTGCATAAATATATACAACTCAACATGAAATATGCAAATGAATTGCTAAAAAAAACAAAAAAAAACCTTGCAGTGTCATTGCAAGGTTTTAATTATTTGCCACTATTTTTTTATTCTAAAATAATCGCTTTCATTTCTTCCATGGCGCTGCGTAATTCAGCCCCTATAAGTTCAACTGAATGGAATCGTATGGCATCGTTCACATGAATCAACTCAAGGTTATCAACATGGCCGTCTTTACCTTCATTGAAATTCCGTCCGATAACATTGGGTTCAATCCTGTTCATAAAGTCGGCAAGTAAAGGCCTGCAGGCATGATCGAACAAATAACAACCGTATTCGGCCGTATCGGAAATAACGCGGTTCATTTCGTATAATTTCTTACGTGCAATGGTATTGGCAATAAGCGGCGTTTCATGCAGCGATTCGTAATAGGCCGATTCTTCCTTGATACCGGTTTCAGTCATTACATCGAAAGCCAGTTCAACGCCCGCCTTAACAAAAGCTACCATTAACGTAGCATTGTCGTAATACTCCTGTTCGGTTATTTTCATTTCGCCTGCCGGTGTTTTTTCAAAGTCAGTTTCGGCAGTCATTGCACGCCATTCCAGCAACTGCTTGTCGTTGTTTTTCCAGTCTTTCATCATGGTCGATGAAAACTCGCCGCTCATGATGTTGTCCATGTGGTGTTCATACAACGGGCGCATAATTGTCTTCAATTCTTCGGCGAGTTTGAATGCTTCAATTTTTGCGGGATTGCTCAACCGGTCCATCATGTGGGTAATGCCACCCAGTTTAAGGGCTTCGGTAATGGTTTCCCATCCGTACTGAACCAGTTTTGCCGCGTAGTTCTTATCAATGCCCTTTTCAACCATTTTATCGAAACAGAGCAGCGAGGCCGATTGCAGTACGCCACAAAGGATGGTTTGTTCACCCATGAGGTCCGATTTTACTTCGGCCACAAACGATGAATGCAACACGCCTGCTTTATGCCCGCCTGTTCCGGCGCAATAGGCTTTAGCAATTTCAAGGCCATCACCGTTAGGGTCGTTTTCGCGGTGTACGGCTATCAATGTGGGAACACCAAAACCGCGCAGGAATTCTGCCCGCACTTCGGAAGCCGGCGATTTTGGCGCAACCATGATCACGGTAATATCGGGACGGATTTGAATGCCCTCTTCAACAATATTAAAGCCGTGAGAATACGAAAGGCAAGCTCCCTTTTTCATCAGGGGCATTGCAACTTTTATAACGGGTGTATGATACTTATCGGGAGTGAGGTTTAGTACCAGATCGGCTTTAGGAACCATCTCTTCAAAAGTGCCAACAGCAAACCCGTTATCTGTAGCATTCACATACGAAGGATGCTTTTCATCTATTTCGACTTTACGCAGAGCGTATGAAATATCGAGGCCGCTGTCGCGCATGTTTAGTCCTTGGGCCAATCCCTGGGCACCACATCCGAGCACAACAATTTTTTTCCCTTTGAGGTAGTCAACGCCGTTAACGAATTCCGACCTTTCCATGAAATCACATTTTCCAAGTTGTTCTAACTGAACACGCAAAGGAATCGAATTAAAATAATTTGCCATGTTTTCTATTTTTTTGTTATACGTTCATATTTACATGATAAACAAACAAATCCAAACTTTGTCAGTTTTCAGCACAAAGCAACAAAATTATCCGCTAACAAATGAGTAAAAATGCTGTGAATTTTGGTACTTTTCATGGATTATCATCTGTATACCACTTTTTATTTATTCAAAAAGAATTAAATAATAATAAATTATAACAACAATACGGTTTCAAAAAAATGTCAATTTTATTGCTTTCGTATTCGGTTGTTTCGGTAAGCCAACGGTGACATGCCCGTTTCATGTTTGAAAAATTTCGTAAAATACGACTGGTCGGAAAAATTGAGCCTGTCGGCTATTTCAGCTATTGCAAGGTTCGTGTTAACCAACAGTCTTTTAATTTCTATCAACTGTTTCGATTTAATTATCGCGGTTGACGTTTTACCGGTTAACTGCTTTATGGTTTGCGTTAAGTGATTAGGAGTAACCGCAAGTTCTTGAGCATAGTGGCTAACCGGAATATTCTCGCGAAAATGTTCTTCTACCAACTGATAAAACCGCTTTACCAGTAAATGCCCCTTGCCTTTCACCACATAATCGCTGCCAGTGGGATAGAGATCGGCGCACTTTGTAAGGATCAGATCAAGCAATGAGCGTAAAACCCCGATGGGATACCCCTCTTTCCTACTGGCTTCTTCAACGCCCCGGTTAAACAGGAATTCAAAAAAATCAATGTCGCGCCGGGTTTTTAGCACCAGTGGCGGATTAACCTGCTTGAGGGTAAAATAAAAAGGAAATTCGATTAACCTGTTGGGATTGCTTTGATTCAAAAGATAAAATTCCGGCGAAAAAATATAAATGAAGCCACTTATATCGTTCGATAATTCCAACCGGTGTACCTGACCCGGCGACATAAAAAAAATGCACGGGGGCGTGATTTTGTAAGGATTTCCATCGATAACATGAATACCCGTTCCCTTCATCAAAAACAACACTTCAAAAAAATCGTGCCTGTGCGGGTATTTTACACCAAAGTGCCTGTGGGCATCAAATACTTCAAGCTGAAATTGCTGGCTTCTCCTTTCAGGTGCACTAAATGCCTGAAGACTATAAACCGGTAGGTTTTCGTTTGATCGCATAAGGAACAAAAATAATCAAAAAAGGCTGCCTTTCAGGGCAGCCTTTAAAGTAATTGTCTCTCTTTTCTTATCCCGGATTATTCACGAATAATCCCTATCTCTGATAGCGACTAAGATTCAGTAAAACTTTTTTAAAAAATTAAACTTTCCCGAATCAAGTTCGGGACAAGCTATCTAAGTCGGTTCGCCAGCTGGCGAATGAACTTTATTCATATTTTTATAATTTATGAATAGTTCAGGTTATATCAAACAAAAAAACCTGTTGCAAATGATCTATTTTTCAATGGGCTTGTTTTCTGCAAATTGTATATCGCTGTTTTCGTGTGGTTTATAGTAAAACCAGTCGATATCAGCCCAACCCGAACCGTTCAACGGATTGAAACAAAATAACCCGATAAAGTCCCCGTTTTCGCATAAAGCATTTAATTTAAATTCATCGCCAAATTGGTTAAAAGTGTATCCGTCAACACTGAATTCAAAGCACACATGCGTTGCCTCAACTTTCACCTTTAGCATCAGCGACGAAACCTCAATAACGGGCCCTTGTTCTATTTTACCGTTCACCTTTACCAATAAACGGGATATTCCCTTATTACGTGAAATGCCTATAAAATTCAAATCACTGTTCAAGTAATAAAAACCAACTTCAGTTCCATCGGTAAGGTTACTTAAATCGATAAGGCTTACTGCTTCGCCCGTAGTATTAAAAGTGATTTTTTGGGAAAAAGTATTTGAAGTTTGAATTTTTCCGATTGAACCATCATGTTTTGCACGCAGTCTTAAATACCCGGGGCGTTCTTTCAATGTCCAGTTTTCAGCATCGGTTTTATATAACCAATGAGGCCGCAAAAAAGGCATGTTAAAATCGTCGGAAAAAGTCACTACTTCCCGCTCTTTACCAGACAGTTGATCGTATCCAAACTTCAGACTGTTACGAACTGCCGGGCTTACATTATCACTATAAAACGATTTGTTTTTATTATTTCCTGCAATTCCCCCAAAGCAGGCAAAAACAAGAAGAGACAATATTATCAGTTGCTTAATCATGAAAAATGCTCTTTTCTTTATTTCAAACTTTACAATTCCCCAAAAGTAAAGCTCGATTAAAAATAATACATTTATCAAAGAAAACCATGCGCTCATCAATCATTTTTCTACATTCGTCAAAAAAAACGGAATATTCATTTAACGCTACAAAGCACCAGAAAAGGCTTTCGGCAAAAGTTTCAGAACACTAATTGATAATGTTTCTAAATTACCTGAATTGGATTGACAAAAAAATCAACAACCGGTGATTATAATAATTATTCATACCCTAATTACTAAAATTAAAAACTTACTTTTATACATTGAATTATAATTTTATGCACACCATATTCGCACACTACCTAACGCTTGTTTCCTTGTTTTTCACAAATCAGGATACTGTATTTGAACAACTTCCAAACTTTAAAATGGAAGAAATCGTGGTGTTAAAAGAGTACACATTTAAAAACGAACGTGAAAAGATAAAATATCGGAAGCTTCTGAAGGATGTACGCAGGGTTTACCCGTTTCTACAAATCATAAAATCTGAATACAGGCGCATAAACCTTGAAATGGAGATGTATGACAAAGAGGAAAGAAAGGAGTTTTTAAAGTGGTATGAGCAATATGCACAAGAGAATTACATGCCCATACTGGGTTCATTTACACTTTCGCAAAACCATCTGCTTTTAAAGCTTATTGACCGTGAACTGGAGCAAACGCCCTACGAGCTTATAAAAACTTACCGAAACGGTTTCAGGGCCATGTTGTGGCAGGGTGTTGCCCTTTTTTTCCTGGCCAATATAAACTCGGAATACAATCCTGAAAAAAACCCAATGCTCGAACACATTATGATAAAGGTTGAATCGGAATTTCGGGGCACCGTTCCAAGAGGTTTAACGAAACCCTACTTCGATTCAAAATCACCGTATAATTTCAAATAACCCGCCAAAAGCAAAAGGGGTTCTTTTACAATTTGACCGATGCATAATCTATATTTTAAACACACTTCTTTAAGTATCTGGCGAAAACCGAAAGCAATTGAACCGCAAAAATGCGTTTCATAACGGGTGTAATTTTCATACTGAAGTATGTTGCGTAATACAAACCTGTCGAACTGGCCATAAACAATTGAACGGCAGTAATCATCTTCTATGTTCTCTTCAAGAAACGGGGCAAAACCAGCAAGGTAACGGTTGGGCATGGGTTTTTGGTAAACCCGATCAACAGCTGTTTCAACCGACAAATCGTATTTTTTAACGAATTTAATGCGCAAATGCAACGGCATCTGGTTTTTTAAAAAATCGGCAACCAACTGTTTGCCAAGGGAAACACCACCCCCTTCATCGCCAAGAATGTAGCCCAGCGAAGGTACGTTTTTCATAACCGAGCGGCCATCCCATAAACATGAATTTGAACCGGTACCCAACAAACCAACTATTCCCGGCTCCTTCCCCGCAAGAGCGTAACAGGCAGCCACCAAATCGGAACCAATATAAATGTCGGTGCACTTAAAAAGCGTGTTTAGGGCTGTTATGATTTTTTCCCGGGCGGGCACCGAAGAACAACCTGCCCCGAAAAAGAAAATCTTTGCAGGGCTTTCTTCAAGCTCGGCAGTAACCGGCCTGAACGCACCTTCAATTTCTTCAACACTCACCAATAAAGGATTAATACCGGGTGTATTTACCTGGTGCCCGATGGTGCCGTTCAAGAGAGTGCACCACTGCGTTTTCGTCGATCCGCTTTCGGCAATTAGAATCATTCACTTTTAAGATTTTCTATTTTATTTATTTCAATGTCGGTACAACGTTTTGCCAATATACTTTCGTAGGCTTAGCATCCCACTTTTTTGCTATAAATGATAGGAAATCAAAGCCAATATTTTTATCCACCGTGCCCTTTTGCAGCCTATGAAGTAATCTGTTAGGTGCTGGTTGCATTAGAACTTCCAATTCTCTTGTATAAAAAAGTTCTTTAAATTCAAATATTGTATACCATATTCCTCACATATGTTTGGTACATTATGAGCATTTGGTTTTAGTTTTTCAGTTGTTATTAACTTGGCTTTGTTGCAAATTGCTTGAGCAATGAGAAATGGATCTGCTACAGGAGCACCACCAGCAATGTTTCTAAATCTAACCAATTCACGATGATTCGACAATATTTCTCTTACGTAATTTTGTTCTTCAACTTCTGGCTTTAAAAATATTTGTTTGTATTTTTCAGCTATTTGAGCTGCATCATCATCTCGCTTTTTTAATTCGCGATAAACCTCAATTGATGATATTATAATCCCACCTTCTACTAATTCTTCAAATATATCCCATAATGAGACAAATATATCCTCATAATAATGTTTAAAATCAATTATTGGTCCAGTATCAATTACATATTTACGCTTTAACTTAGTCATTATTTGAAAACTAGTCTTTCAATTTGAGGTATTTGGTTAATCTTGAGTCCCAGATATTCTGATGCTTGATAAGGATTTATTCTGCCGTTGTATAAATTGCTTAATATTATTATTGTATAGTGATTCCCAAGTTTTGACAACTTGTTCCTATAAAAATCTCCTCCTGATCCCTTCTTTTTTATTGGTAATTTTTGAATCCAATCTTCCCTTTTTAAGTTATAGAATTTCGATGTTGTTAAATCCAAATCTAATAACTTTCTTAAAACAACCTCTTGACTTACTTTGAAATCATGAGCTAATTTTTTTAAAATTTTATCGCTCCATTCAATTGAATTATTACTTCTAATAAGATTATCTTCTAAAAGCTCATCATTATCAACTAAAATATTAGAAGATAGTTTATTGCAAAAAATCTCTTCGTGGTTATTGCTTTGATAGGTGTAATCGTTGGTTAATCCACCCATATTTAAGAGTAAATGACTTAACTCATGAAATAGGGTGAAGTTTTTCCCTGTATCTGAGATTTCAGAACTATTTAAAACAATAATTGGAAATTCTTCATCATAAAGTGAGTAACCTCTACAGTATTTCTTTAATGTCTGCTGAAAAACAAATATGCCAGCATTCTCAAGTTGTTCTCTGTAATATTTAAATGCCTCTGTAGTGTCTTTAAAACTACTTTGGATTTGTCTATTAATCCTCAAATCTTTCCTGATGGAATCTGCTACATTATTACTATCAAGCTGAATATTAGAATATTTTTTGAAAATGGGGTTTGTAACCGGATTTTTTCCATTAAACAAGTCTTTTAATACTTCTTGATAGTATTGCCCTTCTTTCACCTTTAGCATTAAGGCTGAAGGAAGTAAAGTGATTTCTTGCTCAGGTATAGTTCTAAATTGTCTATTTATTGAAGGTTCTTCTGGTGGTTCGGGAAGGAAAAATACAGCTAATGGGACTTTATAAACAATGTAAGCAAGTCTTTCTAACTGAGCCAAGGATGGTAGTTCAATCCCCTTCTCCCAATTTGTTATTGTATAAATGTCTTTATCAAGTTTTTTTGCAACTTCAGGAATAGACATATTGATTCTATTCCTTGCCCATTCAAGAATTTTTGGTTCAATAGGTACTATTTCATTATTTCTTGACATTACACCATAAAAATAATAACATTTTAGATACTATCGAAAATAATTTTGCACTGCTGCCCAAATTGTGCCTACCATTGAATTAATTTAATTTAAAGGCACAATTGAAAATTCATACGCATACATACCCGGAACCAACTTGTATTTATCGAGCGGTGCCGCGTTATTGCTCCAACTGTCGGTTCCGCCAACGCCCATTTGTGCCGCATCGATATTCACGGTGAGGTAGCCATTTTCGGTCAAATCACTGATGTGCCCTGCTTCTTCAATGTTCTCCTGCGTCCAGGGCCAAACCGACATACTGAAAGGCCTGCTACTTTTAATCTTAACACCTTCGCCGTCCGTGCTACTCAGTTCGAGCCACCGCACACCGGTACGGTTCCCGTTTTCCTGCGGGTAAATGTAATTCCACACAAAATCGTCTACATTGCCCGAATAAACATCAACAACAGCACCCGTTGACCTGTCGCAGTAATTCTCCCACGGACCTTTCCCGTAAAACGACATTTGGCTGTAAGCAGCCGGAACCGTGAACTGCATTCCAACCCGAAGCAAAGGAGGCAAATCTTCAGAACATTCAAGATTATAAACTACATCCAAATTACCATCACCGCTTAATGTATAGATTAATTCGAGAGCTGCTTTTTCAGCAATTTCCAACTTGGCAATAACTTGTTTTTTAATACCTGAAATATCTTCAACTTCAATCGTTTTCAATTCAAACTGCCCGGGTGCATCTTTCCAAAACGCCGATTTTTCCTGTGCCCGCCAACCCCGGCGGTCGTTATCGGTAAGTGGTCGCCAAAAGTTAGGCGTTACAGGCGAAGAAACAAGCTCACTCCCACCGAACTTATACGATTCAATCAGACCGGTTTCACCATCGATTATAAGTTGCAGTTTTTCACTTTTTAATCTGATATCCTTTCCCTTTTCAACAATCAATTTTTCCCCTTGCTTTTCATTTGAAACTGCATTTTTATTAAAAGGAAGTTTAAATTGCTGCCAGGCAATTTCGTGACCGTCATCGGCCCATTTTTCATTCGCTTTAAGCTGCACACTTACCAACAACCAATATTCCTTACCGGGTTTGGGATTAACACTGCTAAAAGGCACCTCAAATTCATATTCGCTTCCGGAGCTGAGCGACATGTTACCCATTTCTCCCGATTCAATAACTTCACCGTCTTCCGATACTGTCCATACAATGTTATAGTTTGAAAGGTTATCGAAGAAAAACCTGTTTTTGATTTTTAACAATCCCTTTTTCAAATCAACTTCGGAAACCGAAAAAGGCTGGAAGACGTGTTTACACTCATAAAGAGCAGGATGAGGCGTGCGGTCGGGGTTAACTACCCCGTTGATGCAAAAATTTTCGTCGTTGGGGGTATCGCCAAAATCGCCCCCGTATTTCCAGTACTTACGGCCGTCGGGAGTTGTGGCTGCAATGCCCTGGTCAATCCAGTCCCAAATAAAACCGCCCATGTAAATATCGTCCGAACGTATCAGGTCCCAGTACTCTTTCAGGTTACCGGTAGAATTGCCCATCGAGTGCACATATTCACACATTACCACGGGTCGGTCGTCCCAGGGACTTTCGCCCAGGGCTTTGAGCCCCCCAATGTGGGGATACATACGACTTACCACATCAACCCATAGCGGGTCGCGTGGATTTGCCCACACGCCACGCGAATAATTTTCTCTCGAGTTAAACTTCAAATAATCGGGATGGGTGATATCGCCAATGGCACCTTCGTAATGGATGGGCCGGGTTGGATCGGCTTCGTGTATCCAGCCTGCCATGGCGGCATGTGCCGGCCCCTGCCCTGCTTCGTTACCAAGCGACCACATTATTATTGAAGGATGATTGATATCCCGTTTAACCAAACGGATACCGCGTTCAAGGAAAGCACCGGCCCATGAAGACAAGTTCGTAAACCAACCGCCAACGCCATGTGTTTCGATGTTTGCTTCGTCGATTACGTAAAGTCCGTATTCGTCGCACAAGTCGAGAAAATACGGATCGTTGGGATAGTGAGATGTACGTACCGCATTAATATTGAAACGTTTCATTTGCAAAACATCGAGTAACATTTCGTCGCGCGAAACGGTTTTACCGTTTACCTCGCTGTGATCATGACGGTTAACACCGTAAAACTTAACGGGCTTGCCATTTACAAGGAATTTTCCTTCCCTGAATTTCACATCGCGAAAACCTACTTTGCATGAAGTTGCCTCTAAAACCTCGCCCTTTTCATTTTCGAGCGATACGATAAGATCATATAGAAAAGGAATTTCGGCACTCCAAAGCTCCGGGTTTTCAATTTTCTCTTCCAAAAGCGGGAAATAAACATTATCGCGTTGCGGGTAATTCTCATACAAAACCTTGTCAACGGGAAGTTCCGGTGTGTTTTTTAAAATAGGAGCACCATCGGGATTATATAACCGGACTTTAACTTTAAGCCCGTCTGTCGAAGCATTATCGGCCTTCTTTATTTTTGGCCTGATCTGCAAAAGCCCTTCCGAATAATTTTTTTGTAAAACTGTGCGGACAGCGCAATCGGCTATATATACTTCAGGCATGGCCTTTAAATATACCTCACGGTAAATTCCGCTCATGCGCCAATGGTCCTGGTCCTCGAGGTAGGAACCATCGCTCCACCTGAATACTTGTACTGCAACACGGTTTTTACCTTGCTTTACCATTGATGTTACATCAAATTCAGCGGGCAAACGGCTATCCTGGCTGTACCCGACATATTTTCCGTTCACCCAAACATACATTGCCGAGCTTACACCTCCAAAGTGAAGAATAATATGCCGGCCTTTCCATTCTTCAGGTATTTCAAATTCTTTCAGATACGAACCAACCGGGTTTTCGCGCTGAATAAATGGCGGGTTAACCGGGAAAGGATACCTCGCGTTGGTATAAATGGGTGTACCGTACCCGCGCATTTCCCAGCACGAGGGGACGTCAATTATATCCCAATCAGCAAAATCAAAATCATCCTCATAAAAACCGGCAGGACGTTTCGACGACTCATCAACAAAGGAAAAGCGCCAGTCTCCATTCAGGCTCATGTATTCCGATTGTTCGCGGTCGAAAGCCAATGCCTTTTCAATTGTAGAATAGGAATATGCTGTTGCTGATGCAGGCAGTTTGTTCTTCCCGTACATTGTTTCATCTTCGTGGTAATTATTTGCAAAAACAAATTGAAACGAAAGCACAAGGAATACTAAAGACAAAATTGATTTCATGATTATTTCTTTTAGATGATTTCGATAAGTTATAAACATCGGAATAAAATATTAGGGACATTAAGTGAAATGATAACTTTCCCTTTTTTCATATAAGGTTGAACTCAAAATTAATAAATAAGTGCATTCCCAAAAACTTTAAAGCTCGAAAAATCATATTGTCAGGCTAAAACAAATTGGACAGTTTCGCACATATTGCCTCGAGAAGCGTTACATCGAAACTGGAAAAAGGTGCAGGTGCATGTGAATCGATATCAATTTCGGCAACAAATGCGTTGTTTTTTAAAACCGGCACCACTATTTCCGACTGCACTTCGATACTGCATGCAATGTAGTTATCCATTTTGGAGACATCCTGCACAATCATGGTTTGCTTATTTTGGGCTACCTGCCCGCACACACCCTTTCCAACGGGAATTGCCGTGTGTTCGGTTGGTTTTCCCACAAAGGGGCCCAGTTCGAGCTTGTTTGTTGCAGTATTAAGCACGTAAAACCCAACCCAGTCGTAATGTTCAACTTTTTCGGCCAAAAGCTTGCAAACATCAAGCAACACCTCGTTGATGTGGGTATTTGATGTTATGATAGCATCCACCCGGCCCAGAATATCTTCCAAAACCATACACTAAGTTTAAAAAATTAAGTAATGACTACTTCTTTCTCGTGGGTAATTTTCTCACAAAAAAAGCACTTCAATTCAATGGGGCTCTTGCATATCACCTGGAAACGCGTTTCAACATTTTCATTGTTTGTAATACATTTGGGGTTAAAACACTTAACAATTGAAATTATTTCTTCGGGTATTTCAACCAATCGTTTCTCAACCACTTCGTAATTTTTAATAATGTTCAAATTGGCATGTGGTGCAATAAGGGCAATTTTATCAATCTCTTTGCCTTCGAAATGACGGTTTGCCACTTTTATAATTCCCTTTTTACCAAGGCGTTTGCTATCAAGGTTCGTTCCAAATGTTATCATGTCGGTACTATTGTAAAGGCCCAGGATATTAATAACATCGAAAAGCCTTTCGGCAGGTAGGTGGTCAATTACCGTACCTTCTTTTATCGCGCTAACCTGTAATGCTTTGTCCATAACTCTCATTGTTTATATTAATCCCATGATGTGCGAAATTATTGCCTGACGTGTATACACACCGTTTTCGGCCTGTGTAAAGTAATAAGCTTTGGGGTTTGAATCGACATCTTCGTTTATCTCATTTACGCGTGGAAGCGGGTGTAAGATTTTAAGTGTTGGCTTCGTTTGCTGCAACATCTTATTCCGCAATATATAAACGTTTCTTACTTTTTCGTATTCAATGGGATCGGTAAACCGTTCTTTTTGTACACGTGTCATGTAAATGATATCTGCCTCGGAAATGATGCCGGTAAATTCCCGGTGTTCGAAGTAACGTATCCCTTTCGACGTTAAAAAACGTTTGTATTCATCGGGCATGGCCAATTCGGGGGGAGCAATAAAATTGAAAATCGGGTTTTCGAAAACCGATAAGGCCATAAGCAACGAATGAACAGTACGCCCGTATTTCAAGTCGCCAACCATAAAAATATTGATATTGTCGAGCCGGCCCTGAGTTTTGATAATGGAATACATATCGAGCAGGGTTTGGGTAGGGTGCTGGTTTGCCCCGTCGCCGGCATTGATAATTGGCACCTTTGAAATTTGGCTGGCATAACGGGCACTTCCCTCAAGGGGGTGGCGCATAACAATTAAATCGGCATAATTGCTTACCATGCGGATGGTATCGTGCAGCGTTTCACCTTTTGTAACACTTGAAGATGACGAATCGGTAAACCCGATTATTTTCCCGCCAAGCCTGTTAATAGCTGTTTCGAAACTCAGCCGTGTTCGTGTTGAAGGCTCGAAAAAGAGGGTAGCTACAACCTTTCCCTTTAAAAGGTTTTGATTTGGGTTCTTTTCAAAACCTTTGGCCATTTCCATAATTTGCAGGTATTCGGCCTTACTGAAGTCGGTAATTGATATTAAATCTCTCTTTTGCATCGAAGGTTTATTTTACTTAACTGTTTTCAATGTTTTATTAAATACTAAAAAAAACCAACAGATTAAATCCATTGGTTTAAAGCAATTCCATATACCGGGTTAATTGAACATTTGATAAATCCCGCACCGTTTGTTCTATCCTAAAAAATTTCTTCATCTCCATTTTAGCATAAATTTAATGTATTTAGCTTTTTAATGCCATAAATGTACCCTTCTTTTTTACGTTTTTATCATTTCGGTTTTCAACCCGGCTATGTTGTGCAATTTAGAAAGTGTTTCTTCAATCAGGCTTAATTTGACCGATATGGTATAACGGCAATTAATGCCGTACTCTTCATTTACCACCCGGACATTGCCCTCTTTTAAAATTCGGCTCACAGTGCTTTGCAGCGGGTAATCAAATTCAAGCAGGTATTGTTTTTCAATGGTACGTGTAATAATCCGGGCGTTTTGCAGTGCTTCGGCAGCAGCTTTTTTATACGCGTTTATCAATCCGCCAACACCGAGCAAAGTACCGCCAAAATAGCGTACAACAACGATTAAAATATCGGAAACATTATAGCTGCAAAGTTGTCCGTGAATAGGCCTGCCGGCAGTTCCCGAGGGTTCACCATCGTCGTTCATCCGGTAATTTTCCCCTTCGGTCCCAAACCGGTAAGCATAACAATGGTGCCTGGCCGAATGGTGCGTTTTTTTTAACCGGGCAACATGTTCTTTAACCTCCTGCTCATCCCTTACCGGGTAGGCATAAGCCAGAAACTTGCTCCCTTTGTCTTTGAAAAAGCCCTCGGACGCTTGTTCAATCGTTTTATATGTGTCGCTTACTTCCATTAAATATGCATCAGTAAAATTACAGATATTACCGACAATACAATCCCAACCCAATTAACACGGCTTAGTTTCTCCCTGAAGCCCAAAAAACCTATGACCAGAGACAGCATTACTATTGATAAATTGTTAATCCCAAAAACCAGGGAGCTATCTATTCCGCTTTTTGAAAGGGCCAGAATAATAAAGAACAGCGAGCCAAAATTGACTACGCCTAGCAACAGGCCAACAATTAACGTGTTAAGTCGTATTTTTGAAATAGGTTTCTTTTCAAATAACAGTAAAAAGAATGAAAAAATAAACGACACAAAAAACAGGACTGATGAAAACAGCGAAGCTTCATTTTCGGGGATAAAATTATGCTGGGCAACCTTTACAAATGAATCGACACTGCCCGACCCCACAAACAAAATAAAAGGCAAAATTACAAACAGCGTTGATATTTTCTTGTCGGGCTTTTTGTATACCGCCAGAAAAACGGCCAGAAGCGTTAAGCAAATTTTTAGTATTTTTATCAGGGTTATGTTTTCATCGAAAAAGAAAAGCGAAATGGCAATGGGAAATACCATTGACATGCGTGTTGCTATTGCTGTAACTACAATGCCGGCCTTTTTTGATGAAATGCCAATTAAGTAAAACATCACCACAAATAAAAACCCAATTAAAAAAGCAAAAGGCAACCACCCTGCATTAATTATGGCTATTAGAGAAAATCGCCCGGGCATGAGGAAAAACCCCAGGAATCCGGCCACAAAATAATTGACAATAATAATGGTTGAAAGGTTCGTTTTGAAGTAATCCTGAAAACGAAATATCAGGTAAATGGCAGTCGAACATAAAATACTAAACAGCAAATAGAGCATTGACAATATATACTAAAAAAGGCAGGTTAACCAACCTGCCTTGCTTTATACTTTTAATCGTTTTTCAATTTCTTCCACATCAACCCTGAACTGCTTGTCGGTATCGATCAGGTTATTGACCGTTTTACAAGCGTGCAGCACCGTTGCGTGGTCCTTGTTCCCAATTTGCGAGCCAATTGATGCCAGTGATGATTTCGTAAGCGATTTTGAGAAGAACATAGCTATCTGCCTTGCCTGTACCACTTCCCGCTTTCTTGTTTTCGACTGTAATGAATCGACAGGCATATTAAAATAGTCGCATACTATTTTTTGAATATAATCGATGGTTATTTCGTGCTTGCTCTGTTTTACAATTTTGTTAATCATCTCAATAGCAAGCTCTATGGTGATCTCACGCTTATTTAGTGTCGATTGGGCAAGAAGCGATATCATGGCCCCTTCGAGCTCCCGCACGTTTGTTGAAATGTTTTGGGCAATGTATTCCAAAACCTTTTCGGGCATGTTCAGCCCATCTTTACGGGTTTTTTTATGCAATATCTTTAAGCGTGTTTCATAATCGGGTGACTGCAAGTCAGTTGTCAACCCCCACTTGAAACGTGATAACAAGCGTTGTTCAATCCCTTTGATTTCAATTGGTGGTTTATCGGATGTTAATATGAGTTGCTTTCCGAGTTGATGCAAGTGGTTAAAAATGTGAAAAAAAGTTTCCTGTGTTTTTTCTTTTCCGGCGAATTCATGTACATCATCAATAATCAGCACATCGATCATTTGATAGAAGTGTAGGAAATCGTTGCGCGTATTGTTCCGTGTCGACTCGGAATACTGCGTTTGAAATTTATTGGCATTGACATACAATACAACTTTTTCGGGAAAGCGCTCTTTAACCTCAATGCCTATGGCTTGGGCCAGATGTGTTTTCCCAAGACCGCTGTCGCCATATATGTATAAAGGGTTAAACGCTGTTCCGCCCGGGTTTTGCGCAACAGCATATCCGGCCGAACGGGCAAGGCGGTTACATTCCCCCTCAATAAAATTATCAAACGTATTCTCCTTTTTTAATTGCGGGTCGACATTCAGTTTTTGTATACCGGGTATTACAAAAGGATTTTTAATTGTAGATGCCTGATCTTTGAGCGGAACCGATACTGGGTGGTTATTTAATTTTGAATTGTTGTTCGTTGGATAATTTACCGTGTATGAATCGGACACTTTTTGCGCATTGCTCATTACAACATTGTACTCAAGTTTTGCATTATTGCCGATTACCTTACGCAATGTTTTTCTTAAAATGTCGATATACTGCTCCTCAAGATATTCATAAAAAAACGGACTTGGAACCTGTATGGTCAGTACTTCATTTTCAATTTTAAGCGGTTTAATGGGTTCAAACCATGTTCGGAAACTAACAGGCTGAACATTGTCTTTAATGACGTGAAGACAATCATTCCATATTTGGTGGTGGCTCTTAAACATTACGGGCGTTTAATTATCTTTAGCGTTTAATAAAATTTTTGAGTTTATTGATTTATCCTTATGCAAAAATGTGAAAAAAAAATGTGAAAAAAAACAGAAAAAACACTTGATTTTTAATTTTTTTCTTAAATGTTTGTCAATCAGTCATAAGAACAAAACACACAACATATCCCATGTATTAATCTGATTATTTGTGTTTTATAAATTTAAATAATTATATTAAACAACAAAGTTGTAAAATTATTAAGGAATTAAAACGTGAACTTTTTCAAAATTCATTTTTGTTATTATAATATGTTAATTACTTGGTTGTTTTTATATTTATTTGCTTGTTATATGGATTCTTATGCATATATATTATTGCTCTTTTCTTCATGCTTTCTGTTGGCTTTTTTTAGCCACATAAAGCTTAACGGTTTTTTATTTATTCTTTAATCAAATCTTAATTCCAATTATTTCAAGCCAATTATTAATAAAAACAAAAAAATAAATAACGACTCTTTTCAACAACTTTAATGAATTATAATGACAATAATCATGAATTGAAAAAAATCGTTTTTAAATAGATATTCAAGGCTTATTTTTTTAGGAAATATAAATCTATTCAAACTTAACTTTTACGCCATTTTCAATTTTTACCGGAAAACAATCGCCAAAAACTTGCCTTAAAGAATGGAGTGATTCAAGCACCTCCGCTTTTACTGTGCTTAACTGAATAATGTACTTGTAAATTTCATTTTCTTTCAGGAAGCAAATCGGTTCTGCCGATTTAAACCGCTCATCGCCAGAATCGAAAAATTGCCCCGAGGCAAATATTTGTATACCATACAACGTGCCCTTTGCCTGGCTCAAATCATTAAGGGTGTCGCTCCGCAAACTGGAAATTTTAAATTGTGCCTGTTGTTCACCGTTCTTCACAACGGCCTGGTTCCGCTCATCAAAACGTGCTTTGTATTCGGAAAAAGCTTCATACAATGACTGGGCCAGGTCGTTTTGCCCTCGTCTCGACTTTAGGTATTTTTGTTCATTGCCGTTGCTCAAAAAACCCAGTTCAACTAAAACACTGGGCATGCTTGTACGGCGCAAAACCAAAAAACCGGCCTGTCGTACTCCCCTGTCGCGACGTTTGGCGCTGTTAACAAAACGGTACTGCAGTTTTTCGGCAAACAGCCGGCTTTGTTCAAGAAACTGGTTCTGAATCATTTCAAACATGATGTACGATTCAGCCGAAGTCGGGTCAAAACCTTCATACCGGGTGGTATAATCTTCCTCCAGTAAAATAACCGAGTTTTCCATCTTTGCCACCTCCAGGTTTTCCTGGCTGCGGTGTTGTCCCAGAATATACGTTTCGGCCCCATTAACCCTTTCGGTTGAACAATAATTGATATGGATAGACATAAAAAGGTCGGCTTTCGCTTTATTGGCAATATCGGCCCGTTCGGAAAGGGGGACAAAAACATCCTTTTCGCGTGTAAAAATCACTTCTACTTCGGGAAAATTACGTTTTATTAACTGCCCGGCCTTTAAAGCTACCGGGAGCACAATGTCTTTTTCGTATAGAATTCCGATGTTTGCACCGGGGTCAATTCCCCCATGCCCGGGGTCAATAACCACTGTTTTCAATTTATAGTCATCACCCTCGCCATTTACCTGAAGTGTAAAGGCCAGAAATACAATAAGGATAAAAACTTTTGTCACTCTTAACATTTTTTGACGCATTTTAAATAATATCCTGTTGAAGGTAAAGTTAAATTAATAGTTCAAAATGTAAAAAGTTATTTTTTTTTGAACAAATGAACTTTAACTAAAATAGGGCTTATTCTTATCAACGATCCGGTTTTTTAATTTATTTTTGAGCGACTTTAAAAATTGAAATTTGGCCAACTTTCGTCACATATTTATTCTAATTATAATTATCACACTGTGCCTGGCTGCTAACGCACAAAACGAGGTTCAACAAACGGTACCCGACTCGCTGCAAACCATACCCGCACCAGACAGTCTGTTATATAAAGAACCGACCCCGGAGAACCAATCGGCGTTGGCCGATACGCTGAATACCCAAAGTGATACCCTGAAGAACACACCTGAAAAGCAGCCAAAAACATTCATCGACAACCCCATCGACTACAATTCAACCGATTCAATGTCGATATCGTTTGAAAATGGCGAGCAAATTGTTTACCTGTATGGCGATGCAAGCATCACATACGGCAGTATTGAACTAACGGCCAATTACATATCGGTAAATTTTAACAAACGTGAAATATTTGCCAGCGGCCTGCCCGATTCGACCGGCACTTTGCTGGGTAAGCCGCATTTTAAAGAGGGCGAAGAGGAATTCGACAGCAAAACACTCAGGTATAATTTCGATACCGGGAAAGGGTTTGCTGAAGAGGTGGTTACCGAAGAACAGGATGGCATTGTTCACAGCGCGAAAGCCAAAATGCTGAGCAAAGAGGTTTTTTGCATGGCCGACGGGAAATATTCAACCTGCGATGCCGAACACCCCCATTTTTACCTTAAAATTACCAAGGGTAAAGTAATTGGGAAAAAAGCCATTATTGCAGGCCCTTCGTACATAGTAATAGAAGACTTCCCCCTCTACTTTCCGATACTTCCCTACGGCTATATCCCTACGTTTAACAAAACATACAGTTCGGGTATTATCGTTCCCGAATTTACCGATGAAAAAGAGTATGGGTTTGGGCTTAAAGGTGCTGGATTTTACTGGGCCGCTTCCGACTATTTTGACGTAACGGTTACCGGCGATATCTATTCGAAAGGTACCTGGGGTGTTGGACTCAGCAGCCGCTACAGGCTCCGTTACAAATTTTCGGGTGGCTTTTCGTTTAATTATTACAAAAACGTAACCGGAATAGAGGGAATAAACCAGAAAGCCGGAACAAACTTTTCGATAAAATTGAACCACAGCCAGGATGCCAAAGCAAACCCCTCGTTTAAATTTTCGGCAAACGTGAATATTTCAACCAGTGGCTACGATAAAATGAATGAATACGACAACCACGAGAATTATTTAACCAACAGCAAATCGTCGAGCATTTCATTAAGTAAAGATTTTTTGGGCACACCCTTCAGGATGTCGGCAAATTTAAGACATTCTCAAAACTCAAGAGATTCGACCATTTCCCTATCGTTGCCCGAAATAACTTTTAGCATGCGAACCATTTACCCGTTCAGGCGTAAAAACAGGGTTGGGAAAAAGGGGATTTTGGAAGACATTTCCATATCGTACACCATGAACATGAAAAACACCATAAAAGCAAAAGAATCGGAGTTACTTTCCACACCACTTTCAGATTGGAAAAACGGGGTGAACCACAGCATCCCCATTACCCTGCCCTCGTTCAGGCTGTTTAACCACATTAACGTTACTCCCTCAATAAGCTACCGCGAAACATGGTTTTTCGAACACAAGGAAAAATACTGGGTCGACGGGTATTATATAACCGATAACGAAACCGGTCTGCAAAAATGGGTGTCGGGGCATGTGCAGGAAAACACCATCGACGGTTTTAAACGGAATTATGAATTCTCGGGCGGGATTGGCGCCAGTACAACCCTGTATGGCATGTACCAAATGAAAAACCCGGATGCAAAAATTCAGGCCGTTCGCCATAAAATGAACCCCACACTGGGCTTTAGTTACCACCCCGATTTTGGCGACCCGTTTTGGGGCTTTTATGATTGGGTGCAAACCGATTCGCTGGGGAACATGCAACAATACAACATTTTTGAAGGAGGCGTTTATGGCTCAACAGGTAAGGGAGAAAGCGGTTCCATCAGTTTTGGGCTTACCAATAATATCGAAATGAAAGTCCGCAACGACAAGGACACTACATCGACCGAACCATTCAAAAAAATACCCATTTTCGACAACATTGGCTTCAGCGGAGCATATAACATTGCTGCCGATTCGATGAACCTGTCGACCATAAGCCTGAATGCCCGCACAAAAATTGCCGGTACCGTACTGAACATCAACGGAACCCTGAACCCCTATGCCCTTGACGAGAGGGGAAACGTAACGAAGTATTACATGTGGAACCAGGCCACAGGCCTTGCCCGGCTGGGGCGTATCACCAACCTGAGTACCGGTTTTGGCTTTAATTTCAGTTCCGATAAAATGAAAAAGAACAGGGAGGAAAAAAAGAAAAAAGAGGGAAAAAACAGCAACATTGAACCCGTTGAAAACAGCGATTACCAGGAATTTGATATGCCCTGGCGTTTTAGTTTCAATTACAACATTAGTTATACCAATTTCAGTGGTGAGCCGAAAATAAACCAAACCCTTAGCTTTAACGGCGGCATCGATTTTTCAGATAAATGGAAAGCAACCTTTTCATCAGGTTTCGATCTCGAGGCCTTTACATTTACACATACCCAGGCAACAATAACCCGAAACCTGCATTGCTGGAGCATGTCGTTCGACTTCTCGCCTTTTGGGCGAAGGCAATACTACTCATTCCGGATCAGTGCCAACGCCAGCATGTTGAGTGATTTCATGAAACTCAAGAAAGATTCGCGGGATTTTCAGTAAATTCCATTTAAGGTTTAAAAGATAATAACCCATGAATGAAAAAATGTAGCTAACAGCCAAAAGTCAACAACCACTAAAAAAACAATAATTATGAAGAAAACCATTGCAACAACGGAGGCCCCTTCGGCCATTGGGCCATACAGCCAGGCCGTTGAAATTAACGGGATGTTGTTTATATCGGGGCAGGTACCCGTAAACCCGCAAACCGGCAAGGTTGCTGAAGGCGGCATTACCGGACAAACCGAACAAGTGATGAAAAACATTGGTGCCATATTGAAAGCAGCAGGTTACACGTATAACGATGTTGTGAAAAGCACCTGTTTTTTAAGCGACATGGCCAATTTCAAGGCCATGAACGAAGTATACGGAAAATACTACCCTGAAAACCCGCCAGCAAGGGCTGCCTTCGCGGTTAAAGAATTACCGCTGGGCGCACTGGTTGAGATTGAGTCAATTGCCGTTAAAACACGGTGATTTGATTTGCAAATGTAAAACTTATCTCACCTATTCTTGACCTATCTATTCTCGAAACTACGGGAGGCAACCCTCCTTCGCTCCGATTGACATCGGAGCTATGGCGGGTAAAAAAAAATCCACCCCGGGAAGAGGTGGATTCATATCTGTTTGAAAAATATACTGAATTACTTACTGTTTATTCCGATACTACATCAAATTCGAAATCGACAACAACTTCTTTATGCAATTTGATTTTCGCCGTGTGTTTACCAACTTCTTTTACATCGTCTTTCGGAATGGTAATTTGTTTACGGTCAACTTCAATGCCCTTTTCAGAAATTGCCTCGGCTAGTTGAATGTTATTGACCGAACCAAAAATTTTACCGGTTGTGCTGGTTTTTGCACCAATTGTAATCGACAGTTCTTTAAGTTTGTCGGCCACAACAAGGGCTTCGTCTTTCAACTTAGCTTCTTTGTGGGCGCGCTGTCGCGTATTTTCGGCCATTACTTTTTTTGCTGATTCGGTTGCAACAACAGCCATACCCTGCGGTATAAGGTAATTGCGCCCGTACCCGTCTTTCACTGTTACGATATCGTCCTTCGATCCTAGCCGCTGAACGTCTTGTAATAAAATAATATCCATCTTTAAGTTCTCCTCCCTATTTCATTAAATCGGTTACATAAGGCAGTAATGCAAGGTGACGTGCACGCTTAATTGCCTGTGATACTTTACGTTGATACTTTAATGATGTACCGGTAATACGGCGGGGCAAAATTTTACCCTGCTCGTTTAAGAACTTTTTCAGAAATTCCGGATCCTTGTAATCGACATACTTGATACCGTTCTTTTTAAAACGGCAGTATTTTTTCTTTTTGATCTCTACGGTTGGCGGGGTTAAATATCTGATCTCTGATTGATTTGCTGCCATGGTTAATTCTCCTCTGCTTTAGCTTTAACTTTATTACGTCGTTTCTCGCTGTACTCAACAGCATGTTTGTCGAGTTTGAAGGTCAAAAACCTGATAACGCGCTCATCGCGGCGGTATTCAAGTTCGAGCTTCTCAATAAACGATGGTTCTGCCTTAAACTCAAGCAGGTGATAAAATCCGGTGGATTTTTTTTGAATCGGATAAGCAAGCTTTTTAAGCCCCCAATCTTCCTGGTGAATGATCTCTCCGCCATTGGCCTTAACCATTTCACCAAACTTATCGATTACTTCCTTGAATTGTGCTTCCGACAATACTGGTGTAGCGATAAGTACAGTTTCGTACTGGTTCAACATAAATTTACCTTTTAAAAATTTTTAAATTATAATTATTATTTTTCTCCAACTCCGCGTAATCGACCGGTAAATAATCGGTTACATGGATTCAGCGGAATTGAGGCGCAAAATTAGAAATAAATTCCTTATTATCAAATTAAACTGCGACTTTCATTGTGTGAATTGTATTAAGGAAGTTGGGAATTTGCTTTGCCCGCCATAGTCGCGATGATAATCAAAGACGAAAGCGGGTTTTTGGGATTTGGCCCCGAAGCTTCGGGGTGGAATTTGAAATTTGTGATTTGGTTTTTGGGATTTGGAATCTGTTATTTTATACATTTGGCAAAATAATTTTATTATATGGTTCGCAAAATAATTATTATATCGGTTATACTTGCCCTTTCGGTTCATTTTTGCCGGGCACAAAACAACATTATTTCCACGCCACAAACGCCAAAACTGGTTGTTGGTATTACCATTGAGCATTTACGATCGGATTACCTGACCCGCTACTGGGATACATTTCAGCAGGGAGGGCTTAAACGACTCATTTCCAACGGGGCATACACACTGAATGGCCGTTTGGACATGCATAACATCAACAGTTCATCGGTTACCGCTTCGGTTTTTACAGGCACATACCCGGCACAACACGGTATTATAGCCGAAAAATGGTACAAACAACTTTCCGAAGAATACACACACTGTTACCGCGACGATTATTACCTCACCCTCGGTAGCGACTCAAACGAAGGAAATGCTTCGGCCAGCCATCTAAAAGTTTATACCCTGGGCGATGTGTTGCGACAAAACAGCAACTTCAAATCGAAAGTTTTTTCGGTATCACTCAACCCCGGCCCGGCAATTTTCAGTGCCGGACATGCAGCCAACGGCGCATTCTGGTACGACAAAACATCGGGCAATATCATCTCCTCATCATATTACATCGATACTTTTCCTGACTGGATCAGGATTTTCAACAATAAAAAAATGGCCGAAATGTACCTTGAGCGCGAATGGGATTTACTGTTACCAAAGGGCAGTTACGATGCTGGTTACGGCGACGATTACATTCTGGAAAAAGGGTACTGGAACAAATGGAACACCTTTCCGTACAGCATGTCAAAACTGAGCATCATGTTACAACATGAATACGAGGTACTAAACATAACCCCCTGGGGAAACAAACTCATTCGCGACTTTGCCGTTCAACTCATTCATAATGAAGGGCTGGGAAACGATGACCATCCCGATTTATTGTCGATTAATTTCGCTTCAATGGGGTTTGCCAACAAATGGTTTGGGCCGGGTTCAACCGAAATGCACGATCATTATCTCAGGCTGGATCAGGACATCGCCTCATTGTTAAATTACCTCGACGATAAAATGGGCAAAGATAATTACCTGGTTTTTTTAACGGCCGCTTCAACGTGCAATTACAACATCGATTTTTTAAAAGAAGAGATGAATTTTGATGCCCGTGAATTTTCACCACAAAGTGCCATGGCACTATTAAATGCCTATCTTCACGCACTTTATGGGACAGGAGAATGGCTTGTAGGTTATAATGAAGAACAGGTTTATTTAAACCACAATTTGATTGATGCCAAGAGCAAATCCCTTGATGAAATGCAGGAAAAAGCAGCCCTTTTTCTTAACCAGTTTGAAGGGATAAAAGCAGCACTTCCCGCGCAGGCTATTGAAAAAGGAAACCTCGACAACCCGCGGTTCCGGTCAATCGAAAACAGTTATTGTGTTCAGCGTTCGGGCGATGTCGTTATTTTGCTTGAAGAAGGATGCTACCCTACCTACAAATACCATGAAGTTGATTACAGCGGAATATCGCAGGTACCCGTTATTTTTTACGGGTCGGCTATACGTCCCGGCGAAATTTCGGGTAGTGTCGAAATTACCGATATTGTCCCAACGGTTTCAAAAATTATTAAAACCCTGCCGCCCGATAAAAACAGCGGCAAGGTTATCGATACTGTTTTTTGGTAACCGTTGTCAAAACCTTCTCCTGTGGGCTAATCGAACAACTTATTAAGCCGTTGAAGAGTTTCTTTTTTGTACTTCGATTTTATCAGGATAGAAATGTTATAACGGCTGCCGCCATACGATATCATCCTTACCGGTATGCCCTCAAGTGTGCTGAAAACTTGTTTTGAAAATACTTTTTCCTCCGATACCATATCGCCAACAACACAAACAATAGAGTAATCGGTTTCAACTTCAACCTGTCCAAAGTTATTTAACTCGGCAAGAATTTCTTTGAGGTTCTTATCATTATCGATACTTAAGGATATGGCTACCTCCGAGGTTGTAATGATATCGATTGAGGTTTTATATTTTTCAAAAATATCGAAAACAGTCCGTAAAAAACCATAAGCCATAAGCATGCGGTCCGAAATTATCCGTATGGATGTAATACCGTCTTTTGCAGCCACTGCTTTCAACCCCGAAATGGTTGTTTCGTTCGAAATTAATGTGCCTTCACCCTGCGGGTCCATCGTGTTTTTAAGCCTTACAGGAATGTTGGCATCTTTTGCAGGCAATATTGTTAACGGGTGTAAAATTTTTGCCCCGAAATAAGCCAACTCGGCAGCTTCAACAAACAAAAGGTTATCGATGCGTTTTGTGTTATCGACATAACGCGGGTCGTTATTATGGAAACCGTCGATATCTGTCCAGATTTGAACCTCAACAGCACCGAGGGCTGCGCCTAATAATGTTGCAGTATAATCGCTCCCCCCACGTTGCAGGTTGTCAATATCGCCCTTTGCGTTGCGGCAAATATACCCCTGGGCAATAAAAACCTCCTGCTGTCCGGCCTTATCAAGGATGGGTTTTATCAGCTCCTTAATCATATCCAGGTCGGCCTGTTTGTCTTCATTAATCCGCATAAAATCGAGCGAAGGAAGCAAGGCGGTTTTAACACCTTTTTCCTGTAAAAGATAAGTAAACAAAGCCGTGGAAATGAGTTCGCCCTGTGCAAGAATGATTTGTTCTTTTACTTCAGAAAACTCCCCCTCGGTTTGTTGTAAAATTAAATTAAATTGCTCGTTAATAACTTTTAATCCTTCCTGTTTAAAAGCTTCACTTTCGTAAAGTTCTTCAACAACGGTAAGGTGTTTGTTTTTCAACTCGTTTATCAACGTTTTTGAACCATCTTTGTCACCATCGTAAAGTTTGGTACTGATATCGACAAGTGAGTTTGTTGTGCCCGACATGGCAGAAAGAACCACAATTTTTGGTTCCCTTTCGGCAGTAATAATCTTCATTACTGCCCGCATATTATCAGAAGAACCTACTGAGGTACCCCCAAATTTTAAAATTTTCATTCTTTTACAATTTAATTATATAAAAGGCGGGATTAATAATCAATAACACGGGCCGGAAGGGATGCCCGCTCGCTTGCCCTTCAGGCTTAAATCCGGTTTTCAAATTTTCAGAAAATTACTGCAAAGATTGCAAAAAAAACAGTGCGAAGAAAAACAACCCCGGTTATTGAAATGAAATTAACATTAACAACACAAGGTTTACGTAATTTACTTAAGGATTATTGAAATGGTGCTGTTCAGGCAAACAGCGGGATTTTTTAAACCCACAACGTTGCCGGATATTTACCTGAATTAATCAGTTGCTTAATTTTTTCAACCACCACGGGTTTATCCTCGCGGTAAGTAACACCAAACCACGACGCGTTGCATGTTAAAACCTTCACATTAATTTTTCCTGAATTTATCAGGTCGCCAACATGCATGGGTATATAAAATTCCGATTTGGGTTCATTGCCCTCTTTATCCAAAAAACCGACAAACCCTTTTTCAAGGTAGCTGAAAATTTCAGGGTGAAAGCCCCAAAAATTCATCGAAACCGTTTCATCACATTGCAACACTTTTCGTTCGCCATTGTTGGAATAATAAATCCCCTGCTGGTCAATCCCAATTTTTGTCAGTTCTTCGATGCTTTTGAGGTTCTGATTTTTATCGGTAATGCAAAGCCCGCGCGAAACCGTGCCATTTTCCGACAAGGTTTTATCCATGCGGTAGCCAACCATTGCCCAATTGTTTTCGCTTGCAGCCGAAGTAAGAAAACCAACAACAGTTTCGTAAGCTTCAAGGCCATAAAAATCGTCGGCATTTATGGCTGCAAACGGAGTCTTTACAACTTTCCGTGCCGAAAGTATGGCATGGGCGGTACCCCATGGCTTTTGTCGCCCCGGGGGCACAGAATAGCCTTCAGGCAGGTCGTTCAGTTCCTGAAAAACATATTCAACATCGATTTTGCCTGCCAGCTTGCTTTCGAAACGCGACCTGAATGCCTCTTCAAAATCGCGCCTGATGATAAACACCACTTTACCGAACCCGGCCCTGATGGCATCGTACAATGAATAATCGATAATTGCCTCGCCGTTGGGGCCAATTTCATCCAACTGTTTCAATCCTCCGTACCGGCTGCCCATTCCGGCAGCTAAAATCACTAATGTAGGTTTCATATTCAATTTTTTTGATTCCCGGTTCCCAATACCGGGTTTTTAATATTTACAACTTCTTTAAAAAACATTGGATATAGTGCATCCAGTATCCATTATCCAGCATCCATTATCCCTCCTCCGCCGAGGCTACGGAGGGCAGAGCCAGTATCCAATATCGAGCATCCCTCCTCCGCCGAGGCTACGGAGGGCAGAGCCAGCATCCATTATCCAGTATCCAGTACTTAATCATGCGACATATCTTCAACGTGCTTTCTGTAATCGGAAAACACATTTGCCTTGGAAATGAATCCCAGGTATTTCCCGTTGTCCATTACGGCCAGGTTATACCTGCCGCTCGATTCGAACTTATGCGCCACTTCGTCCATCGAATCGCGTGGCGATATGTAATGTTCCGGCATGTACATCAGCTCTTTCAAACTAATGGTATCGTACACTTCCTGTTTAAAAATTAAGTGCCGCACATCGTCCATTTTAACCATGCCCAGCATTGTTCCATCACTTTCAACAATGGGAAAAAGATTCCGGTGCGACACGGAAATGGCGTTCACCAGGTCACGCAATTTTCCATCGGGAGGCAAAATAACAAAATCATTTTCGATTAAATCAGGAACATTCATAATCGATAACACGTGTTTATCTTTATGATGTGTTACTAATTGTTTACGTTGAGCCAACTGAATAGCATATACCGAATTGGGTGTAAATGCCCTGACTGTAAGGTACGAAAATGTTGCTGTAATCATTAGCGGGACAAACAATTTGTAACCGCCCGAAATATCGGCAATAAGGAAAATACCGGTCAGAGGGGCATGTAAAACACCGGCAATAAGTCCTCCCATCCCCATCAGCGCAAAATTCGATGTATCAACATTTCCTAATTTCAACACCTCTTTGCAAAAAAGGCCAAAAAACAAGCCCGTATTGACCCCCATAAACAAAGTAGGGGCAAAAATACCCCCAACGCCTCCGGCACCAAATGTTGCCGATGTTGCAACCACTTTCAGCAACACTACTGAAACAAGCAACAACAACACCATGTAAAACTGATCGCTAAGAGGCACAAAAAGGCTTTTATCGAAAAGGTAATTTAAATTCCCTGCAAGTCCTTTATTTATGGCATCATATCCCTCGCCGTAAAGCGATGGAAAAAGAAAGATAAGCATCCCAAGGGCAAGACCGCCCACCAGTAAACGTGTAGTTCGGTTTTTAAGTTTTGAAAATAGTTTTTCGCTGTAAACGTAACCTTTAATAAAGAAAGCGGAAACAAGGCCGGCAAGTATTCCAAGCACAATGTAGTAAGGGAAACTCGAAAGTTCGAAAACATTTTTTACCTGGAAAGGGTACAACACATCCATACCGAGGAACAGGTATGATATTAATACAGCCGAAGAGGAAGACAATAACAAGGGCACCAGTGAAAAAGTTGTAAGGTCGATCATGATCACCTCAACGGCAAAAACAATGGCAGCAATGGGTGCTTTGAAAATGGCTGCCATCGATCCGGCACAGGCACAGGCCAGCATAAGCATTACATACTTGTACTCGAGCCGGAAAAAACGGCTTAGTTGCGAACCAAAAGCCGCCCCGGTAGTAACCGTTGGGCCTTCAAGCCCAACCGACCCGCCAAAACCTACCGTCAGTGCCGAAGTAACAATGGAAGAATAAAGATTATGCCTGCTAATGTATCCTTTTCGCTTCGATATGCTGTACAAAACATTGGGAACACCATGCCTTACCGGTTTACGCAAAACAAACCGGATAAACAATACAACCAGGGTAATTCCAACAAGTGGATAAATAAAATAAAGGTAGTTGTGCATGCTCTCGGCAAAAATGCCATTGACCAAATTGTGCATCAGCCTAACCGAGTTTTTAATAAGCACAGCAACAAAACCCGATATAACACCAATAATAATGCTTAAAAGTACAACAAAAGTTTTGGTGCTGAGGTTTTTGTTCCTCCACCGGTGAAATTTTTCCAAAGTTGTTTGAAATCGGTTCATTACTTTTACAGTGTTGAACAAAAATAAACCTTTGCCACTGTGTTCAAAAGAATATTTCATTTTTTTCTTCCGTCACAAAATCAATTGACCACATGATAAAAATGCCTTATATTGTCGTTTCATTAAAAATGTAACATGAAAGTTGCAATAACAGGAGCCAGTGGTTTAATCGGAAAAGCAATAACTGCCCATTTCGTTCGCAGTGGGCACGAATGCTTTGCGCTAAAACGTGATGAAAGCACGGAAACCTGGAAAGAAAAAATCATATCCGCTAATGCAATTATAAACCTGGCCGGTGCGCCCATTTTTGTACGCTGGACAAAAAAAAACAGAAAAAAAATTCTTGAAAGCAGAACACGAACAACGCATAAAATTGTTTCGATTTTAAACAGCCTCCCTTACGAAATACCAAAAAAAACATTCATATCGGCCTCGGCAACGGGCATTTACCCCGACGACAAATTCAAGATTTACGATGAGTTTACCACCGAAAAAGGAAACGGTTTCCTGGCCGAAGTTGTTTCTAAATGGGAAGCCGAAGCCGATGACCTGGTAAACCCATCTGTAAGGTTAGCCATTGTAAGGCTTGGCATGGTACTCGACAAAAACGGCGGGGCATTAAACACCTTAATGAAAGTATTCAAATTTGGACTTGGCGGCCGTATTGGAAACGGAAAACAAATCATGACCTGGATACATATTAAAGATGTGGTTCAGGCTATACAATTCATTATTGATAATGAAAAAGCATCCGGTATTTTCAATTTCACCACCCCGAACCCATTAACCAACAAAGAATTCACCCACATTTTGGGAAATACAATAAAACGCCCTGCTTTTTTGACCATCCCTCCCTTTGCGCTAAGATTGTTGTACGGAAAGGCCGCATGCATCATGATTAACGGTGCAACGTATTATCCCTCGCAACTAACAAAACTGGGGTTTGTTTTCCAGTTCCCCAGCATCGAAAGTGCTTTAAATGAGATATTAAACAAAGGCAACAAATAATATTCACAAATATGATTGACGTAAAATCGTTTCACAAATTGTCGTACGGACTCTATATTATCTGCTCGGAATTTGAAGCACAAAAAGCCGGCTACGTAGGCAATACAGGCTTTCAGGTAACATCGGAACCAAAAACAATTGCCATCAGCTGCAATAAAAATAATTTCACCTGTGGAATCATTGAAAAAAGCCGTAAGTTTTCCCTTTCGGTACTGCAAAAAGACCTTGACACGGAAATTATCAGCGACTTTGGTTTTAAAACAACACGCGATACCGATAATTTTTCAAAATACAAATGTACTACCGGGAAACTGGGTATACCCGTTGTAACAGAATCGTGCATTGCCACATTTGAATGCAACATTACCAACCAGCTTGATTGCGGTACCCACATCCTTTTTATAGGGGAAGTGGCAACCGCTGAAAAGTTGAATGACCAACCCGCCCTCACCTACGATCATTATCACACGCATTACAAAATGCTTGCACCGAAAAACGCACCAACGTATATCGACCCCGAAAAGCTTATGGGAGAACGTCCTGAGCCAACAAAACCAACAGAAACTCACGCAGAATACGTCTGCACCATTTGCGGCTATACCTACGACCCGGAAGTGGGCGAACCAGAGATGGGCATACCCCCGGGAACCCCTTTTGAAGATTTGCCCGATGATTTTGAATGCCCTGTTTGCAAGGCCAACAAAGAATACTTCAGGGAAGCGTAAATCGGCAACTGTTTTAATAGTCAACATTTAGTCTTACCGCTTTGGGCCTTTCCCTTTCCAACTTCGTCCAACTGCCTCTTTGAAATTTGGAATTTGGAAACTGGAATTTACAAACTCCGGTGAGTCCCGTCGCAAAACGGTTTGTTTTTAGTTTGTTTGCACTGGCACAAGTAGTAGGTTTTCTTTTCTTCTACCTCGAAAGGAACAGGTGTAATGCCTGTGTCTTTGTGCGAACCATCGCAAAAGGGCTGGTTTTTACTGTGCCCGCAGGCACACCAGAAATATTTACCGGGCTTGAGCTCAACGGCAGCCGGTGCTTTTTCAGCAATTCTTGGTTTTTCCATAATACATTTATTTTTTGTTTTTTACTTGTAAATCGCTCTTCGATTCAACATTTGTCAGTTCCCTGCTCGAGTAAAAACGTTCGAGTATCGACCCGTCATTCACCTCTTTCGAAAGCGACTCGATGGTGTTTTGCGGTACATCGTACACATCAAGGATGATTAACCCGTCGAGGCAATTGTTAAAATTCGGATCGACGTTGAAAGCCAGTATTTTCGCATTCAGGCTAAGGTATTTTTTCAACAATACCGGAATTCCGCTGTTCATTTTATCAATATCGCCAATAAGCTTATCGAATTTATTTAAATCGCCCCCGGCATTTTCTATTAAAAGGTTTACCTCGGGGTTCTCACTAACAAAGCGGTAAGCCTTTCTGGGCCTGATATATTTAGCCAGGTCGCGGTTGTAATAATTTATGGTGATAAACCGTATAATGCTGTCTTTCGACACTGGCGAATAATTGTTGCTGATGCTAACCGGCCCCAACAGGTAACGGTATTGTGGGTTCTTTAAAAGGAAATAAAGCAACCCCTTCCAAAGCATAAACAACGGGAGCGGTTTACGCTGGTACTCCTTAACAACAAACGAACGCCCCAGTTCGAGCGATTGTTTCAATACCGGTTTAAATTTTGGGCGAATACGGAAAAGGCTTTTGATGTAAAAACCATGCATTCCAAACTGGTGCAAAATATCGTTGCCCTTTCCAATACGGTAAGCCCCAACAATGCAATTTTCATCGTTATCCCAAATAAATAACTGGTTGTAATAAAGGTCGTATTCGTCAATATCGATCGACCGGTTTGTACCTTCACCTACCAACCTGAAAGTTATCTCCCGAAGCCTGCCAATTTCGTTGAGAATATTAGGTATAAGCTTTGAAGGTACGCAAAACACCGTGTAATTTTTCAGACTGAAAAGGCTATAATTGGTTTTTATTTGCCCAATTTCATCAACCAGTAAAGAACGATCGACAGGAATAGCCACTTCTTCCTGTTTTGAGATTTTTCGGACCGGAGAAAGCCTGAAAAATTTTTTCACTTCAACATTTGCATAAGCTCCCAGGCTGTAAGTTTTTGCACGCAGGTATCGGCCAAACTGATGCACATCGGTAAACCCATCAATTTCGGCCGGTCGGATGGCTTGCCCGATCCGTACGGTAATAACTTTATTCTTTTTATTGAAAAGCTCACTGGGCAGCTTAATATCCTGTAGCTGGGGGTTGATCATACCCAAAAGGTGGAACAACCTTGAATTGGAACCACTGAAATAAACAGGAAGCACCGGCACATGGGCTTTTTTGATGAGTTTTATAATGGGGAATTGCCACTCCTGGTCGCTGATGTTGTAATACAGGTCGTACCCCGACACTTCGCCGGCAGGGAAAATACCGAGGCACCCGCCCGAGGATAAATGCTCAAGCGAAACCCGAATGTTTTTCCGCATTTTTATGGCTATCGCTAAAGGTTCTTCATTGGCATCGAAGAGAAAAAAATCGTTTAACGGGGTAATTTTTTTGAGCAACGAACTGGCAAGAATTTTTACATCGGGACGCTTCTCCGATAGGATTTTTATCAGCAACATCCCATCAAGCCCTCCAAATGGGTGGTTCGAAACTGTAATAAAAGCGCCATCTGTGGGAATTTTGGCCAAGTCGCCTTCATCAACTTCAAACCTGATATCGAGGGTTTCAAGCAATTTATCGATAAACCCCATGCCCGATTCTCCGGCAAGATCGGTATAAACCCTGTTCACCTTTTTCATTTTCATAAGGTGCATTACAAGCCGGGTAAATGCATCGCCGCCAAAAAACCGCGACGACCGGGTGTTCGGATAAAGCGTATTTGGTGTGTTTACTTCCATAAAAACATTTTTCAACGTTAAATTTACTAAACAACGGGCATTGTTGCCATGAATAATTGAAGTTTTTTAGGGTGAGGGGTCGGTTACGTTGTTACCAATACATATCCGTTTTATTTTTTTATTAATTCAAACAACCATTTCATCACTTCAAAAGGATACTTCATTAAAAAAAACATCATTATGATAAAATAAATTTTAGCATCTTTAAATATTTACATAGTTTTAAGAGATAATCATTCTGTAAAAACAAACAGGCAACACAAGCGATATATGAAAAGAATAATTCCTCTTTTGCGAAAACCTCACCCAGGCAGGACTCTGATTTTTATTCTGATCCTGACATTTGCTTTTATTAATCACTCATGTGCTCCCGGCAAGTGTGTTTTGTGCGAATACGATAACAAAACACTTTACAATGTGGAATTGAACTCTACGCTGCCCGGAACGGGGAAAAGCAGTTTTCAAAGTTATTTTCCGCCGATACTGTTAGAACGAAAAAAGAACAAAGAAGAACTGTATGTAATTGATTGTGACAACGAAACACCTTATTTAATGGGAGGTGACGAACTTGAGCAGTTTGTTAAAGCGAAAGTTCACATTATCGATCCCGGGAAAATCAAAAAAATCACAACCACTTCCGACATTGATGTTGCCCCGGTTGAATACATACCGCAACCGCCCGAGGGCAAATTAGCCTGCAACCGTTATCGAAATGCCATTAAAATTGAAACCCGTGGCATGTTGGGCTTCAGGCCCTGGTGGCTCACCGAAGAATCGATCACCTACCCCGGCCCAGAGGGCGATGCGGTTTACAACCGGAAATTTTCGTCGCTGGGGACCATAGGCTCACCAAACGGAACCATTATCACATTGGGCCTTGAAGCAGCATTGCTTCCCCGTCTGTTCAAAATTGGCGATAACCACAGCCTAAACCTTGGGCCCATGTTGGGAATATGGCCTGTTGATGGCGGCTTGTACATTCCCCTGTCGATTCATCCCCGGTTTACTTTTAACGACATTACAACCCCGCTGTGGCGCAACTGCAATGCATTCTACCTTTTTGGCGATATCGGAACCGCATACGACGCCCTGGGTAACATCCCTTTTACCTATAAAAACGAGCTTACATCAACCTTTTGGGGCATTGGCGTTGGTTTCGACTTGTGGAAAACAAGGGGGCGCGACCTGTCGTTCGATATCGGTTACCGTTTCACAAATCTTTCGTTGCCACAAAATCTGGACTACATTAATTGCCTGAAGGAAAACGGTATAAATGCCGATATTCCAAACCCTGTGCGCGCTACCGATCAGTTTTTTATCCGTGTTGGTTTCACCTGGTAAACAATTATGAAATGAAACGAGCATGTAATATATTTACACCCAAGAGCATGATTAAAACACATGCGAGTTCCATACTATACCTTTTAAAACAAACAATTTTAATAGTATGAAAAAAAGAACTTCAAATAGCAGTTTAATCCTGGCACTGATCTTTTCATCCCTGCTTTTTTACACCTGCGAACCCAGGGAGAAAGTCGGCCAGCTTTGTGGTGAAGAAAACATACACATCACCATTAATGGAACTTACTTTTTATACAACGAACAAAACCAGCTTATTGAAAGTGCCCCGGCCATTTTTGCCCGCGTGCAGGTATACAAGATAAGCACCGACACAACAGTTGGCGACAAGTTGCTGGCTCAGGGCTCGCTCGATAGTAACGGCAGTTTCATTTTTGAACCGGCTAACAGCGAATGCGGCATAAGCGATATTTACATAGTGGCAACGTTTGAAAACACATCGAACGGTGTACCCATTTACCGGCAAACCAACAACCTGGGCTATTTGTGCTGCGATACCGAGGTGAATTTCGATTTTAACGAGTATTTTGAAGATACTAAAAAAGTCGATTTGAGCTGCGAAAACATCGATACGCTCATCACTTTATCTTTCACAAATAATCTGGGAGCCTGCGTGCCAATGGAATCGGGCGTTTCTGACATTTACGGAAACAAAATCACCATAAATGCATCGGGCAGGTTGCTGTTTGACATAACCGACTTATTAACCCCCAAAAACAGTATATGGGTCAATGCAAGCATGGGAATAAACCCGCAGCCCGACGAAAATGGCATGATTGAAATAGAAGATACATCATTATATATCACCTTTGGTACTGAAACGGCAATTGACACCACATACAACGCAACATTCAATATCCCCGTTTCGTGCATCGATGTGAACGGAAACGAACATGGCGGCGGAGAAGTGACCATTGTTATTGAGGCCGAAATTTGCGACAACTCGGTAAAATGCATCTGCCCGGTTGGCGGAAATGAAATTTACCCCGAAATGCTTTCAATTATTTATTCCACTTCATTAAACAACAGCGACGGGGACAATTTCACCTCAGGGGAATTGGGACAAATTATTGACATTAACCTGGCAGAAGGGTGCCGGTTATTTGTTGAAAGGATACAACGTTTCGAAGATGAATATGCCGATGCCTACGGTAACCCCAATAAGGCATGGAACATTGTTCAACCCGCTGAAACCGGTTTACCGTTAAGCCTTAACAGTTTTGACGGTTTTGAAATCGCGGCCAATTTCTCGCCCGACTCAGCAAAAAATTACAACGAAACGTTCGAAGTGGTATTATCGGTACAAAACGATGACGGATCTGAAACTGAAGAATGCTCATTCAGGCTCACCTTCAGGGGTAAAGGCTGCAACGATTTTTGTCCCGTTATGATTGCAACAAAAAAAGCCGAACTTGAAAACAAAGGAACAGGCGAAACCATTGACATTGCCCCCCTCGATACCGTAACCTTTGATGAAAACTGGACACTGAACGAAAAGATGGCCAACAGCCAACTTCGGAACAGTTGTTTCAACCTGGGTGGAAATCCCGTTTTGTCAAGTTTTGTTATTACAATGCCTCAAGGCATTACCGAATACTGTGAAGGGGCTTATGTTAACATTTACAAACAAAACACCGGTGGCGACCAGCAATATTTCAGCGACATTTCCATCTTCAACGAAGCGCTGAACACATTCGGCGCAATACCTCTCGAAATATTCTTCACCCCGCCCCATGTAAACGAGCACATAAATTCAGGACACGGCAGCATATACCGGGGCAGCTTTATGGTTGAAGCATACAGTTTTGACAACCGGCTTATATGCAGCCAGGAAATAAACCTTGAAGCAGAAGTAAAACAGGTAGAAATTAGCGAAACGGAGCACGAACCGCTTTTTGCCTTCAGCCAGATATCTGAAAGCAAAACAACCGCTTATTATGATGTTTACAAACTGGGTTACGACCCGAACGATGAAAAATATGGCCGGAAAATTAACCTGAAACGATATACCGATGAAGGTGGGGAATACCAGGTTCAATCTATTGGCAACAGGCTGGTGCCTTCGCCCGATGCCCCGGGCACGTTTTATTTTGAAGTGGATGAACCCTGGGATACGGACTACGGCAACCAGCAAATCCCGAAGTTATACCTTGTAAATTCAACACTCAACCGCTTTTCATACATAACAGAAGTACCGGTCGATACGCTTCTGACACCCGATGGATTTTCAACCAGAAGGGAAGAAATCATTCGGAAAATTTTCGATGTAAACGGGTTCATGTCGTACGACAACGCTGTCAGGTTTACATTTAACCCGAACGAAATTAATGGTGAATTCTGGAACAACTCCAGGAATAAATCCGGTTTCTCCTTTACCAATGGGATTGACCTGGTTTTAGGTGGAGTTTATATAATCTGGAACCCAAATACAAACAGAGAACAAGGCCTGACGAACGATGTTTATGGCGGGCTCTGCGATGTGGCATTGCTGTATATCAGCGGATTCGACCACGGAAAAAATACCGACAACCTGCTTCACCTGGCTTTGGTGAAATATGAAGTGGGCTACCCGTTAACAATTGTAACCGACTAAAAAAACAAACCAATTATGATGAAAAAAGTCTATAATTACCAGAATACAATGTATCGGACTTTGTCAGAGAATAAAAATGATTCCATTACCGTTAACGCTGAAAACGGCATAACCGTAATTCATTATCAGCCAAAAATATTTCCGTCCCGGGGCATCTTCTTTTGTCTTTTGGTTTTCCTGCTCATTTTGTTTTTTACCGGTTGCAAAACAGCCACACAAATTACACAAACAGAGCCTGAAACCGTGGTTGCCAAAAACATACCCGACCACAACCTTGGCAATATGGTTAATTCGCCTCAGGCCTTATCCGGCCAAACAGGCGTAAGTTTTGAAAAATACAGCCTGTTGCAAAAAGCCGGGCACCAGTACAAAGAGATGGCTCCGTTTATTGAATACCTCGACAGCGGAAAAAAAGAACGCCTGTGGTTTACCTCCTCGAAATACGATCAGGCTTACACATATTATCCCAACTCAAACTACTATTTCCAATTGTACTATTCCGAACGCGCAATTAACACGGGAAAACTACTGAACGAAGGCTGGGGTGCACCGGTGAAATTTGAAATAAAATCGAACAACCCGGTTTTTGAAAATTACTATTCCCTTTTTAACAAAGCCCGAAAAGGAGCCGTAGCTATTGCCAACAACAAAATGATTGTTGCCTGTGAACCGTTTACAAATATCCAATTGCCGTCCGACAGGGAATACAAGGATTTATGGAGCCTCGACCGCTTCGAAAGTGAATTCACAAACCCCGTGAGACTTAACACGCTTTCCTCAGGCAAAACCTGGGAATCGCAACCCACCCTTTCGGCCAACGGAGAACATCTCTTTTTTGTGTCGAACCGGAAACTCTTCGATGATGGTTCATTCAGCACCGATGAAACCGATTCCGTATTGAACATTTACTACAGTTATTTCAACGGGGAAGAATGGCAAACACCTAAAGCGGTAAATGAAATTAACAACGAATACAACTCTTGCACCCCTCACATTGGCCCCGATAATACGCTCTGTTTTTCTTCGGATAAAACAGGGAATTTCGACATTTATGAAGTACCCGTTGAATTTAACGAAAACGGCGGATATCAAATTTATGCTTCGGCAATCAAGCCTTTTTCAAAAATATTGATAAACGTTCACCAAAGCGAAGAAAACATTGTTGTTAACGACAGCAACAACCAAAAATTCCCGTTTTATTATGCAAACAAAGCCAACACGCTAACGCCACAAGCCTTTATCTGGTCGGACAATAACCCGCAAATAAGCTACGGTGGCTACGACCTGTTTGGCGCCAATATGCCCTTTGTGGCCAAATATACCGTACAACTGATTGACAAATGCCCGCAGGGCGAACAAAACATCATAGAACCGGTGATTGAACTTGTTGGTAAAAACGGGGAAACCGTGTATGCATCAACTGCTTCGTTTGAGCTTTACGCGGGACTGAAATACAAGGTAAAAGGTGGCTCCGATGCATCGGTTTACGATTGCGAAACCGATTCAAGCTACATCTTTACCGGATATAACAGAATTGAAAATGAAACTAACCCATCCGATAAAGAGAGCCATCAAAATCCAATCATAGGAGCCGAAGTATTATCTCAGCTTTCTGAAAAATTCAATTCCTTACCGATACACAAACTCACCGGAGATACAATAATGTACGATACGGTATACATCACCAAAGCATGGGAGCGGAAAAAACCGTGCCCGCGCATTCTCGACATTCCGCCCAAACACCGTTCAATTGCCTACTTCCAAACCGGCTACTGGGAAGTAAATACAACTGAAAACCTGGAACGCGACCTGAAAAAACTACACGAAGGATTTGAAGTAACCGTTACCAACGACCTGTACAAACCGGTAAGCGATATAAAAAGGCACAAGAGCGACTACAAAGCTTTTACCTGGGAAAATCCGCTCTTCCCGATTAAAAAGGACGATGGCCTCACCTACTCCATTGCCAATGCCCGCTGGATTGAGCTACATCCCAACAACTTGTACTGGGGCGACAGGCCCGGGTTCAGGGCAAGATTGGCCGAACGCATGGAAGGACGCCGCAAACGCATTGAACAGTACCAGCAATACGCCAAAAAGGTTGATGAAAATTTGAGGATACTGACCGATACCATCAAATACAAGTATTTCGACTTTTTAAAACTGCACAAAGAGCACAAACCGAAGCTGCTGGTTGAAATTTTTGCCGTTTCGGACCAACGCGAAGTAACCCGTGGCTGGTACATTGGCGATACGGTTGAATACCGTGCCTCGAGCTACCTGCAAAACGAGGAATTTGTTACTGACCACGTAAAAATCATCCCACCCAAAATTGATGAGCAAAACAAAGTAATTACTGAAATAAAACCGTGCTCAATTGAGCTAAACGAAGATGGCGATAACGGTTGCAAGCTGGGCATAACAGCCGAACGCTCGGAAAAAAACACCAACCTCTCGCGCCTGAGGGCCTGGTTTGGCTACAAAGAAATTTACAAGCGTTTAACCAACTCGGAAAGCTTCCGGCATTTTCTCGAACAAGGCAAAGTAGCCCTGCCCGATAATGATATTTCGTACAACGATGCCGACATCATCATCATTACCCAGGGGCGCAGGCACTCCGATATCCAAAACCCGCAAAACCCCTACCCGGCTGTGAACAACCCCAGCAACAACGGGTACTACGATTACGACGACATTCGGCGGGTTGAGGTGCGTATACGGTTATTGTTTCCTGAAGACAAGCGAATTATACGAACGTATTGTTGCGACCCGACGATTACGGAAGAATAAAGTGATCCGACAGCCGAACAAGAATGTAAGGTCTACAGGTTTTCCTGCTAACCTCAATTTGCATTTCCGCCAGAACAAACAACGATTTTTCTTATAAACTGAAGAATTTTTCGCAAACTTTATCTTGATTATTTTATAATTTACTTGACTACAATCGACTAATTCACATAAATTACTTGATTTAAATCGGGTAATTCATTATTTTTACACAAAAGTGTTATTTTATGATACAACGGGAATTAGAAAAACAACTCACAAGCAAATTTTTCCGGGGGAAGGTGATTGTGCTTATCGGAGCAAGGCAAACGGGAAAAACTACATTAGTGAAGAAGATTGTAAAAAAATCAGGTTTAGATGCCATCTGGTTCTCAGGCGATGATTATATAACACGCGAAGAATTGGGCAAGCATTCCATCAGCCATTTAAAATCGCTTGTTGGCAATCACAAGCTGGTAATCATTGATGAAGCGCAGTACATTAATAACATTGGGTTAACCCTGAAAATAATGGCAGATCATATCCCGGGCATACAGGTTATTGCAACCGGCTCTTCCTCGTTTGATTTGCTGAATGCAGTAAACGAACCCTTAACCGGACGGAAATGGGAATACTTACTTTTCCCGCTAAGTTACAACGAATTAATAAACCATTACGACCCAATTTCTGAAAAAGGCTTGTTAAATCACAGGCTCATCTTCGGCAGCTACCCCGAAATAGTTGAAAAGAAAGGAAACGAGCATGAACTGCTTCAGCTTCTTACAAGCAACTATCTATACAAAGACCTGTTGATTCATGAGCAAATCAAAAAACCCCAGATTATTGAGAAGCTGGTCAGGGCACTGGCTTTCCAGGTTAGCAACGAGGTATCGTATGGCGAACTGGCACAAACGGTTGGCGCCGATATTCAAACCATCGAAAAATACATCGACATGCTTGAAAAGGCCTTTATCGTTTTTCGCTTATACGGTTTAAGCCGGAATTTAAGGAACGAAATAAAAAAAAGCCGCAAAATTTATTTCTACGACAATGGGATACGCAATACTGTAATCGGGAACTTTTCACCGGTAAGTTCAAGGACAGATATAGGTGCGCTATGGGAAAATTACTTTATTTCGGAGCGCAAAAAATTTCTGGCTTACGCCAACGATTATTCTAATTGTTATTTTTGGAGAACCCATGCACAACAAGAGATTGATTATATCGAAGAAAAAGACGGCATATTAAAAGCTTTCGAAATAAAATGGAACCCGCTGAAAAAAGTTAAATTCCCGGCAAGCTTCCTGAAAGCATACCCCAGTAACGAAACGAATGTTGTCCATCCCGGTAATTTTGCCGATTTCCTTAATTGAAAAATTTGCTTACCTGAATTTGCAATTCCGGATGAACCTGATGAACATACATATAGTTAATTACCTTGTTCATAAAACCTCAAAAATCCCGGGGGTATTTTTTCATTAATATAAATTTATAATGTAATTTGCGGTTGATCGTTTGAAATTATTCCATTTACATGAAAAAGCTAATTACCTTAATTTCGATAATACTTCTTACATTCCTGAAAGTAACATCAGCTTCCACCATTTATGTTGATTGCAATGCCACGGGAGCGAACAATGGCACATCGTGGGCTAACGCATACACCTCTTTACAAACAGCGCTTGGAGCAGCAACTTCCGGCGACCAGATTTGGATAGCCGCAGGCACCTACAAACCCGGCACTACGCGCGACAGCTACTTTGCAATGATAGAAGACGTAAAAATATACGGGGGCTTTGCAGGTAACGAAACCGCTGTTAACCAGCGTACTGGTTATGGAGTTGGGGAGGCAAATGAAACTATCCTCAGTGGCGATATTAATGGCGATGATGTTATCACTGGGTCGGGAGCTACACTAAGCATAACCAATAACGAAGATAATTGTTACCATGTTATTTGCAATAATGACAATGGTCTTACCAGTGCTGCATTGCTCGATGGTGTTACCATTACAGGCGGTAATGCAAATAAATCAATTTCTCCACAGTATTATGGTGGTGGAATGCACAATGATCATTCTTCGCCAAACCTTAACAATGTAACATTTAGCAAAAATTCAGCTGGAGGAGGAGGAGGATTGTATAATAACAATGAGTCAATCCCAAATCTCACGAATGTAACTTTCTGCAATAACAAGGCCAGAGGAGGCGGTGGTATATATAATATCTATGGGGCATCAACCTGCCTTACCAATGTTACTTTCTTTGGTAATTCTGCATCAGATGGTGGAGGTATATGTAATATTTTTTCTTCTCCAACTTTGAACAACTGTATATTATGGGGAAATACTGCATCAAACAGGGGGAATGAAATTTACAACTACGAAGGAACTGTAACGCTATACTTCTCCTGTTATGGCAACGGAATAAAAGATATTTATGGAACGCTAACCGCCGATGAGAACTGCATCACTACAAACCCTCACTTTGCGGATGCAACTAATGGCGATTATCGACTTACGGGCAATTCCCTTTGCGTGGATACAGGTAATGACAGTTTCAACAATGAACCATACGATATCCGTGGTTCAGGTTTTAACCGCAAGCAGGGAACCATCGACATGGGGGCTTACGAATACAAAGCAGGCACCGACCCTGCTGAAATTTATTTAATATTTTATGTGAACGATAATGCTACGGGTGCAAACAATGGAATATCGTGGGCTAATGCTTATACTTCGTTACAAGATGCACATAGCGCGGCAATAAGCGGCGACCAGATATGGATTGCCGCTGGCACATACAAACCCGGCACTTCACGTTTTGACCATTTTTCGATGAAAGAAGGTGTGAAAATATACGGTGGTTTTCACGGTAACGAAAATGCTGTTGATGAACGAACCGATTTTGGTTACAGAGAAATCAATGAAACCATTCTCAGTGGTAATATTGGACACCGGTTCAATTCCAAAGATGACTGCTTTAATGTATTTTTTAACGACAATATTACTTCGGCTGCCCTTTTAGATGGAGTAACCATTAAGAGGGGTTATGCCTATGGTGATGATACTTATTGTAATGGTGGTGGAATGTTTAATAAAAATTCTTCTCCAACCTTAACCAATATTACCTTTATTGAAAATTTTGCCCGTGAACATGGAGGAGGGATGTATAATTGTAAAAACTCTTCTCCAACCCTGACTAATGTAACAATTGATTACAGTATGGCCAATTATGGGGGTGGAATGTATAATGACAAATCATCACCAACCCTAATCAATGTAAATGTTAACGATAACTATACCTATTCAGATGGTGCAGGAATTTATAATAATAATTCTTCTCCAAACCTAATCAATGTAACCCTACACAGGAACTGGGCAAATTGTGGCGGAGGTATGTATAATGAAAATTCTTCTCCAAACTTTAAAAATGTAACAATCAGTGATAATGTTGCATATTTTTTTTGTGGAGGGATTTATAATAAAAATTCTTCTCCAAGCCTCTTCGATGTAACAATCAACAATAATAGTGAAACCGGCATATACAATGAAAATTCTTCTCCAAACCTAAACGATGTTTCAATCAGAAGCAACCATGATAACGGTATATGCAATGTTAATTCTTCTCCAAGCCTGATCAATGTAGCAATTAGCAGTAATAAAGGTAACGGTATATACAATGATAATTCTTCTCCAAGCCTGAACAATGTAACAATCAACAGTAATCACGGCAGCGGTATTTTCAATGTAGATTCAAGACCAATACTGACAAATGTTTCCATCCAAAATAATTCATCAAGGCATGGGGGTGGTATCTGTAATGAAAATTCTTCACCCATCCTAAACAACGTTACTATTAGCAGAAATCATGCAGAATTCGGGGGCGGAATGGGAAATTTTAATTCATCACCAACCTTAAACAACTGTATTGTATATGGCAATACTTCAACATTTAACGGAAATGAGATTTATATTAATGGCGCCGGAACCACTACATTAAACTACACTTGTTACAGCAACGATACCAATGATATTTATAATGATGGAGGCACACTAAATGCTGATGCAAATTGCATAACTTCCAACCCGCATTTTGTGGATGCAGCCAATGGCGACTTCCGCATAAAGGGAAGATCGCCCTGCGCCGATGCCGGTAACGACAGTTACAACAACGAACCTTTCGATATCCGGGGCGAAGGTTACGGCCGCAAACTATCGAAAACCAACCATACCCAACCCGGAACCATCGATATGGGCGCTTATGAATACAAAGAAGGCACTGACCCTGTAGGATACGCACCGCCAACCATTATAACCCAGGCTGTAACCAGCATCACAACAAACACAGCCACGGGTAACGGGAATATTACCGATTTGGGATATCCAGAAGAAATTACAGCTTATGGGGTTTGCTGGAATACCACGGGAATGTCTACAACAGCCGGTTCGAATACCAATGAAGGTGTAACCTTTTCAACAGGATACTTTTCATCGGGAATAACAGGGCTAACCGCCGGCACAACATATTACGTGAGAGCCTATGCTACAAACAATACAGGTACTGCTTACGGTGACGAGGTAAGTTTTACCACTCCCAACCCGGTTGTTGAATTTACTTCGACAAGCCAAACAAGCCTAAGTGAGAACGGGATATTGACCATCACCGCAAAACTTTCAGAAATCAGCAATAAAAACGTTACGATACCCTTTTCGGTTAATACCCTCAGCACAGCCAGGGGCAACGGCATTGATTACACAATTACGGCAAGCCCTGTAACCATACCTGCCGGGGAAACAACCGTTGATATTATCGTAACCATTGTTGATGATGACCTGGTTGAAGGCGATGAAACGATAATTATTGACATGGAAGTTACGACCAACGCATTTAAAGGAGCATTAACTTCCCACACCATAACCATTACCGACAACGACAATGCCCTTATCAGCATTTTCCCCGAAACATTAGCCGAAGAAGGCGGGTTGGGAAATTTCACCGTTTCAAGTACAAAAAGGTTTCAGGAGCTTGTGATCATGGACATAAAGGTTTCAGGGTCGGCAAACGAGGGAGCTGACTATGCGCCAATATACAGGCAATTCGTACTGCCCCCATACATGTATAACGCACCGATCGAAATTACGGCTGTTGATGACAGGCTTGTTGAAGGAACAGAAACAATATCGGTTAACCTTGACAGGATAATTACCGGATTAGGCGAGGTGGATACGCTGGCTTCCGAAGCAACACTGGAAATCATCGACAACGACTTTGCAACCATTTCGGTAACCTCTACCGGAGAAATTGATGAAGGTGAACAGGGATTCTTTAACATTACCCTCGACAAAGCAACAGAACACCCCTTCACGGTAACAACAGGTTTGTCGGGCAATGCTACCGAAGGAGAAGATTTCAGTCCGATCAGAAGGGAAGTAAATATCCCGGCTGGCTTGTTACACGTCGGGGTACAGTTAAATTCAATTCCAGACCTTGTTAACGAGGGAAACGAAAATGTTAACATGGAATTATTTTCAACAACAAACGGTAACGTCATTGTTGCCGATACACCCGGAAACATGGCAACAATGATCATTATTGATGATGACCCGCAGCCCGGAATATCTGTTGACAGCGCAAGTGCATCCGAGGGAGCCGGGACGCTCGCGTTCTCCATAGAGCTTTCAGCGCCCAGTGGAAAAACTGTTAATGTTAGCTATGAAACATCGGGTACGGGCAGCGCCACTCCCGAAACGGATTATGCCGAAACTTCTGGCACCCTTGAGTTTCTTCCGGGGGAAACAGAAAAAACAATTGGCGTAACGGTTATTGACGACCTGCTTTTTGAAAACGATGAAACGTTCAATCTGCTACTACATGATGTTGTCAATGCCACGATAGACCCTGACATGGCCACTGGGATAATTGTTGATAACGATTTGGAACCACCGGTAGCTGCCCTGCAATTTTCACGGGAAAACATCCTTGAAAACGGGGGAAAGGCCTATATAAAAGCCATACTCGACAAACCAGCCGGAGTAGAGGTTACAATAGGGTATTCCCTGACAGGAGACGCTGTTGAAAATGAAGACTTTTTTAATGACGCTTCTGGTAATATCGTTATCCCTAAAGGAGAGACCGCCGACAGTGTACTCATTACCTTCTTCAACGATGAAATTGTAGAACCTGATGAGCAACTGATTGCAAACCTTGATGAAATAATTAATGCCACTCAAGGTATTCCAGTTACCGATACGCTTGTTATTCTTAACCAAGACCAGGCAATAACATTCGGTGAACTTGCCGGGGCAACTTATGGAGATGCCCCTTTCAACCTCAGCGGGAGCACAACATCGGGGCTTGATGTAAATTATTCATCGAGCAATCTCTCGGTAGCTACCATTTCAGGAGACATGTTGACTATTACAGGTGCGGGTACAGTTACGGCTACGGCCTCACAACCCGGAAATGAAATCTATGAACCCGCTGTTGAAATAACCCGGGAACTTACAGTTGAAAAAGCTAAACTTCAGGTTACTGCAAGAGATGTCGAAAAAACCTATGGTGAAGAAAATCCGGAATTTACTCTCTCTTATTCAGGGTTTGTAAACAGCGACAACAAATCAATGCTCAACACTGTTCCTCTTGCCTCAACAACTGCAACTCAAACCAGCAGTGCGGGCAATTATACGATAACCTTTGACAACGGTGAGGATAGCAATTATTCTTTCGTGTATATTGAAGGAAAGTTTACAATAAATAAAGCCAGCCAGGCCATTACATTTATCGAGCTTCCCGAAGCAAATTCCGATAATAGCCCGGTACAGTTAACAGCTACTGCTTCTTCGGGGCTTGACGTTTATTTTGAAAGCTCTAATGAGAGTGTTGCATATATTGAAAGAACGACAGCCATAATCGTTGGCAGTGGTGAAACCATTATCACAGCACAGCAGGATGGCAACTGGAATTACCTGCCCGCTGAAGGCGTAACCCGGTTATTGACCGTTGGCACATCGGGGATTGGCTGGCCAACGGCATACGGGCCGCTTTGTTACCCCAACCCGTTCAGCAATGCAATATACCTGAACGCCGCCTGTAGCAATGACGCGTTGGTACAGGTATTCGACACCAACGGGAAAAAACTATTGGAAAAAACCTGCCCCACAGGGACAATTTATTGCGGCTCTCTCCGGAACGGGCCTTACCTGTTAAAGGTCACTTTGCAAAACGGAGAATCATTTTCAAGACTGATCGTAAAGGAGTAAGGTGCAAGGTTTGGCAGTTGGGGCTGTTGGCTGTTTTTGTCGGGTTATCTTTGTTATCGTTGTACCGTTTAACTATAACAACGCAAAGCAGACAACCATGACAACTTAATCGCAACCTTTTGATTACAGTATATTGCTTTTTTCTCCAAAAAAATTGAAAAGCCCGACAAATATGTCCGGCCTACAAGCCCTCCAAAATCATTTTCAGTACAGCCTGGGCTGAAACAACACGGTTTGCTGCCTCGGGTATGACCAATGAATTTGGGCTTTCGATTACCGAATCGCTCACAACCATGTTACGCCGTACCGGCAGGCAGTGCATAAATTTTGCCTCGTTTGTCACGGCCATTTGCCGGTCGCTTACGGTCCAGTTCATGTCTTTCGACAGTACTTTTCCGTAATCGGTAAACGATGCCCAGCTTTTGGCATAAATAAAATCGGCCCCTTCAAAGGCTTTCATCTGGTCGTATTCGGGTTTAATATCGCCCATGAATTCAGGAGCCAGCTCATAGCCTTCGGGGTGGGTAACCACCAGCTCATAATCGGTCTGGCGCATCCATTCAACAAACGAATTGGGCACGGCCTGTGGCAATGCACGCGGGTGTGGAGCCCATGTAAGCACCACTTTGGGGCTGTGCTCTTTTTTATACTCTTCAATAGTTATATGATCGGCAAAGCTTTGCAGGGGGTGGCGTGTTGCCGCTTCCATGCTTACAACCGGCACACCGGCATACTGCACAAACTGGTTCAGGATAACTTCATTGTAATCGTCTTCCCTGTTTTCGAACTGTGCAAACGACCGTACGCCAATCACATCGGCATAGGAACCGATAACCGGAACAGCTTCGAGCAGGTGTTCGGCCTTATCGCCGTCCATCACCACTCCCCGCTCGGTTTCCAGTTTCCAGGCGCCCTGGTTTACATCCAGCACCATCACTTTCATACCCATGTTCTCGGCAGCTTTTTGTGTGCTTAAACGGGTTCGCAAACTGGAGTTAAAAAACAACAAGATCATGGTTTTATTTTTCCCGAGGTGTTGAAAATCGCAGGGATGTTTCTTTACTTTAAATGCTTCTCTTAAACCCGTTTCAAGACTGGGTAAATCGTGTACTGATGTAAAATGTTTCATTTCTTGTTGCTGGTTATTTGATACTGGTTTCTGGTTTCTTTCTTGCAAAAGTATCAGGATTTAATAAAATACAATCTCATTTTTGATATAGATATTCATCAATTTATAACTAAATCAGATTAAATAATCAGAACACAAACTCCCCCTTTAGTGGGCTGGGGGTGGGCTGGGGGGGTACTACGACCGTATCTGCTCCTCACCTTCAATAATGTATTTGTACGAAGTTAGTTCTTCGAGCATCATGCGACCATAGGAATGACGTTTTCGGGCTGGAAATTAAACTACTGCATAAATGCTAGAACAAATCGGCATGAGTCCCTGTCCTAGTTAGCCAGATTTCCATACTTTCAGGAATTATTTTCCAGATTATCAACCAATCGTTTTGAATATGAGCTTCCCAATACCCTTTAAAATTACCTGTTAATTTATGGGGATTATATGAACCAGGCAACTGTCCCTTTTCTTCCAATGTTCTTATGGCCTTCTTTATTAAATCTGTATTATACTGACGACGTTGCAAACGCTTAATGTCCTTTTTAAAACGACTTGAATATATCAGTTGGTAAATCATATACCTAAATCCTTAAAAAGTTCATCTGCGTTTTTAACTCGTTTACCCTTCCTTTGTTCAACATCTTCCATTGCTTTCAGGGTTTCATAATTAGGAGAAGAATCTTCAACTACTTGAGCGCTTATGTTCATCTTTTTCAACATTCGCTCAAGTAATTTTTTTTCATCTTTTGTTTTTGGATGTATTATTATAGTTGTCATTTTCAAAATTTCTTGAATTTAAACAAAGATAACAAAACAAAAATCAACTTTACCAATCACTAAGGCCGTATCTGCCCCTCACCTTCAATAATGTATTTGTACGAAGTTAGTTCTTCGAGTGCCATGGGGCCTCGCGCATGAAGTTTCTGGGTCGATATGCCAATTTCGGCCCCCAGTCCAAACTGGGCACCATCGGTATAGGCTGTCGATGTATTGCTGTAAACCGAAGCAGCGTCGACCATTTTCAGGAAAAGTGCAACATGTTCCTTGTTTTCAGAGATGATGGCTTCGCTGTGTTTCGAACTGTATTTCGTAATGTGCTCAATGGCCTCTTCAAACGACGCAACGGTTTTGATGGATGCTTTATACGACAAAAACTCGGTACCAAACGACTCTTCGGTTGCCTTTTCGAGCAATTCAGACGGGTACTTGCCTTCTAAAACCGGATAAGATTTTTCATCGGCATAAAGGATTACTTTTGAATCGGCCATCAACCCGACAAGGTAAGGTAAATCGGCCAGGCGTTTTTCGTCAATCACCAGGCAGTCAAGGGCATTGCAAACACTTACCCGGCGGATTTTGGCATTGTTGATGATGAGCCGTCCTTTTTCCTTATCGCCAAATTCATCAAAATACGTATGGCAAATACCTGCACCGGTTTCTATGACAGGGATGGATGCATTTTCACGCACAAAGTTAATCAGGTTTTGGCTGCCACGGGGAATAATCAGGTCGACATAGCCGTGAGCATTCAGTAACTGGGCTGTTTCTTCCCTGCCTGCAGGTAAAAGTGTCAGCACGTTTTCATCAATATTGTTTTTGCGCAATACATCCCTGATAATGTTTACTATGGCCGTGTTCGAATCAATGGCATCACTGCCTCCTTTCAGAATACAGGCATTGCCCGATTTGAGGCAAAGCGAAAAAACATCGAATGTAACATTGGGACGGGCCTCGTAAATAATACCAATAACGCCAAAAGGCACAGAAACCTTCGATATTTTCAACCCGTTAGGGCGGGTTGTTTCCGACAAAACTTTGCCTACTGGTGAAGGAAGCGAAGCAACACTCCGCATATCGGCAGCAATGCCTTCAATACGGGCGGAGGTCAATTGCAACCGGTCGTACTTTGGGTCGTTTTTATCCATCCGCGAAAGGTCTTTTTTGTTCTCTTTCAGGATAAAATCCATTTCGGAAACAGCTTTGTCGGCCACCTCGTTCAACACACGGTTTATACTTTCAACATCTAGCAGGTTTAACGTGCGGCTTGCTTTCAATACTTGTTCAAAAATGAGCGTACAGTCCATAATAATTATTTAAAGCCCCTCTAAATCTCCCCCAAGGGGAGACTTTTAGGCAGTTTCTCATTTCTAAGATATTTTAAACCAAAAATCTTTCATTTTTGTAATCAACAAATCAGCAATCTTCTTCAGCCTCCATGGAGAAGGGTTAGGGATTGGCCTCCAGGTACATATAATCGTAATAAATCATTGGCTTCCGGGCTTTTTTCCCAATCAGTTTTTTGGCATCGTCGGAATTATATTGCGATTTCCCCACGCCCAACTGGTTGCCATCCTGATCAAGAATCTGAACCACATCGCCCTTTTCAAAAAAACCGCTTACCTCAACAACCCCGATAAGCAGCAAACTGTTAGCATTAAAATCGAACAGTGCCTTACGGGCACCTTCGTTCACCACCACTGCCCCTTTGGCAAAACTATCGGAATGGGCCAGCCATTTTTTACTGGCTGTAAGTTTTTTACCATTGGGATTAAAGCGTGTACAAACCGCATCTTCCCCTCCAACGATATTGCGAAGAATATGGTCGCGGGAACCGTTGGCGATGTATACCGGAATGCCTTCCAATGCAATTTTGCGGGCAACGCTGTATTTTGTATGCATGCCGCCCCGGCCAAACCCCGATTTTTGCGACGAAATGTAATCTTCGAGGCTATTGTCGCTGGCAGCAATTTCACGGATCAGCTCCGTATGCCCATCGTCTGGATGGCCGTTGTAAATACCATCTACATTTGACAGGATAATTAACGCTTCGCAGTCCATCATGGAAGAGATCAGCCCCGACAGTTCATCGTTATCGGTAAACATGAGTTCGGTAACCGAAATGGTGTCGTTTTCGTTCACAATGGGAACAACGCCGTTATCAAGCATGGTCGAAATGCAGTTTTTCATATTCAGGTAATGACGCCTGTCGCTAAAGTTTTCCTTGGTAGTAAGCACCTGGGCACATACCACATTATGGGTTTCGAAAAGGGCCGAGTAGGTATTCATAAGTCTTACCTGGCCAATGGCTGACCACAACTGACGTGCCGAAACCGTATCAATTTTCTTTTCGGGATTGTAAACCGCTTTTCCCGAAGCCACGGCACCCGATGAAATCAGGATAACCTCAACCCCCAGTTTTTTTAACGCGACAACCTGTCCTACAAGATGAGCAATCCGTTCGTTATCAAGATCACCGCTCCCACTGGCAAGTACATTGCTACCAATCTTTACTGCAACACGTTTATATTTCAGGCTGTTCATTTTGTCAATTTTGAAACATGACAAATGTCATAAAATTAACCGGGACGACAAAAAAAGATTTCATTTTCCCGTGAAGAAAAGGGGGAAATAAATGAAATTTAACTTCTCAGTTACTCCTTTTTTTCAATTTTATTAAAAGAAGCAAGCAATCCCTTAATAATTGAAGAACTGAATCCCGAGTGTTCCATTTCGTTCAGTCCGGTTATGGTTATTCCCTTTGGCGTTGTTACCTTATCGATCTCCGACTCGGGATGTGTATTGTTGGTAAGTATGAGCTCGGCAGCGCCTTTGGTTATTTGTGCGGCAATCAGTTTTGCATCTTCGGCACTGAAACCGATTTCAACACCTCCCTGAATGGCCGCCCGGATAAAACGGAGAGCAAAAGCAATACCGCACCCCGCAAGGGCTGTAGCTGCCGGCATCTGTTCTTCGGGAATGAACAGCACCTGTCCCAATTTACTGAACAACTCCCTGATCGCTTCTTTTTGTTCAGGCGTGTTGTTGAACGGGGCAACACACGACATCGACTCCTGAATGGCAATACCGGTGTTTGGCATTACCCTGAAAAGGGCAGGTTTTTTGCCTAATGCCGAGTATATTCGGGTTGACTGAATGCCGGTTACATATGAAACCAACACATGTTTATCGGCCCGGACAACGTCTTTTATCTCTTCAAGCAATTCATCAATTTGCCAGGGTTTCACAACCAGCATAACCAGGTCGGACTCTTTCACGGCCTCGCGGTTGTTTTCGGTTGCCCTGTAACCCTCGTCAACCAATGTTTCTAAACGTTTTGGGTTTTTTTCTGTTAACATCAGGTTTTGCTTATTGATCATTCCCGATAAAACAAGTCCCTTTGCAATGGAATAACCCAGGTTACCTGTGCCCAATATTGCAATTTTGTCAAAATTCATCTTGTTCGGTTTTTATGTAAAATATTTATAACCAATTGGCCTATAACAATTCATCCAAAGTCTCCTTCAGCTTTTCCAAAAAGAGTGCTGCATTATCCTTTTTCAGGTTTAGCGGCGGAAGCAGCCTGATGATGTTTTTCCCCGAAACACCGGTAAATACGTTCTTTTCGAACAATAATTTTTTTCGGATTTCAGCCACTTCCTGCTCAAACTCAATCCCAATCATCAGCCCTTTGCCCCGCACCTCTTTAATTTGCCCAAATTTAGTTAATTCTGACAAAAGATAATTTCCTGTTTCTTCGGCATTTGAAATTAATTTTTGTGACTTGATCACATCGAGAACGGCAATTCCTGCAGCACAAGCCAGATGGTTACCCCCGAAGGTAGTTCCCAGCATTCCTGTTTTTGCTTCAAAATGGGGGCTTATAAGAACCCCGCCAATGGGGAAACCGTTACCCATACCCTTTGCAGTGGTAACAATATCGGGTGTTATACCGCAATGCTGAAAGGCAAAAAACTTCCCGCTGCGCCCGTAACCCGATTGCACTTCATCGAGTATTAATATGGTGTTGTAACGGGTACATAATTCACGTAATTGTTGCATAAAACCAACTTCGGGCAGCCTAATGCCACCAATGCCCTGAATGCCTTCAATAACCACGGCAGCCACATCGCCTTTTTCCAACTCATCCTCAACTAATTGAATATTATTCAATTCCAGAAAAACAATGTTGTCGCGTGCATTTATCGGAGCAACAATCGACGGGTTATCGGTAACAGCCACGGCACCCGAAGTACGTCCGTGGAACGCTTTTCGGAAAGCAATCATTTTCGATTTTCCGGTTTTGAACGAGGCAATTTTAAGGGCATTTTCGTTCGCCTCGGCACCGCTGTTGCAAAGAAAAAGACTGAATTCGGGCAAACCGGATAATTCACCCAGTTTATGCGCCAACTCTTTCTGAAGTGAGTTCTGAACAGAATTGGAATAAAACCCGAGCTTTTCGAGTTGAGCCGAAATCATCGCCACGTAATGCGGATGGCAATGACCGATTGAAATAACGGCATGCCCGCCATACAAATCCAAATACCGGCGACCATCTTTATCAAAAATAAACGAACCTTCTCCTTTTACGGGTTCTATATCGAATAACTGGTATACTTTAAACAAATCCATAAAAAACAATTAAAAATAAAAAATAAATAGATGTTGGTCACTAGTTGCTGGGCACTTGTCACTTGTCATAGGTGTCTTCTCCTTCTATCTTCTGCCTTCTGCCTTCTGCCTTCTGCCAACTCTTCAAAAAGCAATAGGTTTTAGCATAAGCCCTGCCTTTTCGTCCATGCCAAATAGCAGGTTCATGTTTTGAACGGCTTGTCCCGATGCTCCTTTCAGGAGGTTATCGGTAATGCTTATAATAAACAGTTTATCGTCGAATTTTTCGAGATGCAAAAAACATTTATTTGTATTCACAACCTGTTTGAGGTCGGGCGCCTCGTTTGTGATGTGCACAAAAGGATGGCTTTCGTAGAACGCTTCATACATTTTTTTTGCCTGGTCGAGGGTTCCGGTAAACCTCGTATAAGCCGTTACATAAATGCCACGGGTATGGTTGCCCCGAACCGGCACAAAGTTAAGCGAAGGTGCGTATGATTTCTGCAACTGTTTCAGGCTTTGGTTTATCTCGCACAAATGTTGATGGGTGAAAACCTTGTAAGCCGATACGTTATTGTTGCGCCAACTGAAATGCGATTTTTCAGTTGGTTTTTGCCCGCCACCGGTAGAGCCGGTAATGGCATTGACGTGGATTTCATCAGTAATAAGTGATTTTGAAGCAAGAGGCAACAGTGCCAGTTCGATTCCGGTAGCAAAACAACCGGGATTGGCAATAAACTGTGCCTTTCGGATTTCCTCGCGGTTTATCTCGGGCAAACCGTACACAAAACGGTTCCCTTCACGTTCCAACCTGTAATCGTGGCTCAGGTCGATTACTTTTAACGATTCTGGCAATGGCTGGCTTTCGATAAACTTTTTCGATTTCCCGTGACCCATGCACAAAAAAACAACATCGAGGTTTGAAAATTCATACTCACCACTAAACACCAGGCGTGTATCCCCCAGAAGGTCTTTATGTACATCGGCAACCATGTTCCCGGCATTACTGCTGCTGTGAACATACGTTACCTCGGCTTCGGGATGGTTCAATAGAATCCGTAAAAGTTCTCCGGCGGTATAGCCTGCCCCTCCAATTATTCCAACTTTAATCATATCTACAACTTTTCAAAATCCTTGTTCACGGCATTGTAAATCTTTAACTGTGTGCCCAGTATTTTGGTAAAACCTTTAACATCATCGGCCGTCCAGCCTTTGTTCATTTCGCCATATTCGCCGAAGTCGGATTTCATCAGGTCATTGTCCGATTCGATTCCAACAAGCTGGAAATGATAAGGCTTCAGGTTAACGATCACCTTACCTGACACGTTTTGCTGACTGTTTTCGAGAAATTTTTCAATGTCGCGCATAACCGGCTCAAGGTACAGGGCCTCGTGCAGGAACATGCCGTACCAGTTACCGAGTTGTTCCTTCCAGTACAACTGCCATTTGGTAAGTGTATGTTTTTCGAGCATTTGGTGGGCTTTAATAATGATGAGCGGTGCTGCGGCCTCGAACCCCACACGGCCTTTAATGCCAATAATGGTATCGCCAATGTGCATATCACGCCCGATGGCATATTTTTTGGCTATGCCATCGAGGGCACGAATCGCATCCACCGGGTTTTTATAGGTTTTTCCATCAACCCCCGTAAGTTCTCCTTTTTGAAATTCAATGGTTATTTGCCGCTGGCCGTTTTCTTCCAGCGGGCTGGGATAAGCTTCTTCGGGCAAAGTTTTAGCCGAATTGAGGGTCTCTTTCCCTCCCACGCTTGTTCCCCACAAACCGGCGTTGATGGAATATTCCATCTTTTTGAAATCAGCTTCGTAGCCGTTTTTCTTCAGGTAATTGATTTCGGCTTCACGCGACAATTCAAGGTCACGTGTCGGGGTCAATATTTTAATTTCAGGTGCAAGTACCTCAAATGTAAGGTCGAAACGCACCTGGTCGTTACCAGCCCCTGTGCTGCCATGGGCAACATAAGCTGCCCCAATTTCTTTTGCATACTGAATAATAGCCATGGCCTGAAAAATACGTTCGGAGCTGACCGAGATGGGATAGGTATTGTTGCGGAGCACATTTCCAAAAACCATGTACCGGATGCTTTGGTTGTAGTATTTCTGCGTTACATCAAGGGTGACATGTTTTTTTGCCCCCAGGCTATATGCTTTCTTTTCAATTGTTTTAAGTTCACCGGCATCAAAACCGCCTGTATTGGCTACTGCCGTGTATACATCGAGGCCTTTTTCCTTTGAAAGGTACATGGCACAAAACGACGTATCGAGCCCACCGCTGAAAGCTAAAACCACCTTTTTGTTTTCCATAATCTGATCCTTTAAAAACGGGTATTAATTTACCCTTATCGTTACTAAAGCTTATTTCGTTTCCTTATGCCTTTTTAATACCTAAAATACATCATTTACAATGATTATATAACAAGGATATTAAAAGGGTTATGAGAAAAAAAATGGTGCCGCCGATAATCTTTACTAACCCAAATACCAATGAAGTATTGTTTTGCAAAATGAAAAAAACCAATTACACGACTTCAGATGCAAAAAACAATACGCTGTCGATTTATGAAATTGCGAATTACCAGCCATTGGAATCGCGGCACCATTCTATATTTTTTTAATGTCGTTTAAATAATTTCAACTTCGTTTTAAGCGGAGATGCATACCCCGATGTTTGTCCGCTGTTTAACCACCTTCTGAAGGGGATGATTTTTCCCCGTTCTTTCATCCCGTTTTTTGCCGGTTTCTTTTCCCAGGCAGGATCGTACAACATGGCTGTGCAAAGACATTTTGTACGCTGTGTTCGCATTAAAATGTCGTAATTCACACAACTTTGGCATCCTTTCCAAAACTCCTGGTCATCGGTCAGTTCGGAAAATGTAACCGGCCTGTAACCCAACTCGGAATTAATTTTCATTACAGCAAGCCCTGTTGTGAGCCCAAATATTTTTGCTTCGGGAAATCGTTTCCTCGACAACTTGAACGCCTGCTCTTTTATGCGCTTTGCCAATCCCTGCCCGCGGTATTTCGGGGCAACAATCAAACCTGAATTGGCCACATACTTATGATGGCCCCATGATTCGATGTAACAAAACCCGGCAAATTTATCGCCATCAAGGGCAATAACTGCTTTGCCTTCCTTCATTTTATTGGCAATGTATTCGTAAGTACGCCGTGCAATACCCGTACCCCGTTCTTCCGAGGCCGTTTGTATGGTATCGTTAATCTCATCGACGTAAATTAAATGGTTCTCGTCGGCAATAACCACTTTCACTTTTTCAATCCCAGACATTTTTCACTAAATCAATTTTCCTTTCAACCCGGGCATTGCACTTTCGAGTAACGCGATCAAATCCGTTTTTTCAACGCCTTCCCTCAAGGCTACAAAAATGGTATCGTCGCCTGCAATGGTCCCTAATATTTCAAATGAATTCACCCCGTCAATAATGGCAGCAATGCTGCTGGCATAGGCCGGTTTTGTTTTTATTACAGCCATGTTCCCCGAAAAACCGAGGGTTAAAAAACCATCAGCCAGGTATTTCGCTTCCTTCGAGGGAGCGCTGCCCACAGCCATTCCTGCATTACGCGGCAAAACATAGGCATACCCGCCACCGGGGGCCGGAGTCTTGGCAATTTGCAGTGTTTTCATATCGCGTGAAAGTGTTGCCTGTGTTAAATCAAAACCTTCACGTTTTAATAACATTAGCAAATCCTCCTGGTTTTTCACCTTGTTTCGACTTAAAATCTTGCGAATTGCCTTATGTCTTTGTAAACGTGCCTTCATCACGGGTCGTATTTTTATTCAAATTATTTGCAAATTTATTCATTAAAACAAAAAAACCAATCTTTTTTTAGAAAGTTTTTATATTTTTGCCGTGGAATTAAATTTTACTTAAAATATCAACGTGAAGATTGATCAAAAGAGAAGATATCGTTGCGGTGAAAGAACCAGAAAATGCGTTTAACTGCCCATGCAGATAAACGCATTTTTTCTATATAAATAGTAACACATAAACAGCTTTAGCCTTGAAAAAAGTTAAGTTAACACTGGAAGATGGTACCGTTTTTACCGGCAAATCGTTCGGAAGTGAGAAACCGGTAGCCGGCGAAGTGGTTTTCTACACCGCCATGGTGGGTTACCCCGAAAGCCTCACCGACCCCTCGTATACCGGGCAAATTTTAGTTTCGACCTATCCCATGATCGGGAATTACGGTGTGCCCGACAACTCGGCAACACGAAAAGTATCCAACCATTTTGAATCGGACAAGATACATGTTTCGGGTTTTATCATCTCCGATTACTCAAGTGAATATTCACATTGGAATGCCATAAAAAGCCTGGGCGACTGGCTAAAAGAAAACGATGTGCCCGGAATTTACGGTATCGACACCCGTGCCCTGACAAAAATATTGCGTGAAAAGGGGTCAATGCTCGGAAAAATTGAATTCGATGACCAACGCATCGGCTTTTACGATCCCAACCTTGAAAACCTCGTTGCGAGGGTCAGTATAAAAAACACTGAAGAGCATGGCAATGGGGAATACAAAATAATACTGGTCGATTGCGGGGTAAAAAACAACATAATCCGCTGCCTGCTTAACAGGGGCGCAAGTGTAAAAAGGGTACCCTGGGATTACGATTTTACATCCGAGGAATACGACGGCCTTTTTATTTCAAACGGACCGGGTGACCCGGCCATGTGCGATGCCACCGTGAAGAACCTGTCGAAAGCACTCGAAGGCAACACACCCATCATGGGCATTTGTTTGGGCAACCAATTGCTGGCCCGCGCTGCCGGAGCCGACACGTACAAGCTGAAATACGGCCACCGAAGCCATAACCAGCCCGTTTTGCTTAACGGCACCGATCGCTGTTTCATCACTTCACAAAACCACGGATATGCCATAGACAGGAAAACCATACCCAACGACTGGGAAGAACTTTTCATTAACGTAAACGACAAAACAAACGAAGGGATTAAGCACAAAACAAAGCCGTTTTTCTCGACACAGTTTCACCCCGAAGCATCGAGCGGGCCTGTCGATACCGAATTCCTTTTTGACGACTTCATCAACAACATAAAAAAACACAAAGGTTAACCAATCAATTTTTAACGATGAAAAATTTCAAATCACATATAAAAAAAGCAATTGTACTGGGTTCAGGAGCATTGAAAATTGGTGAAGCCGGTGAATTCGACTACTCCGGTTCACAGGCACTGAAAGCCCTGAAAGAAGAGGGAATCGAAACCGTTCTGATTAACCCGAACATTGCCACCATTCAAACTTCGGAAGAGATTGCCGATAAAATTTATTTCCTTCCGGTAACACCTTTTTTTGTCGAAGAAGTAATTAAAAAAGAAAAGCCACAAGGTATTCTGCTGGCCTTTGGCGGACAAACAGCACTAAACTGTGGCGTTGCATTATATGAAACCGGTATACTCGAAAAATACAACATCGAAGTACTTGGCACACCCGTACAATCGATCATCGATACCGAAGACCGCGATATTTTTGCAAACATCCTGAAAAGTATCGATGTTAAAACCCCGGCAAGCATTGCCTGCAAAAATATGGAGGAAGCAAAAAATGCCGTTGAAAAGATCGGATTCCCCATCATCATCAGGGCAGCTTATACCCTTGGCGGATTGGGCAGCGGTTTTTGTTCAAACATGCAGGAACTGGAAATAAGGGCTTCAAATGCTTTCTCGTACTCGCCACAAATCCTGATCGAAGAATCGATTAAAGGCTGGAAAGAGGTGGAATACGAAGTGGTGCGCGACCAGTACGACAACTGTATCACGGTGTGTAACATGGAAAATTTCGACCCGCTGGGCATACACACCGGCGAAAGTATTGTTGTGGCACCATCGCAAACACTTACCAACAAAGAATACCACAAGCTGCGCGAACTTTCAATACGCATCATCCGCCGCATTGGTGTGGTGGGCGAATGCAACGTGCAGTTTGCCCTCGACCCCTTCAGTGAAGATTACCGGGTTATTGAAGTAAATGCCCGTTTAAGCCGCTCCTCGGCGCTCGCTTCCAAAGCAACCGGCTACCCCTTGGCCTTTATTGCCGCCAAACTGGGACTGGGCTATGGTTTGCACGAATTGAAAAATACCGTTACTAAAGTAACCACGGCCTGCTTCGAACCCGCCCTCGATTACGTGGTTTGTAAAATTCCACGTTGGGACCTGAACAAATTTTCGGGCGTATCGAAACAAATTGGCAGTTCGATGAAATCGGTAGGTGAAATCATGTCGATTGGGCGTAATTTTGAAGAAGCCATCCAAAAAGGGCTCCGGATGATCGGTTTGGGCATGCACGGCTTTGTTGGAAACACCGAAGAAATTACAATTGAAACCATTGAAGAAGAACTGGTGAATCCCACCGACCGGCGCATATTTGCCATTGCCGAAGCTTTTAACAAAGATTACTCGGTTGAAGACATTTACCAGAAAACGAAGATTGATCGTTGGTTTATTCAAAAACTGCAAAACATTTTCAAGCTGAGTTGTGAATTAAGCACGCACAGTTCACTTGACGCACTACCGGAAGAAACCCTTCTGCAGGCTAAAAAATACGGCTTTTCCGACTTTCAGATTGCACGCATGGTACTTAAACCATCTGCTTCTCAAATGGAGAAAAAAATGATTGAGGTACGCGAACACCGTAAAGCAAAAGGCATTTTGCCGTTCGTGAAACAAATCGACACACTGGCCGGTGAATATCCGGCCATGACCAACTACCTTTACATTACCTACAATGCTGCTGAAAACGATGTTGAGTTCCAACACGATGGACAATCAGTTATCGTACTTGGATCGGGTGCATACCGCATTGGCTCATCGGTTGAGTTCGACTGGTGTAGCGTAAATGCCGTAAACACAATCAGAAAAGAGGGATTACGTTCGATAATGATTAACTACAACCCCGAAACCGTAAGTACCGACTACGATAACTGCGACCGCCTTTACTTCGATGAATTGTCGTTTGAACGGGTTATGGACATCGTTGACATGGAACAGCCCCGCGGCACCATTGTTTCGGTGGGTGGGCAAATACCCAACAACCTGGCCATAAAACTACACCGCCAGAATATGCCCGTTCTGGGCACATCGGCCCTAAAAATTGACAATGCCGAAGACCGCCAGAAATTTTCAACACTGCTTGATAAAATCAATGTTGACCAACCTCGTTGGAGGGAACTTTCAACCATTGATGAAATTCATAACTTTATCGACGAAGTGGGCTTCCCCGTGCTTATACGCCCGTCATACGTGCTATCGGGCGCTGCTATGAACGTTGTCTCCAACGCCGACCAGCTTGAGCACTTCCTGGAACTTGCCGCCGATGTATCGAAAGAACACCCGGTGGTTGTAACCGAATTCATTGAACAGGCCAAGGAAATTGAAATTGATGCCGTGGCAGACAAAGGTGAAATTGTAGCGTATGCCATATCGGAACACGTTGAATTTGCCGGCGTGCACTCGGGCGATGCCACCATGGTTTTCCCACCACAAAAACTGTACATCGAAACCATTCGACGGGTAAAACGTATTTCGCGCGAAGTGGCCAAAGGGCTCGAAATATCAGGACCGTTCAACATGCAGTTGCTTGCCAAAGACAACGATATTAAGGTAATTGAATGCAACCTGCGTGCCTCACGCAGTTTCCCGTTCGTTTCAAAGGTTATGAAACTGAACCTGATTGAACTGGCCACGAAAGTGATGCTGGGCATACCTTACATTAAGCCCGACAAATCGTTGTTCGAACTTGACCACATTGGTATTAAGGCACCACAATTCTCGTTCCACCGCCTGCTGAATGCCGACCCGGTACTGGGCGTTGACATGAGTTCGACCGGCGAGGTTGCCTGCATTGGCGACACGTATTACGAAGCCATAATGAAATCAATGCTCTCGGTAGGTTACCATGCACCAAAAAAGAATATCCTGATCTCATCGGGGCCGGCACGCTCGAAACTCGAGCTGCTCAAATCGGCCCAAATGCTGGTCGATAAAGGCTACAACCTGTTTGCCACCGAAGGAACACACCGCTATTTCCGCGACAACAACATCGAGTGCACCCGCCTGCACTGGCCCGATGAAGAGGACCGTAAGCCCAACACCATTGATTACATTAAGGAAAAGAAACTCGATTTGGTGATCAACATCCCGAAGGACTATACCCGCCGGGAACTGAGTAACGGTTACCGCATTCGGCGTAATGCCATCGACTTTAACATCCCGCTCATTACCAATGCCCGTGTTGCCAGCGCATTTATTTACGCGTTTTGCAAATACAATTTGGAAGACCTGACCATAAAGAGCTGGAACGAGTATAAGTAGTGGCTAAGTTCCTGATACTGTTCCTGGCTGTGCATCCTTGTCTTTCCAAATTCTACATTAGTCCTTGATTTTGCTTGAACTGATTAAGAAAAGACTGATTGAAATAACAAATATTTATATCGTTTACAAAAAATAATAGATTGGATTCTTTTAAAAAAATAATTATTTAAAACTTTTTTACATGCTTTTATGTTATTAATTAACAAATGAAAAAAAGTATATCCACATTATTATCTTTTATCCTTTTGTCAAGCCATATGTATTTGACCATGGGAACACACTTTTGTGGTGGCGAAGCCGTTGAGTCTAAGATAATCTTTGGCGAAACACATTTGGGCTGTGACATGATGGAAACAGAAAAGTCCTGCGATGATTCTGAACATACCAATAATAATCAGGTAAGTTTCAATAAATTTCCTTGCTGCCAAAATGAATTTCATACTATCCAAAGTACAGATGATTTTGTAAAAGATGCTACTCAAACAGTTTTCAATGATGATTTTGCAGTTGCATTTCTTTATTCTTTATTGAACTTGGATATACGTCCAAGAACAACACATCAGTTTTATACTGATTATATTTCACCATCTCTTGAAAAAGACGTTCAGGTGCTTTTTCAAACCTTCCTGATTTGATTTTAAAATGAACTAATAACCCCATGCTACAGTTATTAGCATGGGTATTGGTGTGTTACATCTTTACAAAGTTCATTAGTCATTTTAATATAATTATGTTATGCTCAATAAGTTCATCAAATATTTTTTAGAGAACAAATTGGTCACCATGCTTGTCCTCACAGTGTTAATCGCATGGGGCATTGTTACTGCACCATTTGGCTGGCAAGTGGGTGGTTTACCATCAGACCCTGTTCCGGTAGATGCCATACCCGATATTGGCGAAAACCAGCAAATAGTTTTTACTCCCTGGAACGGACGGTCGCCACAGGATATTGAAGACCAAATATCTTATCCCTTAACAACCTATCTCTTGGGTATTCCCGGAGTGAAGACCATTCGAAGTTCATCAATTTTTGGTTTTTCCAGTATCTACATCATTTTTGATGAAGATATAGAATTTTACTGGTCACGCTCCCGGATTTTGGAGAAGTTAAGTTCGCTTCCTTCCGGGCTGTTGCCCGAAGGGGTTCAACCCACATTAGGCCCCGATGCAACTGCTTTGGGACAGGTGTACTGGTACACGCTTGAAGGGCGTGACAAAGACGGAAATCCAACTGGGGGCTGGGATTTGCATGAAATACGCACCGTTCAGGATTTTTATGTAAAATATGGACTAAATGCAACCGAAGGCGTATCGGAGGTAGCATCCATTGGTGGATATGTGCAGGAATACCAGATAGATGTCAACCCGGATGCCCTGAAAGCCTACAATATTCCTTTACACAAGGTGATGCAGGCAGTACAGAAATCGAACCGTGACGTGGGGGCTAAAACCATCGAGATTAATCAGGCCGAATATCTTGTGCGTGGTTTAGGTTATGTGAAAAAGACCGAAGATATTGAAATAGCCGTGGTTGCCGTGCAGGATAACGTTCCCATTCGGATTAAAGATATAGGTGTAGTTACACTTGGTCCGGCAACCCGCCGAGGTGCACTCGACAAAGACGGTGCAGAAGTAGTAGGTGGTGTGGTGGTCGCACGGTATGGCGCTAATCCCTTGCAGGTGATTAACAATGTAAAAGAAAAAATTACAGAGATTTCACCCGGACTGCCCAAAAAGACCCTGGCAAACGGTGTGGAAAGTCAACTGACCATTGTCCCGTTTTACGACCGCTCCGAATTGATTTATGAGACACTTGGTACACTCGAAGAAGCTTTGTCGCTTCAGATTCTCATTACGATTCTGGTTATTATTGTAATGATTTATAACCTGCGGGCATCCTTTTTAATTTCAAGCTTATTGCCTATTGCTGTACTCATGGTTTTTATCGCCATGCGGTATTTCGGGGTCGATGCCAATATTGTTGCGCTGTCGGGAATCGCCATTGCCATTGGCACGATGGTCGATTTGGGCATAATTCTCTCCGAGAATATCGTCAAACACGTTGATGAAGCCCCGCCCGGACAAAAACTGATAACAACAATATACAATGGCTCGACAGAGGTTAGTTCGGCTATTCTTACTGCCGTTTCTACTACTATCGTAAGTTTTATTCCGGTTTTTACCATGCAGGCAGCCGAGGGTAAATTATTCGGTCCACTGGCATTTACCAAAACCTTTGCTTTGGTTGCGGCGCTTATAGTTTCACTTATAATTTTACCTACGCTGGCTCACTGGTTTTTTGGGTTAAAAATTAAAAATCCCCGTCACAACAAGTGGGTGAATATGCTGCTTATTGTAGTTGGTTTTATTGGACTTTTCAGCAGTGTTGCCTGGGCTGGCGTTTTGTTGATTTTATTTGGAAGTATTCCTTTAATTAAGCCATTTATAAAAGATAAAAAACTGTTTAAAAAACCCCTTTTCAGCAAGGCTTTAGATAATTTTGAATTGATTTTGGCGGTAGTGGGTGTAACATGGCTTTTGGCAAAGTACTGGCTGCCTTTAGGAGCAGGTAAAAGTGTATTGCTCAACTTTGTTTTTGTCGCCTTATTGGTTGGCTTTATTTTAGGTGCATTTACACTATTGCAGTATTCCTACAAAAGGATTCTAAGCTGGATATTAAAAAACAAAATCAAGTTTTTATTCATTCCTGTTATTTTGATACTTCTTGCTGTAAATATCTGGATGGGGTTCTCAAATGTTTTCGGGTTTATTGCAAAAGGAACCGACAAAATTGGTTGGAACATTCGTACTACTAATGTTTGGTCGGGCCTTGCTCATGCTTTTCCCGGAATAGGTAAAGAATTCATGCCATCGCTCGATGAAGGCAGCTTTTTGCTCATGCCCACCTCAATGCCACACTCGGGTGTTGAATACAACCGGAAAGCGATAGGCCAATTGGATATGCTGGTTTCATCCATACCCGAGGTGGAGCTTACCGTAGGAAAGTTAGGCAGGGTAGAATCGGCGCTCGACCCCGCGCCTATTTCGATGTACGAAAACATCATCAACTACAAACCGGAATATGAACTGAATAAAAAGGGGCATCGCCAAAGGTTCCAAACCGACAATGATGGCCGTTTTATATTAAAAAATGGTAATTCCCTAACAAACCAAGAAGTACTGAGCCGGGACATTCCAACAACAGAACTTACACCAGATGCAGATGGAAACTACTTCCGGAACTGGCGTGAACACATAAATTCTTCCGATGATATCTGGAAAGAAATAGTTGCAGTAACTAAAATACCCGGCGTTACCTCTGCCCCTAAACTGCAACCCATCGAAACCCGTTTGGTTATGTTGCAGACCGGGATGAGGGCTCCAATGGGCATCAAAGTGTATGGTCCTGACCTCAACACCATCGAGGAATTTGGTATGAAGTTAGAAGGAATTCTGAAACAAGTACCTTCGGTGAAAGCCGAGGCTGCCTTTGCCGACCGTATTGTGGGGAAACCTTATATACACCTAAACATCAACCGTGATGAAATTTCGCGTTATGGATTGAATGTGGAAGATGTGCAACAGACCATCGAAACCGCAATCGGTGGAATGAAAATATCATCAACGGTTGAGGGACGTGAGCGCTTTCCCATACGGGTGCGTTATCCGCGAGAGTTACGTGACGACCCCGAATCGCTTGGGAATATTCTAATTCCAACACCTACATTAGCACAAATCCCTTTAAAACAATTGGTTGATATTGAATATGTGCGTGGGCCACAAGCCATTAAGAGTGAGAATACTTTTCTGGTAGGTTATGTGCTGTTTGATAAAAGGGAAGGTTTTGCCGAGGTAGATGTGGTAAACGATGCACAGGAAATGATCCAGCAAAAAATTGATGCAGGTGAATTAATTGTTCCGGCAGGGGTGAATTACAAGTTTTCCGGAAGTTATGAAAACCAGGTGCGTGCCGAAAATCGCCTGAGCATTATTGTTCCGATTGTGTTTTTAATCATCTTCCTGATACTCTACTTTCAATTCAAATCGGTTACAACTTCGCTTATGATTTTTACCGGGGTAGCAATGGCATTTAGCGGTGGTTTTATCATGCTTTGGCTTTACGGACAAGGCTGGTTTGCTGATTTTACTGTTTTTGGAACAAATATACGGGAGCTTTTTCAGATGAACACCGTCAACCTGAGTGTGGCCGTTTGGGTAGGTTTTATTGCCCTTTTTGGATTGGCAACCGATGACGGGGTTTTGATGGGGACGTATCTTGACCAAAGCTTCCAACGCAACCGGACAAAATCAATAGAAGAAATACGGGCAGCCGTTGTGGAAGCCGGAGAGCGAAGAATAAGACCTGCTGTAATGACCACCACAACTACCATCATTGCTTTGCTTCCGGTACTTACATCAACCGGTCGGGGTGCGGATATTATGGTGCCGATGGCTATTCCGGCTTTTGGCGGTATGATTGTGGCTGCCATTACCTATTACATTGTTCCCACGCTTTACTGTATGCGTGAAGAATATAAACTTAAAAAATCGAAATCATGAACCGATATATAGCAATAATAACAGCAACACTATTGTTTGGCAACTTAAGCTTTGCTCAAACGCTGGACGATTATTTCAAAATAGCCGCAGAAAATAATCCGGGTTTACAGGCTGTCTACAAAGAATACGAGGCTGCTTTACAGAAAGTGCCACAGGTGAGTACCCTGCCCGACCCGACGTTTTCTTTCGGGTATTTTATCTCTCCGTCAGAAACACGTGTAGGGCCGCAACAAGCGAAGTTCTCGCTAACGCAAATGTTCCCATGGTTTGGTACATTAAAAGCACAAGGCAATGTGGCTGCATTAATGGCCGAAGCAAAGTTTCAAAGCTTTATTGATGCCAGAAACAGACTTTATTTACAAGTGGCTTCCGCCTATTATCCATTATACGAGTTAAACGATTGGATTCGTATTGAAATGGAAAATATCAGCATCCTGGAATCATACAAAACAATCGCAACCCAAAAGTTTAAAAACGGGACCGGCACTATGGTGGATGTGCTGCGGGTGGATATTATGCTGAAAGATGCACGAACCAATCTTGATATTCTGAGAGATAAAGAAAAACCTTTACTAACAACTTTCAATAAGCTTTTAAACAGGCCGGAAAATGAAACAGTACAAATCAGCGACTCATTAAAAACCGAAATTCTTGCCGATAATTTCAGGAAAGATTCACTGATTGCTGCCAATCCAAAATTAAAAGCACTGGATTTAAAATTACAGGCAAACAAGGCAGCAGAGATTGTTGCCCAAAAGCAGGGTATGCCAAAATTGGGTTTAGGCTTGGATTATGTATTGGTTGGTGAACGCACTGATGTTTCTATTTCCGATAACGGCAAAGATTTATTTATGCCGATGGTGAGTATTGGTATTCCCATCTTCAGGAAAAAATACGCTGCTTCGGTTAAAGAAGCCCAACTGATGCAGGAAAGCTATACGCTACAAAAAAAGGAAGTAACAAATACCCTCCTTTCTGAATATGAAATGGTTTGGTTTCAGGTTCAACAACAGTTGCAGCTAATATCACTTTACGAACAACAAATCCAAACCTCACAACAATCGTTAAACCTGCTTTTCACCTTATATGGAAATTCAGGGAAGGAGTTTGAGGAGGTGTTGCGAATGCAGCAACAATTACTGAAATATCAGAAGATGAGCGCAACCGCTTTGGTTCAATACCATATTGCCGTTGCAAAAATCAATTACTTAACATCAAAATCGTATTAAAATGAAAACAATAGATAAAAAAACAATATTCATTGCCACAGCAACACTTGTTGTTGGCTTGCTGGCAGGATGGTTACTGTTTGGAGGGAATAAAAGTAATTCTCACGATGACCACGAACATGTTAAAACGGAAATAAACGGCGAGACGGTATGGACTTGCTCCATGCACCCACAGATTCGTCAAAACGAGCCGGGCGACTGCCCCATTTGCGGTATGGATTTAATCCCGTTGGAGGATGACCAAAATGCCGATATTGACCCCAACGCCATAAGTATGTCGGCAACTGCAATGCAGCTGGCTAATGTGAGTACGGCCATTGTTGGCTCAACAAATCCGGTTAAACAAGTCCGCCTTAACGGGAAAGTACAGGCCGATGAACGTTTGGTGTATTCACAATCATCGCATATTCCGGGCAGAATTGAAAAATTGATGGTGAATTTTACCGGTGAATTTGTGAATAAAGGACAAACCATTGCATACATCTATTCACCCGAGTTGGTTACCGCACAGGAAGAGCTATTTGAGGCACAGAAAATAGCCGAAAGCCAGCCCCAGTTATTTGAAGCTGCAAAAGAAAAATTAAAAAACTGGAAACTGTCGGATAAACAAATTGAAGAAATACTGAATTCGGGAACGACAAAGGATGAATTTCCTGTACAAGCTGACATTTCCGGTTTTGTAACAGCAAAACTGATAAATCCCGGCGATTATCTTCGCGAAGGTGAAACGATTTATCAAATGGCCAACCTTTCTAAAGTATGGGTATTATTTGATGTGTATGAATCGGACATACCATGGGTAAAAACCGGCGACAAAGTAGAATTCTCAGTAGCCTCTATGCCAGGCGGAAGTTTTGAGGGGACCATCTCCTATATCGACCCCGTAATTGACCCTGAAACAAGAGTGGCAAAAGCAAGAGTGGAATATAACAACTCAAACGGAAAGCTAAAACCTGAGATGTTTGCTTCGGGGTTGGTTCAGGCTAAGTTGGCAAACAAATCAAATTCGATTGTTGTACCAAAAACAGCCGTAATGTGGACGGGCAAACGCTCAGTGGTGTATGTGAAAACAAATTCGGAACAAGGAGTTAATTTCATCATGCGTGAAATAACTTTGGGTTCTGCATTAGGAAATAGTTATGTGGTTGAAGCTGGTTTAATGGAGGGGGAAGAAATTGCAGTAAACGGCACGTTCAGTATAGATGCCGCTGCCCAGTTAGCCGGTAAACCCAGTATGATGAGCCCCGAAGGCGGAGGGCAGTTAATAACAGGGCATAATCATGGTGGAATGAACATGGGAAGTAGTGAGTCAGAAGAAGAACAAACCATAACACCCAAACCTACAGTTTCAAAAACTTTGTCCATCGACAAACAGGCTAAAGAAGCTTTACAGCCCCTGTACACATCTTACCTACAATGGAAAGATGCCCTTACAAATGACAGCTTCGCAGAAGCTCAAAAAAATGCAACAGACATGAAATCAGCATTGGACAAAATCAACATGGGCCTGTTTAAAGGCGATGCCCACAATGTCTGGATGGATTATCAAGGGAAGCTAAGCAATAATTTAGAGCATGTTCAGCATTTTTCCGACATAGAGCAACTGCGTAAGGCCTTTCAATCGGTTTCTGTACCGATGATTGAAATGACCAACACATTCACACCACTTGACGAAACCATTTACGTGCAGCATTGCCCCATGGCCGATGACAACAAAGGAGCCGACTGGCTGAGCTCGGAAAAGGAAATAAGAAATCCATACTTTGGGAGTTCAATGCTCACTTGCGGAGAGGTCACCAACAAAATTAAATAATTTTATAATTTAAAAAATGCATCTGAAATTTCGGAACAATTGAACTTAAATTATTCAAATCATGGGCATCATCGGATTTAAAATTCTAAGTGTTATTTTTATCATTGCAGCGGGAATAACCGGCGGCTTCATTCCGCTTGGAAAAAGGATTACAAAAGGGGGCAAGGGGTTAACATTTGGCAATGCCTTTGCCGGAGGGGTCTTCCTTGGCGCCGGGCTCATGCACCTGCTGCCCGATGCCATGGAGAATTTTTCATCGCTTAAATTAAGTTTTGAATTCCCGCTTGCTGCTTTTATTTCAGGTATTGGCTTCATTTTCATCCTTGCACTCGAACGTGTGATTGCGCAAAAGGAAAGCGCTGAAATACTGAACAGCAGTAAAAATAAATTCCCGCTAATCCTGCTCATTGTGCTATCTATTCACAGCATAATAGCCGGCATGTCGCTTGGGCTTGAATCTACAATCATTTCGGGTACGGTCATTTTTATTGCCATCATCGCGCATAAGGGATCGGCCTCTTTCGCGCTGGGGGTTAACCTGGTGAATGATAATATCAATAAAAAGCTGATCATTAAAACCATTCTGTTTTTTTCAATTATGACCCCCATCGGAATTGTAATAGGCACAGTACTCGACAACATTGAAAGCAGCAGGATGTCGGTTTGGTTTGAAGCCATTTTCGATGCCCTTGCAGCAGGTACTTTTCTATATATAGCCGTTTTTGAAATTATTAAAGATGTTTTTGAAAACGGCAAATTCAGGTATCAGAAATTTACTTTCCTGCTAATTGGTTTTTTACTTATGGCTTTTATTGCCATTTATGCCTGAGGTTTTCTGTTCTGCCCTTCCGGATATCTAAACTTATATTTTCGACTCATGATTTAAAGGTAAAAAATAAGGCACGAGTTACAAACTCGCGCGTGTCCGGTAAAAATTATTAAAATTGGGCTAAAGCCCCCGTCATTAGGGGTTTTCAGTAACCCCGGGCTTACTGAATCGCATCTTCGAAATGGGGCTTTAGCCCAACATGATAATCAGGATATTAGCTATATATTTTAATGGATTTTCGGGGTTTAAAATTTTTACCGGACAACAGTGATAAAAAAAGTGTGTTGGTTTATCTAAATCCCTAAACAGCGATTCGCAGGTAAGGCACTCAAAAAACAATCTCTCGATATTTCTGTTATTTTTGGAATAAATACAGTTCAATCACTATACAGAAACCAAAACAATGAAGAAAATTCTGAAAGCTTTCTCATCACCGCTGTTAATGGGTTCCCTGTTTATCATGCTTATTGTTGCCATGGCCATGGCCACGTTTATCGAAAACGATTTTGGCACACAAGTGGCCCGCGCCAGGGTATACAATGCATGGTGGTTCGAGTTATTACTTGTGTTAACTGGGCTAAACCTGTTGTTCAGAATTTTTGAGCTAAAACTGTACCGCGTTCAAAAACTGTCGGTTTTTCTTTTTCACCTTGCATTCGTAATCATGATCATTGGCGCCGGGTTTACCCGCTACTTCGGCTACGAGGGCACCATGCACATCCGCGAAGGAGAATCATCGTCGGTTATAAAAACCAACGAAACCGCCCTGTCGGTTAAAATTAATAACGGCAACAGCAATTCAAACAAGTTCATGTTCAAAACCGATATTGAGCAAAAACGCCGTTTCAACACAACCATTGAAACAGGCAATAAAAACATTGATATTGAACTGACCCGCTATTACCCGAACGCCGTAAGGCAACCCGTTGAATCGCCGCATGGAAAAAAGGTTATTGGTTTTGTACTGGTTGGCGATTCGTTCAGGGGATTTCAACACATCACCAGCGGAGAAGCCAAAACAATGGGGGGCCTCACCGTATCTTTTGATGCCGACACAACAAGCAACATTCGGTTTTTCTCTTCGGACGATTCGCTTTTTATTACCTCTTCGGGACTGCTACGGGTGAAACCCATGCAAAACAATGCCGAAGTCTACATTGCAAACGAACCTGTTCCTTTCGGAAACCAGGTGATATATGAAACAGCCGGGTACAACATCGTTTTCCGTGAATATTACCCTTCCGCATTGCTTGAAGCTAAACCCGCTATGTCCGGCGACCGTACCGGCGGAATGCAAGCCTTCGTTTTCACCCTAAACAACGGTCAAAACCAGTCCGAACTCATTTTATGGGAAGACATGCTGAACAGCGGCACTGCCAAAACAACCCTTGGTAATGTAAGTATTGAAATGGCATACGGAGCCTACAAAATTGATTTGCCTTTCAGCCTTTACTTAGACGATTTCAGGATTGAACGCTACCCGGGATCGAACAGCCCTTCGTCGTTTTCAAGCTTTGTAACAGTTAACGAAGAAGGCAAAGAGCCTGTCCCCCACCACATTTTCATGAACAACATTCTTAAATACCGGGGCTACCGGTTTTTCCAATCGTCGTACGACAACGACGAACAAGGCACCATCCTTTCGGTAAACGAGGACAGTTGGGGGGCCGGCATTACCTACTTCAGCTACATCCTGCTGGCAATAGGCATTTTATGGTCGCTGATTAATCCCCATTCGTTTTTCAGGAAAATTGGTCAAAAAGGCAAGGTAATAACGGTTGCCATGTTATTGATGGCTACAGGAATGGCAAAAGCCTCAACTTCAAACGATATATCCAAACCGGACTACATACCTGTTTCGGAAAAACATGCCACACGTTTTGGCTCATTACTCGTCCAAAACGCAAAAGGGCGCACCGAACCGGTTTACACGTTTTCATCGGAATTGATTCGAAAAATTGCCCGGAAAGACAAGGTTGAAGGGCTTTCGCCTGCACAGTTGTTTATTGAAATGAATATCGATCCCGGTTGCTGGACGGTTAAACCCCTGATCAGGGTAAGCAACCGCGAACTTCAGCAACAATTAGGATTGAGCGGGAAATATGCGGCCTATGCCGATTTTTTCAGTCGCGACAACGGGTACATATTACGGGAACTTGTGCGCACCGTTTATGCCAAACCCGCTGCCTCGCGCAGCAAATTCGACAAAGCGGTGATGAAAACCGATGAAAAGGTTAACATTTGCTATACCTTGTTTTCGGGTCAATACCTGCGCATTTTGCCCGTTCCGGGCATAGCCGACAGTAAAAAATGGCACACACCGGCCGAAGCACCTGTTTTGGCAACCACACGGGCCGATTCGGCTTTTCTGGCCAACGTTATTTCAAACTATTTTGATGCAGTTAAAAACGCAAAAAAAACCAATAATTACAGCACAGCCAATTTGTTGCTCGACAGCATAGCACAATACCAACGCACCAATGCCGGTTATGAACTGCACGGGAATTTTAAAATCAAAACCGAAATTGCCTATGTAAAAGCCAACCTGTTTAAAAAGCTTTTTCCGTTTTATTTCACATTGGGTATCGTATACTTGTTTTACCTGTTGTCCCTTGTTGTAATTGGCCGGCAAACCCCGGGCTGGTTACAAAAAACGTTTTACATCATTGTAATGCTTGCTTTTGCCGTGCATACCCTCGGCATTGCTGTAAGGTGGTACATATCGGGCCATGCACCCATGAGCAACGGCTACGAATCGATGATCTTTATTTCGTGGGTTACCCTGCTGGCCGGGTTCCTCTTCAGTAAAAAATCGGATTTCACGCTCACGGCAACCGTTATTCTGGCGGGTTTAACCCTTTTGGTTGCCAACCTGAGCTTTATGGACCCCGAAATTACCAACCTTGTACCCGTGCTGCAATCGTACTGGCTCACCGTACACGTATCGGTCATTACGGCCAGTTACGGTTTTTTGGGGCTTGGGTTTCTGCTGGGCTTAATCAACCTGTTGCTAATGGTTTTACGTAGCGGAAAAAACCATGCACGCATATATGAAACGTTCAATAACCTGACAACAATAAACCAACGTACCTTGTTCCTGGGCCTTTATTTGCTTACTATTGGCACGTTCCTTGGAGCCGTTTGGGCAAACGAATCGTGGGGGCGTTACTGGGGCTGGGACCCGAAAGAGACCTGGGCACTTATATCGGTACTGGTGTATACCCTTGTTACACATGCACGCATGATACCCGGCATGAAAGGCGATTTCACCTTTAACGTACTTTCGGTATACGGTTTTGGCTCCATTCTGATGACCTACTTCGGTGTAAATTATTACCTCAGCGGGTTGCACTCGTATGCCGGTGGCGACCCCGTGCCCATACCGTCGTTCGTGTATTTTTCACTAGCCACTCTGATCATATTAACCCTGATATCATCGGTAAAATTTTCGAAGCATTTTTCGAAGTTAGTGAATCATTAAGGAAGAAACCTGTTTTGCTGATTCAATAACCAGCATATAAACTTTTTTATATTTTTTTCATATATTATGGAATACATAAAAATGAGAAAAAGCATCAGGCCTTTTCATCTTAAAAGAAGCAAAAAGTGCCATAATCCTTTTTCTCCTGTTAATTATGAAAAAACCGGGGAACCGGCTAAGCATGATGGAAAAATTAATCACTTTAAATTTTAAATTATGACAAAGAAAAAATTAACAACTACGGGTGGTGCACCCATATCGAACAACCAAAACTCAATAACAGCCGGCAAACGCGGCCCTGTACTTATTCAGGATTACCAGCTTATGGAAAAACTGGCTCATCAAAACAGGGAACGGATTCCCGAACGGGTAGTACATGCCAAAGGATGGGGCGCATTCGGCACCTTTACCGTAACCGATGACATTACAAAGTACACGTGCGCAAAAATTTTCAGCGAAGTGGGCAAGCAAACACCCATGCTGGCAAGGTTCTCTACCGTAGCCGGCGAAAAAGGCGCTGCCGATGCCGAACGCGATGTGCGGGGATTTGCCCTTAAATTTTATACCGAAGAAGGAAACTGGGACATGGTTGGCAACAATACCCCGGTCTTTTTCATTCGCGACGGTTACAAATTCCCCGACTTTATACACACCCAAAAAAGGCACCCGAAAACAAACCTTCGGTCAAACACAGCCAAATGGGATTTCTGGTCGAAAACACCCGAAAGCCTTCACCAGGTTACCATCCTGCATTCAGACAGGGGCATTCCTTCAACCCCCATGCACATGAACGGATACGGTTCGCACACCTACAGCTTCTGGAACAAAAAAGGAGAACGCTACTGGGTGAAACTCCACTTTAAAACACAGCAGGGACATGCGTTCATGACCAACGAAGAATCAAAAAAAGCCATTGGCGAATCAAGGGAGACATACCAGGAAGCGCTTTACGGAGCCATTGAAAAGGGCAACTTCCCAAAGTGGTCTTTTTATGTGCAAATTATGCCCGAAAAAGAAGCCGAAAAAACTCAGTACAACCCGTTTGACCTTACAAAGGTATGGCCACACGGCGATTATCCCCTGATTAAAGTTGGGGAATTTGAATTAAACAAAATTCCCGATAACTATTTTGTTTATATCGAAAACGCGGCTTTTTCACCTTCAAACGTGGTGCCGGGAATTGGTTTCTCTCCCGACAAGATGTTGCAGGCCCGCATCTTTTCGTATGCCGATGCACACCGCTACCGCCTGGGCACCCATTATGAAATGTTGCCGCCAAACCGCCCGCTTAGCGGAGCAAACCACTACCACAAAGACGGGCAAATGCGCTTCTTCAACAATTTTGAAGAAAACCCCGATGCCTACTACGAACCCAATTCATTTAACGGGCCTGAAGAGGACAAAGAACTGGCCGAGCCACCCCTTCGTATTGATGGCGATGCCGACAGGTACGGGAATGAAGACGATGACGATTTCACCCAGGCAGGCAACCTGTTCCGGCTTTTCAACAATGAACAAAAACAACGATTATTTCAAAATATTGCTGAAGAAATGGCGGGTGTGCCGGAAAAGATCATCCAAAAACAACTGGAACTTTTCGATGCCGCCGATCCCGAATACGGGAAAGGCGTAAGAAAAGCCCTGGGCATGTAATAAGAAACTACCAACACAGGAGGCTGTCTCAAAAGTAGATTTGTATTACAAGTAACTTATAATTTGTAAGTTAAGCCTGAAGGGCTTAATCATTTCAGCCCAAGGTAACACCTTGGGAAATTAAGAGGTGCAAAACAGAGCGGGCTGAAAGCTCAGTTTAATTGATTAATAAATAATAAATTAGATGCCCTTTCAGGGCGAAAAATTATTCATACCCATAGATCCCAATGCGACTCCGCCAGCTGGCGGATTGCATTGGGCTGAAATAAATTGGGCTTACAGCCCGATAAAACTACCAGTTACTTACAAAAAAAAAGACTGACTTTTGAGACAGCCCTCTTTTTTTAACCCGAATAATTGACTTCGTCGAACTACGTTTCATGAATTATTCCTGTCTCCGACAGCGACTAAGATTCAGTAAAGCTTTTTTTCAAAAGTTTAACTTTCCCGAATCAAATTCGGGACAAGCTATCTAAGTCGGTTCGCCAGCTGGCGAATGAACTTTTTTCATATTAATTGAAATTTATGAATAGTTCAGGTTAACTTTACCTTTTTGCAATTATCACCATAAAATTGATGGGGGTAATGGTATTTCAGAATTTAAAGACCGATAAATCGACATGAAACTAATAATATCAACCTTGCTGGCAACTTTCCTCCTATCCACGTTATTCGCACAAAGTACCGACAGCCTTGTTATTCAGGAAAACAACCCGGGTGTTTGCACATACGAGGGCGTGATTGAAAACGATGCCGGCGGATACACAGGCGATGGCTACATTAACGTTGATGGCGGTTATGATGTTGGCATAAGCTGGAGTGTGAACGCAATCAACCCGGGCACATACAATATTTGCTGGCAGTATGCCCTTGGCGGTAGCGACACAACCAGCCGCGATGGTGCCTTGTACATTAACAACGTATTTATTGACACGGTGGTTTTCAGGCACAGTGGCTCGTCGCAATGGTCGGTGTGGATTACGACAGACACCCTGAACGTTGACCTGAAAGCCGGCATAAACAGTATACGCCTAAGTGCCGTTACTGCAAAAGGTTTGTCGAACATCGACTACTTTGTCCTTTATGGCAGCGGGTTAAGCCCGGCCGAATGCCTTCCTTCTTTCCCGATTAGTGTTGAAGCAAACAATGCGCTTGCCGGTACGGTTTCCTGGGAGCCGGTACAGCCTCTTTACAACAAAGGGACTGAAATAACCGTTACTGCCACCTCAAACCCGGGTTACTTTTTCCATAGCTGGTCGGGCGAAGAAGCAAGTATATCAAACGTCTATACTTTTGCCATTCAGCAAAAAACCGATTTAACAGCCCTTTTTTACGCAGAAGGAACGGTTGCCGACAGCAGTGCAAACGGCTATGCATCGATACAACACGATAACGGTACCCCGTATATGCTCACAGGCGGAAATGCAGGGATAACCGTTGAACCAACAAGCCTCGAAGAATTGAAATCTTTTCTTGAATCGGATGAACCGCTTGTGGTAAATGTGTCGAAACATTTTATCGGCGAAGGCGAAATTGCCGTAAATTCGAACAAATCGCTCATTGGCATAAACGATTCGTCCCACATCGAAGGCCTGAAAATTTCCATTGCCGACAGCCGTAATATCATCATAAGAAACCTGACTTTCTCGAAAGTTGTGACCTACGATGAAATGGAAATAAACCGCTCGAAAAACATCTGGATTGACCGGTGTGAATTTTTTACCGACCGCGGGCACCATAAAGATTACTACGACGGACTGCTCGACATAAAAAATGCCTCGTCGTTTATCACCGTATCGTGGTGCAATTTTCACGACCATTATAAGGCAATACTTATCAGTTCGGGCCCCGACAGTTACCAGGACAGTGTGCAACGCATCACCTTTCATCACAATTATTTTCATAATATCGGGTCGCGCCTGCCCAGCATACGTTTTGGCAAAGCACACATTTTCAGCAATTATTATGAAAATATCGACGACGGGATACACACAAGGCTGGGTGCCTGTGTAAAAGTAGAGCACAACTACTTTAAAAATGTAGACGGCGCCATTAAAACATCTCAGGGATTTTTGGATATGGAGCCCGCCACCAACGTGTTTAACAACAGCCCCTACACAACCACAATCCCCCCGTGCAGTTTTAATGTCCCCTACCCTTATGACCATTTGATTGACAATGCCGAATTACTGCCTGAACTGATCCCGCCAAATGTGCGCGAATTTGCACCCGGAACATCAGGCCTAAACAAACAGCGTTTACATACAGATGTAAAAATATTTCCCAACCCCTGTTCAGACATCATTACATTTGAGGTTAACCTGAAAAAAAACGAAAAAATAACCATTGCCATCTACAATGCCCTTGGCATAAAAACCTGCACATTAATACACAAACAAACACATAATGCAGGCTCAAAAATATTTAATGCATCGGTTAACGGAATGGCACCGGGCATGTACTATTGCCAAATTATTATTAACGATACAATAATACACAGGAAAGTACTGGTTGACACCAATAGTGATTGGCACAAAAAATGAGCAAGGCTGTTTTTTAAAAGCCAATTTCAGCCAGATTATGATTGTTATAAACTATATTTGAAATACAATTGCTAATACATTATAAAATGAAAAAAGAAGTAATATTTGAACATCCAAACCTTACACTGACCTACTATCCCGATGAATCGGGTATTCTTGAAACCTGGAAGGGGTTTACCGAATTCGAGTTGTTTGCCGAATTGCTCGATAAAACCATCAATTTTATGATTGAAAAGGGTGCCAAAAACCTTATTCTGGATACCCGGCAACACAAAGGACTGAACCCGAAAGGGAATGAACACGGTGCAAATGTATGCGTTCAACATGCCAAAAAATACGGAACCATGAAACATGCCATTATTGTACCCGATTACATTTTCTCAAAATTATCGGTCGATAACTTTGTAAAAAATGTAAAAGATGAACATGGCGAATCGCTGGTCATTAATGCCTATTTCAAAGAGTTGGATGAAGCGCTTGACTGGATACGAAAAGACTGAAACGTATTGCTGAACAAAAAAAGCATTAGCTCAAAAATAATTTCCATTTGGCTATTTTAGATTTTCATTCCATAGTGAAATTCTCGGTAACATTTTTTCTTATTCTGCTATTAACAGTGGGCTTTTCACAAGAAGCACCCTACCTGCGAAGTCCAGTTATTGAACAAGTGGTGTTCGAATGGGAAACACACACCCGGCGGGCACCCGGCAGCGACAACTGGCCGGTTACCTGGGCCGGTGACGATAACCAGTATGCGGTTTGGGGCGACGGGGGCGGTTTTGGTGGCACCAACAGACTGGGGCGTTCAAGCATTGGTGTTGCCCGCATCGAGGGCAATTGGGATAGCTTTACGGCAACAAACGTATGGGGTGGTTACAATACAAAGAATGAACACGATCAGATTGGCAAAAGCTATGGCATTTTGTGTGTCGATGATGTGTTGTACATGTGGGTTGGGATGCTCGAAACCAAAGTTGACCCCTTTGGCGAAGTAAAAATTGCCCGCTCGAATGATTACGGGGCAAGCTGGGAATTCACCCCCTGGTCGCTTAAACGAACCGAAGGGGTAATGATGCCCACTTTTTGCAATTTCGGGAAAAACTACAACAACGCCCGCGACGGTTATGTATACAGTTACCTTATCCGGTTCCAGAGTTACGAAGGCCCCGACGATTACCCCGACAAAGTTGACTGGCTCAATTGCCAGAAACCGGGGCTGATCGACCTTGCACGTGTGCCAAAAGACCAAATTACCAACAGGGATGCATATTCGTTTTTTGCCGGTATGGAAAACGGCCGGCCCGTTTGGACCAGCAACATTGGAAACCGGAAACCGGTTTTTGAAAATCCCGCCGGTGTGGGGTGGTGCATAAATGTAAGTTATAAAGAAGGTTTGGGGCGCTACATGCTAACAACCGAACACACCGAAACCCACCGGGGCAACATTGGTATATTTGATGCACCGAAACCCTGGGGCCCCTGGACAACCGTACTGTATGAACTGGAATGGGGCAAAGGGCATATCCCGTTGAATACCTTCTACTGGAATTTTGCAAATAAATGGGCCGACCCCAGTGGCAAAACTTTTTCACTCATCTTCACCGGGCGAAAAGAAAACGACTCGTTCAACATGGTCAGAGGGCGGTTTATGATCGGTTTATCAAGTTGGGAGATTGAAGAAGAGTAACCTCACTGTTCACATTTTTCTAATACAACCCAAAAATCACCCAAACCCACCGTTAAATAATTTGCATAAATTTGGTATCATTATGTTTCTCATCTTAGCGGTGACAAATCACCAAAATTGTAAATGATGAAAAGACTGGCACTTCCATTAATGTTTGTTCTCTTCTGTTCGACACTGGAAGCAAGCGAACTTCCGTTGCTAAACCTTGAAATAGGCAAAACCTACCACATTGAGACCACAACGCATATCGATACTTCGGTGCAATGGCAACGCCGTTTTTGGGACTATAAAAAATGGGAATTTACTCCCACCAAATACAACCAGTCATCTAAAACCTATACAATAAAAGCCGTGTTGGCCTACCATCAACATGTAATACAACAAAAATTTGACTATCGTGGGTGGATGGAAAACTATGTATACGAAACCGGTTACCTCGGCTCATACCGATCGCCAATTGTGTACATGAATCACTACAAAATCCCTTTCTGGTTTAACCTTTCAGAAGAAGGTACAGTAAACAATATCGACTTTTCGGCCTTTAAGGAATATAAAACGCCCGAAGGACACAGTCTTGAACTATATGAAAGTAACCAGACAGTAATTGAAGAAGACCTGAATATGATCTTTCTTCCAATTACAAAATACATTGATATCAATCAGTGTGAATACGATAAGGAAGGATATTATAAAATTGCAATAGAAAACAATAAAACCCTTCCACTGAATCGTATCCATCCACAAACATTTGGTTTATTCAGCAATTTAGAAAACTGCAAAATTTTAATTGACAAAAAAACAGGTTTAATACTTAGAAACCACCTTAACTACACGGTTCCCCAAATGAATTTTTCAAACGCATTGGTCAAAAACGGCGTCTGTAACCAGGCTGTTTATTATCAAAAGTACATACCCGAACACACTACAAATTTCAAAGCGTTACAATACAACCCCTATACGGTTTCATTAGACACGGTTATCACCAGCTCAAATTTTAAACTTGTGGGCAAACTCAAAAACAGGATTAAAGGATTCGATTCAATCGTTGTTAGCTTAATTGAGCAAAACATAAATTTAAAATTGCCGCTAAACGACGAGGATCATTTTCAGGTGGAATTTAAGTTGAAACACAATGAAGTTTTACAGCTTTTTTATCCGCCTGTTGAATTTCAAAACGGCATTATCACAAATGAATATTTTGATAAATTTAAACGCTCGGTATGTCATGTAACAATTGAACCCGGAGACGAGCTTAACCTGTTATTATCGTACAACGACACCCTTCAAATTAAAAATATTTCAGGAATTGGAAGTGAAAACCAGCTCAATTTAATGAAAGGGCACTCCGAACTAAAGTACAGCACCATCTATACCGGGCAGCGGTTTTCAAAAGAATTTTATAGTGAAATTGAAAAAACATTAGCCCGAAAACGCACATCAATTTCACCGCAAGTATACATTAATAACCTAACAAACCTCACCTATACCCGAAGCAATATACCCCAAAAAACAGACGATAGCTATGTTGATAAGTTGTTAGTGAACAACACGCTCGCAAAAGAATCAAGAATATATTTAAACTTCCTTGAAAATTATATCGACCATACCCTTGATGCAAAAATTAGCCTGAGTACGGGGGTTGACAACTACAACTTAACAGCCGAAATGGAGAACAACTACTATTTAGGACAATTAGCCCTGTCTGAACCAGTCAGGTCTTATTTTTTAGCAAATTACCTCGGCAATATTATTTCTAAAAGACATTGGGACTTATCTGAACGCTTGTACCAATCGTTTAAAATGAATTACAGCGACAAACCTGTTTTTACAGATGTTGAACACATTTACAACGACTATCGGAAAATTGCACCGGGTCAACCTGCTCCCGGTTTTGAAATAACCGGGTTAAACGGTGAAAAACTCACAAACCATTCACTAAATAACCAGGTGGCAATATTGTTTTTTTACAGTTCAATCGCATACAACCTTTTTCCAAACAGGGAAAGCGATATGAAAGCAATAACCGATATTTACAAACAAACAGAAAGTAAATACCCAAACCAACTCAGGTATATTTTAATATTTGGAGGTTCTACCAACGATGCTTCAGAATTAAAAAAACAGTTGCCCAACGAAATTGAAATTTTTACCGATTCCCCTTATCCGAAGGCCGGAATATTCAGGGAATATAAAATAAACAGCTCTGCTCAAACTTATTTTATTCTCGATCGAAATGGCAAGATAGTATACAATAATCCCATGTGGTATTCCCATCAACTACCCGTCCCGGAAGTTGAAAAAGCCCTCGCCATCCCATACGAATCGGGAAACGATCTTCCCATTTGGTTGCGGATTGCTTTAATCGCGCTAATTGGTGCACTAATCTCCATCGTACTGACATTTATTTTTTACCGGGGCATTACCAAACGCCGCCTCCAAAAAAGCGAACTCAACAAAAAAATGCGGGAGCTGGAACTTACTGCCATTCGCGCCCAGATGAATCCGCATTTTATGTACAACTGTTTGAACAGCATCCAAAACCTGGTACAAAAACAACAAAACGACGAGGCCCACCTTTATCTGTCAAAATTTGCATCGCTTATCAGGCGGACGCTGAACAACAGCAAAAAAGAGGAAATCACGCTGGCCGAAGAACTGGAGACCATTCAGGAATATGTCGATTTGGAAAAATTACGTTTTGAATTCGATTACGAATTGGAAGTTGGGAAAGGCATTAATTTACATTCGGTGTTTTTTCCGCCCATGCTGCTGCAACCGTTTGTCGAGAATGCCCTGTTGCACGGCTTGCTCCCAAAATCGCCCCCCCGAAAATTAACCACTAAAATTTTTCAAAAGGAAAAACAGGTTTGTATCGAAATTGAAGACAACGGTATAGGCCGTTCAACTGCTCAACAAAACGGGCCGCCGGGCAGCGGGAAAGGGCTTTTGCTAAGCAGGGAGCGGTTGAAGCTGCTCGAAGAAAAATACAAAACGGGCTATCATTTCGAAATCGTTGACCTGACTGATGAAAACGGCTTACCCTTGGGAACGAGGGTGAGTTTGTGCTTTATGGATGAGTAAGTCGGACATTGTATGTCGGACATTCCTGTCCGACGAAAAACAATTAAGGATTGCCTAATCGGTTATTGAAAACCCTTCTCGGTGAAACTCTGTGACTCCTCTGTGACTCTCCGTGTAATTAAAGGTTTTAAAAGTAACACAGAGATACACTGAGAATGCACGGAGACACACAGAGGTTTTTTAAATAATCTCGGTTGTAACATTTTTACAATTACGAAGTGCTTATAGAATGTTAATTTTAGCTATTTTAAACAACATAAAGTCGGGGCTGTCTCAAAAGTGTCATTTCGATCCCGATGTACATCGGGAGAGAAATCTGACCAATTACAAATATCACATAATCAATATGTAAAGATTTGACTAACGTCGATTTTCAATTCTCATTGCATTCGAAATGACACACTGCGACACTTTTGAGACAGCCCCATCTTACTAAAAATGTCGGACAAGAATGTCCGACTTACAATATGGGAATAAAAGCTATTATAATTGACGATGAACAAAACGGCCGCGAAAACCTGCGCGGGGCAATTGAAAAATTTTGTCCCGAAATTGAGGTTATGGCCGAAGCCGGTTCTGCGATATCGGGTATCGAAGCCATTCAGGAACATAACCCCGATTTGGTTTTCCTCGATATTGAAATGCCGGGCGGCAACGGTTTCAAAGTGCTTGAGTTTTTCGACCGGCCAAAATTCGGGGTCATTTTCGTTACGGCATACGATCAATATGCTATTCAGGCCATTCGTTTTTCTGCCATCGACTACCTGCTGAAACCGTTAAACGTTATTGACTTAAAAAATGCTGTCGACCGTTTTATACACCGGCAAAAAGAGCAAACAGAATTATTGCTGAGCCAGTTTAAACAAAACAATTCAAGGCAAACCGCCAATAAGAAAATTGCTTTGCCAACAACCGATAAAATCGAATTTCATGAGATTAAAACCATTCTTCGTTGCGAAGGTGAAATCAATTACACCAACTTTCATTTCACAAATGGCTCGAAACTTTTAATATCGAAAACCCTGGCCGAGTTTGAGGAGATACTGGAACCCTATGGGTTCGTCCGTACGCACAAAACACACATGGTTAACCTGCAACATGTTAAAACCTTTAACAAAGCCGATGGCTGTTCACTAACACTCACCAATGGAACATCGGTCCCTGTATCGCGAAGGCGGAAAATGTATGTTTTGGAAAAACTTAAACCGCAAGAATTATCATTTTAGAATTTGCCTTGCCCGCCATAGCTTCTCCGCGTGCCGCCGTAGCTTTAGCGGAGGAGCAGCGGATGCGGTGAATATGCTATGACCGCCGTTCCAATTTAATCGGGATCAGCTCAGGTGAGGGTGATTTATAAATTTAATAACACCCTGTACTATTGGGGCAGGGTTATTAAAGCAAAACTTACAAGGCAAACCCGGTAATGTTTTTCCTCTTTATTCCTGCCCTTGGGGAAGGTTAGGAGGGTCTTTTACAATTTTTATTCCTTAAAAATATCCCATTTTCAATCAAAGATGCTATCTTGCGAAACTTTTAAAATTTTTGAAGATAAAAATGATTATCGTCCTTTTCAGAAATTTATTTCGTACATATTTTTGAAGGATATCATTGGTTTGTTGAAGCAGAAATGAGAAACTGTTTTTTTAAAAGTTTTTAGGACCGTGTACAAGGAGTCGTTTGATATTAATCTGAAAGGATTGGATAAAGATTGTGAAATGGGATTGATAAAACCAACTTATAAAATATTTTTACCCGCTATACCGGGAAATTTTCAAGAACAGTGGGATAATTGCTTAAAACAATTGTCCGAAATTTCAAAACAAAGCCACTTCAAGCCTATACGGGTAAACGTTTTTGTTAAATCGCTCAACCAGGCCGATTACCTCTCGCAACTGCAACATGTAGAAGAGACCATTTCGGGAGAGTATGGAGACGATTGTCCGCCTTTTGGCGTGGTAATGCAGGAACCGGAGCCACCAAACCTTGTTGCCCTCGAGGTAGGATTGGTTAACAGTACTGAAGCGCAAGTGGTGTATGGCAACTTCAAAGGCAGGCCTTACTGCATTGTCGATACGAATAATTACAAGGAATACTGGACGATTGGCGCTCAGTCGGTCCACCCCGATTTCAACATCCTCGCCTCGTCAAAAGCAGCCTTTTCGTACCTGTATGAACTGTACAAACACCTGGGGCTTAATTTCAACAACATTATACGCCAGTGGAATTATGTTGGCGAAATTTTAAGCAACGAAACCATCGATGGGAGTAAACGCCAACACTACCAAATGTTTAACGAAACACGTAGCGAATTTTACGGAAAATACCGTACCCGCACCGATTTTCCGGCAGCAACCGGCATTGGGATGAAATATCTTGGAGTATGCATCGACAGCTTTGCCGTTAACGGGAACGAAAACCTTAAAATAATCCCCATCAGCAACCCGCAACAAAGCGAATCGTATAAATACGGTCAACAGGTTTTGGTTGGCGACCCCGGTTGCAGGCTAAAGAAAAACCAACCACCTCAATTTGAACGGGCTAAACTCATTGCACTTAAAAACGCAGCCCGTTTAATCATTTCGGGCACCGCTTCAATAATCGGACAAAAAACAGTGGCTATTGATGATGTTGAAGAACAAACACGGGTTACTATCAAAAACATCGAACTTTTGGCAAACCCTGAAACCATCAGGCATCATTGCCCCGATATAAAATCAATACCCGACAAATACAGCTACATCAGGGTATATGTGAAATATAATGAAGATATTTCACGGGTGAGAAAAATTTGCAACGAGACGTTTGGCAGTGAAACCCCTGCCACCTATGTGGTTGCCGATATTTGCAGGGACAATCTTTTGGTTGAGATCGAAGCCGAATTAATCTCTTAACACCAATTTCTTCGTATATTTAAGCCGGAAAACAGCAAAGCAGCTTGTTTAAATCTTGTTGAAAACCATAGCTGCTTTCCAATTCAATAAATCTAACTTACGAATTATGTATAAACTTGCTATTTCTGTGGTATCATTATTTTTTTTATTTGCATGCAATCAGGGGAGTGAACAGTTAAAAGTCGTAAAACACAACAACTTTGTTCCGTATTCACCGCCGGTTCCATATAAAGAGGCCGTTAAAAAGGCCGGCGAAATTGTTAACAATATGACAATTGATGAAAAAATTGAAATGATTGGCGGCCACAATTCATTTTTTATCCACGAAGTTGAAAGCGCCAATTTGCCAAGGCTGTACCTTTCGGATGCAACACAGGGCGTACATCTTCGAAAAAACCTCGATGCACAACTCGAAAAATCGGTGGCCCTGCCCTGCCCCATTTTACTTACATCGACCTGGAACCGCGAACTGGCCGGAAAATATGCAAGTTGTGTTGGTGAAGAGTGCCGTGCCGGCGGCATTGCCGTACTGCTCGGGCCGGGCATGAACCTGTACCGCATTGCCCAAAACGGACGTAACTTCGAATACTTTGGCGAAGACCCCTATCTCGCCGCACGCATGATTGAAAATTATGTAGTGGGTATGCAACGCACAGGTACCATTGCAACGCTGAAGCATTTTGTGTGCAACAACACCGATCACAGGCGACGCACATCAAATTCAGTAGTCAGCAACAGGACACTTCATGAACTATACCTGCCCGCTTTTAAAGCCGGTGTGGACGCCGGGGCCATGGCTGTAATGACTGCCTACAACCAGGTGAATGACGAATGGGCTGCCCAAAGCGATTTTGTGGTGAACAAAACCCTGCGCAAAGACCTGGGGTTTAAATGGCTGGTGATGTCCGACTGGTGGTCGGTATGGGATCCCGAAAAAGCCATCAAATCGGGGCTTGACCTTGATATGCCCGGCGATGGCGACCTCAACTGGTCAATGTTCAACAAATTTGGCGATACCTTTTTACGATCGAATGCAAAACGCCTGCTGAACGAAGGCAAAGTTTCGGAAAGCGACATAAGCCGCATGGCCCGTAACATTATTGCTACCGAACTGGCCATGGAACTTGATAAAAAACCTGTAAAAGACACATCATTACTCGAAAAATTTCCGATGCACGAAAAGATCGGCCTGCAAACAGCCCGTGAAGGGATTGTACTGCTTAAAAACGAAAACAACCTGTTACCCATTGAAGGCGAAGAACTGAAAATACTGGCTACCGGCTTTTTCATGGACAAGCGCATGAGCGGTGGCGGTTCGGCCGATGTTGAAGGGTACAACTGGGTTACCTTGATCGATGCTTTGCGCAACCGCTTTGGCGAGCAAGTGGTGTTTAACCCGCAAGCTACCAACAAAGAAATTGAGAAAGCCGATATTGTGATCGTGAGCGTGGGAACCCTCGACTCAGAAGGATGGAACCGCAGTTTCGACCTGCCCGATGAAATGGATTCCAGGGTGCGTGAAATTGCCGCGCTCAATTCGAATGTAGTAGTTGTTGTAAACAGCGGTGGTGGTGTTAACATGGCTGAATGGAACGACGATGTAGCAGCCATACTTTACAGTTGGTACCCCGGGCAAATGGGCAACACGGCTTTGGCCGAAATCCTTGCCGGCGATGTATCTCCGTCGGGGAAACTACCCATCAGCATTGAAAAAATGGCTGAAGATGCACCCGGCTACCCCTTCCTGCCCGAAGGTGAAGAGCTTTATACCGGTTGGGATATTGATTCCCAGCTCGACTCGGCCGTGTATGATATTATTTACGATGAAGGCGTGTTTACCGGGTACCGCTGGTACGAAGCAAAAAAAATTGAACCGCTGTACCCCTTTGGATTTGGCTTGTCGTACGCTGATTTTGAATACAGCAAACTAAAACTTTCGGCCAGCAAAATTAAACCGGGCGAAACACTAACCGTGAAATTTGTGCTTGAAAATACAGGGGATGTTGAAGCAGCCGAAATTGCCCAGTTGTATATAAGTGACCCAAAAGCCTCGGTTGACCGGCCGGTGAAAGAGCTCAAAAATTTCATTAAGGTAAACCTGATGCCCGGGGAAAAAATACTGGTTGAACTCGAAATCGGTCCGGAAGATATGTCGTTCTACAATGAAAACACCGCCGCCTGGGTGGCCGAACCCGGAAAATTCAACGTTTTGGTTGGCGCTGCATCAAACGATATACGACTCGAAAAATCATTTGAACTTATGGAACAAAATTAAATCAAACAACGTGATACTTGACAAAATCGAAAATATCGAACAATATAAAGGGCTTGCCCCCCTGCTCGACGAAGGTTTGAAGTTCATTTCTGAAAACGATTTTAAAACCATTGAACCCGGTAAGTTTTTCCTGAAAGACACCCTGCTGTATGCCAGCATAAACGAATATGAAACAAAGCCTATGAGCGAATGCAAACTCGAGGGACACCGGAAGTATATCGATATCCAGTACATGGTCTCGGGAAGCGAGCTGATTGGTTTCACATCATTAAGCAACCAACAACCTTCCGAAAGTTATAACGAGGGAAAAGATGTGGTTTTCTTCCGTGAAGAGGCACCTCTGTTTCCTTTCACTAAAGGACAGTTTGCTGTTTTCTTTCCCGACGACCTACACCAACCGGGCATCCTAAACCAAAAGAAGGAAAAAGTCAGGAAAGTAGTTGTAAAAGTTGCCGTTTGAGTCAATACGTTGCAATTAAATAAAACCATTTAAAACAAGATGGGGTTCTGCTTTGTTTACATTATATAAACCAAAAAAAATCAAATTATGAACAAAGAAGAGTTTAAAGCAAAAGCCAACCAGACAATTGATGAAGTTTCTGCAAAAATTAATGCGTTAAAAGCAAAACAAGCTTCAGCAAAAGAAGATGCAAAACACAAATACGAAAAGGCAATTAACGACCTGGAAATCCAAAAGGCCAACTTGCTCGAAAAGTATGAAAACCTGAAAAATGCATCGGATGAAAAATGGGAAGAGGTAAAAAATGCCTTTTCAGAAGCATCCGAATCATTCAGGGAAGGTTTCAGAGCACTTGGTTCACTTTTTTAATACAACATTGCCCTTGTTCGTTTGCCCCAGATATCCATTTGATTTCTGTTCGATAATTTGTATCCGTGTAAACGATGAAACCGATTATTTTAACCGGAATTTGTTTGCTTTTGACAGTGTACACGCTAAGGGGACAATTACCAAAAGGTGATCGTATACTGGGTTGGCACATCGACATGGCCGAAAACAACAAGTACGATTCGGCCTTTATGTATGCTGCATTTGCATGTATGGAATCGGTTCATTTTACATTTACCTGGTCCGAAATTGAACCCCGTATTAACAATTACAATCCCGAGTTTATTGAATACCTCGATATCATTAATATTTACTATCCGCAATTTGGCATAAAAACCGAACTCCAGATTTCGCCCATCAACACCAACAGGCTTGAAGTACCGGAAGAATTAACGGATATAAATTTCGACAATCCGGAAATGATTGCCCGTTTTAAAAAGTTGCTCGATACGGTTTTTTCACACATCGGTAACGTGGAAATAGTTGCACTCGATATTGGCAATGAATCGGATGTATATTTGGGAACCAACAGCGAACAGTACAGACAGTTAGGCACGTTCCTCGACTCGGTTACGCCCCATGCACAACACCTTTACAAACAATTACACGATGAAGAACTGAAAGTAGGGACCACATTCACCTTTGAGGGACTGACTGATCCGGCAAAAGGACCTTTGTGCAAACAGGTAAACCAAAACCGCGATATTGTAGCCGTTACGTATTATCCGCTCGACCATGGTTTCATCATGAAACCGCCAGAAGTGGTTATTCCCGATATTGAACGCTTAATCGACTGGTACCCCGATGATTCGAAACCGGTTTATTTTGTCGAAATTGGCTATTCAACCAGCAAATTATGCAACAGTAACGAAGAAAAACAAGCCCGGTTTTATCAATACGTTTTTAAAGCATGGGACACGTTTTACGATCACATAAAATACCTTACCATCTTCAAATTAACCGACTGGAGCCAGGAAACAGTTGAAGCAATGGGTCAATACTACGGTTTAAACAATCCGGCTTTTTTGGAATACCTACGCACCCTGGGCGTTCGAACCTGGGCCGGAAACGGTACAAATAAACTGGCCTATTATCAAATAGTGCACGAACTCGAAAGCCGGAGCTGGTGCAGTTTTTCATCAGCGGATGAAAATCTTGCCATACGCCCGAAAATATGTACACCGGTGGTTTTCCCAAATCCGGCAAAAGGGGTTGCAATGCTGTTTTTCGGTAACAACAATGAAAACCGGTACATATTGAAATTGTTCGACAATAACGGGAAGCGGATTCGGACAATTCATCAGGAAAACCCACGTTTCATTATAATTGAAAGAAAAGGTCTTGAAAAAGGTACATACTTCTATCAATTAACAACCAACCACAAAATTGTAAATACGGGGAAACTCCAGTTTATGTAATTCGTTCTGTTTTCTTTACTTTTGGGGTGGCCGTTATTGCATTCAAAATATACATTAATGAACATAGCGTGTTTAATTCATTAGCTTATAAAATTAATAACGGTTTAATAATTAGCTGTATTATTAAATAAATATGAAAATAGTAAATCTGATTTTTTTGATTCTGTTTTTTTCGACAGTAAATTTTTGTAAAGCACAAACCGAAACTCAAATTGGACTTTTTCGGACCTTTGAAAAATCGTTGGAAAACAACAATGTGTATTCTAATAAGTTTAGTGATGTACAACTCAACTGCACCTATGTTTCACCTTCAGGAGACACGACTGATTTTTTTGGGTTTTTTGATGGCGATGGACATGGTGGGGGAGATAAGCAGACAGGCAATATTTGGAAAATCCGTTTCATGCCCAATGAAGTTGGGGAATGGAATTATGAATGGACATGGAGCGATACGACAGCCGGTGGAAAAGGAACCTTTATATGTGATTCAATCAATGCAGGAAAAGGAGTTTTACAGGCGTATAAAGAAAATCCAAGATGGTTGGCATACAACGGTACTGATCCGGTTTGGCTAAAATCTTATTACGAAAGTGGACATGGAGCCATTGCCCAGCCTTTTGATTGGATTACAGAAAATGTTTATCAGCCTATGATTGACCGCGGCTACAACCACTTCCAGGTTAACTGGCTACTTTCACTTTGTTGCTTCGAACAGTTTTATAGCGATGGGCCAGCCCGATCAACAACTGATCTTACCCTTTATAAGGATGGACAGGCATCGAGCACCATGCGCCTGGATGTGTGGAAATTGATCGAACAAAATGTTGCCTGGTTAAACAACCGGAACGTAGGTCTGTTTATGTTTCTTGGGTTCGACGGAAGTCGTAATGACGGGCCGGCCTGGACAAGCCTGAGTGAGCATGAAAAAGATTTTTATGTTCGTTACGTGATTGCCAGACTGGCACCCTATGCAAATATTGCCGGTTGGAATTACGTTTGGGAAGTACCGGGAGACAGGGAAGACCAAGAATTGGGATGGGCAAGACTGGTAAAAAAATATGATGTATTCAACCACTTGCGCACTTATCAGGACGAACACCCTAAAGACAACGAATTCAATCGGCCCGAATATAATTTTGCGGGCGTGGAAAATCACAGAATTAACTCGGACAATAGGGAGCCGCAATACTGGTCGGCTCCGTGGACACACCACCAAGCTTGTCTTATGGGCTATGTCCCCGGAAAGCCTGTTTATATGGTGGAAGGAAATGCGCTCTGGCGCCGCTATTGGGTGTCTAAAATTGAAGAAGAAACCGGTAAGACCGTGACCCTGGACGAGGTACGCCAATCGGCCTGGGCTTGTGCAACAGCTGCTGCATCGTTTACATGGTGCGGGCATGAGGGCTCTGGCCCCTTAATGGCATATGGGCCTCAAGGCCTGCCATTTCATGGCGATGAGAATAGATATGCTTCTGTAGCCTTATATATGGATATTTTAAGCGATGTGATGAATGATGAAGTGGCATTTTATAATATGAAACCTACAGATTCACTGTTATTTGAGCAGGACACAAACAGTGTTTGGTGTTTGTCCGAACCCGGAGAACAATACATGGTTTTCTCAATAATGGGCCGTTCTTTTAAACTTCAATTATCCGCTGGACAGTATAAAAAAAATCAGTGGATTAGTGCAACAACAGGAGTGGCTGTTATGGTTCCCGATTTTACAGCAACGGAAAATGAGCAATTTTTATTTACACCACCCGATAACTTAACAGACTGGGTTTTATTGATACGAAAATAATTATAGCATTAACGATCCTTTAATTGTCACATATAGAGTGTTTTGTATTTCCTTTGATTTTTTATAACTTAGGGGTTGGCCGTTATTGCATGCTAAAAACGCTTAAACCTCAACAATATCGGACTTAGGTATTAATTAAAATTGGATTTTATGAAACAGATGGAGGATTATTTACCCATTGTGGGCGAAAAAGTTGTTTACGACATTTACAAAAAAGCATCTAAACTTTACGATAAGCATTTGGTACATGTAAACTCTACGTTTATTGGCGGGGGTGTGGCAGAAATATTAAACAAACTGGTACCCCTGACCAACGATACCGGTTTAGACGCCGGATGGCGCGTGCTGCACGGTAATCTGGAGTTTTACGACATTACAAAAAAAATGCACAATGCGCTTCAGGGATCAACCGATTCGCTTAAAGAAGAAGACAAGAAAACCTATCTCGGTGTAAACAATGCTTTTGCATCATACACTCATTTCGACCACGATTGCATCGTCATACACGATCCCCAACCACTATCGTTAATCAAGTATATTAATAAGCGGCAACCCTGGATCTGGCGCTGCCACATCGATTTAACAAATCCAAACCCGGAGTTCTGGAATTTCATTAAACCTTTTATTCTCCGTTACGATTTAATGATTGTTTCTTCAGAACAATACAAAAAAGACGACATACCAGTGGAACAGCGGGTTATACAGCCAGCCATCGATCCACTGGCACCCAAAAATATCGCGCTTTCAGAGCAACGTTGTAAAGATATTCTGAAAGAGGCCGGAATACCAACCGATAAACCCATTATTACACAGGTTTCACGCATGGACAAGTGGAAAGATCCGGAAGGATTGCTGAAGATATTCGAAAAAGTGAAGAAAAAGGTCGATTGCCGGCTTTTATACACGTATAACCTGGCTACCGACGACCCCGAAGGCGTGGATATTTTTAACCGCATTAAACAGTCTGTTCGCGATTTGCATTTTAAAGACGATATCTTGTTTGTGCTTGGGAATAATGACTACCTGGTAAATGCCATCCAGACTTTCTCCGATGTTGTAATCCAAAAATCGATTCGCGAAGGTTTTTGCCTGTGTGTTACAGAAGCCATGTGGAAAGGCACGCCGGTAGTGGCCTCAAACGTGGGCGGCATCCCGGTACAAATCGACGATGGCGACAACGGTTATCTTTTTAAACCTGATGATTACCAGGGCTTCGCCGACAGCATAATCGAACTTTTAAAAAACAAAAGGCTGGCACAGACCATTGGTAAAAGCGGGCGCGATAAAATCAAACAAAAATTCCTGCTGCCACGGTTGCTGAAAGATTACCTCACAATCATGTACGATGTTTTGAAATAGCAATACACAATTTACAAATCACCCCTTTTTTCCTTACAAAAAGGCCTGTAATTTTTTAGCGAATGCACTTTTAACAGTTTCCTATTCGTGAAATCTATGCTATTTTTGAATAAATCAATCAATAACAAATATTGCACATGAATCAGTTTAAGCTTTTATTGTTCGTATTGTTCTTCCCGGCACATATTCTGTTCGCCCAGAAGAATACAGTAACCATTACCGGCGAATACGATATCCCGAATTGTCCCGAGTGGGTGCACAATGCCGTGTTTTACCAAATTTACCCACAAACATACTACGACACCAATGGCGACGGCATTGGCGATTTGAACGGCATTATTGAAAAACTCGATTACGTAAAAAGCCTCGGCGTTGACGCCATCTGGCTTAACCCCTTTTTCGAATCGCCTTTTAACGATGCCGGCTTCGATATTTCTGACTACTACAAAGTAGCCCCGCGTTACGGCACAAACGAAGATGCGAAGCGCTTATTCGAAGAAGCCCATAAAAGGGGATTAAAAGTAATTTTCGATTACGTGATCAGCTACACGTCGATAGAGCACCCGTGGTTCAAGGAATCGGCAAAGCAGAAAAAGAATACTTACTCGAACTGGTACATCTGGACCGACAACACCTGGATTAACCCGCCCGATGAATTTAAAGATTCGTTCATAAAGGGTTACAGCCGCCGGAACGGCCAGTTTATGCGAAATTTTTACTGGAGCCAGCCGGCCCTCAACTACGGCTTTGCCAAACCCGAGGAACCCTGGATGCTCCCAACCGACCACCCCGATGTAATGGCCGTGCGTGAGGAGATGAAAAACATACTCCGTTTCTGGATGGACATGGGCGCCGATGGCTTCCGCGCCGATATGGCCGGGGCGTTGGTTAAAAACGCCAACATTCAGGGCAACGACCAGTTTTTTAACACCCGCGATGAAGAAACAAAAAAAATATGGCAGGACATCAGGCAATTGATGGACCATGAATACCCCGGGTCGTTTATGATTGCCGAATGGTCGGGGCCGGAAGATGCACTCGACAATGCTTTTCATGCCGACTTTTTTCACTGGTTTAACGGCTACAACGACCTTACCCAGAAAGAGAGCTGGCGGATACTAAACGGCCATTCCGAAGGCCACAGCTTCTTCGACCGCGACGGGAAAGGCAACATCAGGGCTTTCCTAAACAGCTACATGGGACAGTATGAAATCACCAAACACAAGGGCTACATCTCAATACCGCTGGGCAACCACGATAATGCCCGCATTAATGTACGCCGTTCCGACAAAGAACTGGAAATGATTTATGCCTTCGGGCTTACCATGCCTGGGCTGCCGTTTATCTATTATGGAAACGAAATAGGCATGAGGCAATTGTACGGTTTACCAAATGTGGAGGGGGCTTATCCGCCGCGAGCCGGAAACCGCACTCCCATGCAATGGGCACCCCGTGAAAACCTTGGCTTTTCAACAGCCGATCCCGAAATGCTTTACCTGCCTGTTGATAATTCGCCAGACGCACCAAACGTGGCCGACCAGGATGATGATCCAAACTCGCTACTGAACAAATTCAGGCACTTAACAAACCTGAAACGTACCGAGCCGGCTTTTATGGCGTATGCCGAGTTCGTGCCCGTTTATGCAAAAGAGAATACGTACCCATTTGTATATGCACGTGCCAATGGCGATGATGTGATCCTGTGCATTTTCAACCCGGCAAACCGCAACGAAAAAGCAAACTTCGAGCTGGATAAAAAACTGAAGGATGCCGAGCTCATTGCCGGCGATAACGTTTTAATTGACACCAAAGGCCGGCGGGTTTACATTGAAGTTACGCCGGTTAGTTATGCCTTGTATAAAATAAAACTCCGTTAATCGACAAAACAAAATATGCAAAGAGGCTGCAGAAATGAATGTTTTTTGCAGCCTTTTTTTGTTGATTGCGTATCTTGCAGAATGAAAATAAATTTTTGAAAAATGAGATATATTGTTCTGATACTAATGGCAACAGTTGTTGTTGCCTGTAACACCCCCGAGGACGGGTTATTGCAAAAAGTTGAAAAGACACTTGTTGTGGCAAAAACCCAAAGTATAAACATGGCCCGTTCGCTGGCCGATATGCCCGGGCGTTTACCGCAAACAACCAACAAAGAAGGCAAACTCGAAACCTGTAGCTCAGGCTGGTGGGTAAGCGGCTTCTTCCCCGGCCAACTGTGGTACATGTACGAATACTTCGGCGATGATTCACTGAAATACTGGGCCGATTTGTATTCAAAACGCGTTGCCGACCAACAACATAACACCGGAACCCACGATGTGGGGTTTATGATTTTTTGCAGCTATGGCAACGGATACCGCCTTACCGGTAATGTAGATTACCTGCCCGTGATTAAAAATGCAGCTACCTCCCTCTCAACCCGTTTTGACCCGGTTATTGGCTGCATTCGTTCGTGGGACCGTGGAGACTGGAACAGCCAGTGGCAATACGCGGTGATCATCGATAACATGATGAACCTTGAATTGTTGGAGTGGAGCGCTGAAAAATTTAACAAGCCCCATTTTGCCGAAATTGCCCGTACACATGCCAACACAACCATGAAAAACCATTTTAGGCCCGACGGCAGTTCGTACCATGTTATTTCATACGATACCATTACGGGCGAGGTGGAACACAGGCATACGGCACAGGGTTACAGCCACGGATCGGCATGGGCACGCGGACAGGCCTGGGGGCTGTATGGCTTTACCATGATGTTTCGCGAAACCGCCGATTCGGCCTACCTGGATCAGGCGATCGAAATTGCCGATTTCATCACGGGGCATCCAAATTTACCGGAAGACAAAATTCCATACTGGGATTATAATGTACCGGGCATTCCCGATACAAAACGCGATGCTTCGGCTGGGGCCATTACCTGCTCGGCCTTGCTCGAATTACAGAAATATGTCAACAAGGCACGTTCGGAAAAATACCTTAACGTGGCCAAAAAACAACTGGAATCGTTATGTTCCGATGCCTACCTGGCAGAACCCGGCACCAATGCCAACTTCATTTTGAAACACAGCCTGGGGCACATGCCCAACAAAAGTGAAGTTGACGTGCCGTTGAGTTATGCCGATTACTATTTTGTTGAAGCCATGATGCGTTACTGCGAATTGTCAGGGAAATGAAACGGTTATTTTTCCTGCTGGCATTCATGCAAATTTTCTCTTTTTCAGAAGGAAGGATTTATAAAACGGTTTTATCGGAAATTGGCCCGGGGTGGGCAAAAACAAGTGTAAATGCCCCCGTGTTCAGGAAAAATTCGGTGGTTTCTTCTGCCAATTATCAATTTGCAGCCTACTACGACAGCACGGCAAATGTTGTACTTGCACGCCGGAAACCGGATAGCCATGAATGGGAAATTCACACAACCCAATACAAAGGCAACGTATACGATGCGCACAATTCAATCAGCATCATGGTTGATGGCAATGGTTACCTGCACATGAGCTGGGACCATCACAACAACCCCCTGAATTATTGCCGCAGCATTAAACCGGAATCGTTGGAGATGGGCAATAAGGAACAAATGATTGGTGAACATGAAAACGTTGTTTCCTATCCCGGGTTTTACCGGTTCGAAAACGGCAATTTGCTGTTTGCCTACCGCGATGGCGGCTCGGGAAAAGGGAACCTGGTTTTAAACCGGTACCGGCTGGAAACAGGGAGTTGGGAACGGCTTCACGCTAACCTGATTGATGGCGAAGGACAGCGTAACGCGTATTGGCAAATGTGCCTCGATAAAAAAGGAACCATCCATGTTTCGTGGGTGTGGCGCGAAACCCCCGATGTGCGCTCGAACCACGATATGTGCTACGCCTGCTCGAAAGATGGCGGGATAACCTGGGAGAATTCACTCGGTACAAAATACAACGTGCCCATTACACTGGCTTCGGCCGAAGTTGTAAAAAAAATTCCGCAGGGCAGCAACCTCATCAATCAAACATCGATGGTGGCCGATAGTGAGGGAAACCCATACATTGCCACGTATTTTAAAGAACCAGAAAATAAATGTACCCAGTTTTACATCATTTACCGGCTAAACGGAGAATGGAAAACAGTAGCAGCAACAGAGCGCACGCTCGATTTTGAAATTGGGGGCATGGGATCAAGAAGTATTCCTATAAGTCGCCCACAATTGCTGCTGACCGAAAAAGACGGTGAAAAAGTTTTGCACCTTGTTTATCGCGATGAAGAGCAGGATAACAACATTGTAATGGTAGCGGCAAAAACGGGTGATGAAATGAAATGGGATCGTCAGGTTATCAGTCCCTGGCCGGTCGACCGCTGGGAACCTTCGTACGATACCGAATTGATGAAAAACGAGAACAAGCTCCACCTCTTTTTCCAAAAGGCAGGACAAGGCCAGGGTGAAAAAACAGTTGATATGCCTCCCCAAAAAGTTGGTGTCCTTGAAGTTTACCTGAAATAAATGCTTATTACTTTTGCCGTAATTAAAAGAAATCCTTAACTTGAAAAATCAAAATTGTTTTGATATTACAATAAACGGTTTTTGTTTAACAACCAAATTTAAATTCACCATTTATGAAAGCAATTCTTCTCTTTGTTTGTTTGATATTTCTTTGCTTTTCAGGGATAAAAGCGCAACAAACCGTTCCTGCTTCGGGAGGGCAGGCAACGGGCGGCGACGGTACGGTGAGTTATACCGTAGGCCAGGTAGCATACGGCACCATGCATTCTGCCGATGGCTCGGTTACGGAAGGCGTACAGCAACCCTGGGAAATTTCTGTTGTAAACGGAATTGACGTGGCGGGCATCGACCTCGATATTTCGGCTTTTCCAAATCCAACAAGTAACAACCTGACACTGACCGTTGCTTCCGGCTTCCGGGGCCTTTCGTATCAATTGTACGATATGCAGGGCAAAACCCTCCAAAACAGGGTTATTGGCGAAAACAATACTTCAATTGATCTTACCGGTTATGCACCCGCGATTTACTTTCTCCGGGTTCGCAATGAAACCAACGAAATCAAAACGTTTAAAATTATTAAAAACGAATAGGCTGGCAGATGTTGTCTTTCAACCTAAAAAATAAACTTATGAAGAAATTAATTACATTCTTTGCAGTAATTCTTATAGCTGAATTTTCATGGGGGCAGGTACCGGAAACCATGAGCTATCAGGCAGTAGTCCGCGATAACAGCGGAGCATTAATGACCAACCATAACGTTGGCATGCAGTTAAGTATTTTACAGGGAGCGTTTGACGGCACAGCCGTTTATGTAGAGCGCCAATTCCCAACCACAAATGAAAACGGTTTGATTACCATAGAAATTGGCAGTGATGCTGCTACTGTAATCAGTGGTGCTTTTGCCGATATCGACTGGCCCGGAGGTCCCTTTTTCATCAAAACCGAAGTGGATGTAAACGGTGGTTCAAACTACACCATTGAAAGCACTTCCCAACTACTGAGCGTGCCATACGCATTTCATGCCAACACGGCCGATAACCTGACGTATGAAATTACAGAGTCGGACCCGGTTTACACCGAAAGTGCGGCGGCCAATATAACAAGCGATGATGTTACAAAACTTGGAAACCTGTCGGGGGTAAATACCGGCGACCAGGATTTAAGCGGCTTTGTAACCGAAGAAACCGACCCGTCTTTCAATTCTTCGGCAGCAGCAGAAATTTCCGAAGATGACATTGAAAACTGGAATAAGAAAAGCATATCGCTGAATGTGTTTGGGGCATACCTTAAGAATGAGGCATGGTTTGATGCGGGTTACGGTATAACATCGGGGATATTTATGCCCAAAGAAAGCAGTTCCAGTTTTGCTTTTAATTTTACACTGCCAAAAGATTATACCAGTGGCAGTACAATATATTTAAGGATAATTGGCGGAGCTTCTACCACCGGCAATGTTTGCCTGCGACCAAATTTTATTAGTATTACCCGCCCCGGTTACGGCTATATCCAGGGCATGTATGCTTCTTCAGGTCTTGAAATAGACGATACATTTAATTTTACTGTTGCATCGGAACCTGTTGAGGTTATGGGCTCCATTACTTCGCCCGTATTAAGGGTAGCGTTGCAAGCCGGCGATGTGATTTCATTCGGGTTTTACAGAAGGATAACTGATAATACAGATACAAACCATGGCACTTTTGTCGTTCACGGTATCGAGGTACTGTATTAATATTTTCCACCTCGCGGGTTTATCTTATTAAAAATGAGAAAAATTGCATTTGCCCTTTCTTTTTTGGTTTTAGCCGGCGGTTGCACCAGCACTCAAAATGAAATTATTGAACTTACCAATGACGGTACCTGGTGCTGGTTTTCCGATCCGCGGGCTATCCTAACCAATTCAGGTGATGAAACGCTGCTAACCGGTTTTGTAAAAGAAGACGGCAGTGTTGCCGCCCTGCAATATTCCCTTTCAACGGGTAAAAAATTCGAAGCGATTCTTTCGGAAAAGTTAGAAGTTGACGACCACAACAACCCGGCTTTCGCACAACGTCCCGACGGGCATTTCCTGGCATTCTTTACCAAACACCACAATACCGACCTCTACATGTGTGTTTCGAAAAACCCGGCTGATGCTACCCAATGGGAAAAGCCAGTGCCCATTAATCCTAACGGTAAAGCTGCCCATGAAAAATATGGCGACAGTAAATACACCTATGCGAACCCCTTTGTGCTTTCCGAAGAAAATAACCGCATTTATCTGTTTGGACGATGGGTAGGGTTTAAGCCCAATGTATCGTGGAGTGACGATGGCGGGAAAACCTGGGCCGAAAGCCGTGTTGTTGTTTGTCCGCAGCCTTTTAACTGGGGCGAAAGGCCTTATGTGAAGTATTTCAGCAACGGCAAAGATAAAATCCACATGGTGTTTACCGACGGGCACCCGCGCGATGAACCTACGAATTCGGTCTATTATACCTGTTATCACAACGGGGCTTTTTACCGCTCAAACGGCGAAAAAATATGCACCATCGATGAACTGCCTTTTGAACCGCGTGATGCATCGGTTGTTTATGATGCGACTGAAACCGGGCACCGTGCATGGGTTTACGATATTGTGGCCGATAACAACGGAAACCCTTCTATTGCTTATGCACGTTACCCCAACGAAGAAAATCATATTTACCATTATGCCTTTTTTGATGGTGAAACCTGGCACGATACCAAAATGGTAAATTCGGGAAAATGGTTCCCGCATACACCCGAAGGTGAAAACGAACGGGAACCACACTACTCCGGAGGCATGGCTGTTGATCCGGAAAACCCCGGCACCTTGTACATTTCGAGAGAAGTAAAAGGCACATTCGAAATTGAAAAGTGGGTATATTCTGATGCCGGGGAAGAACGTTGGACAATTTCGCCGGTTACACAAAACAGTACAAACGACCAGGTAAGACCCGTTGTGGCTAAAGCGGCCGGTACTTCATCAAAAACCGTTGTTCTGTGGAATGCCATCAACCGCTATGTCCACTATACCGATTTCCGTACCGATGTAAAAATGTATGTTGATTGACCACTTCCTGTTGGAAAAAAGGATAAAAAGCAGAAGCATCGTTGGTTCAGCTACTTCGCATGTTTATTGCTTAGGTATTCATAATGTGAATTGTCGGCGGGTGTGTTAACCGTTAACGTGGGCGGCAATTCGCCCAGGGCATCATATTTTTCCCACATTTCATCGAACAATTCCCGGGTAAGCTTTTTATTTGTTTCAAACAGGTTGGTTCGTTCACCCACATCTTTTTTCAGGTTAATCAGCAGGGTGTCATGCGGGGCAACGGCTTGTTTCCATGAGGCTCCGGCAAAACCGGGGTAAGGCTTCTTTATTTTCCAGTTCCCTTTCCGGTAACACTGCAGGTCGCTTCCGTCGAAGTAAAGGTATGAATCACCTTCACGTTTGCCGTTTTCGAGAAGAACGGCCGAGAGGTCTTTCCCATCAACATCACGGTCGGTTGGCAGGGCAATGCCGGTTAATGCAGCTACGGTGGGGAACCAGTCCATTTGACTGGCCAGATCGTTGTAAACACGGCCGGCAGCAATTTTTCCCTTCCACATAGCCACGGTGGGCACGCGCATCCCTCCTTCAAACGTGAACATTTTGCCTTCGCGCAAGGGGCCGGCACTGCCGCCATGGTCCTCCATAACCAGCCATGGGCCGTTATCGCTCGAGAAAATAACCAGGGTATTTTCAAGCAATCCAAGTTCATCAAGCTTTTTTACAATCTCGCCCACACTCCAGTCAAGTTCCTGTATCACATCGCCATACAACCCCCTTTGCGAAGTGCCCAAAAAATCTTCCGAAGCATAAATGGGCACGTGGGGCATGTTGTGGGCCACGTAAAGAAAGAATGGTTCGTTTTGGTGACTTTCAATATACCGAAGGGCTTCTTCCGTGTAGGTACGGGTAATGTACCGTTGGTCTACATTAAATTCTTCTACATCGTTACCGCGCATGTACACCACGTTCTCCATGTCGTTGCTGTAGGGAATTCCAAAATAAGTGTCGAAACCCTGCTGAAGGGGCAGGTATTGATGGTGGTGCCCAAGGTGCCATTTCCCCACAATTCCAGTGGCATAATTTTTTTCTTTCAGCAGCTCGGCAAGGGTGATTTCCGAAGGCGGCATGCCGGTAAAACTTCCCGGGAAGAAAACCTGGTTAATGCCCATGCGTTGTGGCATCCGGCCGGTGAGCAAACCGGCACGTGACGGGCTGCAAACCGATGATGCCGAATAAAACCCTGTAAATTTTATTCCGTTGGTTGCAAGCCTGTCGATGTTGGGCGTGGCAATATCGGTAGCACCAAAGCAGCTTAAATCGCCATAGCCAAGGTCGTCGGCAAAAATGTGAATAATGTTGGGGAGTTGTTCTTGCCCGGTTTGTTCGTTTGTTTTTGGATTACAGGCCAAAAAAACTATCAATGATAATAACGGAAGAATAAAACGTTGCATTTTAAAATATTTTACTTCGTTGAGATACTAAAGATAAGGAATTCGGCAAAGACCCGTGGAATAAAAACAAATTTTTAATGGTAAGCAATCATGGCTTATTTTGTTATTTTTGCATGAAATTAAAAACAGGTAGTTCGCATGAAGTTTTTATTTCCCGGTTTTCTTTGGGCTTTGTTTGCTGTTTTGGTGCCAATTATCATTCACCTCGTGAATTTGCGCAGGCATCAAACGGTATATTTTTCAAATGTAAACTTCCTGAAAAAAGTTAAAAGGGAAACCCGGCGCAAATCGAGGCTCAAGCAACTGCTCATTTTACTCAGCCGGGTGATGATGCTTGCAGCTCTGGTCCTGGCTTTTTCAAAACCCTACATACCGGGCAGCGAAAGCGAAAAACAACAATCGAACAAGGCGGTGTGCATCTATATCGATAATTCGTTTAGCATGAGCGCCGAAGGCCCCGATGGTATTGCAATCGAAAGCGCCAGGCAAAAGGCTTTTTCCATTGTAAACGCAGGCTCGCCCGATACAAAATACGCTTTACTTACAAACAACCTGGGGAAAAAGCATTTCAGGTTTTATACCAGGCAGGAAATGACACAGTTGATCGAGGAAGTTGAACTGAGCCATATTACCACCCCGCTTTCAACCATTGCTTTAAGGATGAATGACCTGTTAAACAACTTCTTGTTCAGTACCGACCAGGTTCTTTACCTCATTTCCGATTTTCAGAAAACCACATCCGATTTAATGAATTTAAAGCCCGATACGGCAACAACCTACAATTTTACCCCGGTTAAGGTAAATAAAGTACCCAACCTCTATATCGATTCCTGTTGGTTCGATTCGCCGGCACACCATGTAAATGGCTTAGAGGTGCTTAATGTAACGGTTGTAAACGATTCGGAAAACGAATATACACGGCTACCGGTTAATTTTCACCTGAACGATTCGCTTAAGGCCCTGGCAACAACCGACATTGGGGCAGGAAAAAAAGAAACGGTACAGCTTCAGTTCACAAATACATCATCGGGATTACAACAGGGCAGGATCGAAATTTCAGATTATCCGGTGGTATACGACAACAAACTTTTCTTAAGCTACCGGGTCGATTCAAAAATTAATACCCTGTTAATACACAACGGCGGAGGAAAGGTAAGACGTAATATTGAGGCAGTGTTTGCCAACGATGAGTTTATTGACATGGACATGGTGAGGCCCGACCGTTTGCAAATAAGCAAACTTCCCAATTATTCAGCCTTGATTGTTCTGGAATTACAAAAACTGTCGACCGGCTTGTGCGATGAGCTGGCAAAATATGTCGAAACCGGGGGGACGCTTGTTTTTATTCCTTCCCTTTACGCCGATACAGCCAGTTATAATTTACTTTTTGAAAAACTAAATGTTCCGGCTTTTGTTGCACCCGACACGGTTATAATTCCCGTAAAAGACGTGGCATTTGAAGAAATTGTGTACAAAGGGGTGTTTAAAAAAGAAGCCGAAAACGTTGTTTTACCAAATATTAAGTACCGTTACCGCTTCGACAATGCCGGAAATCGATCACAAAATGCATTGCTCGGTTTTGCCGATAACACAACAGCTATTGGATTTTCAGGCGTTGGTAAAGGGAACGTTTATACCTTTTCATTCCCCCTGAGTGAAGCTGAAAACGAATTTACGGATCACCTGTTGTTTGTCCCCACACTTTACAACATGGTGCTTTACGCTACCCCCTTTCAGGAACTGTTTTACGTGCTTGGCCGCGACCGCTTTTTTGAAGTTAAAAGCCTTGATGATGAAGTGATCCAGAATCCGGTTATACGGAATTTACAAAGCGGTACCGAAATTATTCCTTCTGTAATAAAGCAGGGGGGAACCGGGCTCAGGCTCCGAATCGACCCTGATTTTGATGCCGGAATATACGAGGTGCTCAATGCCAACAAAAAAATTGATGAGGTGGCCTTAAACTACGACCTGAACGAATCGGATTTGAACTATTATACACCCGATGAACTCATCACCTATGCCCGCCAACAGGGAATTAAACACCTTAACCTGATAGAGCAAAAAGCCCAAAGTTTTGAAGGCACCATACGTGAACTCGATCAGGGAAAAAAACTCTGGACACTTTTTATCGCCATTGCGCTGTTTTTCCTTTTGCTTGAAACGGCCATCATTAAATTCTGGGATGTTTTATTCTGATTGACGATTGTCATAACTCAGTGCCAAAATAATTTCGATATTGAAGCCGGAATTATTAAAAAATTGATGTATGGTTACTCAGGATTTCATTCAGCGCGAAGAACAATTCGGTGCGCACAATTATCATCCGCTTCCGGTTGTACTCGAAAAGGGCGAAGGTGTTTATGTATGGGACGTTGAAGGACGCCGGTATTACGATTTTCTTTCGGCCTACTCGGCCGTGAACCAGGGGCATTGCCACCCCCGGCTGGTGAGGGCTTTAACCAACCAGGCCTCAAAACTGGCTTTAACATCACGTGCTTTTTACAACAACAAACTGGGCGAATGGGAAGAATACATGGCCGCGTATTTCGGCTACCACCGCATGCTGCCCATGAACTCGGGTGCCGAAGGTGTTGAAACCGCGCTAAAGCTGGCCCGCAAGTGGGGCTATAAAGTGAAAGGCATAGCCCGCGAAAAAGCAAAAATTGTGGTATGTAACGGCAATTTCCACGGGCGTACCATCACCATCGTATCCATGTCGAGCGATCCCGATTCCTATAACGAATACGGCCCGTATACCCCGGGCTTTGTAAACATACCCTACAACGATGTGGTGGCGCTGGAAGAAGCTTTAAGCGACCCCGATGTGGCTGCATTGCTGATTGAGCCCATTCAGGCCGAAGCCGGCGTGTATGTTCCAGCCGACGGGTTTTTAAAAACAGCCCGCGAGTTGTGCGACCAAAACAATGTACTTTTCATTGCCGATGAAATTCAGACCGGCATTGCCCGTACCGGAAAGCTGCTTGCCTGCGACCACGAAAACGTGAAGCCCGATGTGCTGATTTTGGGCAAAGCCATTTCGGGTGGCATGTACCCGGTTTCGTGCGTGTTGGCAAACGACGAAATCATGCTCACCATAAAACCCGGCGAACACGGTTCAACGTATGGTGGCAACCCAATTGCAGCCGTTGTAGCCATGGAGGCCCTGCAAATTATCAAGGATGAAAAACTGGCCCAAAATGCAACTAAAATGGGTGAAATATTCAGGCAGGAAATGAGGGATTTCCCCTCCCCCATGATTAAGGAAGTAAGGGGCAAAGGTTTGTTGAATGCCGTTACCATTGAGCCCAAAAACGGGAAAACCGCCTGGGACGTTTGCCTCACCATGAAGGAACACGGTGTAATTGCCAAACCCACCCACGGCGACATTATACGCTTTACCCCGCCATTAGTAATTAGCGAAGAGCAATTGGGCGACGCCCTTGAGAAGATCAAAGCCGCCCTAAAAGAGTTCGACTAAATAGCAGGTTTAAGAAGGACTGTCTTTTTTTGCAATTCATTTCAAAAAACAGGTGGATCAATATTTCCAATTATCGATCATTTTATGATCGGCTTTAGCCGGTCAGGGAGAGGCTTTTTTGTTTCTCATTTCTTGCAGTGCCCCCCTCCCTCTCCGTTTGGGAGAGGGAGAGACCGGCTTTAGCCGGTCAGGGAGAGGCTTGTTGTTTTCATAATATTTACTAACTTAGTAACCTGATAACTAAAAGTAAAGCGCCGGTGCCTCAAAAACCCGTCATAACGCTACAACCCGCTATACACAGAAAACAGTCTGTTGTATTAATGAAGTTTGCTTACGACCGCGAACTGATTAACGAGCTAAAAGCCCGCACAAATGCCTTATGGAGCGCCAGCATGAAATGCTGGTACATTCTGAAAGACAAATTTGTATTGGGCGAATTTTTTACTACCATGAAATCGCTGGCGTGGAT
>JAIOZY010000092.1 GCA_021740385.1 Prolixibacteraceae bacterium | reverse complement strand
CCCTTTCAGGGCTTTTTGGGCAACCCGGTTTCTGCTTATCGTTTGTTGAATGAACGGTACTATTGAGCCTGAAGGGCTCAAATATTCTAGCCCAGGGCAATCCGCCGGCTGGCGGAGTCGCCCTGGGTAGGAAGTATGCGAGATAAATCCGGCCACGGTTCCCGACAAATGTCGGGACTTGAAAAAAGGGGTAATGTTGTATGGCCGGAAAGCAGAATTGTTGTAAACAGAGATGCTTAATATTTGCTTTGAATACAGGTTTTTGCATAAATCAGTTATTACGAAAAACACCTAAACCTATCATCGTGGTTATCCTGAAAAGAAATGTTTTGTTGATAAAATAGCCGAATGGTTTAAAACTGATGCCTGTTTAATCCGGCCATGCTTGCAAAATTCTGTATTTTTAGCGGCTAAGAATTTATTACGCTTAATCACACACACGCACATCATGGCAAAACGTAACGATATCCACAAAGTATTGATCATCGGTTCAGGCCCCATCATTATTGGTCAGGCCTGCGAATTTGATTACTCGGGCACACAAGCCTGCAAAGCATTAAAGGCATTGGGCTACGAAATAGTACTGGTGAATTCGAATCCGGCCACCATCATGACCGACCCCGAAATGGCCGACATAACCTACATTGAGCCCCTCAATGAATATGCACTAACCGAAATCATTAAAAAGGAAAAGCCCGATGCTTTGTTGCCCAACCTGGGCGGACAAACGGCGCTTAACCTGTCGTTACAACTTGCACGTAAAGGCATTCTTGAAAAACACGGGGTAAAAGTAATTGGTGTTAATATCGATGCCATTGAACGGGGCGAGGACCGCATCTTTTTCAAAGAAACCATGAACCGGCTGGGTATTGAAATGCCCCGCAGTACAGCCGTTAATACGGTTGACGATGCCGAAAAAATTGCAGCAGAACTGGGATACCCGGTTGTAATACGTCCGGCCTACACCATGGGCGGCACCGGCGGCGGCTTGGTTTACAATGTTGAAGAACTCCGCACCATTGCCAGTCGCGGCCTTTCGGCCAGCATGGTTAATCAGGTGCTGGTTGAAGAATCGGTACTGGGCTGGGAAGAACTCGAACTGGAAGTGGTGCGCGATGCCAAAAACCAGATGATCACCGTGTGCTTTATCGAAAACGTCGATCCTATGGGCGTGCACACCGGCGATTCGTACTGCACGGCCCCTATGCTTACCATTTCGGAAGAACTGCAACAGCGACTGCAAAAACATGCATACGACATTGTCGAGGCAATTGAAGTAATTGGCGGTACCAACGTGCAATTTGCGCACGACCCTGAAACCGACCGGATTGTTGTGATCGAGATTAACCCGCGTACTTCGCGTTCATCGGCACTGGCTTCTAAAGCTACCGGTTTCCCCATCGCCCTTATCTCGGCCATGCTGGCTGCCGGCCTTACGCTTGATGAAATACCTTACTGGCGTTGCGGTACCCTTGATAGATACAGCCCCTGGGGCGATTACGTGGTGGTGAAATTTGCCCGCTGGGCCTTTGAAAAATTCGACGGGCTCGTGGATAAGCTCGGCACACAAATGCAGGCCGTGGGCGAGGTAATGAGCATTGGGAAAAATTACAAGGAAGCATTTCAAAAATCAATCAGGTCGCTCGAAATTGGCCGCTACGGACTCGGTTTTGCAAAAGATTTCAATAAAAAATCAACGGAAGAGCTGATGAACCTGCTCAACAACCCGTCGAGCGAAAGGCAGTTCGTTTTGTACGAAGCCTTGCGCAAAGGCGTATCGGTTGATGAGCTTCATGAAAAAACAAGCATTAAAAAATGGTTCCTTACCCAGATGAAGGAACTTGTGGAACGGGAAGAAGAAATTTTGAAATACAAAGGCACTCAGTTGCCGGATGATTTGTTGGTCAAAGCCAAAAAGGACGGTTTTGCCGACAAATACCTCGCAAAACTGCTGGGCATTGCCGAAGAAACAATCAGGGAGCAACGCGTTTCGCTTGGCCTTGAAGAAGCCTGGGAGCCGGTTCCCGTTAGCGGGGTTGAAAATGCTTCATACTATTTTTCAACCTACAATGCACCCGATAAGGTAGAAGTAGACGACCGTAAAAAGATCATGGTGCTTGGCGGCGGGCCAAACCGCATAGGGCAGGGCATCGAGTTCGACTATTGCTGTGTACATGCCGCTTTTGCCATTCGCAATGCCGGTTACGAATCGATCATGGTAAACTGCAACCCCGAAACCGTATCGACCGATTACGATACTTCGGATAAGCTCTATTTTGAGCCCCTTACTGCCGAGGATGTGTTAAGCATTTACAAAAAAGAAAAACCCGAGGGTGTGGTTGTGCAATTTGGCGGGCAAACCCCGCTCAACCTGGCCAGAGAACTGGAAAAAGCCGGGGTGAAAATTCTGGGTACTTCGCCCGAGACGATTGATTTGGCCGAAGACCGCGACCGCTTCCGGCAGGTAATGGAAAAACTGGGCATACCGCAACCCGAATCGGGTATGGCCAGCACGCTGGAAGAAGCACTGAAAATTGCCGGGCGCATTGGTTACCCGCTCATGGTGAGGCCTTCGTATGTGCTGGGTGGCAGGGCCATGATGATCGTGAACGATGAAAAAATGCTTGAAGAATATGTTGGCAGGGCTGTAGATGTTTCGCCCGAAAGGCCGTTGCTGATCGACAAGTTCCTTGAAGATGCCATCGAAACCGAAGCCGATGCCATTTCCGACGGTACCGATGCGTTTGTTCCCGTTGTAATGCAGCACATCGAATATGCCGGGATTCACTCGGGCGATTCGGCCTGTGTAATTCCTCCTGTGGTAATTCCCGAAAAACACATCGAAACCATTAAGGAATACACACGCCGCATAGCCATCGAAATGAATGTAAAAGGTTTAATGAACATACAGTATGCCATTTACGACGACGTGGTTTATATACTGGAAGCCAACCCGCGTGCATCGCGCACCGTTCCGCTCGTGTCGAAAGTATGCGATGTGTCAATGGCCAACCTCGCCACACGGATACTTTTGGGCGAAAAACTTTCCGATTTCAACCTGAAAGAAAAAACCATTTTGCACTATGGCGTGAAAGAGTCGGTTTTCCCGTTTAATATGTTCCCGGCCGTTGACCCGCTGCTGGGGCCCGAAATGCGTTCAACCGGTGAGGTGCTCGGGATGGCCGCATCGTACGGCATGGCATTCTTTAAAGCACAGGAAGCTACCCAGGTTCCGCTGCCTTTCAGCGGCACGGTGCTCATTACCATTGCCGACCGCGATAAAACCAAAATCCTTGAATGCGCGAAGAATTTCAACGAAATGGGCTTTAAAATTTTATCGACAAAAGGGACAAAACGGTTTCTTGAAGAAAACGGTATTCCCGCTGATGAAATCCTGAAAGTCCACGAAGGCAGGCCAAATATTGTTGATGCCATTAAGAACGGCGAAATACAATTGGTGATAAATACACCGGCGGGCAAGCAAAGCGAATACGACGATTCATACATCCGGAAAACAGCTATTAAACACAAAATTCCATACATTACCACAACATCGGCTGCACTGGCTGCCACCAAGGGGATCAAAGACCGGCAGGAGAGGCAGTACCGGGTAAAATCGCTTCAGGAGTACCATGCTGAAATAACTGAGGCGGAATAGAACACGGGTAACGCAGATTTAACGGATTTTCGCAGAATATCCCGGATTAGTGGATTTTTTCTGCAAACTATAATTGTTTCACCGTACAACCGTGATTCTTTTTTTATTAATTATTTGGCGTGAGTTATGTCAAACGTCTGTTCCATTAACTCAATTTTTCGTGTCTTTCACTTATCAAATCCTGCTTTTCATTTAGAAATTCGGCAGCTTTACTAAAAAACTACAACATACTGTTGACAAGCAATTACTGTTTTTGTAATTTTGTGAGTGCTATGTTCTTAAAAACCATTCTTTAAAAGGTTTTTGCGGGTATTAAAGCCCCGATACATGTAATATTTTCTGAATTTATACATGTTGCTGTTATCAACGTTTGTTGATTTTTTGATGAATAATTTGAAACAAACCCAAAAATTCTTTGATCATGAAAAACAAATTCTTTCTTTTCTTTCTGCTTTCATTTTATTCTGCCCTTCCTTTATTCTCACAAATCCAGATGGATTGTTCGGGCAGGGTTGGGATTGGTGGTTCACCGGGCAGTTCGCCAACGGTATTGAAAGTAACGGGCGTGCTGTCTTCTACGAGCACAGTCAGTGCAAATACATTTACTGCATCATCCATGGTGCAATCCGACTATTACTACGATGGCCAGGGATATATCGAATTCAGGGGGCCACAGGGAGGAACTCCTTATATTGGCTTTGGAAAATCTGCATCGGGCTATAATCTTGATGTGAATGGTAATATAAGGTGCACTTCTGTTGACGAAACTTCTGATAAGCGATTTAAAAAGAATATCTCAACCCTCGACGGACTTTCCATGCTCGGGAAAGTAATGAAAGTTGAGGGTAAAACTTTCGAATATAAAAGCAAAGATGAACTGCTGGGAGTATATTCATCGGGTTTGTTAAAAAGCAATACCGATACATTTTGGGTATGTGAAAAAAGTGAATTCGGAGATTCTTTGGTTATGAGAACAAAACCACGCGTACCCAACTTTCCAGAGGGGTATCGTTATGGCTTTATTGCCCAGGATATTCAGGAATTCTTTCCCGAAATGGTAAGCGTTGATTCTACTGACGGTTCACTTTCTTTAAACTACATCGGGCTTATACCGGTACTTTGGGAGGCATTAAAAGCACAACAGCAACAAATTGAAACACTGCAAACCCTGGTTGAGTCTCACGAGGAGGAAATACTGGCTTTAAAAGACCTGCTTCAGGACGACAACCTGAAAAGTGCCACTACAGGTTCTTCTATTACCAGGCATGACGAGGCAAGCCTGCCGGAGCTTTACCAGAACGTTCCCAACCCTTTTTCTGAATCGACCCTTATCAGGTATTTCCTGACTGATGAAATACAGGAAGCTTCCATTACCGTTTATGATTTGAACGGCACGCAACTAAAAAGCATCGGTTTGCATCAGAAGGGTGAAGGCAACATTGCCATTGAAGGCAACGAACTGGAACCCGGCATGTACCTATACGCGCTGATTGCCGACGGGCAAATCATTGATACGAAGAAAATGGTCCTCACGGATTGATACTTTTTAATGTTTCAATTGTATGGATATGGAACCATTTAAAAAATTATCAAATTTGGAACCAACAGGAAAAGTAAAAAAGCTTGTTGCATTGATCTTTTTGTTTTCCTGTTGTTTGTATGGCCGGGTTGCATGGGCTACAACCTATGTAACGGTGCAGCCTTATGAAATTAAGTTTAATTACGAAGCCGGTTACAGCAACGATGCCCTTACAATAAAAGACGATGAAGGTGGTACGACAATTGTGCCTGAATGGGCATATAACGGGGGCAGCCCTGTAAGCGAAAATTTCGCCTACATAAAAAATCAAAGCGACAGGAGCATACAGGTGCGCTTCAACAGTAACTGCACAGATATGCACTTGATAATAAACCTTACGGTAAGCTCGGGCACGGGTATTGGTACGGTATGCAACCATTTCGAGGCCAATTACACCGCACTCGACTGGATTACCCTTGAACTGGACGGGAACTTGCCCGGCAGTGTGGGTACGCGCAGCTTTACCTGGCAATGGTCGGTATATGCATTGCCGCTGGACATAACCAATTACTGTGCCGCCACGAGTACGAATTCTACCAGCCACACCTACTACACACTGCTTGCCGCGCCTCAGTCGCCAATGGCCGAACCCTGGAGCAGTGTGCTGGATTATGCGTGTAGTTGGGCAAACGGGCAGAATACATTTACTGGTGCTACAAGTGCTATCACTCTATCTCTATATTCAAGTGGTTTTTATTATGAAAGTACTAGAGGTGCTCCGGGATATGGAGATACATGGAGTGAATTTTTATTAAATGATTTTTTATCAGATTTAGGTTCTTCATATGCGGTAAATTGTCTTGACATGGCAAAGGCAGTTGTAACTTTTGCTAATGCATTCGGGGCGACCTTAACTCTTAGTAGATTTCATAGTTCACTTTATGTCGGAGGTGATGGAGTAGGCTATCCATTAAATTATATTGATCCAATTGGTTCTACACCTGCAACAAATAATACATTTAGTACACCATCTATAGGAGATGATTGTCGAACCGGAGGGTTTGGTTATCATGCTTTTGCTGAAAATGGAAATAATTATATTTGGGATGCTACCCTAAGATACGATATGGATATGAATCCTGATAATGTTAGTAACTCAAATCCTTCCTGTGGAGATAATACAGGTGGAAGCGCATGGGAACTTCCCTGTAACATTGCAGAATCTTCTTATCTGGGACATTTAATCGATAACTGGACTAAATACAACCATCTTTATATTATTGATTGTGGTGATCCTTATGACTGTGGTTATTTCAACACCAATGGTATTTATGTTGAATAATATTCAAAATTTAAAGAATATGAAAAAAAAGATATTTTATGTTGTAATTATTTGTTTTTGTTTTTTTATCAATACAATGGCTCAAATAACAGATAATTACAATTATGAAAACTGGAATGGGAAGGATGGTGATATTAAAACTAAAATTGAAATTCCGCCTCAATTCATTTCAACAAATGAGATGTCTATGAGATATAGCTCAACAGAAACATTTGTGCGTTTTAGAATAGCACTGAATGAGAAGGACACATTAAAAAGAGGATATTTGCATTTGAAAATATTTCCAAATGTAGAGGAGGCTCAATTAGCTTTGGTTGAGTATTTAAATGTTATTTCAAATTTTTCTAAACCTCCTCGTTTAACTACAGAAGAATTCAAAGTTGGTGATGTTGCTTTTGGAAGTAAGTTTGACGATATTCTTAGTATTAGTTATGTTAGGAATAATGTACTTGTTATTGTGAATGCAAAATATTCAAAGGCTAAAGAAATCTTGTACACAACTGATAATGCTATACAAAAAGCAACTATCTGGCAGAAAGATATGCCAAAACCTTTGTTTGTATTATGAAAAGAACAAATAACTTAAATATGAAATTCTATGAAAACAAATATATATGTTTTTAGCCTTTTTACATTATTTTTATTCCTGTCGTGCGAAAAGGACATTGACAACGAAAACTCCTGCTTTTCCATTGAATTTTCAGATGGTACCGTAATAAAAGGAAACAACATTCTTTTTTACGACAGTTCAACATGTGTTCTCTTCCTTAAAGAGAAGGTGAATCTTAATGTTGATACCGGCGATTCGGTTAACCCTGTTATGGAATTCAACCTGTATGTGAATGAAGAAAAAATTTATGGCGGAATTATATGGCCGGTTATCTTTAATAAGATTCCCGATTTGCCTTATATTTCCTGTAGGTCATACCCCTATTTTGAGAGTGATTTTATGGAAATAAAGCATTACAAAGATTCGGCAAACGATTACAGGATCATTGAGTGTTTAGAAAAGAACAATTTACTGAAACACGGAATTACCTGTAAAATCGATACTGTTTATGTCAATTCATATAGCGACTCATCCGTTACCTGCGTTTTAACCCTTGAGAATCTCGACGATATCAACTATTATGTTCCTGATCCGAGAAAAATGGGAGTATCCCGTTTTAATTGTTATACAGGCGGATTGGGTTTGTCGGATAAAACCAGAGACGTTCATTATTCGGCAAACTATAGCACTTCACAGGGATGTAATGAGTTGTCGTTAGACGACTTATCTGTTCTAAAAGGCAATAGTAAAATATCTTTTACCTATACCTCGTCGTACCGGACCAAATTCGACAAAGGTACATTTAGCGTGAAATTGAGATATGAAAGTATGGGTTTCTTCAAACCTGTCACTTTAAACCTTAACCAGGATGATGGACGAATTTGGATAGGCCAGATATTTGTCGAAAAAGAAAATATCGTATTCAATTAGTAATCTGAAAATGAAAAAACAATTTATATTTATTTTACTGCTAATCCTTCCCGTTTTTTTTACTAATTGTGAAGATGAGGAAAACGAGAAATACTTCCCGCCTGAAAAAATATCAGAACTGTCATTGAACAATATTGAAAGTTTTTGGGAAAACGATACCATTAATAACATTTCCGATTATGTGACTGAAAACTTTAATGCAGATTCGTGTCATCTTGTTTCTTTACGCTATAGCAGTAAAGCACAAAAAGTAATCGCAGTAAGTGTTTTTAAATCACGGGAAAGCGCTATCAATGCGATGGAAGAACGAAGACGTAACGTGGCATGTTTATTTGAAAACGGAACTTCGGATGAAATTGAAGGTACCTGGTGGTTTGCCAATTGCCTCCCCCCTGGCGTATTTGTTAATAAATTGAATACAATCATCGAAGTCTCGTATTACAACAAGGAAATTGAAGAAGTTAAAAACATTGTTTATCCTACTGCAAATGAAATAGCAGAAAGGGTTGATGAATTAAGCATTGTTACGAAATAAAACAATAAGTTTTACTTCTTTACTATTCTTTGAACCAGTTTAAACGAGAGTTGGACATGCAACTAAAAAGCATCGGTTTGCATCAGAAGGGTGAAGGCAGCATTGCCATTAAAGGCAACGAACTGGAACCCGGCATGTACCTTTACGCGCTGATTGCCGACGGGCAAATCATTGATACGAAGAAAATGGTCCTCACGGATTGATACTTTTTAACGTTTCAATTGTATGGATATGGAACCATTTAAAAAATTATCAAATTTGGAACCAACAGGAAAAGTAAAAAAGCTTGTTGCAT
>JAIOZY010000043.1 GCA_021740385.1 Prolixibacteraceae bacterium | reverse complement strand
AAAACAAAACGAAATATCAAAATTCGCTATTCCCCCAGATGGAGGGGGCTTACTTTTGAAAATGCAAAATACAGATACTGATTAACTGAACGTTAAAAGAATAAATTTATAACTATTCCGGTTTACCGGACAACAATGAATTTATGAATAGTACAGGTTAAAGACCTTTTGTGACAAATTATACACTTACGTGTTATCGTTTATTGTACTTTTGGCATCAAATCATAATTATAATCAAAGAAGTTAAATCCGGAAAAAAGCATGTTCAAACTTCTTTCTGAACAAAATAAAGGTTACCTGTTTGCGCTTTTGGCGACCATTGGATTTGCCAATGTTTACATTTTCAGTAAAGCAGCAATGAACCAAATATCGTTGGCACAATTCTGGTTTTACTGGTTTGCAATCGGGTTCGTTTTAACCGGCACATTCAACTGGATTAACGGTTCGTTCCGGTTATTAAAAAAACTAAAATTCAGGGAATACCGGCCTTTTTTTATTCTTGGGTTCCTCGAAATAGCTACTACCGTAACATTTTTCTTAAGCATACGCACCATCCCCGACCCATCGGTAACATCGTTTCTTGGAAACATGTTTGTTGTTTTCCTGGTACTGCTGGGTGTTATTATGCTGAAAGAAAAATTCACACTAATTGAATCGATTGGAGTAATAATAACCATTGGCGGTGCCTTTGCTGTTGGTTATAAAGGCGGAAGTTCGTTCAGGGAATTTTTTATTCCCGGCACCGGGCTCGTTCTGATCAACACATTTCTTGCCGCTTTTACCTCAATTTGTGCAAAAAGGACTATACACAAGTTCAACCCCTCGCTGGTGAATTTCAACCGAACTTTTTTCCTGTTTCTATTTTCAACAATATTTTTTATTTCATCAGGAAAAGAATTAGCCATTCCGTTTTCGGCACTAAAAAACATTGTTGCCGGAGCAATACTGGGACCATTCCTCGGCATTTTATTTGTCTATTATTCCTTTAAACACATCGAAGCCTCAAGGTCATCGGTCATTCAGGGCCTGAAAGGATTGTTTGTATTGGTTGGTACATTTATCTACTTTGGTATTTTTCCAAGCAACATTCAATTGGCCGGCGGACTTTTATCAATTATTGGCGTGTTAACAATGACCATTTCGAAAGCCAGGCTTGAAAGGAGATATAAAAAACCAAAAACCCTGAAAATTTAATTGCAATATTTTGTGAACTACCTGGGACACATATTTTTATCGGGGAACGATGAACTTGTAATCGTTGGTAATTTCATTGGCGACTATGTTAAGGGAAAAAAATATCTCGATTATCCGGTTGAAATTCAAAAAGGGATACGCTTTCACCGTGCAATCGATTATTTCACCGACTCGAACTGCCATTGGCAGGAAATAAGGGAATTGATAAGGCCTGTTTATAAACGTTATTCAGGCATTGTTGCCGATTTGTTCATCGACCATTTTCTGGCGGCCAACTGGGATAATTATTCACCGGTTCCATTGCACTGGTATACAAAAGATATCCACGCCATTTTTCTGAAAAATTATCAGTACCTGCCCGAAAGGGTACAAGGCTTTTTAGCCTATCTTATTCAACACAAAAGGCTGTTGTCGTATGCGCAAATAAACGGCATCAGGGATTCGCTGTACATCATGTCACTGCGTTCGTCGATGCCCGACCAATCGGTTGAGGTAACCGGGCTGCTTGAAAAAAAATACGGAGCATTTAAAAAACATGCTTCCGCATTTCTGGATGAAGCAATGGCTTTTGCCAATGATTATAAAGCTGATAAAAACAAATGGAGGCCGATTGCTCAAAAAAGGTGAGAAACAGCCTCCACTTGCCATCTAAATAGCAGATGGGTTATTACCCTTTATACATTTCCTGAAGTTCTTTTGTGAAAAAGAATTCCTTTTCGCCAAATGCCGGTTCAAGGTCTGAAATCCAGTATGCATTTGGGTTATATTTTGCAAAGAAAGTTTGGTTTACCCAGTCGGAATTTCTGCCTTGGATAAATCGCAAAACAAATACTTTCTCACCCTGCACCTCGGTTAAACCAATGATGTTGACTTTACCGGGATCGCACGACATGCTTGGCCCACGCACGGTACGGCACAAACCGCTCACATTGCGGTAGGCATCGGTATAAATATTGAAAGCATCTTCGAGCGAAACAGCAAAATACTCCCTCGCCCCTGTATCGCGGGCAATAAACATGTAATAAGGAATAATGCCCATATCAACCTGTTTCCGCCACATGGTGGCCCAAACATCGCTCGAATCGTTTATATGTTTCAACACCGGCGACTGTGACCTGATTTGTACACCCGCCGAAAGCAAACGCTTTATGGCTGTCTCAACCTCGGGGGTTTCCAGTGCCCGGGGATGGTTAAAGTGTGCCATGATGCTGATATTGATTCCCTTCTTTACGGTATTTTCGAACAAACGCAGCAAGTCATCGGCATCGTCGTCGGTAGTAAAACGCTGGGGCCAGTATGTAAGAGCCTTGGTACCTATACGTATGGTATGCAAGTGCGAAATACCCGATTCTGTCAGCTCCCTGAAATATTTTTCAAAAATCTTTGTTTTCATAATACCGGGATCGCCGCCGGTAATAAGCACATCCTGAATCTCGGGATGGTCTTTCAGGTAACCAATCATTGGATTTGTATCGCGCAACGAAAATTTAACTTCTTTTAAAGTAAACTGCGGCCAACGGAAACAGAAAGTACAAAAAGCATGGCAGGTTTGCCCTTCAACCGGAAAAAACAACATCGTCTCATCGTATTTGTGCTGCACCCCTTTTAGTGAATTTCCTTCAAATTTGGGTACATTATGACTTTGCCCGCTTGAATTTGGGTTTAACGATAAGCGTATTTCTTCAACTTTACGTTTTAATGCTTCCGATTTTCCTTCGCGTTTTAAGATATCATCAATTTCTGCATAGTTTTTCGATGTAAGCATCTCTCGTTGTGGAAAACTTAAGATGAAAAACGGGTCATCTTCAAAGTTATCCCAATCGATGAGTTTATCAACCACATAACTACTTGCCTTAAAAGGCAAAACATTACCAACAACCTCAATATCGCGTTGTTGACTTGCCGTGAGTTTTTCAACCTGCGGCATTTTCATGAAATTGTACAGTGTGTAAGAATGATACTTCATTAGCAAGTAATTTTGATCCGATCACATTTTGCCCAATGCCTGCGAAGGGGATGAGGTAATGGAATTTAATGCGTTGCATTATTCCTTTTCAAAACCTCCACTAAGAAAAAGCATTAAGAGGACTGATTGCTTAAACAAGATCCAAGTTCGTTTAAAAACGTCTGAATCACAAGTGATCGGAAAGATTCACAATAATTTTCCGATCATAAATATAATGAAAAATGCCCGATTAAAAAAGGGAAAGTATCATGTTTGAACACGTAGCTTAATGAAGCTGGTCTAAGCGGTTGATGTCTAAACGCAAAAAAACAAACAACATTATAGTGAAAAACCATAGCGACGACCCGCCATAACTAAAAAAGGGCAACGGGATACCAATTACCGGGGCAAGCCCTATGGTCATGCCAATATTTACAGCAAAATGAAAAAACAGAATTGAAGCCACGGCATAGCCATAAATACGGCTAAATACCGAACGCTGGCGCTCGGCCAGGATAATGATCCGGATTATTAAAAATAAAAATAATGTAACAACCACCAATGTACCAATAAAGCCCCACTCTTCGCCCACGGTGCAAAAAATAAAATCGGTACTCTGTTCAGGTACAAAATCGTATTTGGTTTGGGTGCCCTGCAAAAAGCCTTTACCGCTAAATCCGCCTGATCCGATAGCAATTTTCGACTGGTTTACATTGTATCCGGCCCCAAGGGGATCAAATTCAAGGCCTAAAAGGTTATTGATCCTTGCACGATGATGGTGCCCCAGCACATTGTTAAAACCGAAATCGACCGAAAAAGAAAACAGTACCGAAAAAGCAAAAACAAGGGTTATCAGCGACAACTGGGGGTTTCGCTTATATTGCGACACGAAAAACAAAACAACGGCCGAAAGAATTGATGCCCTGAAAAATATGTAATACAACCCGGGAAAATCTTTGCCCGCTAGCAACAGGATCAACCAGACAAGCAGCGAAGACCCACCAAAAACCAACAAACCGACAAGCAGCGATCGCCAGCTTTTTTTCATGGCGAGGTAAACAATAAATGCCAGGGCCAGCAATGCTACAATCAGTGTTAACGGGTTAAGAATTAATGAAAACACGAAAAGCGTTATGAAAAAAACCACGAAAAACAGGATCAAACCCGATAGCCCGGCCCGAAACATTGGTATTATAAATATCATATAAACCAAGGCAGAACCGAGGTCGTTTTGAAGGATAATTAGCGATACAGGCAAAAACACCAGCGCCATCACTCTCAGCCCCGATTTCCAATTTGAAAAACTAAAATTGTATGAACTTATAAGTTTCGAAACAGCCAATGCCGTTCCAAATTTGGCAAACTCGGAAGGCTGAAAAGCAAAACTGCCAACAACAAACCACGATTTTGCCCCGTTAATTTCTTTTCCAACCAGCAACACAACAAACAGAAGAAGAACAAAAAAGCCGTAAATCGGGTACGAGAAAGTGACAAAAAATTTGCTGTCGATATTCAGTACTACAACAGCAATAACCAGGCTGAACATTATCCATAAAAGCTGTTTGCCATAACGTTGCGACAGGTCGAACAAGCTACTGCCGGCCCCGCTGTATGCCGATGAATAAATATTCAACCACCCCATAAAAACCAGCAGCAAAAAAATAAAAACAGTTGCCAGGTCAATTTTTGTCCATATGTTTTGCCTTCGTCTCATTCTGAATAGCTAATAAAATTTGGTTTGTCGGGATACAACAAGTTTGCCGCTTTCATCTGTTCTTCGAGTTTTTTTCTTGAATCCTGTATCTTTCCCGAAATGTATTTTTCAACTAACAAGCTGGCAATGGGAGCAGCATACAGACTTCCCCATTTCCCCTTTTCGACATAAACAGCAATGGCAATAACCGGGTTTTCTTTGGGGGCAAACGCGATAAAAGTAGAGTGCTCGGGGCCATGGGGGTTTTCGGCCGTACCGGTTTTACCGCACATGGTAATGCCCGGTATACGTGCAATTGTTGCAGTACCTTCCTTTTTTTCATCCATCACCCACTCCATACCTTCGACAATTTTTTCAAAGTGAACAGTGTCGATGGTTGTGTAATGCTTTTCTTTGAATGCGGGGTTAATATCCCCGTCCTCAACCAATTTCATAAAATGCGGCATAATAAAGTAACCACGGTTAGCCAGAACTGCTGCATAGTTTGCCATTTGAACCGGTGTGGTTAATATTTCGCCCTGTCCTATGGCCAAAGAAACAATGGGCAACGACCTCCACCTTGAATATTTAAAAAGGTTGTTCTGAAAATAGTCTGATGTAGGAATAAAACCTTTCAATTCGTTTTTCAGTTCGGGTGTCACTTTTTTCGAAAAGCCAAAACTCACAACATGTTCACGCCATGCTTCGTAACCTTTTTTTGTGCCACCAAATTTTGGGGCATCGAGAATATACCTGAAAACATTAGCATAATAGGCATTGCACGATTGGGCAATAGAGCCCGAAAGTTTAAAATCGCGGTTATGGTGGCACCCCATTGAAAAATTGCCCACGTGGTAACCCATGGCACAATGAAACCGGGTATTTGGTGTAATTATATTTTCATGCAACCCAATTAAGGCATGCACCATTTTAAAGGTGGAACCCGGAGGATATTGTGCCCGTATTGCCCTGTTGAACAAAGGCAAAAGTGTATCGGCAACAAGCCGTGGATAATTCTTAATGCGTTTACGTCCAACCAGTTGCTCCGGGTTGTACGAGGGAGAACTTACCATTGTCAGAATCTCGCCAGTAGATGGTTCAATGGCAACAATACTGCCAGCCTTGTTACCCATCAGCTCTTCGCCGTAACTTTGCAACTGCCAGTCGATTGTTGTATAAATATTTTTACCTTTAACCGAGCTGGTATCGAGCCTTCCGTTTTCGTATGACCCCATTACACGGTTATGAACATCGACAAGGAAAAACCTGACCCCTTTTTCGCCCCTTAACTCTTTTTCGTAAGCCTGTTCAATGCCTGTTATTCCAATGTAATCGCCAGGCCTGTAATAATGATCGTTTCGTATTGCCGAATTGTTTACTTCGCTAACGTAGCCCAAAACATGGGCCGCAATGCTATGCTTGTAGCTCCGGAGTGTACGTGTGTGGAAATAAAAACCGGGAAACTTGTACATCTTTTCCTGCAAAAGGGCATATTTGTCGGGCGAGATTTGCTTAACCACAATAGAGGGGCGATAACGGGAATAGTTTCGGGCCTTTTTGATTTCTTTGATGAAATTTTCTTTATTAATATCAAGCAACGAACAAAGCAGGGTCGTATCGAATTCGGTCGTTTCACGGGGTGTAATCAATAAATCGTACGAAGCCTGGTTGTACACCAGCAATTCACCGTGACGATCGTATATCAATCCCCGTGACGGAAACTCAATAACCTCACGCAATACGTTTTTTGTTGCACTGTGCTTGTACGTTTTGTTTAAAACCTGTAAGCTGAAAAGTCTTATGATGAACACAAAACCTATAATCAGAAACAACAGGATTATAATATTTTTTTGCTTCGAGTTACTGTCCACCAGGGCTATTTCCTAAAAATTATAAATTGACTGATAACAATTAAAATCAATGTAAAAACAGAACTTAAAATACTCCGCAAAAAGGTATATAAAAAACCGTTAAAAGAAAACATTTCGACAAAAAACAAAAAGAAGTGATGAACCAATATAAGAACAGCCGCATATTTAAGAAACCAACGAAAACCAAAATTCTGAAGCGAAGGAATCATCCCTTTGTCCTGATCTTCAAGGTTCGATGTGTCGATCATAAAAGGCCTGATGAAAGCAACAAGCACTGTGGCAGATGCATGAATGCCCGGTGTGCTTGAAAAAATATCGATGGTAATGCCCAATACAAACCCGAGCAACAACAGAACCGTACGCGACACACTCACAGGCAGCAACATAATGAACAGGACGTAAAAGTACGGGTTAATGAAGCCACTAACCTGAAGGTTGTTTACAAACAATACCTGCAGTAAAACAACCACGACAAACAAGAGAATATACCATGCGGGTTTTTTATTCATCACTGATCATGTTTTCAATATCGTCACGCTCATATTTTCCTTTGTTATCAATCAGGTAAACATAACTAAGCCCTTTAAAATCGGTTGATAGCTGTACCCATATTTTTTGAAAATTATTGCCCTTTTCATGTTCAACCCTTAAAACTTTACCTATTAATATACCCTCGGGGAACAACGTTGAGAAACCGCTGGTTATTACCTCATCGTTGGGTTCAACTTCAACATGGTAAGGTATTTCGTTTAACACCGCAACATACGGGTTTACACCCTCCCAGTACAAGGGGCCAAAATGGTTTGTTTTGGCCAGTTTAGCATTAACCGACCAGCGGCTGTTTAACACAGAAAGGGCTGTAGCATAATTTTTACTCACGTTAATAACCACACCCACGATTCCTTCGGGGGAAACAATGCCCATATCGGGTTTAATGCCGTGGTTTGAACCTTTGTTTAGTGTAATGTAATTATACTGCTTGTTTACCGAATTGTGAATTACTTTTGCCGGTATTAAACTATAAAGACTGTTACTGTCGCGGCTTGCAGGAAACAATAACGTATCGCAGGTTTCACGAAGGGACAATAAACTGCTGCGCAAATTTGCATTATCGGCTGCTAACTGGTCGTTAATTCTGCGTAAAGCAAAAAACTCCTCTACCGACTGATAATTCTTATAAATCCAACCACTTACCCTGTTCGACGAATTGAGAACCCTTACCCGCTGAAAGTTGCTGTACCTCACAATAAATGTGAAACACAAAAACTCAAGCAACAGGAAAAGTATAAACGCGTGATACCTGTATAAAAAGTTGAGTAAGTTTCTCATTTTTCAAAAAAAAATCCTTATCGTTTACCTGATAAGGAATGAAAATTTATCGACATTTTTTAATGCAATACCGGTTCCTCGTGCCACAGCCCTCAGGGGGTCTTCGGCAATATGGAACTGGATGTTTATTTTTTCGGAAAGCCGTTTGTCGAGGCCACGCAACAAGGCGCCACCACCGGCAAGGTATATCCCTTTATGTACAATGTCGGCATAAAGTTCGGGCGGGGTTTGTTCAAGTGCATTTAGTACGGCTGCTTCAATTTTCGAAATACTCTTATCAAGGCAATGGGCAATTTCCTGGTACGATACCGGCACCTCAACAGGCAGGGCTGTCATTTGGTTTGGCCCCTGCACAATAAAATCGGCCGGCGGGTCATCAAGTTCCGACAAAGCCGCCCCCACGTTTATTTTAATCTCTTCGGCCGTACGTTCGCCAACTTTTATGTTATGCTGATGGCGCATGTACTCCATAATGTCCGAAGTGAGATCATCACCGGCAATCCTGATCGATTTATTGGTAACGATACCGCCAAGCGAGATTACGGCAATTTCGGTTGTACCCCCGCCAATATCAATAATCATGTTGCCTTCCGGGGCTTCAACATCAATACCAATTCCAATAGCTGCTGCCATGGGTTCGTATATGAGGTATACCTCCCTGGCCCCGGCGTGTTCCGATGAGTCGCGTACCGCACGTAATTCAACCTCGGTACTTCCCGAAGGTATGCAAACCACCATTTTAAGGGCAGGCGGGAACAAACGGTTACCGGTGTTAATCAGTTTAATCATCCCCCTTATCATCTGCTCGGCTGCGTTAAAATCGGCTATTACACCATCGCGCAAAGGCCTGATTGTTTTCAGGTTTGAATGGGTTTTGCCCTGCATTTGACGGGCTTTTTCGCCTATGGCAACCATTTTATCGGTTTTCAGGTCGATGGTTACAATGGATGGTTCGTCCACCACAATTTTATCGTTGTAAATAATTATGGTGTTGGCAGTTCCTAAATCAACTGCCACTTCCTGGGTTAAAAACGAGAATAATCCCATATTTTCTTTTAATGTTTAAAGTGACGTGTTCCGGTAAATACCATGGCCATGTTGTGATCGTTGCAAAAATCGATTGAATCCTGATCGCGAATTGAACCACCGGGCTGGATTACACATTCGATACCAACGCCGTATGCAATTTCAACACAGTCGGCAAACGGGAAAAAAGCATCGGATGACATAACGGCACCTTTCAGGTCGAAACCAAAGCTTTCGGCTTTTTCAATGGCATGTTTCAGGGCATCGACACGCGATGTTTCACCAACCCCGCTGGCCAATAGCTGTTTGTTGCGTGCCAGTACAATGGTATTCGATTTTGACTGTTTCACCAGTTTGTTGGCAAAAAGCAAATCCGAAACCTGGTCATCGGTGGGTTTAGCAACAGTAACCGTTTTTAGCTCTTCGGGCTTTTCCTGTTTCAGGTCGCGGTCCTGGTACAAAACACCATTCAGCACCGTGCGGTATTGCACTTTGGGCAACCCCACCTCTTTGCGTACAAGAATAATGCGGTTCTTTTTCTGCCTCAATATTTCAAGTGCACCGGGATCGTAACCCGGGGCAATGATCACTTCAAAAAAGAGTTTGTGTATCTCGGCTGCTGTTCCGGTATCAATTTTTTCATTGGTAACAAGAATCCCGCCAAATGCCGAAACGGGATCACCCGCCAGCGCTTCTTTCCAGGCATCGGCCAAATTGGGGCGGGAAGCACAACCGCAGGCATTGTTATGTTTTAATATGCCAAATGTCGTTTCGCTAAATTCATCTATCAGGTTAATGGCCGAATCGATATCGAGTAAGTTGTTGTACGAAATCTCTTTGCCGTGGATTTTTTCGAACATATCGTCGAAACGACCAAAAAACACACCACGCTGATGGGGGTTCTCGCCATACCGCAACACCTTGCTTTGGTTGTGGCTCACACGCAGCATATCGTCGTTGTTCTGATTAAAATAATTAAAAATTGCACTGTCGTAATGCGATGAAACAGAAAAGGCTTTCCGGGCCAGTTCCTTCCTGTCGGCCAGCGATGTATGACCTTCTTTTTCATCAAGCAGGGCAAGCAGCCGGTCGTAATCACCGCGCGAAGGAACGATGGCAACATCGTTGAAATTTTTTGCTGCTGCCCGTATAAGTGCAATACCGCCAATATCGATTTTTTCGATAATTTCGGATTCTTCAGCCCCCGATGTTACGGTATCTTCAAAAGGGTATAAATCGACAATCACCAAATCAATTTCAGGGATAGCATATTCTAGTAATTGTGCTACATCTCCCTCGTTTTCACGGCGCGACAATATTCCCCCGAAAACCTTCGGATGCAACGTTTTTACCCGGCCTCCCAAAATTGAAGGATAGCTTGTCAGTTCTTCAACGGCTGTAACCTCAACACCCATTTTTTCGATAAAATTTTTCGTTCCGCCTGTCGACAAAATTTTAACGCCAAATTGTTGCAGTTTTTTTACAATTTCATCAACACGCTCTTTATGGTATACAGAAATCAGAGCCGATTGAATTTTTTTTAAGTCACTCATTTAAAGCTGGTTTTATATTGTGTATTGATTGATTTTTCCTGAGTGGTTTAATATAATGCAAATTTCTAAAAATTTGCCTTGAAAATACCAATGATTTTGCAAGTTTCAAAAAAGAAAACCTGAAAAAAAATCTTTTCATACAAGCTTACAAACAACTTGAATTACAGCACTTTCAAAAACAACAAACATATTGGACAAGGTTTAAAAAAGAAATTTTCCTATAACCATATAAACCAGTAGCCCCAAAATATCGTTCATGGTCGTAATAAAAGGGCCGGTTGCCAGGGCCGGGTCAAACTTCATTTTGTTAAGAAATAAAGGCATAAATGTCCCGAACAGCGATGCAAAAATCACCACTACAAAAAGCGAAAAACTAACGATGTACGCAAGAGAATGCCCCGAATTGCCAATGTCGAAAATAAGGTTAAAAATTAAAATCAAACCCGAAAGCACAAAAGCAACAATAAGCGCCACACCCAGCTCTTTCAGCAATTTACGGCTAATGCTCTGGAAATCGTTTACGCCGCTGGCAAGCCCTTGTACCACAATTGACGATGACTGCACCCCAACGTTACCGGCCATAGCCCCAATAAGCGGGATAAAGAATATCATATTGGGGATACGTTCAAGCGATTGCTCATTTCCCGAAATAACAAATGCCCCAAGTATGCCACCTATCAAACCAATCAACAACCAGGGCAACCGTGCGCGCGTAATATTCAAAACACTGTCCGACATTTCAACATCGCCGGTGATACCCGATACCATTTGGTAGTCTTTTTCGGCTTCTTCACGTATAATATCAACCACATCATCAATGGTAATGCGCCCTTTCAGGCACCCATCATCATCAACAACAGGCAGGGCCACAAGGTCGTATTTTTCCATTTTTTGTGCAACCTCTTCACGGTGTGCACTGGTATGTATCGATATCACTTCTTTGTTGTAAATTTTCGAGATGGGTGTTTGGGTTGAATATTGTATCAGTTTCTTTAACGACAAAACGCCTTTGAGGTGGTTTTTATCATCAACAACGTAAACGTAATAGATTTCATCGATTTCCTGTGCCTGTCTGCCAATTTCTTTCAGGCATATTTGAACATTCCAGTTTTCGTTAACGGCTACAAGTTCAGCACCCATTATCCCCCCTGCCGAGTCTTCGTCGTAAGCCAGCAGTGTTTTAATTTCATCGGCATGTTCTTCGTCACCTATAAATGATATTACCTCATCTTTTTTATCCGAAGGTAACTCGCCAATAACATCGGCCGCATCATCGGTGTCCATGTATTCGATGTACTGCCGTGCAATAATTTCGGAAGGCAACTCGGCCAGAAAACGTTTCCGGTCGTCTTCGGGTATTTCAACCAACACGTCGGAAGCAAGATCCCCTTCGAGCAAAAGGTACAGGTATTTTGCTTCTTCCATCGATAAAGCCTCCATAATTTCAGCAATATCGGCCGGGTGAAGTTCGGTAACTGTTCCGATAATACGCTGATTATCGCCAATTTCAATCAGCTCTTTTATTTCTTCAATGAAATCTTTTGTTAATTCGAACGGCATAAGCACTAATTTTAAAAGTTGGACACTGCATTGGTTAACTCAACAAATTCTTTAACAGAAAGTTGCTCGGGCCGCCGCTCTAAAAAAGGATGCGAGAACCCGTCATCCTGTAGTAATGGTTTTATGCTGTTCCTTAACATTTTCCTACGCTGGTTAAAAGCCATTTTTACCACCCTTGCGAACATTTTTTCATCGCATCCTAACCCGGTAACATCGTTCCGGGTAAGTGAAATTACGGCCGATTTCACAGCCGGCGGGGGCGAAAAAACATGCTCGTGAACGGTAAAAAGGTATTCAACATTATAATATGCCTGTACAAGTACACTCAAAATACCATAAACTTTCGAACCCGGGGGCGATGCGATGCGCTGTGCCACCTCTTTTTGAAACATGCCTGTTACACCGGTGATGAGCCCTTTTTGATCGAGTACCCTGAATAGTATTTGGGAAGAAATATTGTACGGGAAATTACCAATGATAAAAAATGGTTCTCCCTGGAAAAAAGTTGATATTTCAGCTTTTAAAAAATCGCCGTGTAAAATTTTTTGCGAATGCTCCGGGAATTTATTTTCAAGATATGCAACCGACTCACGGTCAACATCAATGGCAAGTACGTTTAACGCCCGATTTTGGAGAAGAAATTGAGTTAGTACGCCCATTCCCGGGCCAATTTCCAACACATTGGTTGTTTTGGCCGGAAGGCAGTCAACAATTCTACGGGCAATCGAAAGGTCCGTAAGAAAATGCTGGCCAAGTTTTTTCTTTGGCTTTACAACTGTCATAAGGGTCAGGGTCGCTCATGATAAATATTTATGTTTAAAAAAGTATTGCTTTGTCAAACAAAACAATTGCTTATTTTTGTTTGCACAAAGTTAATAAAGCAAAATTTAAATATACCGTTTTGCGAAAAAAGATTCTTAATATTCTCAAATATTTAGCATTCACATTGCTGGGTGTTTTTTTGTTCTGGCTGGTATATCGCGGACAGGATTTTTCCCAGATTCTCAACACACTTAAACACGATGTAGACTACCGCTGGGTTGTCCTCTCGCTGTTTGTTGGGTTATTAAGCCACATAAGCCGAACACTGCGCTGGAAAATTGCCCTGGAACCACTGGGCGAACACCCCCGGACCGCGAATACATTTATAGCCGTAATAGCATCGTACTTTATGAACCTGCTTTTGCCCCGCATGGGTGAATTTGCACGGTGCGGCCTACTTTCAAAATATGAAAAAATCCCGTTTTCCAAATTGTTTGGAACGGTTGTAACCGAACGCATTGTTGACATAATTATGCTCTTTTTACTCCTGTTAACCGTTTCGATTGTTGAAATGGATAAGGTGATTGAATTCGGGAAACAAAACCCGGGTGTTGTTGAAAACATAAGGACCATTGTTCGTTCACCGTGGTTATGGGGTGGTTTTATTGCCATTATACTGGGCATAATTGTTTACATTAAACTATCGAAGAAAAAAGGGAAAAAGAACAAACTGGAAGAAATCATAACGGACTTTACCGATGGCATTAAATCGGTACTTACTATGCGCCGCTACAAAGCCTACATTGCACACACGTTTTTTATATGGTCCATGTATTTTTTAATGCTGTACCTGGTGTTCTTCAGCTTCGGTTTTACAAGCCACCTGGGGCCTTTGGCCGGTTTAACCACTTTTGTAATGGCCAGTTTTGGCATGGTAGCCCCCGTGCAGGGAGGAATTGGCGCATGGCACTTTATGGTCGAAAAGTCGCTTTACCTGTATGGAATTGAAAGCGTAAACGGTAAAATTTTTGCCCTTCTTGCCCACTCCAGCATGAATATAATGGTTATCATTACCGGTGCCATTTGCATTGTCCTTCTCCCGGTAATTAACAAGAATTACCACCCCAAACAACCCGATGTTCCCATGTAAGGCTGCATCGGAATCGTTCGAAATAAATGTATTTTTACAAAAAAAATTGAATTTGAATACCGAACTTTTCATAGCAAGAAAAATATTCACGGGAAAAGGCAAGGACAAAGGCGTTTCGAACCGGTTTGTAACCATCGCGGTAGGAAGTATTTCACTGGGGCTGGCCGTTATGATCATTTCCGTATCGGTACTGGTGGGCTTTAAAAAAGAAATAAGGGAAAAAGTAATTGGATTTGGCTCACATTTTCAACTTGTAAACTACGATTCTAATTATTCATTTGAAACCATTCCTGTTGAAATCGATTCTGTTATTATCAAAAAAAGCGCTTCTGTACCGCATGTGAAACACATTCAGTTTTTTGCGACCAAACCCGGCCTCATTAAAACCGATACCGACATTCACGGCATGGTGTTAAAAGGCGTTGGGGAAAATTATAATTGGGACTTCTTTTCCAAAAACATGGTTGAAGGCGAAGTACCGGCAACGAATACCAACAAACGCACCGACGATGTAATTGTATCGGAAAAAATGGCCCGGTTGCTAAAAATTGAAACCGGAAGCCCCCTGTACTGCTTTTTTTACAACGAAGGTGCAATCACCCCACGTAGCCGCAAATTTAACATTTCGGGCATTTATAGTACCGGCCTCGAAGAGTTTGACGAGATATTTATTGTTGGCGACCTCAGGCATGTGCAGCGTTTAAACGGGTGGAGCCAAAACGAAATAAGCGGTTACGAGATACAAATTGACGACTTTAACCGGTTAAATGAAGTATACCCGTTTTTGCGGGAGATAACCCTTAACGAAGCAAACGAAAACACCATGTTACGGGCTTACAGTATCGAAGCCAAATACCCCATGTTGTTCGACTGGTTATCGGTACTCGACATGAACGTATGGGTTTTGCTGGTACTGATGGTTGCCGTGGCCGGTATTAACATGATTTCGGGTGTACTCATCATTATTATTGAGCGCACACGAATGATTGGAATATTAAAAGCCCTGGGATACCCAAACCTAAGGGTACGTAAAGTGTTTATTTACCTCTCGTCTTTCCTTTCGTTAAGGGGCTTGTTGTGGGGAAATATTTTCGGTATAGGGCTTTGCCTGTTGCAGCATTTTACGGGTGTGTTAAAACTCGATCCGGTTTCGTATTACATCGATGTTGTACCTGTAAACTTCAACATTTTCTATATTTTTCTGCTCAACGCCGGAACATTAATCGCCATTACAGCGTTTATAATTATACCCTCTTTTTTCATTTCAAAAATTTCACCTGTCGAAGCCATTGCTGTTGAATGATGAACAATTGTGTTTATGAAGCAATTCAAAAAAGACGACATAATACATGCTTTAAAACAAAAATTGCCCGGGGAAAAAGCGCACACGACAATGCTCCCGGCCGGAAGGCCCATATCGGTTCCCGACAAGAACGACTGTATTAAAAAAAGTGCCGTTTTGGTTAGCCTTTTTGAAACTAAGGGCATGCTGCATTTTTGCCTGACCCGCCGCAGCAATAAATTAAAACACCACCCGGGGCAAATCAGCTTTCCGGGCGGGCGGCAGGATAAATCCGACACTTCGGTTCAATATACGGCCCTTAGGGAAATGGAAGAAGAAACGGGGATATTACCTTCTTTCGTTGAAATTATTGGGAACCTTTCGGAAATATACATACCGGTAAGCAACTTTATTATTTACCCGGTAGTCGGGTTTATAAACAACACCAAACCTTTCCGGGTAAACACACACGAGGTGGAAGAAATAATTGCTTTACCGGTTAGCGACTTCCTTATTGAGAAACACCGCATGGTGGAGACATTTAGCACCACCAGCGGAAAAATTCCTTCGCCTTGTTACAAAATTAACGGGTATACAATTTGGGGCGCCACAGCCATGATCATTGCCGAATTCAGTTTGCTGCTAAAGCAACATCTGGCTCGCCGGGAAGCGTATTACGGTAATGCTGATAACGATCAATAATTTTATCTACGTAGTTCACGGGTTCTTTGCCCCGGCAATAGCCCCAGCGCACAACCGGGTCGGAATAATATTTGGGCAACGATTTGTTCAGCACAAAAAATTCAACATTACCATCCCACACCGAGGGGTCGTGGTTGTATTTCATGGCCAGTTTGCGGGCATCCATCACATGTCCGATGCCAACGTTATACGAGGCTAGTACAAATTTCAACCGTTCAGCCCTGTCGGGTACCAGGGGCTGGAAGATTTCGTCAATCCACGACAAATATTCAATACCCCCCCGGATATTTTCACGGGGTGCTTTCACGTCGTCAACATTATACATTTCGGCCGTGCCGGGCATTAATTGCATAAGTCCGGCAGCCCCCATCCACGATTCAGCATCGGCATTAAAGCCCGATTCCTGCATAACAACAGAGGCAATTAACCGCCAGTCCCACTGGTAATAAGAGGCTATTTCCTTAATAATTTCATCGAAATCGGAAATTTGTTCGCCACTAATGGTATTGTATGCGTTCAAGGCAAACGACTGGTACGAAAAATCGGAAAAGTATTTGTTGTATATAATCCGGTAATGCGATGTTTTTTTAAATTCGTTAATCCATTCGTTTAAATACGATTTCCAGTTTGGCGCATCTTTTTTTATGGCCCAGGCATACTTCTGGTTAAAACTAATCGGGATCGATATATCGACAGAAGGGTATAACCGGCTAAGCACCCTGCCAATGTTTTCGTCGCAAACGGTATAATCAATTTCACCCGAGGCAACCCTTGCAATCAGTTGTTCGGGGCCGTTAAGCGAATCTTCAACAACAGTAATCGGGTTGCCAATTTCGTTCGAAAGGCTCCGAAGCCGCTGGCTGTAAACCGATTTTTCAGGTACAACAACCGTTTGCCCACCAAGTTGTATTTGTTCGCTAATGTAGTTTATCACACCACTACCCGATGAAGCTGTTTTAACCGGTTTGCGCTGTACCAATACCTGGCGTGTTAGCCCCCACGACTCGGCAAACTCCATTTCGCGGTTACGTTCGGCGGTAACGGTCATATTCCGGGCAATTAGGTCATACTCTCCCTCAATAAGGCCTTCAATACTTTGCTCTAAATTATTATTTACAGAAATTTTCAGGTCAAGTCCTTTTTCGTTGCAAAATGCTTTTAGAAGCTCATACTGAAAACCCATGGGGTGGCCCTTGTATACAAAATAATTGGTCGAATTATAGTCGACAACAACTTTCAGTTCCTTTTCAGAAAGGATGCGCCTTAATTCGTTTTTATTATGGCTTTTTATCCCTTCCACATTGTCTTGCTTTACATTCCTGACAACAAAAAACAAACTCAGGAAAAGTCCTGCTGTGGTAATAAGGGATATAAATATTACAATCTTTTTCAAATTAAAATAGTTTAGTTCAACATCTATTTTCTTCCAAATTACGGAATCATTTGTTTTGGTTACAACAAATTTATTCCAAACTTGTTTTACAAATGTTAATAACTTAGGGGCGGCAAATTAAAGCCATCAACCCCAATAAAAGGTTTTAAAAAACATTATTATTGCATTTGATAATGATTTCTTAATCGTAGAAAGTCCACAAAAACCCAAACCTTAATGCCGCCCTGTTTAGCGGGTAACCCGCAGCCCCAAAGTAATTCCCGGCACTTATCCAACTGTTTGCATGCTGGTACATAACAAAAGCGCTGGTACGTTTAAGCTTCGCGTTTAAAAAAACATTTACATAAGGGAACCCGCCAATAAGCTGATCGTTTTGAAGATAAAAACTGGTTGTTGCCGGTTGATAACTTTCTGCATAAAAGGGTGTATGGTAGTAAATTTCGGCTCCAAGCTGATACTTCATAACTTTAAAAAGCACCCCCGAAAAAGTTGCCGATGAATAAGCACTTGCCAAGGGCAAGTGTAAAGCGGTATTGTCGGTTGCCTGCTGTACAACCACTTTATTCGACCAGCAAAACGGGCCGAGGTGAAAATCTTTATTGATCCAGAAACTGAATACCGAAAACTCTTTCGCATATTGATCGGGCACGGCATTTTCGTTAAAATAGATGTAATTGCTAAGCAGGGCGAAATTTACACCCGTATGCAGCTTAATTCGCGGATATGAAATTTTTCCCTTCACCACGATTTCGTGCTGCTTTTTAAACCGGTTTTCCCATTTGAAATGATTACCCTGCCAATGCTCGATAAAAAGCGGGGCCCTTTTATCACTGTACCAGCCTTCGGCAACAATGTATGTCGTATCGCCAAAAATCCTGAGGGGTTTATGTATGCTCCCTTTTAACACGGCATCGCCCATATTCCGCCCCAACAACGCCACCCGGGCCGATGCATTCCAGCTCCAGAATTTCCCCTCGCTGCGGTATATTTCCCCGCCAAGGTAGAGGTTTGAATAGGTGTAAACAGCCTGCCCGTATGGAACAGGATGTGCCGCCTCGACAAATTCGTTTTCGAGGTATACACGCTTCCCGAACGTGAACCGGCGGTTTGGGTTTTCGAATGCTTTTAACTGAAGAATGTGGTTAAAAGTGTTATATAAAGCTGAATCAGTATAAGGTGCCTGTAAGCTCAGATAGGTTGTATCGAAAAAAAATTCATCAACGTAATTTTCGGTAATGAAACGGCTTAAGCGGTTATATTCAAGGCTGTATTGAATACTGTATGCCGGCACAAATTCATTTGATGCATTGCTGTCTGAAATTATTTTGGTTGAATCGGCCGGAAATTTTGTTGAATCGGCCAATAAGCGGGCCGAATCAGTCATTACAAATGAAGTGTCGGCCAATACAATGGAGGTATCTGCAGCCAGGGCTGAACCGGCATCCCCGGTTGATTCACCTTTTTTAAAAAGTGACGACAAGCTCCCGAGCAGGTATTCGTGCGAAGTAAAAAAAGAAAGGTTTTTTATGGAAGTTTCAATTGAATTACCGAGGTTTGGCGTTACCCTGTCGGGATTGGTGTAAGGGTTTACCACATTGGCTTTTGCTCCCCCGTTTTCCACCACCATGTTGGTTCCGGTTAAAATGCTTGCATAAGCGTTGTACCGTTCAGAATTTTTCGAGAAAAAAACATTCAGGTGTTCGTGTAACGACTCCTGGTAAACGTATTGTCCTGCGTTTTTCAGGGCATCGTAACAAAAGCCGAAATTTGTTCCGGGATCGATGTTCCGGGTATAAAAAGCTGTAAACATCTGTTCGTAAACGGTGGTTGAAACACCCCCCTGATGGTACTTCAAAATAGCAAAAGGCGTGGTTGTGTTGTAATATTCCACCTCATCGGGGCTTTTATAATAATGCTGCATATTTTTCAGGAAATAAAAGCCATCGGGATCTTCCTCCCTGTCGAAGAAAATGTTTGACTGATAGGGGGCACCTAAATATCCAAGGTAACTGTTCGAAATGCTTTTCTTGAAAATGGGATTGTAGTTGTGAAAATTGAGCGATGCCGTGTCCAGCTCAACAGGTGCAATTGTGCTGTATTGGTTTTCGAGTGTCCAAACTTCAATTTTCGACTCAACTTGTTCTGTTTTGTTTTTAAGCGAGTCGATTTGTTGCATATCGGGCTGCGATGGATTACCGGCTATTCCCCGTTCCTGGGCATAGAGGCCTGTTGTGATCAACAACAAAAAAAATATTAACGGGAAAAATTTCATACCGTGCAAAGATAAAATTATGTTGGCATACAAACGGTGCAAACAAAAAATAAGTATCTTAATTTCCCTGTCGACATGCCAATGGAACCCGTGAAAGGGAACAGATAATACCCTTTTTACAACGCATGAACCTTGCAAGTATTGAAACAAATATGTTAAGAAAAATTAACGGGCATGAAATTACCAGCTTCCGCCGGCACCGCCGCCGCCGAAACCACCGCCGCCAAAGCCGCCGAAACTGCCAAAGCTGCCACCGCCGCCAAACGATCCCGAACCGCTGCTAAAGTCGTTAAAAGAGCCCGTGTGCCTTCGGCCGGCGCCACCCATAAGACCAAGGGCCAGCCAAAAAGGCAGGCTGCTGCGCCCACCGGTTGAATAATAACCCCTGCGCCTGCGGCCAAACAATAAGGGGAACACTACAAAAAGCAAAATAAAAAAGATAAACGGGTTAAAGCCCCTGCTTTCTTCTGCTTTTTCGGCATATTGTTTATGGTTATATTCTCCTTTGGTAAGGTCAATTAAAACGGATGTTGCACGGTCTACCCCGCCAAACATATCGTTGTTTTTAAAACGCGGGATCATTTCGTGTTCAACAATTTGTTTGGCAGTAATATCGGGTACAACGGCTTCGAGGCCATAGCCCACGGCAATGAAAACTTCCCCATTGCTGTTTGCCGTTTTGGGCTTCAGCAAAATGAGTATGCCGTTGTTAAATTTACTGTCGCCAATTCCCCATGCTTCGCCCAGCCTGAAAGCATAATCGGCTTTATCGTAGCCTTGCAAATCTTCAACCGTAACAACAGCGATCTGGGTGGAGGTATTGGCAAAAAAGTTAACCAGTTTCGATTCCAAATGTTTCTCTTCGGCCTGTGAAAACATATTGGCATAGTCGGTGACAAGGGTTGGCGGGTTGGGCCGCTCGGGCAAATCGGATGCAAAAACAAACAACCCGGTAATCAATAAGAGTGTTCCTGTTAAAATTTTCTTCATAATGTTTTTATTTACCATACGAAATTTCGTCCGATAATTCGTTTATATCGTCGCTTTGATAGGGGAAATGTTCTTTAAGCTGCAAACCGGCCTGGATAATGCCCTCGCTTAATCCCTGTGCAATTTTGCCTTCCTTGAAAAACCCCAGCATAAGTTCTTTTGTTTTGTCCCAAAAATCCTCGGGAACTTTTGCATTTATGCCGGCATCGCCAAGTATGGCATACTTTTTATCATCAAGGGCAAGGTAAAACAAAACGCCGTTGCGCAGTTCGGTTTTTTGCATTTTCAGCTCGCCAAACCAATAAGCTGCGCGGTCGAGTTCGTCCTCTTTGCAATGATTCTCGATGTGTACCCTTATCTCGCCCGATGTATTAAGTTCGGCTGTTTCGATGGCCTTTTTAATTTCTTCTTTCTCTTCTTTGGTAAAAAAACCTGATGGACTTCCCATTATTATTTGATTTTAAAATTGTACTTCAGGCGCTTTTTCGGCACCTTTTTCTGCTTCAAAATAGGCTTTTTTCTCAAAGTCGAAAATCGAAGCGTAAATGTTTTTCGGAAATTTCCTGATGTAAGTATTAAAAGCCCTTGCAGTATCGTTAAACTTCATTCGCTCAACAGTAATGCGGTTTTCAGTCCCTTCGAGCTGTGCCTGTAAGTTCATAAAATTCTCGTTGGCTTTCAGGTTCGGGTACTGCTCCATCACAACCATAAGGCGGCTTAATGCCGATGAAAGCCCCGATTGAGCTTCCTGAAAATTTTGCAGCGATGCCGCATCCAAATTCGATGGATCGACCGTTACCGACGTGGCTTTTGCCCTTGCATTGATTACGGCCTCGAGGGTTTCATGTTCGTGCTCGGCATAGCCTTTCACGGTGTTTACCAGGTTCGGGATCAGGTCGGCCCGGCGCTGGTAAACGTTTTCTACCTGCGACCACTGGGCCGCAACCCCTTCTTCCATGGTAACCATATTGTTGTATGATTTTTTAATGCCCCCGGCACCAATCAATACAATCAACGCTACAATAATTAAAATAATTGTTGATTTTTTCATATTATATTATGTTTGTTAATTGCGGTTAAAAATAACGGTGTTTAATAAAAAAAGCAGATAAAATCGATAAAAGTTCATTTTTTTACCGACAAATCCTTCCTTTTTTTTACAAAAAGTAAACCATTCGGGAAAACATGACAGGTTGGCACAAAAATGTTTTGTTAACAGTAGCATTTTGTAAGGCAGTATGCTTTTACAATACATCATTTTATCACTATCTTTGCTGCTTTGTTTTAAACCCAAAAAGTAAGCATCTTGTCAACAAAGTACATTTTTGTAACCGGCGGTGTAACCTCTTCCTTAGGAAAAGGAATATTGTCGGCATCGCTTGCAAAGTTATTGCAGGCCCGCGGTTTTTCTGTCACCATTCAGAAACTCGACCCGTATATCAATGTCGACCCGGGAACACTCAACCCCTACGAGCATGGTGAATGTTACGTAACCGAAGACGGGGCCGAAACCGACCTCGACCTGGGGCATTACGAACGTTTTTTGAATATACCCACGTCGCAGGCAAACAATGTAACCACGGGACGCATTTATCAAAGCGTGATAAACAAAGAGCGCCGGGGCGACTACCTGGGCAAAACCGTTCAGATTATCCCGCACATTACCGACGAGATAAAACGAAACATAAAATACCTTGGCAACAAGTACAAATTCGACTTTGTTATTACCGAAATAGGCGGAACCGTTGGCGACATTGAGTCGCTGCCCTACATTGAATCGGTACGTCAGTTAAAATGGGAACTGGGGCAATCGGCGCAAGTCATTCACTTAACCCTGGTGCCCTATCTCAACGCCTCGGGCGAGTTAAAAACAAAACCGACACAACACTCGGTAAAATCGTTGCTCGAAATTGGGGTACAGCCCGACATTCTTGTTTTACGTACCGAACACCACCTGAGTGATGACCTAAAGAAAAAAGTGGCGCTTTTTTGCAACGTTAAAGAAAATGCCGTGGTACAATCGATCGATGTATCGACCATTTATGAGGTACCGCTAAAAATGAAGGAAGAAAAGCTTGACGAAACGGTTTTGCACAAATTTGGAATGCCTGTAGAAAAGGAACCTGAACTCAAAGCCTGGAATAATTTTCTGCTTCGGCACAAAAACCCGAAAACCGAAGTTGACATTGCACTTATTGGCAAGTACGTCGAATTGCACGATGCCTACAAATCCATTGCCGAATCGTTTATTCATGCCGGGGCTGTGAATGAATGCAAGGTGAATTTGCATTTCATTCACTCCGAAGAAATTAGCCGTCGGAACGTTCACGACGAATTAAAAAACTATAAAGGCATTGTTGTTGCACCGGGATTTGGGCACCGTGGCATACGCGGTAAAATTGAAGCAACACGCTATGCCCGCGAAAACAACATCCCGTTTCTGGGCATTTGCCTGGGTATGCAAATGGCTGTTATCGAATTTGCCCGTAACGTACTCGGTTTTTCAGGTGCCGATTCTACCGAGATGAACGAAGTAACCAAGTACCCGGTAATTGACCTGATGGAAGAACAAAAAGGAATAACCAACATGGGCGGCACCATGCGGCTGGGCCTTTTTGCCTGCGAAATAAGCACAGAATCGAAAATGCACGAAGCCTATAAAAAAGAGCTGATTCATGAAAGGCACAGGCACCGTTACGAATTTAACAACAAATTCCTCAACAATTTTGAAAAAGCCGGCATGACTGCCACGGGCTTTAATCCCGACTCGGGTCTGGTTGAAGCCGTTGAATTAAAAAACCACCCCTGGTTCATAGGTGTACAGTTTCACCCGGAATACAGCAGTACCGTATTGAATCCAAGCCCGCTTTTTTCTGCATTTGTTAAAGCGTGCATCGAAAACTGTTAATTGTGTAATTTTTTCAGTTAGTTTGTACAAATAAGATAGTTTATAATACCGAAATACAAAGTTGAATGGATAAAAATACAACGATAGGCCTGGTTTTAATTGTAGGTGTTCTGGTACTTTTCAGCGTACTGAACAAACCCTCGCAGGAAGAAATTGAAGCAGCCAAACAAAGAAGGGATTCCATTGAAATGGTTAAATACCAAATGCAGCAGGAAGCCCAAAAACAAGAAGAGGAAACTTCACAAAACATTGAGCCCGCCCTGTCGGAGCAGGAAACAGAAGCATCGAAAATTAACGAGTTGAAAAACCTTTACGGCGACTTTCATTCAGCCGCTACGGGCGAAGAAGAAATCATTACCCTCGAGAACAATTTAATGCGGGTAAAACTATCAACCAAAGGGGGGAAGATATACTCGGTTGAACTGAAAAACTATAAGCGGCACGACTCAACAGCCCTTTTCCTTATAGAGGACAACAATGCCCAACACAGCCTCAGCTTTTTTGCGCAAAACCGGAATATTGAAACCAGCGAACTGTTTTTCAAACCTTCGGAAAACGAGAAAGACATTGTGGTTAGCGGACCATTGGTACCAAAAGGCAAAGAAGGAAACCTTAAATTCAACGGAGACCAGCCCGGCCAAACACGCGACCTTGTTTTGCGCCTCGAAGTTGGCAGCGACAAATACATCGATTATGTCTACTCCATTTCGCACAACTCATACATTATTGGCTACGATATCCGCACCCATGGCATGGAACGGATCATCAACACAAATACAGGCTACCTGAATTTTACGTTCGATTATGACGTACCCCGCCAGGAACGTCCCTCGAAATACGGCGAAGACCGCTACACATCCATTTATTACAAATTTAAAGACGACGAGGTTGACCACCTGAACCTGAACAAATCGGACAGCGACGAATTGAAAACCCCCGTTAAATGGATCGGGTTTAAACAGCTCTTCTTTTCCTCCATACTCATTTCCGACGATGCATTCCCAAATGCAATGGTTAAGAGTGAAAAAAAGGAGATGGAAGATCGTTATGTTGCCAATTTCCGGTCCGAAATCGGGTTGCCTTTCGATAACCAGTCGGACAACAACTACGGCATGTCGTTCTATTTCGGGCCCAACCACTACAACACCTTACGCATGGTTGGCCACGACATGCAAAAGATCATCAACCTGGGCTGGCCGGTTGTTCGCGAAGTAAACCGCTATTTAATAATCCCGGTTTTCAACTTCTTGCGTAGCCGTATCAACAACTTCGGTATCATTATACTTATACTGACAATTCTGATACGGATCATCGTTACGCCTTTCACCTACAAATCGTATGTGTCGCAGGCTAAAATGAAGGCACTGAAACCCGAGATTGATGATATCAATAAAAAGTATCCGAAGGATAAAGCAATGGAACGGCAACAAGCCACAATGGCCCTGTATAAAAAAGTAGGGGTTAGCCCAATGGGGGGCTGTTTGCCCATGCTCTTCCAAATGCCCATACTCATTGCCATGTTTTACTTTTTCCCGGGCTCGATCGAACTGAGGCAGGAAAGCTTCCTTTGGGCCACCGACTTATCAACCTACGATTCCATCTTTTCGTGGAATACGAACATACCCATTTTAAGCAGCATTTACGGAAATCACATCAGCTTGTTTACGTTGCTTATGACGGTTACCACCATCCTTCAGCAAAAACTTCTCGGGCAAAACCAGGACACCAGCGCCATGCCCGGAATGAAATACATGATGTACTTTATGCCTGTATTTTTCATGTTCATCCTGAACTCATATTCATCGGGACTGAGTTACTATTATTTCCTTTCAAACGTTATTACAATCGGGCAAACATACATTATCCGAAGTACTATTAACCAAGATAAAGTAAGGGCACAGCTTTTGGCCAGCAAAAAGAAACCGGCCAAAAAGAAATCAGGCTTTCAAAAGAGGCTTGAAGATTTGCAACGTCAACAAGAGGCTCAACGAAAGAAAAAAAGATAACTACAATTGGAATACCAAAAGAGGCTGTCGTAAAAGGCAGCCTCTTTTATTCTATTAATCGAAATTGTAAGTTGTTTGTAACTTTTCACGGTTTAACCTATGTTTTGTAAGTTTAAGCCGTTTAAAAATTGCAATATGGAAAATGGGGACAATTTCAATTCTACCTGGCGGAAAGTAGCATCAACCATTTACAAAAAACCTGCCGATTCGAAGGTGTTTGGTGCCGTAGAAGTTGATGTTACCAAACTCGAGAAATTCATTAGTGAAAAAAGAAAAAACGGACTAAAAATCACCCTCACCCATATATTTGTGCTGATTTTAGCCAAGGCCATAAAGACTGATATACCTGAGTTAAACTGCTATGTAAAAAGGGGTAAAATAATTCACCGCAACAACATCGATGCCATGGTTAGTGTATTGCAGGCCGACAGCGGTATGGGTTCGGTTATGGTACATAATGCCGACAGGTTAAACCTCGAGCAGCTTGCATCGGTCCTTGCAGGCGAAATCAGGAAATCGAGAAAAGGCGATGAAAACGAATCGATGGAATCAAAAAATATCCTTGCCCGCTTACCCTGGCCATTCAGAAAATGGTTGTTCCGGTTTTATAAAACACTGACCATCGACTGGGGAATGTCGGTTCCCTTTCTGGGGTTGAACAGCAACAGTTTTGGCTCATTTTTGCTTACCAATATAGGAACCCTTGGGCTCGACACGGGATACCCGGCACTTATGCCCGCATCAAATATTTCATTTGTTTTTGTGCTGGGCGGCGTTAAAAAGAAACCGGTGGTTGTTGACGATCAGGTTTTTATCCGCCGTATCATGTCACTCGCCATTGTGTTCGACCACCGCCTGGCAGATGCCTCGCATGGCGGCAAACTGCTGCGCTATATCAAACACATGATTAAACACCCCGAAGAAATTGAAGGGAAATAAGCTGTAAAACAAATGCATGGGATTGCTTTCAACGACATCCGGTTGTACTCTTGTTTTGTCAGTCTTCCCAGCCGATGAACAATTCCTTTTTATTTTCAGCGGGAACCATACAATGTTCCTTTTTCCCAAAAACGCGGTAACGGTACCGGGCAACAAAACGGTATACCGGGTCGCGCATCCATACAGGAAGGATAATCAGGAAATAAAAAATGCGAAAAAACCGTAAGTGCCGGGCAATTTTCAGCGCTGCTGTCGATTGGTCGTAAACCTTGCCTTTTTCAATTAAAATAAGGGTATCGAAATGTAGGATGTGTTTGTGTGGACCGAGTATTTTTGATGCAACATCCCATTGCAAGGGAGCAAACCGAAACAACCGCTTTTTATCGTGTTTCATAACAAACTGTACCGATGAGCTGCACAAATTGCAAACCCCGTCGAATAGAATAATATAATCGGGATATTCCATGCGTACAGCTTACTTGTTATTGTGAAAATCTTTCATTAAACCTTCGGTAAGCCAGTTGGCAAGCGCCTGCCGGTTGTCCTCAATAATAAACCTTTTCAGATCGCGCTGATGGTTTATGTTGCCCAGTTCGATAAACGTTGCAACGGGCCACGAGTATTTAAGCATGTAAAGGTTACGATCGCTAACGGTACCGTGGTAACCACGCCCGGGCTGATGGGTGTTGTATTTCACATCGAACGTTTCGAGCAGGTTCAGGCAGGTTTTTTTGCCGCTTGAGCTGCGACGATCGTGGTAAAAAAACACATCGATCCCTTCCCCCCTGCTCCGCGAATCGACATGGATCACGATTAAACGCTGGTAACGGCCTTTGTGCTTTTTATAAAGCCGGTTAACTACATCTTTACGCTGCCTCAGCCTGCTGTTCTGGTTTATGGGAATAGTCAGGTTCGGGTAACATTTTTCATCTTTATCGGGAGCAAGGTACCACCCGTTGCGTATCCCGTCGTTATTGTCGCGGGTAATCATATACACAAGCGCACCTTCCGAAATCAGGTTCCGGGCCAGCCTTAACGTAATATCGTAAGCATACTCGTCTTCGCAAAGTGTACGTCCGTTGTACCTGGCAATTGCACCGGGATCGGGGCCGCCGTGCCCGCTCACAAGGTAATAAACAGCCCCCGATAAAACCGTGCTTTCGAGGGGTACTTTTTTGTACGCTTCACCAAAAATATCATAAGTTGCTGTAGGTACAACCTTTGACGAATTTTCTTCAATAACGGGTTTGTTTCCCGCGGTGGCCCCGCTGCCGGCAGCTACCGGCAAAAAGTACTTTTTCCCGATAATCAGTTCATGCGAAGGTCCCAGGCTTGCTTTATTCAGTTTAATAAATTCATCGACATAATGAAGGGGCAGGTTGTTCTTACGCAGCAAGTTATATATTCCATCGCCCTTTTCGGCAGTAACCTGCTTATGATCGGTTTGTGCCCAAACCTGACCTGCAAAAAGGAAAAGGAATATTAATGAAAATATATATTTTATAAATAACTGCATATTGTTCTTTTTACCAACCCGACAACTTGCCAGGCAAAATAAAACACGTAATTTTACAACAGTTAAAAAAGCTTTTTCAAGGGTTAAAAATCCCTGCTTTTCAAAACAACAAATTAAATGAACACGCAATACACCTTTTGGTTTAGTATTGTATTACAACAAAATAAATGATTTTCTTATTAATGACATTAAATCCGACAATTAAGTAATGAACAAGTACTTGTTAATACTTCTTTCAATAATGTTGGTTTCGTGTGTCACGGTTTTCGAAACAACATCGTACTCAGCTACAAACCATATAATTGACCCGGCAACCGATTCGATAAACGACCCGTCCTTCAACAAAATTTTAATACCATACGAAGAACAAATGGGCAATAAATTAAACGAAATAATTGCCTGGTCGGATACGGCACTTACAAGTTACAGGCCGGAAAGCCCCTTAAGCAATTTGTTAAGTGACATGCTGCTGAATTATGGAATTGAATTTTCGGAAAAAACCCGGCTAAATAAACACCCCGATTTTTCGTTAATGAACCATGGCGGCATCCGCTCTTTTATCCCCCGGGGAAATGTAACCGTAAAAAATATGTACGAATTAATCCCGTTTGAAAACGAACTGGTATATCTCAAATTATCGGGCAGTCAGGTCGAAAACCTTGCCCACCACCTGGCCTCACGTGGTGGCGAAGGGGTAAGCGGCATTTCGTTTGGCATTTCAAACAATAAAGCCATCAACATAAAGGTTAACGGGAAAAGCATCAACCGTGAAAACATGTACTGGCTGGTAACCAACGATTACCTTGCCAATGGGGGCGATGGCATGGAAATCCTCATTCATGCTGAAGAACGGTTCAATTCGGATCAAAAATTACGCGACCTTTACATTAAAGAGTTGAAGGAGATGAAAAACAGGGGAGAAAGCATAACGGGAAAAACCGACGGGAGGATTTATTATGTGGAATAGACGAAATTTTATTAAAGCAGTGGCTGCCGGAACAGCATTTGTTGCGGCAAACCCGGTTGAAGCATTGGGCAATGAAGCATACCGCAAACTACTGATACTGCACACAAACGACATCCATTGTCATTTCGACGCCCAGCCCGAAAGCCACCCCCGCAATGGCGGCAAAGGCGGATTGCACCGCATAGCTGCCTATGTGAAGAGATTGAGGGAACAAAACCCCGGGTTACTCCTTTTCGACAGCGGCGATTTCTCGCAGGGCACACCTTATTTTAACTTTTTCAGTTACGAAGTAATCCTGAAACTCATGTCGGAAATGAAATACGATGCATCAACGGTTGGAAACCACGAATTTGACAACGGACTTAAAGAATTTGCCGGTATGTTGAAACATGCATCATTCCCCTTGGTTTCTTCAAATTATGATTTTTCACAAACCCCGCTTTCCGGAAAAATTAAAAAGAACATGGTTTTGGAGCGTAACGGCATACGTGTTGGGGTTTATGGGCTTGGCATCAACCCCGAAGGCCTGGTTGATCCTTCCAAATCGGGCAAAACGGTTTTCCTCGATCCGGTTGAAACAGCCCTCGAACAAGAAGAATTCCTGATGAAAGAAGAACACTGCGATTTCATTATCTGCCTTTCGCACCTGGGTTTCAAATACAGCGATAAAGAAAGAACAAGCGATTTGCAACTAGCCGGAAATACGCACCATACTAATTTAATACTTGGCGGGCATACCCACACATTCCTCGACAAACCAGTGAAGGTGACAAACCGTGCCAACAAGCCCGTTGTGGTAAACCAGGCCGGCTGGGCTGCTTTGCAACTGGGACAACTTGAGTTCTACTTTGAACGCAGGCGAAAAGCCTTTTTCGATGTTTCACGAAACCATACACTGTAAAGCAAATAAATGAAAGGGAAACTGCTCTTAAGCTCAATCCTGACAGGCATACTGCTGTCGCTGCCGTGGTTGAATTTCTCAGGTACGTTGTTGTTTGTTGCCTTTATCCCGCTGCTTTATACCGAACATTACGTATTGACCAACAGGCACCGTTACAATGCATTTGTTTTTTGGCTGTACACACTCCCGTCATTTTTAATATGGAATGTATTAACCACATGGTGGATAACCTACGCCACAGTTCCGGGGGGCATCTTTGCGTACCTAGCCAATTCATTTTTAATGTCGGTAGTATGGTGGCTTTCGCATGTTGTAAAACGCTATAAAGGAGAGGCCTACGGCAACCTGTTTTTCGTTTTCCTGTGGATTGGTTTTGAATTTTTGCATTATAACTGGGACATATCGTGGCCATGGCTTACCCTGGGCAACGGTTTTGCAAACGATGTATTCATCATACAGTGGTATGAATACACGGGTGTTTTAGGCGGAACACTTTGGGTGCTGATAATTAACCTTATAATTTGGAGCGTGCTGAAAAACAGCCTGCTGATTTCAAAAAAACCGAACAACAAAGTTCTCATCATTCTTTTAGTGATTTTGTTTTTGCCCATATTTTTTTCAGCAACACGCTACCTCCGTTACAAAGAGGAGGTCAACCCCGTGAACATTGTTGTTACCCAGCCCAATATCGATCCCTACACCGATAAGTTTTCGGGCATGAGCTACGAAAAACAGCTAACCCGCCTTATCGAAGTATCCGATTCGCTGGGTACCCCGGAAACCGATTTCTTTATCGGACCCGAAACGGCACTGCACGAGGTATGGGAAAACAACCTAAGCCGGAACCGTCATGTTTGGCTGCTGAAGCGGCATTTAAGGTACTACTATCCCAACGCGGCATTCATCGTGGGGGCTTCATCGTATCTCGAATTCCAGGCTGGTGATACATTGCCCCAGGGCGTAAGGTATCGCCACGACAGCACGTTGATATATTGTGCCTACAACACGGCATTGTTTATAAGGCCCGGCGAAAAAACCGAAATCTATCATAAATCGAAACTGGTTTCGGGCGTTGAAAAAATGCCCTATAAAAAATACCTGAAGTTCCTTGAAACACTGATCATTGATCTGGGCGGAATGACGGGCACGCTGGGCACACAGGAAGAACCATCGGTTTTCAGGCACGGTAAAACCGTGGCGGGTGTACCCGTTTGCTACGAATCGGGGTACGGCGAATACATGTCGGGTTTCGTTAAAAAAGAGGCCAACATCTTTTTTGTAATTACAAACGATGGCTGGTGGAAAAATTCACCGGGGTACAAACAACACCTTTCCTTTTCACGGCTGCGGGCCATTGAATTCAGGCGCAGCATTGCCCGGTCGGCCAACACGGGCATCAGTTGCTTTATTAACCAACGGGGAGACATTACACAACGGACTGAATGGTGGAAAAAAACGTCGATAAGCGGCCCGTTAAACCTGAACGGGAAAATGACTTTTTATGCCAAATCGGGCGATTACATTGGGCGGGCAGGCGTATTCATGCTTGTCTTAATGCTGCTGAATATTCTAATTGATTTTTTAAGGGGGAGAAGAGTACATACAAAAAAGAACCGCATTAATCCCGATTGAATAAAACCCCGATAATACAGGATTTGAGCGCCTGGATTGATCTGACTTCCATTGGTAGCAAAGCTACTCATCCGCCAGCTGGCGGACTACAAGGCCTGTCATTACATCCATAAGCATTCTCGGTTTATTTAGTATGTTGAGTTTACCAAATACAGGAAATTAATGCGGTCAAGTGTTTTAAATTCTATGTAAAGAACGTTTATTTCTGTTCTAAAAGTACGTTTTCGAATACTAAAAAGCAACTTTTACGGGGCTTTCAGCATGTTAATTTTTGCCCTCTTTTTATAACTCAGGCATTCTCAAAGTTTTAAATGGGTGTGGGAAAATTCGAAAATATGACCATCATCAGCTTCTCATTCCAAAAAACAAAAAAACATATCACACGGCCGCATCGCACCAATAATGGCTTATTCAAAGACATTCTTTTTGTTCAAAATTTAATGATTTATTTTGCAAAAGAGACGAAACACTATATATTTGCACGCACGTTAAAAATAGCGTAAGCATTTTTAAAAGAAACGTTCAAAAAAACAGGGCTTAATGCCCTGAAAAGAATTTAGTTAAACACGACCTGGAGAGGTGGGTGAGTGGCTGAAACCACCGGTTTGCTAAACCGGCGTACGGGTAATACTGTACCGGGGGTTCGAATCCCCCTCTCTCCGCTTTCAACCGCCGTAGCCTTGGCGAAGGCGGTTATAATTTTAATGCGGGGTATAGCACAGTCCGGTTAGTGTGCCTGCTTTGGGAGCAGGAGGTCGCAGGTTCGAATCCTGCTACCCCGACAAACAAAAGCCTGTCACGTATGTGATGGGCTTTTTTCATATATAAATCCCATGCATCAGCATGAGGATTTATATATGAAAAAAGAACATTGAGCGAAGCGAAGGGGCTTTTGTTTGAATCTACCCTCCCAACCAGGATCGCGTTAGCAATCCTGCTACCCCGACATGATAAGGGAATTGGAGTAATCCGGTTCCCTTTTTATATTTCATAACACGCTTGTGAATTCGTATTTTTATTTGAACACCATACCGCCCGAAAATTTTGCCCGGCTTACTACCGAAAAACCTGCGAGGGGCTTATGCCAAATTTTTCCTTGTAGCATTTGCTGAAGTAACCTGCATCCGAAAAGCCCGAGCTAAAAGCTGTTTCGGCTACATTGTATTTGCCGGTCTTTAACAAGCGGTGTGCTCTATTCAGGCGGAATTCTTTAACAAAATCGATGGGCGAAAGGCCGGTAAGCCCTTTCATTTTCTCAAAAAACGCGCTGCGCCCCATGCCCATTTCTGTATAAATATCGTGTATTTTGAATTCGCTATTATCGAGGTTTGCTTCAACAACTTGTTTCACACGGTCGAGAAATTCGGTATCGGGTTGTGTAACAGACAGTGCCGGCAAACCTTGTTCGTCACGTTCCTGCCCCGCGTAATGTTCCTTCAGCAAAACACGCTGGTGCAAGAGGTTTTCAAGCTGTGCCACCAGTTGCGCGCTGTGAAAAGGTTTGGTCATGTAGGCATCGGCGCCGTATTTCAACCCCTCGGTTTTGCTGCTTACCGATTGTTTGGCCGTAAGCAATACCACGGGTATATGACTTGTTTGGAAATTGTTTTTCAGCCGATCGAGCATGCTTATGCCATCCATCACGGGCATCATCACATCCGAAAGCACAATGCCGGGCTGCATTTTCAGGGTTTTTGCCAACCCTTCGCGGCCATTTACAGCCTCGGCAACACGGTAGTGGTCATCGAGCTGCAGCTTTAAAAAATGCCTGAGCTCCCGGTTATCTTCCACAATCAATACCAGCGGCTTTTTCGTCCTGTTTTTCAGCCTATTAAACCTGTTCTCTTTTTCGTATTTTCCATTGCCTTGTTCTTCAGCAGTTAGTTTTTCATTTTCGTTTGTTTGAACTATTCCCGAATGCAGGCAGTCATCGAGGCGAATACTAAAAGAAGCCCCGCCCCCCGGGGCAGTCCGATAGCTAAGCTCGCCGCCATGAAGCCGCATTAGTTCTTTTGAAAGTGCCAGCCCAATTCCCGTACCTGCCTGATTTTTACCCGAACCATCAATGTTGCTCGAAAATATTTTAAATAATTCTCCCTGTTGTGATTTGGGTATACCGGGGCCGTTGTCGGTTATTTCAATTACAAGTGGCCCGGCATTATCTTCAGGTATTAAAACATTCACCTTTACTTTTCCGTTTTCAGGCGTATACTTAAACGCGTTCGACAACAGGTTAACAATCACGCTTTCCATTTTTTCACGGTCAATCCAAACCCGTGTATCACCGGCCGTACAATTCACATCGAAGCTGATGTTTTTTTCACTTGCAAGCCCGTCAAAATTCCGGCATACTTCATGGATAAAAGCATCCAGGTTAACTTCCCCCGGGTTCAGTTTCATTTTATTGCTTTGAACTTTCCTGAAATCGAGCAACTGGTTGACCAAACGTAATAACCGTTGAGCGTTTTGCTCAATCAACTTTGTATAGGCCCTTCCCTTTTCACTCAGTTTTTCACCCGATTTTATCTCGTTGGCCGGTCCGAGAATAAGGGTTAAAGGTGTACGCAATTCGTGGGAGATGTTGGTAAAAAAATTGAGTTTTGCATTGGTCAGTTCACGTTCTACAACAACCCTGTTCCGCAGTGAAATCATTGTGGTAATGTTACGCCGTGCAAGTTCTACCAAAACAATGGCCATCACGAGATAAACGAGGTAAGCCGTTGTTGTTTGCCAAAACGGGGGTTCAATATCAATACGCAACATTTTTGGTTCATTAAACTGCTGAAGCTCCGGGTTCGAGAACTGCACCTTAAACGTATAACTTCCGGGGGGTATTTTAGAATACGAAGCGTAGTTTTGTCCCGGGCTATAACGCCAGTCATTGTCATAGCCTTCGAGTTTGTATGCATACCTTAATTTATCCTGCAGCTTGTAATCGAGGCCGGCCCATGTAATGCTGAAAACATTCTGGTTGTGCGCTAAAGCAACTTCATCTGTTTCCGTCACCGATACGTTTAATGCCGATCCGTTGCCGGGTTCAACCTCTTTCCCGAATAATTGAAAACCGGTAAAAACGATGTCAATTTTCTTCTGTTCACCGGTAAAATCCGATGGATTAAAACCATACAGCCCGTTGTATGTTCCCATGCAAATGGTACCATCGGCACGGGTTGCACACGCGGCTTCCGAGAAACCCGAATTCAGTATACCGTCGTAACGGCTGTAATTTTTAAAAACATGATTTTCGGGATCGTAAGAGGCAATGCCGTTTTCGGTCGACATCCAAAGGTTGCCACGCTCATCGCCGGTTATGGTAAAGATCATATCGCTGGGCAAACCGTCATTTTTTGTCAGCGTGCAAAATTCGGGGGAACCATTATTCCCGGGATATTTTTTTAGCTCAGACAATCCGCCTCCCAGCGATGCCAGCCATATCATACTATCGGGGCCGGCATGTATCCAAAACACATCGTTACTTTTTAAGCCCTTGACATTGCCTGTTTCATTGTTAAAGAACCGAAATAGAAGATCACGGGGCGCTTTACCTGGCCCTTCAACAAAAAGAATACCGTCGGTAGCGCCGGCCCATAGGTTGCCACGCCGGTCGAAACAAACGTGCCTGACTTTTTTGGCGCTGTTGTGTGGGTAATTTTTCAGGTCGTTTCCCGGATGATAAAAAAGCCCGTTTCTCATCAGGTTCAAGCCACCCCCGTAAGTTCCAATCCATATTTCTCCCCCTTTGCCGGGCAACAATGAATAAATGTTGTTGTTCGACAGGGAGTACTTTTCTTCAGGATTGTGCAGGTAATGCTTCACGTTGAAACCGCCGCCCGTTTTTTGCTCAAGGATAAACAGGCCGTTTCCTTTTGTGCCGAGATAAATATTTCCACCAGGCCCTTCTGCCAGGGCATAAATACGTCCAATATCTTTGCCCGCCAGCTTGTTCATTTTGGTAATAATACGGTAGTTTTTATCGTAAACAAACAGTTCCTGGTTTTTAGTTGCCACCCACAAAAAACCCTTCGAATCTTCCAGCAATGCACGTACTTCGTTGGCAATGCTCAAATTTGTACGGGGCGCCGGTTGGGTCAGCCTGAATTTGTTATCGATAAACGTTACTTTTTCAATTCCCTTAAAAAATGTACCCATCCAAAGCACCCCGTCGGGATCTTTGTAAAAGCAGTTTACAAAATTTGAGATTTTGGCGTTGGGGTTACCGGGTTCGTTGTAAAAGTATTCAACACGGTCGGTTTCTTCATCGTAATAACCAAAGCCCCCACCTTTAAGCGTAAGCCAAAGGGTTTTGTTTTTATCTTCCATCAGGCCGCATTGTGCCGATGAACGGATATCTGGGTTTACGTCAAGCTTCTGAAGGTAATGGCGATAATGCCCGGTTTGCAAATTAATTTTCGAAATACCCGGTTTGTCCGATTCAACCCAAAGCATCCCCTTTGAGTCGGGGTAGGTTTTTAACACGTTTTTTATACCCGGCCATGCATAATGATTGCTGATCTTTTTTGCCGTTACGTTGTATACAAAAACACCGTTGCCACGGGTGCCGGCAAAAATGTTACCCTTACTGTCGGCACTCAGGCTGGTTATGGCCGAATGGTTCACAAAATCCAGTTCCTTTAGTTTGTCTTCGGCAACATTATATATCAGCAAGTTGCCCCTCTTGGTGCCCAAAAAAAGTTCATTCTCCGAAACATGAAAACTCAAAACAGACTGTTTTTCAAACAACCTGCCCGTTTTGGAACCGAATTTTTCACGAACCAAAAGCCCCCCGCCTTTCCCCGCTTTATACCTGGCAATACCTTTACCGGTTTTGATCCAAATGTTATTTTGCCGGTCTTCAAATACAAAACGGACAGCGTTACCCGGCAAAGGAGGTTGGCTGTTCTCGTGATAATGTTGAACGGTAAAGCGGTTTGTAAGGGTATCGGAAACAACATGGAATATCCCCGCGTTGTTGGTCATTAACCAAACATCGCCCGAAGGTGAAAAAAACATCCCGCGTATGTCCTGCTGAACAGATCGGGCAGAATCGACCGGAACAGGATCAAATTTTTCGGTTTTCCGGTCTAACCTGAATGCTTTCGCGTCGTAATTAATTACCCAAATGTTGCCCAAAGCATCTTCCTGCATTGTTTCAATACGGTTCGAAACCGATGAAACATTGCTGCATTCGGCGGGTTTAAATATTTTAAAGGCATGACCATCATAACGGTTTATACCGTCCCACGTTGCGAACCACATAAAACCGCGACTGTCTTTCAACATATTAGAAACACTGCCGTGCGAAAGACCATCTTCGGTCGACAAATGTTCAAATACACCATTGTATTGTGCCTTCCCGATAATTACCAGGAATAGGAATAAAAAAGAAAATGGTATCTTCCAAAAACGCAACCTCATTGTCATTTTCCGTTTCAACAAACATAATCAATATCCGTATGTTCTGTGGGATATAAATAGCCTAAAAAGGGCTTACTTATCATTGCATTTTGCCCAATAAGCCCGGGCAATATAATTCCACAAACCTGATCATTAGTATTTTAAACAAACAGATAATGGATTGAGAGGCGGAGACAATTTTTCGGCAATTATTTCATATCGGGCGGCAATAATTTCAATCTGTTCAGGATGGATTCAATTACATTTATGATGAAGTCAATAATTTAATTAACAACTTTCTATAATACAAAACAAAATGAAAAAAATTCTATTATCACTTTTTGCCCTTTTGCTTGGAACAGCAATTTCATTTGGGCAGTTGTCCGGATCGTACACTTACGATTTCAGGGACGGTACCATTATTGCCAACGGTCAAAGCGATGATGGCAACCTTACACTGAGTGGAAATTATTCACACCACGGTGAAACCTACGGGTTAAACATGAAGGTTAATGGTGAAATTAGCATTGCTGTAACCGGAAGCAGTACAATCCGCTTCCTTGGCTCGAAACATTCGAAACTGAACATGATTGGAACAGCGGTTACCGAAGGCGACCTGGGTACTCAAAACACGCAGGTTGTTAGCGACTTGGACGACACGTTCGATTTTGTTTACGCCGGCGGAGCAGCAACCCTGGTTTTTAAAACCATAGCCGGAACAGGCAACGACCTTTACCTTCCAACCATTGAAATTATACCTGCCCAACCGGGCGGCGAAGCTACCGCTGCCGAAACAAACATTGTCTATTCCTTCGACCTTCGGGATGGAAGCATTATTCCCAATGAAACCAGTTTAAACGGGAATTATTCCATTGAACATGGCCTGTTTAAAATCGAATGCGGACCGAGTAACGCGTATGGTTACAACGGTGATGTACACGGATCCATTTTTAAAACGGGTAATACCATCACATTGCAGGTTGCCGGGAATGCTGTCATTAAAATTGGAGGCTGTCAATATTCCAACGGGAATGTTGAAGCATCGAGTGAAACCGGGGAATTCGATGTAATTTCGCAGCCCACGCAAACAGCACAATGCTATCATCAGGACGGATCAACGGTCGATTTTATGTACGTGGGCACAGCCGGTACAGTTGCCCTCAATTTTACCTCGGGAACAAGCTATGTGCCCATTATTGAAGTAGTACCTGTACCCTACGAAATAACGTTAACACCGTGGGAACAAAAAACAGGCACAGTAACCCTTAACGAAACCGTGATTGAAGTTACAACCGGCGAAGACGCGGGCAGTGACCCCACGGTTACAGTAAGCGACGGAACCGTCCTTAGTGCCACGCCCGAAGAAGCCATCATCAGGATAAACCTTGACGGGAACCCGTTATCCGGTTTTACACCTGAACCCGCAGGCGATATTGCATCGGTTACTGCCAGTGGCGATACGCTGAAAATCACCTTTGCCAACGAGGGTTCCGATCCGAAAACTTACGATATTATTGTGATCGACAACAGCGCCACCGTAATAGCCGAACCCGGCACAACATACAGCTACAGCTTTTTCGATGGCAGCGTGTTTCCGCAAACAAGTTATTCAACCCTGCGCTATGCCACCTTTTATACACCCGATGGCATTGTTACCATGAACAGCAATACCGACGAAGAATCGGGGCAGTTTGGCTACCACGACTCATCGCACGGTGGTGTTTTCTTTCCCGGAAACTCCTTCGATTTTGTGGTTGCCGGCAATGCCATTGTAACTTTTGGCACCTGCCAGTACGGAAGTGCCGAAGACGGCATTTTCGGGTTTACCAATTCGGAAGGTACGGTGCTGGGGTCGTGTGGTGCAACCAGCATCAGTGAAGGTTCGTGCGGTACAAACAGTTTTAGCTACACGGGCCCCGCCGGTGTAATCACCGCCACACTTATCAGCGAAGAACATCCGACAGCCGAAGTATATATCCACGGTGTAACCATCGAAAATGCCCCCGAAATTGTTTCGAACGGTAAAATTGACGTTTGGGATTTTGGCGCCGAACAGCTCGACCCGGAAACCTACAATAACCAGCTAACTGTCGAGATCATCAACTCGTGGTACGATAGTTCGGTTGAAGCCGGAAGCAGTGGCAATACATTGCCAAATTTCAGCGCCGGGGCCCTGGGATGGGTTGGCGGTGGCAACGACAGGCTGCGTACAACCAACACAACCATTACCCGTTACGACGAAAACATATCGGGAGTGGAAGGATATACCGGAAGGGTATATGTCAATTCTGCGGCAAACACGGGTCGCTACCTGAGCCTCGCATTAAGTGAAAATGATGAAGTAACCATTATGTCACTCGCACAGAATGGTGGCGGGCGGATGAACTTCCAGTATGTTGCCGATCCGGAAGCGCAAACCGACATTGCTGAAATACCGGCAGAGCTTACCGAATTTAACTTCGTTGCAAAATACGAGGGGACTTATCACATATTCGATGATCAGGATAAACCCAGCTATTACCGCATTTACCGTAAAGACGCAACGTACAAAACCATTTCGGGCGATATTGACATCAGTCAGGCCGCTGACCTGCCCGAAGGTTATGGAATCCTGTTCGAAAACCAGGCCGGAAAAACCTGGGCAGCAACCGTGGCTGAAGGCAGTTACAACGTCACTCTGCCACAGGGGTACAGTTATGAACTGAGCCTCTCGGATGCCAACGGCTTTATTATTCACAGCGGGAAAACACTGGATGTGAACGAAGAAACCGAAAACCACGACATCGCGATCCTGCAGGTGGAACTATATGCTGTTACCGGCTCCATTACAGGGTTAAATACTGAAATTGAAAACCTTGTACTCGCGTTTGTACCCGACGCTTCGGCCGGAAAAATTTTCGTACCCGAACCGGTTATCGATACTGAAGCCGGAACCTATTCGGTTCAACTGGAACCCGATTGCGAATATACCATCGCTGCCGAAGGCGTGAACGACCATTACATCCCGGCAAATATACTTACAATCGGCCATGCCGATCAGACAACAGATGTTGCCTTTGAAGCAAAACCTTTGTACAATGTTACCATTGAAACAACAGGTTTAACAACCGAACAAGCCGGCAAACTGGGCCTCACGTTCACCAACCTTCATGAGGAAGGCTATGTATATACCTTTGAACCGGCTGATGATATACAGTTGCGTGACGGCACCTACACATTCGAATACAGCGGGCTGGATGAATACCCCGTAGGGCTGGGCCTCAGCTCAAACTTAGTTGTCGACGGAGCCGGTGTAACCAAAACACTGAACTTTGTGCCCATCACCCATTGGACATTCGACGATAAAGTAATCGATTACGGCGATGAAGTATACAAAGGATTGTTGTTTACGGGTGACGTGAAAAATGAGGTAAACAAGGGGCACATTGGTGCAAAACCCAATGCAACTATCCGGGTTCCGGTTAATGCAGGTGAAAAAATCATTGTTACCTACTACTATTCAGCCGACTTCACCATTGAAGGAACCGACACCTATTCAACATCGAGCGGCAGCACCAGCACCCTTGAGTATGCCGAATACAACTACACGGGAAGTGAAGCAGGCTACGTAACCCTTGATATTGAGGGTGACGGAACAACGTACATTGTTGACATTGAAGTGGCCCCCGCGGTTGAATACCGGGAAGTGATTTATGTTGGTGCCAATAAAGCATACCAAACCATTAACGAAGCGCTTGAAGCTGTTGGCAGAATGGTGCGGGGCGAAGAGGACCGTGTTACAATTATGATCGACCCGGGTAACTACGAAGAGATGCTGGTAATATCAACACCAAATATTACCCTGAAGAATGCATCTGAAATACCATCCATTGCCCTTGAAAACCAGGGAGTGGATATTGCTGAAAACGCGGTTAGGATTACCTCGTACTATGGCCATGGCTACAATTATTACAGCATGGGCAACAACCAGAAATGGGATGCCGATGTATTGAGGGTAAACAAAGAAAACGGTTACCTTTCGTATGAAAACAAAGGGGCCGGAACCACAAATGGCTCATACTGGAATGCCACGGTTGTGATCAGTGCCGATGGGTTTATTGCCGAAGATATCATTTTCGAAAACTCGTTCAACCAGTACATATCGCAAAAAGAATCGGAAGATGTTGTGGTGATGTGGGAATCGGGCAGCAAGGGCGAACGACCAACCGACTACGGCAACACCGATGTTCAGGACAAGGATTTTGTTGAGCGCGCCGCCGCCATTGCCATAACCAATAATACCGATAAAGTAATACTGAACAAATGCCGTGTTGTAGGGCGCCAGGATTCGTTCTTTGGCGGTTCTGAAACAAGGGTGGTTGTTTATAAAGGAGCCATGATGGGCGCTGTTGATTACCTTTTTGGCGGAATGACTGCCGTATTTTATCAATCCGATCTGGCAATGAACACCAGCGACAACAGCAACGACAAGGCATATATTACTGCCGCCCAGCAAAGCGAAGGCCGTGGTTACCTGATGTATGAATGCACCGTTACCTCGGCTGAACCGGACATTGAAACCGCTTCGGCATACCGCTCAAAACCCGGTTATTTTGGACGCCCGTGGCAGGCCAATACCAGCGAAGTTGTATTCTACAACACAACCATTGAAACAACCAATTATGAAGGATTTGAAGGCCAGTCGCTGATTATGCAGGTTGGTTGGTTAAGTACGCTTGGCGGTGAATCGGTGATGATGTACGAATACGGAACCGCGGAAGAATCGGGGGCAGACAACCTTCCCAGCCGTGCTGATTGGTCAACTGTTCTTGATGAGCCGGAACTGAATGAAGGCACAGCCATTAACACTTTTAACTTCACAAAAGGCGATGATAACTGGGACCCACTGCCTGCGTTAATTGCCAACGATGATGACCCCGATGGAGTAATGCTCCCATTCACAAATACTTCGGTGAGTGTTTATGCTTACGGCAACAAAATTGTTGTTACCAATGTACACGCAAAAACCCGGGTAGATGTTTACAGTTTACAGGGATCGAAAATAAAATCCATTGAAACAAACACCGATACAGAATTTTCATTAAGCCGGGGACTTTGGATTGTTCATGTTTCAGCGTCCGACGGGCAAAAATCAGTAAAGGTAATTACACGTTAAATTTGTAGTTTAATTGCATTGTAAAAGGGGGCTCCTGCTTTGGGAGCCTCTCTTTTTTTCGTATACAGTTTTTATTTGCTTCAGCCAATAATTTATTATACACACAAATGAGAATTTTTTTGGAAAAATTTATTTTTCAGGGTAGCCTTTTTGTCGTTTTCGGAATAAAAGGAAAAAGGCTCCCGACAGAAACCCGGAAATTGTCCCCCACATTCCATGCCGGCCACAATAATCCAATGAGAGAATGATAGAATGATTAAATAAAAAGGGCTTATGCCCAATAACCCAATTAGACATTTAAAACTTACAACCATCAACATGTATCTGCCCGAATTCATTTCTTCTGCAAAATTGTACATTTTCAACATGCAAGGCGGGCAAGTCAAATCGTTCGATGTTATAATCCGGGGCAACACCTCTGTTACCATTGAAGGATTTGATCAATATTTTCCAGATTATCCCGGTTATGTTTTCAATAGAGTTAATCCTTAAAAAAAAACAGATGAAAAAAATATAATAATTATCGTTTTAATAGCAGTATAACCGGTTTCGGCACAAACACTTTCAGGATTTTTTTCATTTTTCTATTTTGTGTTATCTTTATTGTACAATTTTTTCTTTTGATTGAAATAAATCTAACGAATACGAACATTATGCTTTTAAACCATTTTACCACCAGAAACAAAAAATTATTTACAGCAATATCATTACTGGGCGTTGCAATCCTTACTTATCTTTTTACCGGTTGCCAGCAGCCTCAGTCAAAAACAATATGGGTTGGTACCTGGAACACCGCCCCGCAACTTGTCGAACCGCATAACATGCCCCCCGAACCGGGGTTAACAAACAATACACTACGGCAATGGCTTCGTGTTTCAATTGGCAGCGACAGCCTGCGGGTTCGTTTTTCGAACGAATTCAGTACAAGCCCTGTTACCCTGAAAGCCTTGCAAATTGCCGCTTCAGCCGGTGGCAGCGCTATTGATCCGGCCACCGCTAAGGAACTAAAATTTAACAACAACACCGGGGTAACCATGCAACCGGGTACGGCCATCGCTTCCGATCCCGTTGCATTCGATTTGAAACCACGGATGGACGTAGCCATCACCATTGCATTTGGCGAAACATCGCCCGATGTTACCGGCCACCCCGGGTCGCGCACTACTTCATACATCATGAAAGGCAGCCACCTTTCGGACGTTGACTTTGAAGGCGCAACAAAAACCGACCACTGGTACGTGATTAACGGAATTGACGTAAGGACACCTGAAAATGCTGCCGCTGTTACTATACTGGGCAATTCCATTACCGATGGCCGCGGCTCGGGCACCAACAAGCAAAACCGCTGGCCCGATATACTATCTGAAAAGCTTTTGGAAAACCCCGCCACGAAAAATGTTGCGGTACTGAACCAGGGAATTGGCGGCAACTGTGTTTTGCGACAATGCCTGGGCTCTTCGGCCCTCAACCGTTTTGAAAGGGATGTACTGAAACAACACGGTGTTAAATGGTTGATAATTTACGAAGGAATAAACGATTTGGGGCAAACACCCGACAGTGCAAGTGCCATCCAAATAGCAAACGATTTGATTGCGGCTTATAACACAATGATTGATAAAGCCCATGCCAACAATATAAACGTATACGGCGCCACCTTAATGCCCTTCGGAAAATCGTTTTATTACACCGATTTTCGCGAAACATCCCGGAAAGCCGTAAATGAATGGATACGCACAAGCGGCCGTTTCGATGCCGTGATCGATTTTGATAAAACCATGCAAAATCCCGATGATCCTTTGTGTATGTCAGAAGGTTCGCACGACGGCGATTACCTGCACCCCAGCGAGGAGGGGCATCGCATTATGGGCGAATCGGTTGATCTAAGTTTGTTTGAAAGTAATTGAAGTAATTAATAGGATGCGATCCCCCAATATCTTTATTGGGCAAAATGATGAAATGAAAGTTACATAAAAAAGTGTCATTCTGAGTGTAGTTTACAGAACGAAGAATCTCATGTTCATTAACCTAAACAACCAACCAACCGGCTCATTTCAATCATCTGCTTTTCAGCGTATTGCTCGTCCTGAAAAGTTTTAATAAAAGATTGGTTAATCGAGAACAGTTTTTGGTTATACGTATCCTGATCGTAGCTATTTTCAAGGGAAAAATAATCATCAGGAACATCTTTAAAATTCAGGGGGCAAAATGTCAGTGAAAGATTGTTGAACTTCTCATCGGTAAACAATATGGGCAAACCATGTGACCTGCAAATTACCGGACGATGTTCATATATGGAGCAGGTATCATTTACCAAAAAGACACATTCCCCTTTTTCATGAACAAGATTTACTTCAACACGTTTATTTATGATTTGATTTAAAATGTAATGAAATTCAACAGGAAGAAGTCGGAAATCCATGCAACAACCGCTGCACCCTTTACGGCATTGCGTATGGTTTTTATGTTCCCGATGCAGTTGAGTGCAACGTGCATCAATTTCGTTACGTAGCTGCCTGTATTCTTTAAGTACTTCCTTCGGATCTTTAATCAAAATATAAGGTTTTAGAAACTTCATCAAAGATACAATTCCTTGATTCATTTTTTGATTTTTCAGCAATAGTTGAATTTCTGATGGAACGTTAATAAAACGGTTTTGACGGATTTTCACGGAGTAAAATACAAATTCTAATATCGATACGCCAACGCTATCGGGACTTCGCTTCGCTCAGCCTACTTTTCGGCTGCCGCCCCCTGCGTTTGATGGTTATAAGCAATAAAAAAGCCCTGGCTCCTTTTCAGGAACCAGGGCTCAATAAGTTGGCGGCAACCTACTCTCCCACATTTCTGCAGTACCATCGGCGCTGGCGGGCTTAACTTCCGTGTTCGGTATGGGAACGGGTGGGGCCCCGCCGCAATAACCACCTAAAGTTTTTAGATGTCAGATTTCAGACAAAAGATTTATGACTTTTTTTGACAAACCTTTTAAAAGCTGTCTTTTGTCTTTTATCTTTTATCTTTAGTCTTTATCAATAAATTTATGACATATTGGAAACAAACATTACAAAACCCTTCCACCGGGATCCGAAAAAAGCCTTCGGGCAATTAGTACTGCTCGGCTCTGACATTACTGCCTTTACACCTGCAGCCTATCGACCCCGTCGTCTTCGGGGGCCCTTAAAAGGAGATCTCATCTTGGGGCCAGCTTCGCGCTTAGATGCTTTCAGCGCTTATCTGTTCCACACATAGCTACCCGGCAGTGCAGCTGGCGCCACAACCGGTACACCAGAGGTGTGTCCACCGCGGTCCTCTCGTACTAGCGGCAGGTCCCCTCAAATCTCCAACGCCCACAACAGATAGGGACCGAACTGTCTCACGACGTTCTGAACCCAGCTCGCGTGCCACTTTAATGGGCGAACAGCCCAACCCTTGG
>JAIOZY010000006.1 GCA_021740385.1 Prolixibacteraceae bacterium | reverse complement strand
CCGTATTTCTTGCGGTTGGTAACCTATATAGGAAACTACAATAACGGTATTGCCGGAGGGTACTTTTAAGGTAAACTTCCCTTCGGTATCAGAAACGGTTCCGGTTGTAGTTCCTTTAACTACAACATTAGCGCCCGGGATGGGCGTTTTCGATTCATCGGTAATTAAACCCTGCACTGTTCGCTCTTGTGCATAAGCAATACTCACGACAAATAGCATAAGAAGTGCAATAAACATTTTTCTGTTAAAATGCCTTAGTAATTTTTTTTTCATTTTTTCAATTATCATATTTTCAGGTTTATTGTAAATAACTATCATTATTTTACTCGATTTCTATAAATTCCGGCTCGTATGGAGCAATGGTAAAATTGCCTGAATATTCTTTATCGAAAAGAACGCTCTTCGATCTACCGTTCATTTTTATTTCTTTGGGTTCACCACTTATATTCAAATACAGAAAGTGATTTTCATCGATCTGACGTGCCATCACGCCCGAAGGTACTTCGGGGCCTTTTTGGATGTCCAGCTCTTTGATCAGTTCATCCACAACACCGCCCAATACATTGCCGTTGGCGGGCAATCCCACGTAAATGGCGCGGCCTTTTCCGTATTGGTTCGAGGTCATTATCGGGTAATCCTTGTCCAGACTGGTCAATTTTCCAAGTACTTCGGCTCCTTCGGGATGGATGATTTCGAACCTTGCCGACTCAAAATCAACAGGCTTACTTTTGTAGGTGAATTCAAGCTTTTTGCCCGTATATCCTTTTTTAGAAATCTGGTTGATGGCCTCGCTTTCTTCAAAACCTGAAACACGGATGCCGAAAACATCGCTCAGCATTCCCGGAAGGGTGCTTTTGAATACCTGACCGGTGGTGTCAACAATGGCCGAGTTGGCGGTCATGATCACTGTACCGCCGTTTTTCACGTAATCGCGTATTTTTTGTGCCGTTGTTTGATCCATAACGGTAACCCCTGGCACGAATAAGAGCTTGTAGTTGAGTTCGCTTTGGCTAATTTCAAGCATTTTGCAATCCATGTTGCGCCAGAAGAACATATCCCAACAAGCCTGAATCTGATTTTCGTGCTTTACGGGAAAAGCACCGCTTGCAATCTGGCTGGGAAACGAGAAAGCTAAACCCACCTCAGCTTTCGATTTGTAGGGGAAGAATTTTTCAATCTTTTTGAATTCGGTGGCAATTTGCTTGTACTCATCGTATTTTCGGTTGGGTAGCCCGTCCCAGTCGATCATTCCCTGCAGGTATTGTTCTTCGCCGGCCCACATGCTTTGCCAGGTCCATCCACACACCATTTGGTTGCCATACATCAGGCTCACATAAGCCGATTTGCGTATGGAGTTGGGCACCGAGGCCATGGTATTGAACTCGTTGCACCAAAACGGGTTGCCGCTCTCGAACTGTATGCGCTGTATCCCAAAAGCAGCGTTCATGTCGCCCCAAATGGTGGTGAGCGAGTTGCCGGGGTAAAAACCACAGCCCTGACGGGTCATTTTGCCCGAATAGGCAATTTGTGAATAGTCGAAATATTTCATCCAGCTGTAATACCAGGCATTGGTATTGGTGAGCGCATTGGGGGCGTTGGTGTTCACCACATCGAGCACTTTGAAAAGGATTCCGTTTACTTCATCGGAAATAAAGCGGCGGAAATCGAGGATTTTTTCAGGCGCACCGTTTTTCGAACCGGCAGTGGGCAAACCAACTTCATCGAAACGGTTCAACCTGCGCGACCAGCGGTGTGTTGCCCAGGCATGGTTCAGCTTGTCGAGGTTGCTGTACCTGTTTTTCAACCAAACAATGAAGCGCTTACGGACGGTTTCGGAATAGGAAATGGGCCCGTCGCCCGATTCGTTGTCGATGCCGAAAGCCAGCAAAGCCGGGTGGTTGGCATATCGTTTCGAAATGGTGTCGGTAAAACGCAGGGCATATTTCCGGTAATTGGGGTCGCCCACATCGTCCATATAGCGGTGATTGGGGTATAACCTGTTCCCTTTATCATCGGTCACACTGATGGAAGGATATTTTTGATGAAGCCAGATTGGTGCAGGGCGGATGGCAATATCAAGAATTACCCCGATGCCGGCTTCGTGCATCATGTCCATAACTTTATCGAACCACTCAAAGTCGAATTGCCCGTCGGCAGGTTCGTAACTGTCCCAGGCCAGATGGCCTAAACGGGTAACGGTAAAACCGGCATCCTTCATCAGTTGAATGTCGGTTTTGATCTTTTCAATATTTTTATCATCATGCGGATGGTAGTTGGCACCAACGTATAAGACCTGAGCGTCAATACTTTTTCCCAACAACACGAGAATGATGAAAGGAATTAGTAGTCTGAGTTTTATTGTTCTCATCGTTATCATTGTTGTTCCCGACGTACGTCGGGATTGTCGTTTTTTCTATTCTTTTGTTTTATCTCAATCCATTGTCTCATAATCGAACCAGTCAAAATCAGCGGGATTGGTGTTGGCTTTTCCGTTACCCGAGGCATACATTCCGATATAGGTACCTATAAAACCGTGAATTTTCTCGGTCGATATGTCTTTGGTGGCAGCAGTGCCAAGTAACATCGGCTTTTTCCCTTTGGGCAGTACCCAAAACTTGTATTCCAATTCGCTTGCGCTGATGCGAAGATCAACATCCCCTTTGGGGATTTCTTTATACTCTAAACTTTCTTTTTTATCCTGAAGGTATTTTCTGAAAAGGGCTACCCGCTTTCCTTCACGCATGGTAACCACTAAACTGAAATGGTTGGCATCATTTCCGCGCACCACCAAACCGGCTTCTTCGTTTTTGGCAACGGGAGTAAAACTCATTTTTGTTGAAGCCACCATATTGAAATGCGCCTGCCGCCTCCCAATAAAAGCCGGCGAATCTTTGTCTTTCAAACTCACATTAGAACCGTTCAATCTTAAATAACCCGGTTTTTCGGTCAGCGACCAGTCGGCATCGTATGGATTCCTGAGAAAATTCCATTTCAAACCAAGTTTAGTACTGCTGAAATCGTCGCGCACCGGGTCTTTGTCCCATTTGTGTTCGGGAAGGTTTGGGGCTGGAAATTCGCCCATCATCACCCCATTGTTGCCTGCAATTGGCCAGCCATCGTCGGTCCACCGAACCGGAGCCAAAAAAGTTTCGCGCCCCAGGTGATGGAACTTCCCACCTTTGGGCCTGATGCCCAATGAAACCAACCACCACGAGCCATCCTGAACCTGAACCAAATCGGCATGTCCTATGGCATGGAACGGGCTTTCGGGTTTGTTCATGTTCGAAATCACCGGGTTGTATGGACTGGGTTCGTATGGTCCATAAGGTGATTTGCTGCGCTGGATTACTTCGCGGTGTTCGTAGCCCGTACCTCCTTCGGCCGACATTAAATAGTAGTACCCGTTAATTTTGTACATGTGTGGCCCTTCAGGTGATGATCCGCCCAGACCGGAAGCAATCAGTTGCAAAGGTGTAATGAATTCTTTCTTTACAGGATCATAAGTCCCAACCATGAAACTGCCCTTATTGTCGGGGCTTACCCAGTACATGCTGTCGTTGGCAAACATGATTGACGGATCGACATTCCAGTTGCCCACCCAAACCGGATCGGACCAGGGGCCGGCAGGGTTCGTAGCCGTAACGTAAAAAGCCCCCTGTGAGCCTTTACCCCCGTAATTGGTGCAGGTTACATAAAACGTTCCTTTGTTGTAACGAATAGCTGGTGCATAGTTTCCGCCCGAGGAACCAGCCCCTTCCAACGGACAATTGATTTTGCTGTCGAGGGCATGGCCAATTTGCTTCCAGTGTACCAAATCCTTACTGTGATAAACCGGTAAGCCCGGAAAAAACTCGAAGGTTGAAGTAACCAAATAGAAATCGTCGCCCACCCGGCAAATGCTCGGGTCGGGGTTCATACCGGTTATTACAGGGTTTTGGTAGGTTTGTTGTGCCGTTGAGCACCCTGCTATCAAAAGAATGAGAATAATGATAATAGTGGCAATTTTTAATTTTGCAAGCATATTATTTTGTTCTTTTTTAGTTATCTATTTTCAGTTAAAGTTAGAGATTGCTTCTCCGCCAACTGGCTTATCGCAATGACGAGGATTGTGTTTTTGGGGATGGGGTAATGTGTTCCGACTTCGCCGGAACACATTACCCCACCTCTTTAACGATCCATAAACGTCATTGCGAGAGGAAACCCATTTTTATGGGCACAATGCGAAAATGACAGTTGTAAAAAGCGTGTCATTCCGAGGGAAGCGAAGCGACGAGGAATCCCTCGTATCGGCAGATTCCTCCTCCTTCGTCGTCGAAATGACACTATAACGAAATCTGTCATTGGTAACGTAGTGAAGCAATCTGTTCTATTATTATTTACTTTACCGGATATCATTGTTTTAGTATCTGTTTTCTATTTACTTAGTTACTACAAAGCTCTTTGTTGTACTGAATTGGTTTGTTTTCACCGAAAGGAAATAATAACCTTTCTGTAGCAACGACACATCAACCCGGATGGCAGTATGCCCGTCAAAATACGTGTTGAAAACCTTCACCTTTCTTCCTTGCTGGTCGAACATGGTAATTTGAACTGATCCGTCAACCCCTGACCTCAGGTTTATGAACATTTCGTTTTTAGCCGGATTCGGGAAAAGCCTGATTTCGTCCAAACTGCTTTTTATTTCTTCTATCCCGTTTGGTTCCGATTTCAACAAAACGGCCGTTGTTGAAAGTGCGGGAACCGAAATGGTAAACGAATTTGAGGCAACAGCAACACTGCCATCCTTCAATGCATTATCAGTATGCGTTTTAAACGTTTCGGAAGCTGGTAACGACGATAGCTGCAAGGTTTTGTAGCTTCCATCAACTACTGCAATCCCATTAAGGTTAATGGTTACGTTACGGGCAACACTTTGATCGCGGTTTACAATGATAATGGTTGTTGAATCGGAGTTTTCAGTTACAGTAGTGTAAGCCGAAACGGTATTTTCGGACGACGAATTACTTGAAACGCTGAAATCCCGGGCATAACGACTAAAGAGGTGCACGGTTTCCCACATACCGGTAAACCAATTCCAGGGAGTAAAATATTCTACGCCATTGTTGGCAAAAGTTCCCAGATGAGATGCATAAATTACCGATGCCAGATTGGGTTCATCGGGGCCGGGGCTCCATTCGCTCAGACCAAGGGTTATACCATGATTTTCACCATAATGTTTGTCAAGCCAGTTGTTAATGCGTTTAAAAATGTATTCTTTGGTTTGTGAATTGTCCCATCCGCCATTTATGGTTTTAATTCCATTGGCACCCGGATAGTTGTAATTTTCATCATAAAATACCCGGTGGTTTTGGAGAGCATCTGCATGGGTTGGCGCATAAGGATAATGATGGATATCAAATACATCAAGCACCCTTACACCCGATGATTTTTCCTCATCGGCACAGCGCTTTATGAAATACTCGAACCAGCAATAATACTTCCCATCAATCCTGATGCTTTCATCTCCCCACTTGAACCACTGCCATTCGCTGGTGGTAACGGGGCCGCAAATTTTTATTTCGGGGAACAATGCCCGGGCTTTTTTGGCCACTTCAATAAAACGGTCCATAAATTCCGAAGCCGGTAAAAGTCCGTCGGGCATTACATCATCGTGAGTTCCGTTCCAAATATCGGGCTCATTATCCATGCTCCAGTACAGAAATTGGTCACTGTTTAACCCTAAACCATCGGCACCAAACCAATGGTCTAATATAGCCACGGTTGAATCGGCCGGCCATTCCTCGGTATAAAGATTGACATCGCCCTCAACAAGTGCATTCCCGCCGGGGTCAGCCTCGTTGGGAACACCGCCACCGGCTAAGTTCTGATTCACACCTTGCCACCATTGAGAATTATTATATTCCCAGTCGTTAAAGTTATGTTCGGTACTCGATGCCACCCTACCCAGCAGCTGGAATGCCCACATCAATTGCATATCGGGGTGGTTATTTGAAGCATCCATCGATTTTGAGTCCCAATTGTTGGGGTAAACATTGTTGTACCAATCGGGGTGGCTCGATATTTTCTTGCGCCAATTATATTTGGTTGCATTATTTCCCTGGTTCATGCGCGAAAAGCGCACACCTGCATCGCGGTACAATTGTGCAGGTTTGACTTCATTACTGTTTTTCCCATAGATGTAAGGCGATACCGCTTTTTTGTCCTGATTGGCATTAACGGTAATGGTAACATCTTGCGCAATTAAAACGTTAGCCCATAAGCCGGGCAACACCCATAATAAAAATATAACCTTTCGAATATCCATTTTATTCAATAATAAAAATTCTTGTTTGTGACTTTGAATCAACTTTGACCTTTAAAAAATATGTTCCCTTAATCAGTCCCGATAAATCGAGGGTTTCGCTTGAACTTCCAGTGCATTCTTTTTGTAACATCGATTTGCCATCAACCGAAAACAACTCAATTTCGCCGGTTCCCCTACCCGGTTCAAATTCAATATTTACATACCCGCTGGCAGGGTTCGGATATATTTTCAACCCTTTTAAGGCCCTATTTCTGAAGCCTGTTTTGTCTTTCCAGTCGAATTGATACCAATTAAGGTTGGTTCCTACCGAATTAAACACCAGTTTCATAATATGCTGTCCTTCTTGCAATTCCATTTCGACAGTATGGCTTTCCCATACTTGCCAGTCATCTGTATTCGGGAAGGTTAAGTTCTGCAGTAAAACATCATCGATATAAACGTCGAAATCACCGGCATACCCGGCATGCCTGAAGGTTACATCGTAGTATCCGGCAACGGTTATATCAAGCGTGTATGCCAGCCAGTTGCCAACGTCAATGTAGCCCACATTCTCGCCTCCGCCCACATCGGCAGTCGTTTCATTTTGGGTTCCAAATTTCTCGAGGTAATGTTCCGCTTCAATCCGAAACGATTTCTTAACACCGTTTTGCACAACCAAAACCGAGTCGGTTAGTATGCTTTGGCTGTAAACATAAATTTTACCTGAACGGTCGGATTCGTAAGGGTTGTCATCAATACTGTTTACCAGCACTGTTGCATTGCCAATACCAGTTGTTGAGTTAATTGTAATCCAGTCTTCGGAAGGTATCAGTTCCCATTCGGTATTGCCTTCGAGCAACAGCGACACAGCTTCGCCTTTTTTATTGGTAAGGCTGATGTTGTTTTTTGAAACCGAAAAGAAACGGGGCATTGAACCGATAAAGTTCTTTTGATATTCGGCAATTATTGCTCCCGAAAGAAAAGCGAGCCCTGAATTGATCCCGATGGCTACCTCGTTTGTCGAGTAGCTGCACACTGCATCGAGATACGATTTTGCCGACAGGTCGGAAGGGTAAGCACTTGCACCGCAATCGGCACCATCGCCACCGGCTGCCCCGCCAACCAGCATACCCGGAACAGGATCGGCAACACCATCGGCTACCGAAATGCGGTGATGGGGGTTCATGGGGCTTTTACTCCCAAAACCGGTTACAAAACAATAGGTTGTGGCATTTTTTCCAAGTAAATAATCGAGCGAGAACAAACCGGCATTAAAGTAACTTGCATCGCCCGTTAGCCTGAAAGCCTGCAAAAACATCATGCCCCAATTTGCAAAAGCGTTGTTTCCTGCCCAATAATAAAAGTCACCCGGGATGCGATATGGCGAGGCAGCAATGTTGTTTTTTGTGCCCGAAACGGCTGCAATAAACCTGCTTTTTATCAAATCGATGTTTGCTGCATCGCTAAGCGAATCCTGGTTGACAAGCAGGGAAAGCAAAGCCAATGATCCCACGGTAGGCCAGCCGGGTACGCCAAACGACTGTTCGAAATTGATTGCATTATAATAGTCGGCATTTTTTGTTGTAATATAGAGTTCGGCAGCACTCCAGGTAAATTCATCTTCAAAACCCGAATCGCTGTATTCCCCTGTATTGACTCCCGGATATCCGCCCGATGAAGATGGATTATGGAACACAACACCGGGGTTTTGCTTAGCCCAAAGCCATGCTTTTTCTGCCATTTCAAGAGCCGAATCGGCCAGTTCGGTGTTGTACTTTCTATATATACGTGCAGTCATGGCCATTACAGCAGCAAAATCGAGTGTGGCAGCCGTACCCTTTGCCGTAACATAACGGGTTGCACTCACATCAGAAGGCATGTCGAAACCGCTAAAATAAGCTTCGGTTGTTTTGTTATAAACGCCGCCATCTTCGTCCAGCAAGGTCATCATCCACCGGATATTGTATAGGGCTTCGTCCAGTATATCGGGAATACCGTTGTTGCTTTCCGGAATGTTCAGGTTAAGTGAATCGTATAATTCGGGATAGGTTTCGTAAGCCGAGAGCAGGGTAAAAACGGTTCCCCCCGAACTTACGATGTATTTATTGTAATCGCCGGCATCGTACCAACCGCCGGGTGTTGAAATGATTGTTCCTGCCGGCCTGTTTTCCGAAGCCGCCGACGGCAATACCACCACGGCTGTATCGGGGTGTCCGGCTTCCCGGGCCCAAACCCCGGCATATTCGCTCAAAATGGGCATTGATGCCCTGTTGTAATAGTAGTATTTCAGGGTTGCCTTAGCTAAATTAGTGAATACATCTTCAGAAACCTCAAAAGGAAACGATTTCCCAAGGCCATCGACCACCAGTACATAATTGCCGGGTTCGGTCATGAGTGTAAAATCGGCCAGGCGTACATTTTCGTCCGATGCCGAATAGTACATCGATGGCAAAAGTTCTCCCCGAAATACTACTTCCAACAAATCGGGGTCCATTACCCTAAAACTATCGGACGTTGCATTGACCACCGCTGCAATTTTAACCGAGTTGGGTAAAAATCCCAGTTGGTTTAACCTGATGTCGGTGCTTAAAGTCTGTGCATGCGAAAAAATGGAAACAAGAAAAAGGCAAACAAAAAATATAATTCCTTTAATCTTCATAAAAAGCTTAATTTGTGTTATTTATAGTTTAATAAGGTTTAAAAAATACACATCGTTTTCGCGGATAGCCAGCTCTTTTGTAAATAAGCCATCGGCTTCTACTTTAACAATTTCGCCCGATATGGGCGCCCCGTTGTTAAGTTTCTTAATTTGCTCCACCTGTATTTGGGTCAGTTGATTGGGGCGGCCCAAATCGTAATAAGCGGTGTAGGCATCGTTGCAGCGGTAGCCCGTTTTATACACTTCGAGCGAATAGTTACCGGCAGGTACCCCGGAAATGTTTATTTTCAGCTTGCCTTTGTCGTTCGAAGGCAAATCGCGGATGTAGTAAACCTGGTTGTTTACGGAGTCGCCGGGATGGGTATGGGTGAAATCGTAGGCCAAAACCTGAATATTGCCTTTTGAGTCTTTGCATGCCCACGACATGTTATCGGGATTGTTCAGTTCAATATCGCCTAACCGGTTGAGGAATTGGTAGGCATAAAACACGGGTTTGTTGATGCCCTGCATGTTAAGCATGCCAAATCCCCCATGGAAAGGCGTAAAGCGTGGGGCCGATTCTTCAAAAATATCGGTAAAAACCCAGTACGACATCGATTGGGCTGCATCGCCAACTTGTTTAATTTTTTGCAGCACGTAGGCAGCTTCGTGGTAACTGTCGTGTATTGGGTCGAACGGGGTATACGAAGCGCTCCATTCGGTAAAGTGCAATTCCAGATCAGGTTTTGGCGAAGCGGCAATTTCTTTGCGCGATTGCAGCACATCGCCACTAACGGCAAATTCCTGAGGGGCAAGCACGGTGCCCGAGTTTCCATACTCATCGAGATATCCCTGGTTCACCCCGTAGGAATGCGCGCTTACAAAATCGAGGGGAACATTGTTCTTCACACAGAAATCGATCATTTCTTCCTCCCAGGCAGCACCGGCAGTACCCGGCCCGCCAATGCGGTAATCCTGATTAACGCTTTTCACCGCCAAGGCACTATACTTGTATAATTTGAAATAATCTTCCATTGTACCTGTCCAGAAACCGGGTTTCAAGTTTGGCTCGTTCCATACTTCAAAATACCAGGTCTTTACCTCGTCTTCGCCGTAACGGTCGGTCCAGTGTTGCACCGTATTCCTGACCAGTGCGCCCCATTTATCGTGGTCTTTGGGTGGGGTAACATTGCCCTTCCACCAAAAAATAGTTTCAGGTCCGCTTGCCAGATCGTTGGGCATGAATCCCAGTTCAACAAAAGGTTTGATATCGATACTGAGCAAATAATCGAACAAAGCGTCGATATACATGAAATTATATTGCGGGTTTCCATCCCTGTCTTCTTTATAAACCCCCATATCGTCGGTAAAGAGGCCATGAAAACGGATATAGCGAAAACCGCACGCTTTTTTCACATAGGCAAGCTGCTGCTGCCAGTCGGCACGCAGGCCCTCGTTGGCACGACCGGCACCAACACATTCGTTGAACATTTTGTTTAAAGCCCCTTTTTCGTTGTTGAAATCAATGGAAATAACACGTTCTTTTGTTTTTCCATTATTATTGGCTTTAGCCAAAAACGGCACCATTAAAGAGCCAATAATGATGATTAATAGCAGACGATTCATTTTCATTTAAATTGGTTATTTATTAAGGTATCTTTATCAGAAACATGTTGCATCGTTTCAAAGCTAATGCTGCACGTTTTCATTTGCCTTTAAAAAAATCTCTAAAATCTTTTTATTTCTATCATTTTTTTGGTTTGATGCTTTAATGTCAAATGGAAGTAAACATATAAGCGGGTTGGCATGGAAAAATGTTTAGTACTTTTGCCGTATACGGCATTTTTTCACTTATTATTGAATTGTTTTTTTGTGGCATTGAACAAGCAATATGCAAATTCGAAAACTCATATTCATTTGGGCAATATCGTTTCATACCCTTATTTGTTTTTCGGCTGCATCTGAAAGGTATTTGCACTATACCGAAATTGATGGCCTTCCCAGGAATATTACTACATGCCTGGCTCAGGATCAATACGGTTACATTTGGATTGGAACCAATAACGGGGTTGCCCGATACAACGGCAAAGACTTTAAGCTATACGAAGAACTTGCTGATGCCGGCATTATTCAACTTCTTTACGATTCGGGAAAAACACTTTGGGCTGCAACCAATCAAGGACTGTATAAATACAACCCGGTTACCGACTTTTTTGAATTGATTACCAGCGGCTACGTTTCAAAATTGACTGAAAATAACGGCACCGTTTTTTTTCTGATGATGTCGAATATTTTTAAGCTTGAAAACAATGAACCCGTTCTTGTTTTTCAGGAAAACGATATCTCGGACTTTTGCTTTTCGGAAAAAGGATTATGGATAAGTAAAAGTAATGACGGGCTTAAACTTCTCGATTTCAATGATGGTCTCGAAACTGCTAAAGTTTCATTTCTTAACGATTTATCCGTTTCCAAAATAGTCATTATCGATAGTGTGCTTCTTGTAAGTTTGTATAATGGCGAGCTTTACACCATTTCAAATTTCAGGCATCTAAAAAAAGTTGAGATTGATAACCACTACTTCTTAAAGGCTTTTTTAAAAATTGGCGATGAAATATGGGCAGCAACCGATGGAAATGGAATCATTGTTTTTGATGAAAACTTTCAATTCCTTCGGAAAATTGACCGGAATAATAAAGCAATTTCAATTAACAGTAACAGTATTTATGATATACTGTTGGGCCGGAACAACGAAATATGGATAGCCACATTTGGTGCCGGTTTAACCTGTATTTTACCCGACAACCAACTATTCGAGAACATCCTGCCCGAAAAAGGCAATAACAATTCATTGGTAGCCAACGAAGGGGTTTCGGTTTTTGTAAATGAACCAACAATTTATTTCGGTACCAATTACGGACTGTCTGAATGGAACATCAACACCCGGCAATTTAAAAACTTGCCGAGCAAGCAATTGCAGAAAGAGCTTAACGGGACAAAAGTTACAGCACTTTGTGTTGACACGGACAAGGCCGTTTGGGTAGGCACATACGACGGGCTTTTGGGCAAATATACCTCGGGTCTTACCCTCGTGAAAACATATCACCCATGCAGCAAACAATCCAACGAAATGCAACAAATTGTTGGCATACAAGAAGTAAGCCCTGAAAACCTGGTTGTTTTGACACAATTCCACTCCAAAATCCTGTTAAACTTCGATAAAACCACCGGGACAAGCCGTGTTTTTGAACTTTACTACAAAGGGAGCAACGTAACGTATTGTTTATTGAATTCGTTGCGAAATAACCGGCAAGGTGAGTTGTTGGCGGTTATTTCCAACCTGGGGCTGTACCATGTAAACTGGAGGGAAAATGTGATTGAAAACAAATTGCAAAATATAAACGAGCTGCTTCAAGGCAATACCATTAATGATTTTTATAACGACAAAGAAGGCAATTACTGGATAACATCCTCAACAGCAGGACTTATTTTTATACCGGCCGATGGAAGCCCAATGAAAAGATGGACGGAGAAAGACGGGCTACCTTCAAATGCACTGGCAAGGATCGAATCGACCGATGACCGTTTCCTTTGGATTAGCACAATTAAAGGCATTTGCCGTTTCGATACCGAGACCAATGAAATATTAAATTTCAATCATCGGGATGGTTTACCCGCTAACGAATTTCAGGACAGATTATCGGCTACTTTATCTGATGGCCGGATCGTTTTTGGATCTTTGGCAGGCTTCACCCTTATTGATCCATCGAAAGTAAACACCGATACCATACCGACCGAAGTAGTAATATCGGATATTACATTCCAAAACCAAAGTATCCGCAGCCCGCAGGGTACTCAATACCTGACAAAAGCACTCGAAGAAACCGAAAAAATAATCCTGCCGTACAACAAGAACGCTTTTACCATCCATTTTTTCACCAAAAACAAAAGCTTTTCGCAATACCACAATTATGAATACCGGCTTGCAGGTTTGGAAGAAAACTGGAACTACCAGGGCGAAACGAACTTTACAACCTATACAAATTTATCGCCGGGCACCTATACTTTCGAAATCAAAAGTTCCGATAAAAGCCAACCCGTTCAAACAACCCGTTTAATTATAAAAATTAAGGCACCGTGGTACTTGAGCCTGTATGCGTATTTAGTTTATATCGTCCTGTTTTTTACAATTTTATATTTATCAATTTATGCATTTTTAAAAAGGTTCGAGCTGCTGAAACAAAAGGAAATTTCAGCATATAAGATTCAAAAAGAACATGAGCTTACAGAAAAGAAACTGGAATTTTTCACCAATATATCGCACGACCTAAAAACCCCCTTAACCCTTATCAGCGCTCCGGTTAACGATTTATTGCAAAGTAAAAACCTTAATCATGAGCAACTCAATAAACTCTCAATAGTTGACAGAAATTCCCGACGGTTGTACAAACTCATTACCGACCTGCTCGATTTCAGAAAAATAACCCGGGATCAGTTTAACCTTGAGGTAAAAGAAACAGATATTTCAGCCTTAATTAAAAACATTTATGGGGCATTTATTGAAGATTGCCGGGGCAAATCAGTCGAACTGCTTTATCATGCAAGCGAAAAGCTGTTGGGTTATGTCGATGCCGAAAAAATTGAGAAGATTGTTTGGAACCTCTTATCAAATGCACTGAAATTTACACCCAAAGGAGGAGAAATTGTTATTAACCTGAAAGAACTGCATGAACATGACATCCGAAAAATTGTGCTTAAAATCAGCGATAATGGAATGGGGATTTCGGAAACCGATAAACTCAAAATTTTCGAGCGCTTTTATAAAGGGGATAAGGTTGAAAATATCAACAAGGAAGGAACCGGAATCGGCCTTTCTATTGTGAAAGAGCTTGTTGCAATTCATCGTGGCCAAATACATGTCGATTCAACACCCGGTCAGGGGGCAACTTTTGAAGTAATTTTACCCATTAGCAAAACGGCTTACCATGAAAATGAAATCGCCGTTTGCAATCGGCCTTCTGAACCAATTAAATCAAACCAAAATGGTGCAAAAAGTCAATCGAAAAACAACAAACAACGGATTTTGATCGTTGAAGATAACGACGAACTCAGGGATTATCTGAGCAATCATTTTGAAACAAATTATAAAGTTGTTACCGCTGCCGATGGCATTGAAGGGTTAAAACGGGCAAGGGAATATAACTTCAATATTATTTTAACCGATGTACAAATGCCCAAAATGAATGGATATGATTTTTGCAAAGAACTCAGGTCCGATTTTGATACTTCGCACATACCCATTGTTATGCTTACGGCAAACAATACCATTGAGCAGCAATTAGAAGGCCTGAGTACCGGTGCCGATATTTATTTAACAAAACCTTTCGATATTCGGCTGCTCGATGCACATGTGTTATCGCTATTGGAAAGGCGCGATAAACTCAGAAAAAAATTCAGTGGCATTGACGCATCGGAAAACCTGCATAAAACCCTGCCACAGAAAGATATTGACTTTATTCTTGAACTGAAGCAATTGATAGAAAAAAATATTATGACCCCTGAACTGAATGTTGAATTTCTATCGGTTCACTTTTCTGTTAGCCTGGCTCAATTGCACCGAAAAGTAAAATCCTTATCGGGCACAACCCCCAATAACCTCATCAAGTCGATACGCCTTAAAAAAGCATATCAACTTATCCGGGAAGAGGGGTTCAGGGTTTCAGAAGCAGCTTATCAAACCGGTTTCAACGATCCGAATTATTTTACCACCTGCTTCCGAAAAGAATTTGGAGAGAACCCCTCACAAATTGCTCAAATTACAAAAAACAACTAAACCAGTTGGATAAATCGGGTTTTTCACAATAAGGTTCAACAACCGTTTAAACACGAATAATCATCTTTTTAACACAACACCACCATTGGGCTGAATGGTTACCGTAACTTTCCCGTCTTCGGGCACCGATATTGTCTTTGTAAAGGATGTACCATCTTTTTTATCGTTATACATCAAAACACGCTGCCCGGCTATCATGGGAAGATTTAGCGTTATTTTTTTGGCTTCTTTTTCGGCATTTATTCCTGCAACGTACCATTTTTCAGCGTGCCGTCGGGCCAGTATCACGTATTTACCCGGGTACCCGTCAATAAAGCGGGTTTCGTCCCAGGTTGTTGGTATATCGCGCATAAAATCAATTTCAAAACCGGGTACATCGGTGAGGTTGTTGGGCGTTAAGGCAAAAAACTGTACCGGGTTTTGGAACAACACCCCTGTTGCCAGTTGGAAAATATCGGAGGTTAACCGTTTTTGTCCATTCTCATTTCCCCTGTTCAGGTACTTGTTCAGGACAACCCCGCCAAACTCCATACTCGCAACCGAGTTCCGGATAAAAGGGTGCAAGGCTGCATAAAACGCCTCTTTATTTCGCACATCCTGACTAAAAACAAGCATTTCGGAAGCCAGTACGGCTTCGTTTCCCACAAAATTCGGGAACATGCGCTCCCAACCCCGCGGTAATGTTGCCCCGTGAAAATCGACCATCAGTCCGTAATCATTTGCATCTGAAAGGATGCTTTCGTATAAACGCATTGTTTCCTGCTTGTCGCCAGCCATAAAATCAACTTTAAGGCCTTTTACCCCGACCTCTTTATGCCACTTCATCTCCTTTTTTCGGGCGATGGGGGTATTCATTTTGTTCAAAGGTGTCTGAAACGCGTCGTTGGTCGAACCATTTGAATTGTACCATAAAAACACGCCCACCCCTTTATTGGTGGCATAGTGTATAAGTTCTTCAATCTTCGGGTATCCAACCCACGAATTCCACCAGGCATCGATTAAAATGAATTCGAAACCGAGCGCCGCTGCCAGGTCAATGTATTTAATCTGATCGGCAAAATTCATGCTTGCGTCCTGCCAGATAATCCAACTCCAGGTACCGCGCCCGTATTCATAATTTTTTGATGGTTCATATAACGGTTCAACAACATCCCACGGGATAGTTGTTTCAACAATGGGTTTGAGCGTTTCGCCCACGGTTATGGTGCGCCACGGGGTTACACCGGGCAGGCCTGTTTGTGCACCCGTACTGCCAAACCCGTTATTCTGACCGGGATTTGGATAGGCAACCCGGTAAACACCGTTGTTGAATTTACTGAGGTGTGATGCGCAATACAAGCCCCTTACACCGGTTTCGGCCAACAATACCCAGCCGTTGTTGCCAATATGAAACAGTCCCGGGAAAACATACCCTTCGTTACTTTTGTTGCTGCTCATTGGCACATCGGCCTCGTAACCACTCTCGTAACTTGGCGAAGTCCGTGCAAATCCTTCCATTGGCCTCATCATAGGAGAAAGAAATGATTGGGTGTTTGACGGGAACCTGAAACCGGTTGCTTCTTCTGTAACAACACAGGCCATGGTATTTCCCCACTTCGGGAGCTCGTAGCGGAAAGCAATGTCGTTGTTACTGACCTGAAAAACAACCGATATTTCTTTATCCTCTGCATTATTAAACGTGCATTTTAAGGTGTTGGCCCGGTATTTCACGTGCGAACACTTGATTTTTTCCTGAAGGTATTCTTTTTCAATCTCCCCCGCAGATGAGTCAATAAAACGCATGTTTGTGCTAAAATCACCCTCGTTGGTTACGAGGCCAAGCGGGGAATTTTCAAGCATTGTTTCCCCTTTAAAAACAACGGAATAACAAGGCATCCCATCTTCAACCTGTACCGTCACTTTCATGTTTCCATCGGGACTGGTAACCACTGCTGTATTTTGAGAAAAAAGGGTTGCCGAAAAAAACAAAAAACAAGCTATAAGCATCAATCTTTTCATACTATTAAAATTATCTGTTTTCAATGGTGATCCCGATATACATCGAGATCGTTTCATAACATATTGAATATTAATATTTTTTTTTGCCATTTAAAATTCAACAATCGATTCCATGCCGGAATAGTTCAAAACCCTGTCGGCATTTGTTGCAATTTTTTGGCCTTTGCCATTATCTGCTGAAACTTTTACAATGTGAAAAACACGCTCTTTCAACATTCCCGGGAATGAATTTTCACGGTTGGATACCGTCAATTTCTTTGTTTCATCGTCCCAAATAAAATTGATTGCAGCATACATGCCGTTTTCGTAATTGTAATTGTCGCCTTCGTCATCGTACAGTGTAAATTCGCCATCGGCCCCTTCATAAATCCTTATTTCGATTGGTGCACCGGGTTTTTCACCTGAATATTGAACAACCGGCCCCATTGGAACAATTGAACCTGCTTTAACAAACAACGGTATTTTATCCAACGGAGCATCGGCAGTCACACTTTGTCCTCCGGTAAAACGTTCGCCTGTCCAGAAGTTGTACCATCCGGCTGACCGGGGCAAATACACTTCGCGCTGTGTTGCTCCTGCCGTTGTAACCGGAGCCACCAGGAAAGCGTTTCCAAACATGTACTGAAAAGGTTGTTTCACGGCATTTTCATCGGCGTTAAAATCCATTACAAGTGGGCGCATCATGGTTGAGCCGTTTTTGGTAACCTGCCAAGCTTCTGAATAAATGTAGGGCAACAGCCGGTACCGTAAATTCAACATTTTACGCACGTTGTTTTCAACTTTTTCTCCGTATTTCCAGGGTTCGGTTTCAGTCATGTAGCCGTGGTTGCGAAATATGGGGTTGAAAGCCCCCCACTGAAACCATCGGATTAACAATTCGCGGAAGTTCTCATCGGAATATTGCGACCTCCCGGGGCGGAAAAAACCACCAATATCGGTAGTCCAGTATGGCAGACCGGTGATTGTATAGTTCAACCCGGCCACAATTTGACGGCGGTATGCCTCCCAGTTGCCGCCAATATCGCCCGACCAGTTGATAATACCGTAACGTTGCTGACCAAGAAATGCCGAACGGGTAAGGATGCAAACACGCTTTTCGGAAGTTGTTTCGCGTTGGCCTTCGTAAACGGCTTTGCTCACCATTAACGGGTATATTAACCGGTACAAATCCCCGGGACCTGCATACGTCATTTCCCCTGTCAGTGCATCGTTTTCGGGCTCAACGGCATCCATCCACCAGGAATCGACCCCGTAGTCGAACATGTTTTCTTTCAGGGTATTCCAATACTCTTCGCGGGTTTTGGGGTTGAAATAATCCAACCATTTTGTTCCGGGAATGAAGCGGTTGTTTTCGACATATTTTTTCCCCAGCTCCGAATTTTTATCGGGGTTCGACCAGATCGAAATATTAAAATGGGCATTTAAATCGTGAATCTCTTTGATGAATTTTGAAGGATTCGGGTAATTCTTTTCATCGAACTGTGGAACACCCCAACCCCGGCTGCCCCAGTATTGCCAGTCCTGAACAATCACATCCATGGGGAGCTTTCTTTTACGAAAGGCTTTCACCGTTTCAACCAAATGATCGGCTGAAGTATACCTTTCGCGGCACTGCCAAAATCCGTAAGCCCATTTTGGGAACAGGGGTGCATGCCCCGATAAGTTGCGGTACGAGGCAATGACCTCATCGGCCGATCCGGCAAACACTACGTAATCGAGTTTTTGCGCATGTGGCGAACGGAAAATGGTTGTGTTTTCTTTCTGCTTCCATGATAATGACGGCAGGTTATCAGACTTACAAACCAGTTGTACATCATGTTCACCGGCTTCGAGTGAAACCAATTTCCCCACAGTGGGCGGAAGCCACATATTGCTTTGGTCAATAACCGGTTTGCCATCAATAACAACGTAATGCCGGTTACCCATTGCCCCCAAATCGAGAAAAATGGAATACTCACCCGACCGAGGAACATTAAACTTTCCGGTGTAAAGCGACTGGTTTTGCGCTACTTTTTGTGTTCCTGCAGTTGTTGTAACCTCAACAAGCTTTTCACTTTCATCGGGTTTTTCCTGTTTAACAAGGGTTACAAAATTGTCGGCCGGATTAAAATCAGTCAAACCATATTGGTGCCATAAAAGCCCGTAACCCCGGCTGGAATAAATAAACGGAAGGGCTATTTGCGAGTTAACCTGGGTTAAACAACGGGTAACGCCTTTCAAATTATAATTGCCATCCTGAAACTGCCCCAGGCCAAAAATGGCCTCATCGGCAGGCGATTCGAAACCCTGCTCAACAAAGTAACAAGGTTCGCCCATAACGCTGTCGGGCTTTAAAACCCTGGTTCCGGCTTTTTCAGCAAGAATAAGCTGACCTGCATTATCGTAATAAGCAAGGTTTCCGCTGGCACGGTCTACCTCAACATCCATTTGAGGAAGTGAAACCGTGATACTTTTCCCCGATTCAGACACATTAAATTCTGGTACCTGGTATTCGTTAGTAAGCAAAAACTCAGTAACAGGTATTTCTTCCCCTTCAAAAAACTTTACCCTGACAGCGTTATCGGCTATCGGATAAATGACAAGTGAGCCACTGGCAGTATTTACAACTACCCTGTTTTCTTCTTTTGCAAAGTTTTTAACCGCCTGGGGTTGGCAGCAAACCATGAAAAAGCTTATAATGAATAAACTGATTAGCCTCATAAGTTGTGAATTATAGAGTTAAAACTTCATATTAATATATTTCTCCATTTCCTTAGCCGAAGTAAAAGGAGCCAATGTAAAACGGTATTGATGCCCTTTGGCACTTGGCCTGATGAGATAAGGCTCGTGCGGCCATGCGCCCCAACTATCATCGCCACTAACGCCAATCATGCGGTAATCGATATGCAATTCAACCAAATCGCGGGGGCTAATCTCGTTCGCATGCTTCAAATTCCTGTCTTTATTTGGGCCGGCATCAAAGTCTCCGACTGTATTGTTTAGTGCGTTAAATTCAATCACGGAATCAGCTATCACCAATAAGCCACTTCCATTTTTCTTTTTAAGCGCCAACCAACGCACATCGGTACGATGCCCATTTTCCTGTGGGCGGATGTATGGTACATACATTTCGGCCACAGTCGTTTTATATCGGCCAACAAAAGTTGAAGAATTACGGTCGCAGTAATTTTCCCACGGGCCACGTCCGAGATACTCAACATGTTCAAATTCCGGGGGCAATTGCATTTTCATACCAATACGAGGAAAAACCTGAACTTTATCGCCTTCGGTTACCAATTGGTTATCAACTTTCACAACACCATTTCCCATAACGGTATAAAGTGTTTTCCAGGTCGATTGCAATGAATCGAAATTGTAAACAACCTCAACCTGAACAGTATTGCCCAATTGTTTGGTTGTTACCCTTTCGGCAATCGGGGTTTTTTCCGAAGCTACTTTACAAAGCTGGGCTACTCGTGGCATCCGCCAGCCATAATCGTTATCGGTAGGTGCCCGCCAAAAAGCCGGACGCGGACCAAACCCGTTGATCAATAATTCTTTTCCTTTGCTCTTATAGGAAGTAATCACTCCCAATTGACGGTCAATATTTACTGAAAAGCCCTTTCCTTTAATGGCGATAACATCACCTTCGTTAAAGCTAACTTTCCCGGCCTTAGCCAAATCAAACTGATTTTTGGGTGCTTCAATGGGCAGTTTTAACTGTTCCGAAGCGATATCCCAACCTTCCGGCAAAAGGTTTTCATCGGTTTTGGTTTTTGCATACAGGGTAACAAAATACTCAACGCCAGGTTTAGCGTTAATGCCTTTAATATCAACACTTACGAGTTTCGATTGCCCGGGGGTAATATCGAGAACCGGCAATTTTTCTGATTTTACCACTTTGCCGTTCGCTGAAATCTCATAACTGAAATCGTACTTCGAAAGGTTGGTGAAAAAGAACTTGTTTGTTACAAGCACCTTTCCTTCTGCCATATTTTCGGCATTGAACCCAATGTTCTGGTAAACGTGCTTCACCTCAAGGCTATGCGGCTTAATGCTCCTGTCGGGAAAAACAACCCCATTTATACAGAAGTTGCCATCCGAAGGGGTTCCTTCAGGGCCATAATCACCACCGAAAGCCCAGAATTCACCTTTTTCATTTTCATCGGCCAATCCCTGATCAACCCAGTCCCAAATAAAGCCACCCTGCAATTGCGGGTATTTTTCGATAATTTCCCAATAATCTTTAATGTTACCTACGCTATTGCCCATTGCATGTTCGTATTCGCAAAGAATTAACGGACGATCGGTATATGTTTTGGCGTAATGTTCGATGTGTTGTGGTTTTGCATACATCGGGCAAACAATATCGGTATTCCATTCGTGCCCCGATTGCTCGTATTGAATGGGGCGCATTTTGTCGCGGCTGCGGATAAACAAATACGTTCTGTAAAAGTTATAACCATTGCCTGCTTCGTTTCCAAGCGACCAAATAACCACCGACGGATGGTTTTTATCGCGCTCGAACATGTTTCGGGTACGGAACAAGTGCGCTTCGGTCCAGTCGAGGTTGTTGGCCAGGCTCTTGCCCTTTGCCCTGTCGTACCCCATGCCATGTGATTCGATGTTGGCTTCGTTTACCACGTAAAAACCATATTTATCGGTCAGTTCATAAAAAAAGTCGGGTTGGGGATAATGACTTGTACGAATGGCATTGACATTAAGTTGTTTCATCCGCTCCAAATCGAGAATCACATCGTCCCTGCTAACCACCTGACCTGTATTTTGATTAAATTCGTGGAGATTAACCCCTTTTAACAAAACCGGTTTTCCATTAACCATGAATTGGCCATTCTTAATTTCGCTGGTACGAAAGCCTATTTCAACCGATGTTGCTTCAGCTATTTTGCCTGTTTCGTCTTCAACATTTAACAACAAGGTATAAAGATTTGGTGTTTCGGCACTCCAGGCCTTCACATTTGGGATGGCAGCTTTGAAATTCAATGTGCCAAGAGAATCGGCCATTTCAATTTTTTTGGAGCCCGAAGCCACTGATTTTCCGTTATCATCAAGAATATCGAAACTTACCTGCCGGGAAGCTTTTTGACCGGTATGATTTTTTAATTCCACATCGAGATCAAACATTCCATTGTTATATGTATTATCAAGCGTGGCCTTAGCATAAAAATCACGCAAGCGCACCTTTGGCTGGGCATATACATAGACATCGCGCGGCAAGCCACTTAAGCGCCAAAAGTCCTGACACTCGAGATAAGCAGCATCACTCCAGCGAAAAACCTCAACAGCAATTGTATTTTTACCGGGCTTTATGTATTCGGTAATATCGAATTCCTGCGGTGTTTTACTGTCTTTGCTCATGCCAACTTCATGACCGTTTACCCAAACAAAACCGACCGATTTTATTGAACCAAAATGTACAAACACCTGTTCGTTATCCCATTCCTGTGGAATCTCAAAATCGCATCGATAATAACCAATGTTATTCTTCTCCAAATCGTTTACATACGGAGGATTAAAATTCCATGCCGGAAAAAACTCGTAGCCAACATTGGTATAAATGGGAATCCCGTAGCCCTGGATTTCCATGTTCGAAGGCACTTTAATTTCATCCCATTCAGAAATATCGTAACCCGATGCGGCAAAATCATCAATACGATTTGACATGCCAGTTACAAAATTGAAATTCCATGTACCATTCAAATTAAGCAATCTGGATGATTCAGTTTTATCATCATTCAATGAAGCTTCCCTGTTTGCATAGCTAACAAACGAAGCCCGGGCATCCTCTTTATTTATCCCTTGTATTGCCGGGTTTTCGATAAAAGGATGAGGCGGACGATCCTGTGCATTCAAAATTGTAATACACAATATTCCCAGAAGTAGGATCAATGTTTTTCTCATAATGATATATTTAATTTGTCTTTATCTTACTTTTTTCTCTTTTTATCTTTCTTGAGTGCATTTATATAAGAGCACGCCGTGTGCATTATCTGGTTTCAATAATTATTCTTCGATAACTTGTTAAAGCAGGCTCCCCATTAATAAAAAGAATTTATTTACTATAAAATTTTGATTTTGTTTATACATACCTTTTATTTAAAATTTTTATTCTTTCGCCATTCGGATAAGCCGTAGTTTGTATACGGCGCCGGCGGTAGTGCCCCGTAACGACTTAAATTTCACCCTGATGCTCTTTTTGCCTGCAACCATCGTATTGGGAATGTTGTAAACCACATCTTTGAACAGTGATTGGTTCCAGCGGTTGGTGTTGTCCTCGCTTATCAATTTTTCATCGTCAATAAAAATATCAAATTTACGGTTACCCCATTCGGCTCCCCAGTATTTTACCTGTAAGCCCAGGTTGGTTTCCGAATTTGTTGCCAGATCGTAGCTAAAAAAACCACCATTTCGTGCTTCGCGAAACATCCGGTTCATATTGTTTCCCCTGTTCGATTGTTCGGCCTGCATGGCATGATCGGTTTCGGGCTGTTGTTCGCCGGTATTTACAAAATCAACGGTTCGCCGCTCAAGCGCCAGTTTTTCTTTTTCGATATTGGCCAGCGAGTCGATATATTGCTCATAGCCTTTTTCCGACAAAGCCAGCCAATACATCATGTAACGTGCATCGTGAATTTTATAAAAAGGTTCAAGGGTTACATCGGCCGGGTTGATCATTTTTACATTTAACCTGAAATTAAGCGGCTTACCGGATACAGGTTCCAGTTTATCGCCAATATTCTCAATATCGTTATAAACAAGGATTGGCGCTTTATCCACGGGCAAATATTCCCCTCCTGCATACTGGCTCCAACGGCCATCATCGGCAATCAGCCCACGGAGGTCTTCGGTGCCCGTTTTGGCACCCAGCAAAATTGGGCCATGCATAAAGGCAACGTATTCGGGCACATATTTTAAATGCTCGATGGTATTGCGCATGGGCAATGTAACTTGTACAACATCGCCCCGCTTCCATGTCCGTTCAATGCCAATGTAAGACGACGGACGGGCATCATACGTAACGCTTTTGCCATTTACCGAAATTTTTAACGCATTGGGGCTCACCCATCCCGGGTACCTCACCATGAGTGTAAAATCGGCCGATCCGTTAGTAATTGTCAGTTTTGTTTCTTCTGAATATGGAAAAATGGTTTCCTGCTCCATTTTCACACCTTTGTCTTTCCAGTTGAGTTCAGATGCAACAAACAGGTTCAGGAATAATGAATCGCCCGAATGCGTGTAAATCAACTGGTTGTATTTGCCGTGGTTTTCCATTCCTGTACCTACGCAACACCACATTGCCTCGTTTGGCGCAGAATAAACACGGTAATGGCGTGGCCTGGCAGATGTAAAATAAACATACCCACCGTGTTCGGGATGCTGGGTTGAAAGTATGTGGTTGTACATGGTACGCTCATAAAAATCGATGTATTTTGCCGATAAATTAGCCCGAAACAAATTTTCCGTCAATTTCAACATGTTGTACGAATTACACGATTCGGGCCCGTCGTTAACGTTAATAAAATCGATGTAAGCCTCTTTGGCCGGGAAATGCTCCCTGCGGCTATTGCCGCCAAGGGCAATTGAACGGTTGCCGGTTACGGTTTCCCAGAAATTTTTTGCTGCCTTAAAATAGGTGGTATCGTTCAACAATTCGGCAATTCTTCCAAAACCAACAAATTTTGGAACCTGGGTGTTTGCATGTGTATTGTCGAGAATATCTACACCCCTGGACAAAGGATCGAGAAAACGCCGGTGTGAAAACCGTTGGGCGGCAGCAAGGTATTTTTCGTTCCCGGTCATCTGGTAGGCATCGGCAAACGTTTCATTTATCCCGCCATGCTCCATATCCAAAACCGATTGCAACTGTTCGTCAGATAATTCCGAAGTAATTTCGATCCCCCAGTCACAAAATTTCAGGAAAATTTCTTTTGCTTGTACGTTGTTGCAATAAAGCCATGCATCCCGTAAGCCGGCGTACATTTTATGCAAGTTGTAAAACGGGACCCATGAAGAACGATAGACTCCAAAATTGCCGTTTTTAAACGTTTTCCATATATTTTCACTGTTCGGGAAACCACCGGCATAACCGGCACCCCAGCCGGGATGGTTCCGGGTGTTGGCATCCTGGCACTCCTTTATTTCCGCCAGTATGTATTTCATGCGTTTCTTACATTCTTTGTTGCCGGTAGCCGCGTAATTCATGGCCATTGCCGAGAGGTAATGCCCGGCTATATGCCCGTCGAGGCCAATCCAGTTCGGATAACTTTCGGCCTTTGCAGGCAGACCGGCAACTTTACGATATGGTGCCAGTAAACGGTCAACATCATATTTTAGCAACACATCGATATTCAGATCGCGTGCATCTTTAAACGGCCCGTCGAGGAGCGTTACATCTTCCAGCGGGAACTCGTTCGGATAGAGCTTGTTTTGCGCTTCCAAAACGAGGTTGCCTGCCATTAAAAACGTAAAAAAACAAATAAGAACAGGTAAACTTTTCATGCGTATTGGATTCAATGATTATCATAAATAAAATTAATTGGAAAACTGCCACCAGTCGATATTAAACGGCCCTTCATCGCTGTTGAATACAAAAAACAGATCGTGTACTCCTTTCACTTTCTTTATCTTTTCCGACAGCATTTTCCAATTCTGCATACCACCGGTATTTTCAACCCGGCAAACGCCCAGCAATTTCCCATCAACGCCCCCGGTACGTATTTCAATAGATCCCCCGCCCGATGCGGATGAAACACTTGCTTTAAACTTTTTGCATCCACGGCCAAAATCAACTCCGCTAACCTTCACATAATCGCCCGTATTGATATCTGTCATCATCATTCCACCTTTTTCGCACGATTGGGTTTCGATTCCCGACTGGGTGCTGAAAGTTTCAGCCTCGACACGTTCATACGGATCAAGGTATTTCAGTTGCTTCAACCCGTTAACGGTATTCTTCATGGTATCGATTGTTCCATCGGCATTGTGGTTGATTTTATCGACACAAATATTTCGTTTGTAAACCGGCGGAATATCCGATTCCATGGCAACAATACGGTTGTGATAGGCCTGGTACCAATTATCGCCCAATTTAAAAATTGCCTGATGGTTGTTGTTGTTATTCGAAGGTGGCTGCATGGAAACAACACCGCCATAAGTGAACCCGGAAATCGGGTTATCGCTTGTCATGTAATCAATGCGCATTTGGGCACGCGGTGTTGTCGAGTATGAAAAGTAATACGTGCCGTTGTGTTTGTGCACCCATGCTGCTTCGAAAAAGTTAGGTGCCGTTAATTTAATGGCAGGTCCATCAACGCTTATCATATCACGGTTTAGCTTAATCGCACGTACATTGTCATCGCCATTGCCCCCGAAATAGAGGTATGCCTGTCCGTCGTCGTCGATAAAGGCCATGGGGTCGAAAAGCCACATGTTTTTAGCGGGCATAACCCCGGGAGTGCTTGTTTCAATCAAAGCTTTACCAATGGGATCCTTAAAGGGTCCCAGGGGATTGTCGGCCATGGCTACCCCAATGCCGTTACCGCTGTTACCAAAATAGAGAAAAAATTTCCCGTCGCGTTCGGCGGGTGAAGGGGCCCAGCTCCGGTTAGCCCATGAAGCACCCCCGGGCACCCGGAATACAACTCCGTGATCGGTCCAGTTTTTCAAATCACTGCTCGAAATGCAAACAATGGTCTGCATCTGGTAACCGCCCCTGCGGTCCATCGGGTTATCGTCATCGTTTGAACAATAAATGTACACCCGTCCATTGTATACGAGCGCACCGGGATCGGCCAAAAAACGTTGCGACACGATGGGGTAATCAGCCAAAGAATATTTAGCAAAAACTGAAAATACCAACGATAATAAAATGAAAGAAATTTTTGTTTTCATACGTTTAAATTATTATTTTCAATAGGTCCGCCAGCTGGCGGATGAACTTCTCCCGCCTGGGCGGGATCGTTTCATACTCATGTCAAATGTTTATAAATTATTTATTTATTTTAAACCACTGCTTTTAATATGGAAATAATCGAAAGACACATCAAAGGGCGTATCGGGCTTTGTTGTATCCGAATCGAACCAGTATGTGCTGGTCATGCTCTGTGTAATAACCCCGTCGCAGGCAATTAACCCGGCTTTAATATCTTTCAACAACAGATCCGACGCGCCAAGCTTTTCAAAATCTTTTCCGTTCACTGAATAAAAAGCAGTATATGTACTGCCCTTTTTGACAAGCTTCAAAAGCAGGTGGTTTTCGCCGGTTATCTCCTTTTCGAGGTTAACAGAAGCGATCGATTTGGCAATATCATTTTCTTCAACAAGCAAGTCGATTGTTCCGGGCTGTACACCTCTTTGCCTCGTTGTTTTTGTAACGGCCCTGAACATCAGTTTAACAAAATTGTTATCGTCCTGACAAGCAATAATACCGGCATTTTCGGGTTGCGAAGGGGTACGCGAGCAAGCCAGTTGTGTTTCAATGACCCAATCGTTGTTGGCGCTTTGCAACAACAGGTTGCGGGCATTGTTGCTTCCTTCGGAAACATCGCCTTTTTCGCTTGTAATGGTCAGTGCACCGGGAACAGATGTGAAGCTGTAATTGCCCCGGTTTTCCCTTATCCATTCCCATTGGCTTCCGGCTTGCCCGTTATTGAATTCATCGCCAACAGCAGCAACATCAAAATTGATGTAATAGGTGTTCTTTTCGATGGTATTGTAATCGACAATATTAACAACTGCCGTACCGGGAATACTGCTAACCTGTGTTATTTCAACCTCAACATTGTTGCTTACCGCGTTAGCAGAAACTTCGGGAATTTTGGCATTACCTTTTACAAGGTAACTGTATGCTTTTGTGTCGGGGCTGAAACCTTTTATTGCTTTGCCGTTTACCTTAATTGCAGCGGGGGTAAGGTTGGGCATAACCTTTAGCGGGAAACCGTCCGACACGGTTACCCCATCGTAGGTAACATACGCGAAAACAGATGCCACGCCTGACTGGTGTGCTACAATTTCGCCGTTTGCATCAACACTTACCACCAATGGGTTGTTGCTTTTATATACAACCCGGGCTTGAGCTATATCGATAAACCGGTCATCGGTAAGACATGCAGTAACACGGGTTCGCGTTTTATCTCCCGGTTTCAGCACTATTTCATCAGCCTCGGCCACAACGGTTTTCAATTTGGCATTAAACTGCCCTTTCATGGTGGCTTCAACCGTTCCTTTTATATCTTTTGAAGAAGCACCAATTTCGAAAACATATTTACCCTGATCGAATGTTAACCGGCTGTTTTTGTCGTCCCAAAACCAAAGGTCGGAACAATCGACATCGATTGATACGGTTTTGACCTGGCCGGCCGGAATGGTTACCCGTTTAAATCCTTTTAGTCGTTTAAACGGGCGTTGTAATCCGACAGGGCTATCGGGCGTCCTGACGTATACCTGTACAATTTCATCGCCATCGACATCGCCTGTGTTTTGAACATCAACACTTACCGTTACTTTTTCGTTTGGTGTAATGCTGCTTTTACTGATGCTGAAATTACTGTATTCAAATGTGGTGTACGATAATCCATAACCAAATTCATACGAAACATCATCGTCGAAATACCAGTAAGTCCTTCCCCTTTTTCCATCACCGGCACGCAGGTTATAATCGTTAAAATCGGGCAAATCGTTTACCGACTTATACCAGGTCACACTGGTTTTTCCACCGGGATTCACTTCGCCAAAGAGAATTTTGGCCATTGCAGCGCCCTGGGCCTGTCCGTTGTAGCCGGTAAAAATAATGCCGGGAACATGCGGGTCATTCTTAAACCCCTCAACTTCAACCATTCCCATTGCCTGGATAACCACAATTGTATTGGGGTTCACGGCAGCTACTGATTTAATCAGGTTGAGCTGGTTTCCGGGCAATGCAAGCGAAAACCTGTCCGACTCTTCCCTTCCGGTACTTTGGTCGGTACCCACAAAAACGATTGCCACATCGGCCGAAGCAGCCAAGTCGAGTGTTTCCTGGCTGGTTGATTCGGGTTGTGGCTCACGAAACACAAAGTAAAGGTCCTGCGGGCCGGCAATTCCCAGCGTATTTACCTTAACCGGAATGGTTACCCTGTTTCCGAAGAAGCCTCCCCTGCCTTTGCTCACTACCTTACTGGATGCGATAACATTTCCGGTAGCCGAGCCAACCCTTACTTCGATTGATCCGCCGCTTAAAATCACGTTAATATTGAAAATCAGCGAATCGATGTTTGTAACATCGATATTGTGGTAAGCCGTCCAGTCGCCATCTTTAATCCCGCGTAAGTTGCGGCGGCCAAAACGCTCGGCAGCAATAATGCCGCTTGCCGATTCATTATATTCAGTGGCATCAAATTCCTTTAATTCGCCCCGGTTGCTAATGAGGGAAAAACCGGTGAGTGAATAAAAATCGGTTTTCCGTGCCGTGTTACCGCCTTCACCGTGCACAACATCAATTTTTAGGTTTTTTTGCTGAATAAAATCGATGATCCCTTGCAATGGGGTTATTTTGTAACGGTTTTCAACCGGTCCCGAGTAATCGCCCAGTTCAACTTTGTTGGCCTGGGGACCCAGAACAGCTATTTGTTGTATGTTACAGGCCTGAAGGGGTAATGCTTTTTCTCCGTTAGCAGCAACTTCGTCGTTCTTTAAAAGTACGGGGGTTTTTGTGGCTACTTCAAGTGCAAGACTGTGATGCGACGGATCGTTGATAACATTGGGCTTAATTCCGCTGTAAGGCACCATTTCGGGAGGATCGAATTCCCCCAGCCTCATCCTTATGGCCAGCATGTTTATCAATGCGCGGTCGATATCCGTTTCGGTAATCAACCCACGTTTAAGCGCATCAATGGCATTGTTTTGGTATTCGCCGCCACAATCGGTATCAACGCCGGCTTTAAGGCCCAGGGCTGTGGCTTCAGCTCCGTCTTTTACATATTTATGCCCGCGTACCATATCCGATATGGCGCCGCAGTCGCCCGTAACATAACCTTTCATCCCGTAGGTCCTTCGGGCTATTGTATCAACAAGGAATTCACTGGCCGAAACCGGCACACCGTTAACCGCGTTGTAGGCTGTCATAATGGAGGGCAGGTTATCTTTTTCGATCAATTCTTTATAAGGTGCCAGGTAAAATTCGCGCATATCGCGGCTATCCATATCGGAACTGCCTGTGTGGCGGTTAAACTCCGTATTGTTTGCGATATAATGTTTACCACAAGGTACTGCTTTCAGGTATCTCGGATCATCATCCATTAAACCCCGAATAAAACCACCGGCAATTTTGGATACCAGGAACGGGTCTTCGGCAAATGATTCGGCCGTTCGCCCCCAGCGCGGATCCCTTGCCGGCTCAACAACCGGCGACCAATATGTGAGGGTAAAAATAAGATCGTGGTTAAAACCGCGTGCTTCATCGGCAATGACCGAGGTTTCCCACTCAATGAGATCCGGGTCCCACGTGCAGCCTACGGCAATGCTGTTGGGAAAGGAGGTGGCCGTCATGCCACTGTTGTTGTTCCGCCCCATTATCCCATGCAGGGCTTCGCCCCAAACATCATATTTATTAATGCCAAGGCGGGGTACCGGAGCCATGGTATTGCCCAGCAAACTTTGTTTTTCTTCCAGTGTCATACGGGAAACCAAGTCGGCTGCCCTTTCTTCAAATAAATAAGAAGTGTTTAAATATATTGCCTGCTTATCATTTGTTGTACCTGCCGCTGAAGCAATTATCCCCAACGTTAAAAGAATCGGAAAAACGACTCCTACTATATTGATTTTCATAATATTAATCTTTATCGTTTGTTCACCTGAATTTTTTGACTTAATGATTGAATATCATTTTTTATTTTTACCATATATAAACCATTGGGCAGACTAACCGGAATTCTCAAAAATTCCTCGCCATTGGTATCCAGGACTTTAACAAGTGCACCCTTTAAATTATAAATTTCCACTTTGTTGTGTTTAAAACCTTTTAAATCGATACACAATTGATCGGTAATCGGGTTGGGATAAAAAACAGCTTTCGCTTCGTCAATTACATCAATGCCGGTTGTGTTTTCGTTAATTTCGAAGTAATTGAGGTTAAAACCGCCATTAACCGTTACAAATTTGAGGTAATGCTTACCGGCAGGTATGGTTATGGTTTTCGAAGCCGAGTTCCAATTTTGCCATGCTCCGGTACCCGGAACATTAAAAAAGCCAATTTTTTCATCATCTATATAATAATCGAATCGTGCACCTGAAGATTGGGCCGCAAAGCGAAACGCTATTTCAAGATTGGTTGAATCGGACGTGTTCTCGATGGCATACACCAGCCAATCGCCGGTATCGGTCCAACCTACATTTAAGCCACCACCGGCATCACCGGTGACTTCAGTATCGGTCCCAAATTGCAAAGTATAATTTTCGGCTTCGATTATACCCGGAACCACTACCCAGTCTGGTGCTGCCAAATTATTATCGGCAATAATGTTGCTGAATGCTTCTAACTCTCCCTTATCGGTTGCTGTTATGTCACCGGGAGTATAACTTACTTTAATTGTATCGCCGTAATACACGTTATTTTTCAATACAATGCGGATGGTGTTGTTGGCTGTAAAAATTTCTTTAACAGCAACACTTTCATCATTCACCAAAATGGACATCTGGTCTATTTGTCCATCGGACATTCGCATGGGTTTGGTAAACTCCAGTGCAACAGCAAAAGCATTTTCCTCGAGTGTTGCCGACACAAGTTGTACAGGCAGTCCTTTGGCGGTATTGTTAACGGGTAAATTGGTGAAATTATTGACCAACCCGCTATCGGCTGATGCCATATTTTCGCCCATATAACTCAGCAAAAGCTCATAATCGGCAAATACCTGTTCGCCAAGTTCGAAACACAATATTGTTGAATCGTTTTCGAAGAATGAACTTTGTGATAAAGGAATATCAAAAATATCGGTGTATTCGGCCTGTAACCCCAATGTTGAAACATCGGCAGGCAACAGCATGTTTTTGTTGAATTTAGCAATTAGTGTGTCACCGTTTTCGGTGAGCCACATTTCGACAATACGAGGCGGGGCACCAAACAACAGGTTATCGACCACCACATTTTCAAAACCGGCCAGGTTTTTCTCATAAGTTGATAACACATTACCCGCACGATACGACACACTAATTTGATTGTTTTTCGAAATACTGTCGCTCAGGTTGATAGCGAGGTGCATCGAATCAGCTAAAACAACATTTTCAATTACCACTTCATGACTGTCGATTTTAACCGTAAAGCCATCGTAATCATCGGCCGGGCTAATGGGCAAGGTAAAATTAAGCAGTATTTGTTTGGGACTGCTGTCATTCACTACGGCCTGTTTTAACCCGGGTATACCGTATGCAAGAGTGAATTTTTTGCAAAAGTTCCAAATTTCCTGACTGGTATGCACTCCGTTTGGCTCGTTTGAATGCCAGTGCCCTTTGTTTTTTAAACTCAGAAGCACTACTTCGACAGAATCGGTTCCGGGTCCCCAATAATATTTGGTTCCGTTTGAGTTGGGTTTATCGGCCGGATACGGATTGGTAACCACTGCGGTTGTCGGGCAATTATTGCGGGCAATCCATGCGTCTAAACAAGGCTGAACGCCACTAAAACCTACGACATCGTCGGTAGTTCCGTGGGTATGGATGATGGGTATTGGCCTCGAGCTGTTTGTGTTGGGACCACCCATCAAGTAACCGCTAACAGGTGCAAAAGCAGCTATTTTGTCGGCTATGTGGTTTGCCGCATGATAAGTCATCATGCCCCCCATCGAAAAACCCGACAGGTAAACCCTGTTACGGTCAATGGCATAACGTTCGTACATCTCGTCGATAATGGCCAAAATAAAATCGATGTCGCGTGTACCCATTATATCCCACGAATTACCAATACCGCCGGGATATACAACAACAAAGCCATGTTCTTTGGCTACCAGTTCCCATTTTGTTTGGTTTTGCTGGTAGGCAATATCCTGGTTCATGCCGTGCAGCGAAAGCAGCAGCGGACTGTTTGGCTCTAAGCCCGAGGGTGCATAAACCAACATTTGCCGGGTAGCACCACCAAGCTCGAAATCTTCGATCTGTGCTCTTGACTGAAATACAGAAAGCAACAAACTGCCTGTTAAAAATAAAAAGCATAAAAGGTTTTGTTTTGCACTCATAAGTAAAAAATTAGTTTCGTAGTTGTTATGTTATTTAGAATGAATATGTTACGTTTTATTGATTTACTTTATTAAACTGCCACCAGTCAAAATAGAACAGGTCCTTTTCTCCCCTGAAGACAAAGTACACGTCATGAACTCCTTTGTTTATATTTGCCGGTGCGGTAAATGTGCTCCAGATACCCTCTTTTCTTGATTTATTTACGTTAACCGTTGCAATTACAGGGCCATCAATTTTATCGGCACGTATTTCTATTTTACCTCCATAAATTGGGGAAACACTCACTTCGACCGACTTAGCTCCATCAGAAAAATCGACGCCACTAACTTTAATAAAATCGCCATGATTAATTTCGGTTACAAATAAACGGTCGGCAATTCGTTTTCCCCTGGCCCAGTCGAAATCGCCTTCCCATTCGGTTTCAAACCTTGTTTTAACGCCTTCGCTCCAGGCCATCGTTTCGGCTTCAACCCGTTTGAACGGATCCAGTGCCTCCACTTGTTCAGGTCCTTCAACCGACCAGTAATGGCGGTTTTGGATGGTTCCATCTGGGTTGTAAATCATTTCATCCATATCGACAGAACGGCGCTCATAAAACTTTGGTGTGGTTTTTTTCAGCAAATCGTAACTATGTCCAAAACAATACGATTTTCCTTTGTATTCGATGATACCCGGGTGATTGCCACGTGTTAGTTCCGTTGCATCGACAATCATTCCTTTATATTCCCAGGGACCGGTGGGGGAGCTACTCATGGCATAACCAATTCCCTCGGGGCAACAAGTAGATGCGTAAGCCAAATAATAATGGCTGTTGCGTTTCCAAACCCAGGGCCCTTCCTGATAATTCTTAGGTGTTGTAGGCTCCTGGTTAATTTCACCTGAATAGGAAATCATATCCTCGTTGAGCTTCACGTAATATACTTTGGGGTTTCCCCAGTACATGTATGCCTGCCCGTCATCGTCAATCATAACAGTTGGGTCAATGTCGTGATCACTGTTTTTAATTAATGGTTTTCCAATTGGATCCTTAAAAGGTCCGTAAGGACTATCGGCTACTAAAACGCCTATGCCAACGCCTCCGGGCATGGGGCAATAGAGGTAAAATTTACCGTTTCGCTCAACACATTGCACCGCCCAGGCCCCATTGTCATAGGGTACCCAATCGAAATCATCAAGAGAAGCTACAATGCCGTGTTCAGTCCAATTTACCATATCGGTAGAAGAATAGAGTAACCAATTTTCCATTTTAAAGCCCATGGCGTCATCTTCATCATGACTGGTATAAAGGAAAACCGTGTCGTTATACACCAATGGTGCCGGGTCGGCAGTGTATTTTGTATGAACTACCGGGAATTGTTCCGGAACGTTGTTTTGGGCTACGGCAGAAAAATTTAATGCCAGCGCCATAAAATAAATGGTTGTTAAATAAATTCTTTTGTTCATAATATCGTTTTTTATTTGTGTTTATTCCTTTAAATTAATATCCAGGCAATTATAAAGTTTTATTATGCTATTACTTTTTTCTGTTACGAACTTTCGCATATTTTAAAATTATTCTTCTGGTTCCTCCATTATTTATTATTACTGCTCCTGTCGCCACTCACAACAATCATTCGATTAGCATATCCCTTCTCTCCAGTTATCCGTAATAAGTATAAACCCGGATCATATTTATTAATTAATGATAGTTTATGCATGCCACTTTCTTGATAACTATTGTCCAAAACATCAACTTTTTCCCCTTTTATGTTAAAAAGGCTAATGTTTATAATTGATGGCGTTCGCAATTTATATTCAATATTAATCCGATCTATTACTGGATTGGGGAAAACATTCATTTCGAATTTACTGTTTATAGACTTGCTACTGGATCCTATATCTGCTTTTGAACCATATACCTCAAACTCATAAAAACTACTCCAATACCACGATGGATTATCAGTAACCGTAATGCGAACATATCTAACATTATGTGCTGAAAAATCACCTTTTTGTGTATTATCAACAACTGTATTATTACGTTTGTCTATCTGAACTGTCCAGTTTTCATTATCCGGGGAAACTTCAATCATAAACTTATAAGCTTCTGTATGTTCCCATGTTACACGGTAATAAGTAAGGTCGTATACATCACCCAAATCTACTTTCCACCATTGATTATTATTTGCATTTGATGCACACCAACGTGTGGAATAATCACCATCGTTACCATGTGCAACCGGGTTTGCACCTTCCTGGCTACTGCTTGTAGCAGGTTTATTCAGGGCCAGATTACTTCCGCCACTAATTGTATAGTTTAAAGGTGTTCCTTCGGGCATGTTTTCACCTGCACCAGGTTGTTGTGCCATTATTTGGCCTTTTTCGTAATTACTTCCATATCCAACCTTCATTTTCCCCAAAGCAAAGCCACTTTCCAATAATACTTGCCTGGCTTCCTCTTCGGTTAGCCCTTTTATATCGGGAACAATTGCACCATCTATTTTTGTGTACTGCTTACGGGCAATTTCCATTTCATTTATGGTTCCATTAATTGGGATAATGCGATAATTATACGTATAGTTTTTGTTTGGCCAGATAAGAAACTCATCATGTGGCCATGCACCCCAGCTATTATCGCCTCCCACACCCATTTGTTTATGATTGATGTTTAATATGGTATTTTCATCTTTGATCAATTCATAAGGATGATCTTTTCTTGCGAGTTCATAAGGACTGTATCTTAATGCACTAAATTCAAATTCATCTCCGGTCACCAAAATCCCATTGCCCCCAGCATTCACTAGTTTCATCCAATATGTTCCAGTGTAATTTCCGGTTTCCTGTGGCCGTATGTAAGGGAAAAAATTATCCTCAACCGTTTTACTATATACCGCGGTTTGTGCCGATAACATTCTGTCGATATAATTTTCGTGCGGACCTTTTCCGTACCAGGTAAAGCGATCGAACTCACCCGGCAATTTTAATACATTTCCAATAAGGGGGATTTGTGGCAAACCACTACTACCGGGGTAAAAACGTTCAGAAACCTGTATCTCTCCATTGGCAAGTATCCCATATTCCACAATGGCATTCGAAACTGGCATAGTGGGAAGGGAATAGAATGCATATACCCGTATATTGGTCGTATTATCATCATTAACAAATAATGTGTCAAGGGTAGGTTCTTTACTGGCATCCTCCCACATTTTGCATCGCGATGGCATATTGTTTCCCCGGTCATTATCCAGCGGCGCACGCCAGAAATTTAGAACAGGTCCTTGGTTTATCAACAGTTCTTCGTTGTAGGTATAACTGTTTATAATTCCGGTATTAAGGTTAATCGTAATGTTAAGATCAGCATTTTCAATAGTAAGCGTATCACCGGCATAGGTTGTTTGTAGCTCTTCTGTACCATAATTATCGGTTGGTGTAACCGTGGGCGCTGTAAAAGGAAGGCTGAACTGAGCTGCAGCAACTTCGTGTCCGGCTTGCGACCACAAATTTTCTGTTTTAGTTTTAAAGCTAATGTTGAGCCAGTATTTTACCCCTGCCTGTATTTCAGGTGAATCAAAAGGGATACCAACTGTTTTATTTTCTTGTGGTGCAATATCTAACTGAGCATCAGAAAAAGCACCCTGTTGTAAAATGCTTGTGTCGGCTAATAATTGCCAGGTGCCTTCAAATTCGTTCACGTTGGTAAATAAATTCCAGTTTTTGATGTCTACTTTTCCTTCAATCAAATCAACGGCTTTCATTTTAATGTTCTGATACACCTTTTTTACTTCATATATTTCCGGCTGAAGTGTACGATCGGCGTTTATAATTCCGTTAGCACAAAAGTTCCCGTCGTTGGGATTATCTCCCCAGTCTCCACCATAAGCAAATCCTTCGTCGTTTTTCAGACTTTGGTCAACAAAATCCCAAATAAAACCACCCATCAGATTCGGGTAGGCTTCGAATTCATTCCAGTATTTAAACAGGTTACCTACACTGTTTCCCATGGCATGAGCGTATTCGCACAACACCAGCGGCTTAGAATTTCCTGAAGCGCCATAATTATGCACACCACCAACTGAAGGGTACATGTAACTGGTAACATCGGCATAATTGCTGTTGCCTTCGTAATGAACCGGTCTAGATGGATCATTAGCATGTATCCAATCATACATGGCCTGAAAATTTGATCCGCTTCCTGCCTCATTCCCTAAAGACCACATTAGTACACAAGGATGGTTTTTATCGCGTTCAACCATACTTTTTGCACGGTCAACACAATTGTCAGTCCATTCAGACAAACTCGACGGAACATTATCCCGCACACCATGTGTTTCAAGATTTGTTTCGTCAATCACGTATAATCCATATTTATCGCAGAGGTCATACCATTGCGTATTATTCGGATAATGACTGGTACGTACTGCGTTGATGTTGAACTTTTTCATGATTATTATATCCTCTATCATCCTTTCCAGACTAACTGCACGACCATCAACCGGATCGTTTTCATGCCTGTTCACCCCTTTGAAAAGAATGGGCTGTCCGTTTAGCCTTGCCTGACCATTGATAATTTCGAACTCCCGAAAGCCAACTTTACAGCTTTGATATTCCAATACATTGTCAGACGAATCAGTAAGGGCAATCACCAGTGTATATAAATTAGGATGCTCTGCAGACCATTTTAATGGATTGGAAACCTCTATAGAAGAGTTTATCGTTGCTTGACCATTATTGAATTGAACAGGTATATCTGAAAGAGATGCAAATGTTTGTTTATTTGAATTATAAAGTTGAGCTTTTACAACATAACCTTCTGGCTGATTTTCTGAATGTACGTTTAACTTTACTGACAAATTAAATTGTGAGTTGGTATAGGTGTCATTTAAATCGGTAGTATAGTGAAAATCACTGATATGAACATCAGGAACCTTATAGAGGTATACATCTCTAAAAATTCCGCTCAGCCTGATGAAATCCTGATCCTCGAGCCAACTCCCGTCGCTCCACCGGAAAACCTGAACCGCAATGGTGTTTTCACCACTTTGTAAATACTGGCTTATATCGAATTCGGCCGGTGTGTAGCTATCTTCGCTGTATCCAACATAGTTCCCATTTATCCATAGGTAAAAAGCCGACTCAACGCCCGCAAAATGTATTATATTTTGTTGCGTTTCCCAGCCCTCAGGCAATGTGAAAGTTCTTCGATACGATCCTACAGGATTATAAACCGTAGGTGCCTGTGGTGGTGATATATTTTCGTAACCCGCCCATGGATAAATCACATTAGTATAAATAGGATAATCGAATCCCTGCGTTTGCCAGTTACCCGGTACTGTAATTGTATCCCATGACTGGTCATTAAAACCTACCGAATAAAAATCGGTAGGCCTTAATGAAGGTTTTGTTACTAACTTAAACTTCCAGCTACCATTTAATGTGAAGAAATTTTCTGATCGCTCCCGGTCACCTGTTAAAGCTTTTTCTTCGCTATTGTATGGTATCAATGTAGCGTTTGCTTCCATTCGGTTCACCTGAAAAACATCAGGTTGGTTATTCCACTCATTATTTGGTTGTGCAAAAGAAACAAGACTGGCTGATAAGTATACCAGTAGTAAAAATACTGCTTTTGAAAAACAGTTACTGCTATTTAAGAGCAGCTGCAAACTTAGGTTTTGTATTGTTCTTTGGTTCATTATTAAAATGTATCTAATTTGAATATTTTATTTTAGCCTAAGGCAATATTTTTCATTTTCAATCAATTGTTATTTATTGAACCTGAATAATAACTTCTCCGCTTTCCAATCCATCCGCCTCGGCCAAAAGAGTAATAGTACCGCTTTTCTTATTATTTAACGGACGGAGGATAGCAAGCGCCTTTCCACGGAAAGTTTTGCATACCGGGCTGTTAAAGCTCTTCATGTCGGTAGGGTTTGCATTGCCCGAACCGGCAATTTCGCCTACACCCGATACCGTAAGCGTAACAGGCACCGCAGCATCAGGTATTACATGCCCCTCATCATCTGTAACTTCAACGCTAATGTATGATAAATCGTTGCGGCTTGCCTCAATTGTTGAACGATCGGCAATAAGTTTAATTTTTGCCGGTGCACCAGTGGTTCTCAGTTCCTTCGAGGCAATTTCTTTCCCCTCGTTTAATGCAATGGCTTTCAGCACACCTGGTTCATACGGGACTTTAAAATTAGCGGTAATGCCTTTACTGGTGTCTATGGTTTGTTCGCCAATTACTTTTCCGTTCAATTCGAGCCTTACCATTGGGCTTTTAGCGAAAACCCGGACATCCATTAATTTGCCTTCGTGGCCAGCCCAGTTCCAACTTGTATATTCATCGGGCCAGCCCCAATAACTAAAGGTTTCTACCATGCCTTCGGGGATTGGCGTATGTACCATCATTTCAATTTTGCAGTTATCCCAAACCACATCGCGGTAATACGATTGCGGTTTTTTATTTCCACACAGGTCAATGTCGCCACAATAGTTCGAAAACCATGGCCATGGCTGAAGTCCAACCCGTGGCCCGGGTTCTTCACTGATTTTTGAATTACCACACCCTGTCTCACCCAAATGATCCATACCTGTCCATACAAAATCGCCAATTACATAAGGGTTTTTCTCAACCCCCCGCCAGTAAGCATAAGCATCGGCGGCATGCGATTCGGTACTCACAATAATCCTGTCGGGATATTCAGCATGATCCGCTTCAAATTGTTTCTGCAGGTAATTATAACCGGCCACATCCAGATCGTCAAATACAGGAGCTGCCGTTGACCATTCCCGCCCCCAATGATCCCAAAATTCACAAACGCCTTCGGTTACAGGTCTTGTCGAATCCAGCTTATGCGCTTCGGCAACCAATTCTTTACGGATTGCATAGCCCAAAGAATCGGCACGTTCATTCAGTTCGTTACCAATACTCCAGAAAATAACCGAAGGATGATTCCTGTCACGATAAATCATCGACTTAAGGTCTTTTTTCCACCAGTCCCTAAAATACAAATGATAATCCTGTGGATTCTTAGGTCGTACCCATTGATCAAAGGCTTCGTCCATAACTAAAATACCAAGACGATCGCAGGCATCCAGAAATTGTTTCGAAGGCGGATTATGGCTTGCACGAATGGCGTTAAAGCCATTGGCTTTCATTAGTTCCACACGGCGTTCTTCGGCACGGTCGATGGTTGCCGAACCCAGAAATCCATTGTCGTGATGAAGGTTACCACCTTTCAGCAACAAGGGTTTCCCGTTTAGGGTGAATCCTTTTTTAGCATCGAAATGAATGGTTCGGATACCAAAGGTAGTTATTGTTTGATCGGTAACTTTTCCGTTGGCAATGACCTCCACTTCTGCGGTGTAAAGATTGGGATTTGCGGTTGACCATAATTTGGCCTGCGGCACGTTTATGCGCTGAATCATGTTTTCGGTTCCAGACTGAATGCTTTTTACCGGTGTTTCCGATATAGCTGCAACCTTACCGTTGGCATCAACAATACGGATATGCAATTTTACATCTGCATTGTTGTTTATACTGTTTTCAACTGTTGCAAATACGGCTATATCAGCTTCATTTTCCGAAATGCTTTCGGTATTTACAAACAAGCCATTGTGCGCAATGCGAATGGGTTGCTTTTGGATAAGCCATACATGGCGGTATATGCCCGAGCCGCTGTACCACCGTGAATTTTTCCCTTCGTTTTTAACCTTTACGTCTATGACATTGGGCGTTCCGGCAGGATTAAGGAATTCGGTAATGTCGAAGTGAAAAGCTGTATAGCCATAAGGATGTTTACCTGCCAGCTTGCCATTGACCCAGACTTCGCTGTTCATATAAACACCATCGAAATTGATGATAACCTGGCTGAACCTTTCATCTTTGTCTAAAGAAAATGATTTACGGTACCAGGCAGTGCCGCCTACTGTATATCCTGTGGCAGTTGTCCCAATGCTTTCTTTGGAGAAAGGCCCTACCACTTTTCCCGGTTCCTGATTGGAAAGATCTTCAATGCTCCAGTCGTGAGGTAAATCAAGGCTTCGCCAGCCACTGTCGTTAAACGAAGGCATTTCTGCCCCTTGTACATCGCCCAATTGAAATTTCCAGTCATCGTCAAAAAGGGTTTCGATGCGGGCAGGTTGGTTTTGTTGTTTACATGCAACAGAAACTATCAAAAAAAGGATGATCGATAAAATTGATCGAAAACTTTTGTTCAATTTTTTAAGCTGATAATTTTTCATTCGTTTATATTGTTCATTTCTTAAGGCAACTCATGGAACTCGCACATAATCATTCGTTGTTGTGGTTCACTTCCGAAACCCCGACTTGTCGGGGCAGGCTATGCTCGTTTCATAGCTGTTATAATTTCCGTTACTCACTGCCTGCGATAAGGACTTTCCTTCATTTTCGAATAGGTATACTCGTACCCTCTATTTTTACTACATTTTACTTTTAATGATTAGAATCGATTCAGATAAATTTGGAGAACTAACAGTAAGTTTAATATCTCCAGTGTCATGGGTACTCCTTATGACAACAAGTGCACGGCCTTTCCATGTTTTGCATTCATCCCCTACGTATCTTTCATTATCTTTTAAATTTGCATTGCCTACACCAATAATGGTTCCCGCCCCTTCAATATTAAATTTCATTTTGTTTTCTGCATTTGGCTGGAGTATACCCGTTTTATCTGTAATCTCAACTGTAACAAATGACAAATCCTGCCCATTAGCCACCAGTTCTTTTCGATCAGCGGTGAGTTTAATGTTTTCGGCATCACCGGAAGTTTGCAATATTGAAGATTCAATTTCCTTATCATTCTCCACCCCAACTGCTTTTAGTTCACCCGGAGTATAAGGAACTGAAAATGTTGCTTTAAACTGTTGATCGATGCTTGTTATTTTTTCACCAATAAGTTGATTGTTAAGATAAAGCCGGACTTTGGGATATTTTGAATATACCTCGACCTCAATGCTTTTTCCTTCAAAACCGGGCCAGGTCCAACTTTCCCATGTAGGCCATACGGCCCATCCGGTTGTTTTAATGCGGCCACTATCGGGGTTTGGCTCTTTCACCGCTATGTATAGCTTTTCATTATCGTTGTACAACATGCTTCGATAGTGTGATATGGGTTTTCGCCAGCCAGTAAGGTCGATATCACCACAATAAGCCCCGTGCCAGGGATAAGGTTCAACTTGCCAATGTTCACCTGCATTTTCGCCGGGGTAATAATATGCCCCAATGCCCGATTCGCCCAAATAATCCATGGCTGTCCACACAAAATCACCCAGGATATAGTCTTTTTCACTTACCAGCTTCCAAATATTAAATGCATTGGCCGGATACGACTCTGTATTGACAATAATTCTTGAAGGCACCCTTTTATGATCGGCCGGTGCACGGTGCAATTGATAATTATACCCACATACATCATGGGCTTCCATTAGCGGATCAAATATTTCCCATTCGTAGTCCCAGGTAGTCATAGCCGATGTTACAGGACGAGTGGTGTCTATCATTTTTATTTCTTCAGCCATCATATTGACAATTTCAACCGCTTCGGGCTCTTTTCGCTCAATCACCTCATTGCCAATACTCCACATAATAATGGAAGGGTGGTTACGATCGCGAAGCACCATCGCTCTCAGGTCTTTTTCCCACCAATCATCAAAATGCAAGGAGTAATCGTAAGGGGTTTTGCTTGCTTTCCAACCATCAAAAGCTTCATCTATAACCAATAAACCCAACTCGTCACATGCATGCAAAAATGCCTCAGAAGGAATATTGTGCGCCGTTCTTACTGCATTGAACCCGGCAGCTTTGAGCAATTCCACTCTTCTTTGTTCGGCGCGATCGAATGCTGCAGCACCCAAAATGCCATTATCATGATGTACACATCCACCATTAAGTATTATTTTTTCGCCATTTAGCTGAAAACCCTCTTCGGCTGAAAATGCAATAGAGCGAATACCAAATGGGGTTTTTGTGTCGTCAATTACTTCATCGCCGCTTACAATCTGTATCTGTGCCTGATATAAGTCTGGCGTATCAGGCGACCATAGAAAAGGATTCAATACCTCAAAGGTTTGATTAATTTCTTTCTCACCATTTGGGGCAAGTTCAATTTCAACTTGTCCATTCCCGGCACTTTTTAAATTTTTATCCCAAATAAGGGTTTTTACCACTATGTTTTGGGGTTGACCGGTTTCGTTTTTCACCCTTGTTGTCAATTGTACATTTGCTTTTTCTGAAGATACTTCAGGCGTAGTAATGTCAACCCCCCAATGGGCAATATGAACAGGTTCTGTAACCAGCATCCAAACATGACGGTAAATTCCTGAACCAGTATACCAGCGACAATTTAACTGTTGAGAATTATCAACCCGAACAGCAATAATATTTTCTTTATCAAAATTCAAATAAGGGGTAAGGTTATATTTAAACGAAGTGTATCCGTATGGATAAACGCCCAGCGATTTCCCGTTTATAAAAACTTCGGAATTCATATAAACACCTTCAAAATAAATCGAGATATTTTTGTCTTTCCATTCCGCCGGAGCTTTGAAAGTTTTCCGGTACCATCCAATGCCAGCAAGAAAATATCCACCGGCACCACCTGTTAGATTTTCAGGGCTTATTTCGCCTTCGATACTCCAATCGTGTGGCAAGTTAACACTACGCCAGTTTTCATCATCAAAATCTTTTGATGAAGCTATATCTGTATCACCTAAATGAAACTTCCAATCGGAATCAAATAATTGTTTCCGTTCAAAATTTGCCTCATTTTTAGTACATCCGGAGACACATAGTACGAGAACCATCATTACCCATACTTTTATTATGGGATAACAAAATTTGCATTGTTGAAAATTGAGCTGGTACATATTATTTGGTTTTATTTAAAAAAACTATTTCCGTATATGTATTATGTTTATTTAACCACTAAAGCATCAATGGCTACTTTTCCGCCACCTTTGTTTACAATCGCAATTTCATGTTTACCATCAGCCAGTTTGCTTATTTCACATACAACCTGCTGTGGCTTACGCTTGCCAGTGGTTGATAGATCAACTGTTGATTGCACCTCACCATCAATCTGAATTTCTATCTTACCGGCTTCTTCCTCTTTAGGGCATAAAACCGAAATGTTATTCCCGGTAAATGAACCGCGCCATACATCGCCCGTTGTTTCGCTTTTTGTAAGGTCATTGTTATAATCGCCTGTTTCCAGGTTGCAAACCCGATACCATCCGGGAGCTGTAATTCCCGGGTCATCGTCGTTTATCCAGCCTTTGTCATGCGTAATGCGAAAAACCCGAATGTTTTGTGATAATGATTTATCAGTAATCCCCGGGAGGTGTTGTAATACTTGATTTGGTGTTATGGTTAACCCGGTTTCATTCTGTGCAAATTCAAATTCCACATTCGTACCAAGCATTTCCACTTTAGAAACTTTGCCAAGTGTATGTCCATTTGAATGTAACTCTTGAAGAGTTAGCTGGTTGTCGTTCCAGTTAAAAACAGTAGCATAAACATAGCCCTTATTACGTGTATAGCAAACATTCATTTCACCATATACCTCAAAAGGTCGTGAGCCATAAACCGCTTCGCCATTAACTTTTAACCATTCACCAACATCTTTGGCAATGCGCACCACTTCCGAATCGAGATCGCCACGACCATGCTGGGTCAGATTGAGCAACATGGTTCCGTTTCGGGAAACATTTTGCATCAGCAAATCAATTATTGTAGCTGCATCCATATACTCCTGACCTGTTTGATAATGCCATTCAGCTATACTGGTTTCGGTTTGGAAAGGATAAGCCATAATCTCAGGCTCAATGATTTTCTCGGTGCTCTTCACAAGGGAACGATCCACAAGGGGAAGCAATTCCGGTTCGTTTTGAAAACTGTTGTACCGCCCTCCTACACCTTTAAGATTAACTACGGCCTCCATTTTCCCGTTGTTCCATTTCAACGATTTGTTATAGTAGTTGGCAATTAACTGTGGTGCAAGAAATCCAAGCCCCATATTCACCCCTAAATCGACTTGTGAGTCACCTGCATGTTCGTCAAAATAAATTACATCGGGATGATATTTGGTGATGGCATCATCGATGCGCCACATAAACTGGTTGGCAAAAGGTGAATGCAAAGGTGCCTTTTTGTCGTGAACCGGACCATAAAGATCAACCGGATCCATCCCCTCCCACCATTCTCCTTTGCCATCTGCTATTGTATGCAGCGCATCGTAAGGCACACCTGCCTTTGGCCCTTTCTTGTCACTTGTGTACCTTACTGTCATAAACTGCCCCCAGGTACGGGCAGGTGTATTGTGAAAACCTATACCGAACTTCATATCGTGTTCACGGGCAACTTTTTCCCAAATCCCAACGATGTCTTTCTTTGGACCCACGTTTACCGAATTCCAGGGTTGATATTTTGAATCGTAGCAATCGAAATTATCATGATGGACCCCCATGGCCATAAAATAGCGTGCGCCCATTTCTACATATAAATCCATTAACTCATCAGGGTTCCACTTATCAATTACCCAGTTATGGCAAATGTCTTTGTAGCCATATTCAGATGGATGGCCAAAATTCTCAACGTGGTATTGATATTGCGGACTACCTTCGATATACATTCCGCGTGCATACCAGTCGCCCTGTTCGGGCATTGATTGTGGATCCCAGTGCGACCATGCACCAAATTTAGCTTCACGCCACCATTGTGGCACATTGTAAATCCGGCTTATGTCTTCCCAACTGGCAGTGTATGGGCCTTTACTTATTGGCAATGGAGGCAAGTCCCATATATCAGGGGTTGACAATATATCTACACTTTCGTGGATGGCATTTTCTACTGTTCGATTTGATTGACCATATAATTGACTATTAAATGTCCAACTTAAAAACACCACCAAATATATTATTAATCCTCTCATCATCTTTTTTGGACTTTTATCCTGATTTAATTCAGCAATATCACTGATAATCAATTTGCTGTTCTGTCCATGTTGGTTCATCAATATAGAATCTTCCATTTTCATATCGGACAGGTTCGTATCCCATTTGAGGGGTTAATTCCCATGGTTCAAACGTTTGACTATACGGATAAGGCCGTTTTTCATACATCATATAATGACACGAACTCCAAATATTGCCATCAGGTCCTTCGAACAGTGCATTGTGCCCTGTCTCGCAGTATGGGTCTTCGGTATCCTGAAATTTTAAATGATCGTAACCACCACCGATGGCAAGCTCCGGGCGGTATCCTTTTTTACGGGTGCCGAATATTGGTTCTTTCGACACTAATTTCCATGGGCCTAATGGATTTTTCGATTTTAACAGGCCTACTTCATATCCACGCGTCCAGGTAGAAAAAAACATAAAATATGTACCGTCACGTTTAATAACAAAAGGGCCTTCAATACCACCAACCATCCATTCGGGCCAACCCGGTTGCTTTTTGTCTAAGAATTTTTCGATTGGTGTAGTTAGTTTACCTGTATTTAAATCTATTTTTGCCTGAAATAATCCCCCACCACTGCAATAAAAGTACACCTGCCCATCGTCATCTTCAAAAAGTGTTGCATCGTTGTTGTATTGGGGTGTAAGTGGCCCGTTCACCAGATTATATGGACCTGTAACCTCATCAGAAGAGAATAGCCAAACACTGTGTGTGTCCATCCCTTTTGGGTCTTCATCGGTTACTTTTCCACTGTTTATTGTGAGCCAGAATTTTCCCTGAATGTAATGAATTTCAGAAGCCCAAAACCTTCCGTTGTAGGGACAGTCCTCAGGTAATTTACTGGCATCGATAATCCATGAATGATGTTCCCAGTTGATCAAATCGTCGGACACCAACAGTCGGACACCGGGATTAGGACCTGTCCAAACAGGCATCGATGTTCCGGTGCAATACCATTTTTCGCCAACTTTGATGATACAATGATCTCTCATTGCAATGGATGTGTCGCGGGTAACCGGGTTGGTATAGCAAAAAACATCAGTTTTATCCCCGCCAATGTTTTCCTGAGCGAAGCAACTGACTGACAGCCATATTGCAAGCAGAATCAGTATTTGTTTATTTACCTTCATATCTTTTTAGAATTTCACGGTTTGTTTTCCACCACTGTATTTTACGGTTTCAACATTGTCCATTTGACCGGTAATTTTTACATCAAACTTCCTGTTTTCTATCATACCGGGGAATGAGCCCTCACGTTTGGCAATGGTTAAAACTTTTTTCGCATCGTCCCAACTAAACACGATGGTTGAATACATTCCTTTTTCGTAATTATAATTGTCGTTTTCATCTTCATACAAAGTAAATTCGCCATCGGCACCTTCATAAATCCGAATTTCAAGGTTGTCCCATGTTTTCTCTTCGGCATATTGAACATCCGGTCCTATTGGTATAATGGAACCTACTTTGACATACAGAGGCATAATATCGATTGGTGTTTCCTTATTTATGGTTTGTCCACCTTCCAGCGCTTCACCTGTCCAGAAGTCAATCCAATTGGTACCGGCAGGCAAATAAAGCTCCCGCTTTTTAACCGTGCTAAAATCTTCCTGTCCATTTTCGTTATACATGCTTTCGGTTACCGGGCAAACCAGGATGGACTTGCCAAACATGTACTGGTCATCAATATTGAGCGCTTTTTTATCGGATGGGAAATCCATGACCAGGGCACGCATTATACTCGACTGGTTTTCTGTTACGTCCCACGAAGTGGAATAAATGTAAGGTAAAAAACAGTAGCGAAGGTTGATGTATTTCTCGATGGCATCGTAAATAGGTTCCCCCTTTTGTCCGAATTGATATATTTCGCGTGGGGCATCGGCACCATGCGAACGCATCATGGGGCAAAATGCGCCAAACTGGACCCACCGGGCATACAATTCGCGATAATCGGCATTTTGCAGCGGGTTTTGAAAATCCCAAAGGAAGAAACCGCCTATATCGCTGTTGTAGTGTGGAATGCCACATAATGTTAAGTTTAAGCCTCCAGATATCTGCTTTCGCAAGGCATCCCACGATGCCACAACATCGCCCGACCATGTATTGGCGCCGCAGCGTTGCTGTCCGGCAAACACCGAACGTGTTAAAATAAAAACACGCTTATCGGAAGTAACTTCGCGCTGATGTTTGTAAACACCGCCCACCGTCATCAAGGGGTAAGCATTGCGCACTTTACGAAATGAACCAAGGTATGTTTGATTATCAAAATCAGCCGGTTTCGGGTCGAAATGGTCGGGTTCGGAGGAGTCGATCCACCATCCGTCCATGCCCAGTGAGAAAATGCCTTCCTTCAGGTATTTCCAGTAAATGTCGCGCGCTGCCGGGTTGTATGCATCGTAAACCCGCACACCCGAAGGATAATCGGGATTGGGTGGCCATTTGAACGAACCCGATTCGGGCCATGTTTTTATATCTAAAAGCGCATCAATGCTGTCGAGTTTCCTGTACTGCTTGGTATGTGGCCCAAACGAATTCCATATTGAAATAATCATGTGTGCATTCATGTTGTGCACATCGTTGATCATCTTTTGTGGATCGTAAAATTCTTCATTGAGGAATTCCATGGCATTCCACAGGTAGTTGTTGCCCCAATAACGCCAGTCTTGAATAATCCCATCGAGGGGGACACCTAAATCACGGTACTTTTGAACAACACCAACCGTTTCATTTTGACTTTTATAACGCTCCTTGCTTTGCCAGTAACCATAGGTCCATAACGGGAACATAGGCACCTGTCCGGTTAGTTCGCGCATTTGGGCAACCACACCATCGGCATTTTCACCGTACATAAAATAATAGTCGATGCCATCGCCAACCTCCGAGCGAAATGAAGTTTGTTGCGGGTTATCGCTAAATGTCGTTGGTGAATAGTTATCCCAGAACAGGCCATAACCTTTGTTCGACTGGAAAAAGGGAACAAAATCCTGCGTATTGTTTTGTATCATATGTATTTCGAGGTCGCGTTGTACCATTTTGCCGTTTTGCAAAATTCCTAAACCATAAATGGCCTCCTCTTTATCTAAAACAAATGATTGAGACACACTGTACGTTTCTTCCCCGGCATCGTTATAAGGCGTAAATTTTGAACCTGATTCTTTTTCACTCAAAAGGGTTTTACCCGAAGCTGAAATGAAAGACAGGACTCCATCATTTAAACCGAGCGAAACCTGTACCTTCTCACTCTTCAATAATAAAGTGTTTCCTTTTTTGTTAATTTCAATATTTGTTTTGCCGGGTTGATGAACAACCGAGAGGCTTTCTTTTAAAAAGCACGACTTTTCGGGCCATTTTTTAACCCTTACAATGGAGGGAGAATAGAATTCAATTTCAACATTAGTTAATTCGACGGTTGTTTTAATTCCATTGTCAGTCTTTTGATAGGTTTGGCTATTGCAATTTAAACCAATCATTAACAGAACAAAAGCGACCATATAAAATTTGTTTTTCTTCATCTCTTTGGATTTTTAGGTAATTGGTATATTCATAATCCTGAAAGGTATATATCTCAATTTTATCTTAATACTTAATAATTTTACTGGTCTGTAATGATCCATCCGACATTAGATCCCTTTTAATAAAAAGTCCTCTCGCATTTTCAATATCATACACCCTGCGTCCTGATATCGAGAAATAACTGGTCGATATAACACTCAGATCAGCTTTATCGATAGACTTGACATTTGTTTTAAAATCCACCATTCCCGACAGGGATAATCTGATAGAAGTAACACCGGTCGATTCAATTTGTATATCGCCACTATAAGTGTCTCTGATAAGTCCGGATTTCAAACGAACAAAAATGATTGTTTCGTTAACAGTACCTTCATTTTCAGGAAGAATAATATTATACACATACTCTCCGACAGCGTCGGTTGAAATTTCAAAGTTTTCGGGAGCATGAATTGTTATATCATCTTCAAGTTTAAAACCCGACACGACAAAAGACTGGCTTTCAGAAGGGCCGGATTCTATAACGTAATTAAGCCCGTCCAACGCGGTTATTTTCCTTTCATTAACATCGCTCACATAAATACCGGGTGGTGCGTATTCGCTTGAATTGGTCAGAAATACCGTATCGATTACGAAGGGATTATTCCCGTTTGACCAAAAACCTGCAATGTAAATATGCTCCGGATCAAGGGGGCTTCCGTCATCTTTAACGGCATCATTTAAAACAACCACTATTTCGCGGTTAGCATTAAAGCGATATATAGCCGGAGATCCCCAATAGCTTGCGCCATCAAAAATCCTGAAATCGGCACTGGCATTGTTTGCACTTCCCAGCCTGGAGACAAGGTATTTGTAACCAGACAAATCGATGCCGTTGTATTGCCAGCCGCCAAATCCCCACGGGCCGGTATGCAAGGTTTTGGTGTCTTCATCAAAAGTACCATTTTCCCATATTCCGGGATTAAACAGCTCAGTAGTAAGCGGGAAAGTTGAAGCACTTACTTTGAGTGTCAATTGTTCCCGGTTTCCTTTGGGACCGGTATAAGCAACGTTTACTGTTGCCTGTCCGTCGGCAAGGGCAAATACCCTTCCCCGCAGTACCTGGACCACATCGGGGCGATCGACGGTAACATCAGCCAGGGAAGCAACATTTTCAATATGCCCATCGGCAAATACAGCATTAATTTTTAACGCCTTAGAGCTATTCGTAAGTACCGAAATGTTTTCACCGCTTTCGGCATACAACTCTGCAAGGGTTAAATATTCTTCCGATACGCCGTTAAAATCGTACACTTCGGCATAATCCCGATACCAGTGATAAACCGGCCAGGGACAAGCCTCGGGATCGGTAAGGAAATCGACAATATCGGCCGGGGCATCGGGGTTTCCAAATTCAGCCAATAAATCGGGGCTGGTGAAAATCAACCAGCTCACGTTGCCACAATCGTCGGCAATTTTTTTAAAGTTAGCCCCAAAGCCTTCGCCCCCGGCAGTTCCGGTAGTAGCTTTGCCCCACGATTTATTGTGCCTTTCGGGTGCCCAGTCCATTTCGGTTACAATAACCGGTGCAAAGTCGGCAACCGGCTGAACCTGGTTGTCCCATCCCCTTTGAAAGGGTTCATAACCCTGTCCGCTGTTAAACCAACCCGGGTACACATGAACGGCATAGCCAATGTTATCACCTTCGATTGGGTTAACGGCATAGCCCGAGTAAAGCGACTGATAACCCAAACCCGGCACCCAAATTATATTATCGGCCACGGATCGTATCGTATTAACAATTTCCTGGAAATAGGTTTTCAGGTTGTCGAAATGCCCCTGGGTACCGGCACCGTAAGTACCATCGGGACCCAGAATGTCGATGGGTTCATTGGCCAGTTCAAACATGATGTGCGGGTGGTTTTTCAGTACCGGGTGATTCGACACGATGCTCCAAACCCTGATCAGGTATTCGTGGTAAACACCGCCTATTTCTATCGTTTCGGGACTCACGCCCGGTGGGCGCATTACAACATATAAGCCTTTGGAAACGGCATATTCAGCCATTGGCACAAATACTTCATCGAGATACTTTCGAAATCGGGTTTCGTTAAAACATTCTTCACCCTCATAACGCCCGGTACAACCAGGTGTACTGCTCCAGTATGGATCCATGTGCTGACGAACAAAATTTACTTTCCATCCGGCATCCATAATACGGTCGATAATGGTTTTATTGTAATTTAAACAACCCTGAACATCGTAATTGCTCCATTTAGAACCCTGCTCGTTAAACCAGGGCGAAAAGGTTTGGGCAAAGCCATGTAAATTCACAACATGGCCGTGACTGTCTTTCAGATATCGACCTTCGACATGCAACTCGGGCATGGGCATTCCCTCCCAGGCCCTCACATCAACCGACTGAATAACAATCACTAAAAAGAAAACAACATATAACAATCTATTTCTCATCATCATTTAATCAAACTCCACCAATCAAAGTTAAACAATTCGCCATCATCACCTTTAAACACGAAACAGAGGTCGTGTACGCCTTTTGTTTTTTTCAGCTTGCATGATTTCACGCTCCAGTTTTGCCATCCCCCGGTACTATTTACCGGAAGCGTGCCAAGTAGCTCTCCGTCGGTACGGTTTAACCGTATTTCGATTTTTCCGCCCGTTGATCCGGAAGCCACACCGGCTTTAAATTTTTTCACCCCTTTGCCAAAATCTACGCTTCTGACTATCAAGTAATCGCCATTCTCAATCGTGGTTACGTAAACACCTGTTTGGCTATTTCCTGCTGTTTTCAGGCCTTCGCTCCAGGCCATGGTTTCGGCTTCGACTTTTTTAAAGGGATTCAAATTGGCGATACTTTCTTTCACGCCTTCTTTTGTAGGTTTAATAAGGGGAATGGATCCATCGGCATTATACGAAAACTGTTCAACACATACCGAACGCTTAAAACCTTCGCCTTTCGACAAGGACTGGTCGTGATAAAAGATATAGGAATTTCCCTTAAAACCGATGATGCCCGCGTGGTTAGTAAAGGCCAAATGATCGGCCCTTTCCATTACGATTTCCCCGTAATTCCAGGGGCCTTCGGGCGATTGCGCTGTTGAATAGGCGATGTACTCGGGAATACCTTTGGCGGCATAAACCATATAATACAAGTTGTTACGTTTATAAAACCAGGGGCCTTCAGTGTACGATGCCCGCGTTTTACCGTCGCGCCCTTTCTGGCTGCCAAAAGCTTCTGTTGTCATTTCAATTGAAACAATTCCGTTATCGCCAATGTTCTTATCATACGAAACCATATCTTCGTTCAACTTCACATACCACAGGTTGGGGTTCCCCCAATAAAGGTAGGCCTGTCCATCGTCGTCGATGGCAACTGTGGGGTCAATGTCCTGCCAAATATGGTCGCTATCGATCAACCGTTTACCAATAGGATCGGTAAACGGGCCGGTAGGCGAATCGGAAACCAACACGGCTGTACCTTCGCCATGAATAGGCACATAGAGGTAAAACTTGCCGTTCCGTTCGATGCATTGGGGTGCCCAGGCGCCATTGGACTTTTCATGCCAGTTAAAATCTTTCAATGAAGCAACAGCACCGTGGTCGGTCCAGTTTACCATATCGGTTGATGAATAGCAACGCCAGTCGTACATGGTGAAAAAGTTGTTCACGGTCGTGTCCTCGTCGTGCGATGTGTATACATACACAGTTCCATCGTGCACCATAGGGGCAGGGTCGGCTGTAAAATAGGTTTGCACAATGGGGTTTTGTGCACTTGCCGTTAATAAGAAACCCGTTATCATTAACACAGTTAAAAGTGATGCTTGCTTATTGTTCATATCAAATTATTTATTTATACTTTTTTATTGAACTCCGGTAAAATCTGATTTATTTCAAAAGGATTTTTTGCATGTAAACCTGATTGTCAGTACAGGAAATTCCAATTAAGTATATCCCCCTTCGGAAAGAACTTACATCAAAGAACAGTTTATTGCCCTGCGAATTTTCACCATAAACCTGCCGTCCCGTACTGTCGTACATTTTCATTTTAAACGGTCCGTTTTTATTAACAATGGTAAGGTGACTGGTTGCCGGATTCGGATAAAGCTTTATCCCATTGGCCACTAAGGAACCCGACTCATCATTTGAAACGGGAAAAACAACCTTTTCGGGGCCAAACGCAACGGCAATACTGCCATCGGTCGCTTTCAGGGTTCCGGGAAAATACGATACGGAAGCGTACCCGTTAGTATTAACATTTGCACTTAGCGATAAAATAACAGCTTTGGGGTTGCTGTCATCTTTCTGTACGGCTTCAAGCCCAATTTCGTTGTTTGAAAAGAATTTAAAATCGCTTCTTGTTAAGGAACCACTTTCAATCTCTTTATCGAATGTAATTTTCACAGCATTGCTTTCATGCAGTTCGGCTTTTACAAATTGCGGTCCTTTAACTACTGCATCGGCTTCGAATAAAGTGAAAACAGAATCTTCATTTTCTTCTAAAAAAGGGACGGTAAACACTTTTGTAACGCCATCAAAATCGGCTTCAATGGTATAATCGCCGTAATAAGCATCAAAAACAATTTCATTGCCGCCGGCCATTACCGAATCGAAATTTGTTGCCCATTTCGTTTTGGTATAATACAAAAGCGTGTCGGCAGCTAATTTTGGTTTATAGTTGGCATCGAAAAAACCTGAATTATCCCGCCAGGCGCCATTATCGCACAAAGCCCAGCATATCATACCATTAACAGAAGGATGAGAAAAGGCAATGGTGGCCACTTTTACAAAGTCTTCAACCTGTTGTTTCTGGGTCAAGTCGCTTCCCCAATCGAATTCGGTTAAACGCATGGGCAAACCTGCTTCGGCAATAATATTCAAATTTCTAACAACTTCGTTGACATTGGGCCGTAAACCATCCCAAAAATGGGCCTGAATACCCACCCCGGTAACGGGGCCTCCCATCTCCTTAATTTGAAGGATCAGGTCGCGGTACTCCAGGGCCTGTCCCCAATTGTACTCTACATTATAATCGTTAATATAAAGTTCGGCGTCGGGATCGGCCGAGCGTGCCCACTTAAAGCAATTCCATAGAATGGAATCCCCAACCGTATTCCGTAAATGGTCGGCATGGCCTGTCAAGGGTTCGTTAATAACATCGTATTCTTTAATGATCCCCTTATAGCGTGTAACTTCGCGGATAACCCGCATTTTACAGGTATCGGTTATGGCCCTGGGCGTTGGCAAATTCCGCACCCAGCCGGGCATGGAATGATCATCTTCACCCCCCCACAGCAAGGTATGTGCCCGTAATTCCCATCCTACTTTTTGGGTCCAGCGTACCGCATTTTCAAAATTGGTATAGTCGGGGGCTGTAGGCTGGGGCTGAATGCCGCTCCACTTAAACGAGTTGCCACAGGCACCGTAATTGAAATATTTGTACATGGCAGCCTTCTTCCACTGTTCTTCGGTTGCAACGGTATTTGCATCGGGATCGAAATAGCCCTCTTCCGTCACATAAGTATTACCATCTTCCGTAGTGAGCGCAGCCCCCCCGCAATTGATCCGGATAATCGTCGAGCTGGTTATTTCTTCCAACACAATTCCTTTAATCATGGCATTATCCTTTTCTGCCTTCAATTCGATATTAAGAACATTATCGGTTGCAACAAATGTGATGCTTGTATCCTTCGCGATATTTTTTCCACCGGCTTCTGTAAAAACATCGTAATCATCCAGAAATAATTCGCCTTCAACTTTTACATCAAACAACCTAAAATTGCCGGCATCGGCATAAATTTCGGCAAATTTCAATGTAAGTTTATACTCTTTTCCGCTTTCAATTGGTATTGAATAGGCCAGATAATCGTTCCATCTTTCGGTTTGATATATTTCATTGTCGGCAGGGGCCTGGATTGAGCTGCCCGTACTGTAACTGTTTCCCATACTAAACTCCCCCTCGTAAAAATCGAAAGCAATCCCAAAGGGAAACGCATGTTTGGCAATATTTACGGACACTTCCCCGGAAAAAGGCTGGCCGTTTTTGTCAACTACTTTTATACCAAATGTTCCTTTTCTTAAGGTATCGATGCGTTCCTGGGCATTGTTATACCAGTTTCGGTACGACTGTGCCCCTGTTTCCAGGGGGATTAAAACAAATACATTTGTTATCAAAAAAAATGTGAAGAATAGTGCTACCTGTTTAATCGTTCTCATCTTAAAAGAATTTATAAAATTGATTCATGCTTTATTAAGCCAGGGATAAAAATACACAGGTATGCTAAGGACGGGTTTTCAAATTAGATAATCATGTTATAATTTTAGATAAAATTTTCAGGAACATCAATCCGGACTTCCTGTGCAAAAATGTAATACCCCACCATAAACAAAAGGGGTATTATGACAGATAAAATAACTCTTTTTATCAAACTTCGTAAAGCCAAAACCGATTTCAATAATTCACTTCCAGCATTTTTTTAGCCATAACGTTTTCCAAATTTATAAGCCGGGCTGAAACTCCCCCTCGATTTCAACCTGGCTTATCAGATTTGCCCAGGCATCTAAAAAGAAGTACTAACCATAAAAAGGCTATTGTTTTTCTGCCATCACTCTTTAATAAATCTTCCTTTATACGTTTCCGTTTCCTGTTTAATTTCAACGAAATACAGGCCTTTTTGAAGTTCAGACACATCCAGTTCGCTTGAAGTCATTTGTTTTTCAAGGATCAAACAACCTGAAAGATCAAGAACTTTAATAACCGAAGTTTCATTCTTCAATCCTTCAAAACGCAATTGGTTTTTAACCGGATTTGGAAATGGATAAAAAACATTTGAATTTTTTAGATCGAAAACGCCTGTTTCATCTGTATTCCATTCGGTGTCATCAACAAATTCATAAGCGAATACATCACCATCAACAGGAAGGTCATAACCATTGCCTGTAGCATCGGTTAACAAAGTTGCATCCGACTCCTCGTTACAACGATAATACATCAACAAACCGTCAGTTGATGGATCAATTTCTCTGGCCATATTTTCAAATATTTCATCTTCAGTCCGGATCACAGTCCAGATTCTGATCTCATCCATTACACCAATTAAGGTCCTGATAGGTTCAGTACCCAATCCTGCACCAACTCTCATGTTTTCACCAAGGGTCAGTTCATCTCCCAGACCTGAATAGCTTACGTCAGATCCGGTCTGGAAACCATTTACATAGAATCTTGCTTCGGCATCAATACCATCAATAACAAGAGCAACATGTTGCCATTCATCCGGCACTAAATAGTTTTCTGCACTGATGTAAGTCCAGTTTCCACCCCATTCATAACTGATTGTGGGTCCATCTGAATTTTTAAAGATCAATGCTTTCGAATCCCCGGTACTGGCATCACGAAAATCAACCAAAGCAGTATAATCATCCAGGGTAACTCCTCCGTCAATTTTAACCCACCCTTCAATGGTCAGATCACTTACTATCAATTCATCAAGACCTGCCATGAAGAAACTTGTTCCATCGCCAAAAATATGCAAAGCTTTGTTGTCTTGTGCATATGAATTGAAGGCTAAAAAACATACTGTAACTGTAATAAATAATAATTTTTTCATAGTTTAATAGTTTTAATGGTTAACTTAATTTGTTTAATTATTCAAAGTAAATTCACTTTCCATAGTTGTTTTTATTGCAGGTATTTTCAAAACCATCACGCCATTGCAATGAAACACCTTTAGCAGGTGTAGTACATATCAATACAAATAAACTGGCCGGATTTTCAGTTTCTCTGATCATCAATCCGGTTTTTGCCCGTGGATCAGTATGGGTTTGGGAGAGCGTTTTGGCATTAATCGTCGAATTTTTTTCAACCAAGCCATCGTTTAAAGGTTTCTGCCATACCTGTAACCCATTTTCGTTATTCACACGTGTGCATTTTTTTCCAAACTGATCCTGACTGATTGCAATTAACTCATGAGCAGTTAGAATATCCCTTATCGCTTTATTCATTTTAGTCAGATCATTGCCTGTAATCAAAGGAGCTGCAAGCATGCACCAAATGGAGAAATGAGCTTTGCACTCTGTAGGGTTGAGTGACTTGCTGCCAACTTCAAGCATATCGGGGTCGTTCCAGTGACCGGGTTCTGCTAACGATGAAAGCTTTGCATCAGCATTATAAGTCAAAGTCACAATGCATGCTATAAATATGTTTGTTATTCTCATTGATTCTAATTTCTCATATTATTCATTCATGCTTTATTAAGCCAGTGATAAAAATACACAGGTATGCTAAGGATGGTTTTTCAAATTAGATAATCATGTTATAATTTTAGATAAAATTTTCAGGGATACCTATACGGACTTCCTGTGCTAAAATAAAATACCCCGTCACAAGCAGACGGGGTATTATGATAGATAAAAAAATCTCTTTTTATCAAACTTCGTAAATCTAAAAAACGTTTTCAATAATTCACTTCCATCATTTTTTGTCCGTAACGTTTTCCAAGTTTACGGTACCCTTCGGCGGTAAAATGCAGTCCATCGGGCATGCCGGGACACCCCTCCGACGACACTACGTGTGCATTGGGGATTACATTGGGGAGTTGGTGTATAAACACGTTAAAAGCATGGCATTTGCCATTGAATTCGGCACTGAGCAATTCGCCGGCTACAAGCGGAACTTCATCGGGGTCCAGATTCAAATCGGCAATCAGGTTGTCGTAAATATCTTTTACTTTTTGAGTCCACAGCGTATCGTTTGGATTCGATTCGCCCTGATGCAACAAAATACCTTTTATTACACCATCGTTTTGGGCAAGCTTTGCCAGCTCAACCAAACGGCCATAAGGATTTCCACCATAGTTGTCAATCCAGCCCTTCATCCAGTGGGGAGCATTTTCGACATAACTTTGGTGATTTTCTTTGTCGAACAATTCAATTTTACAACCACCCACCGAAACATTGATGAGCCCCACTTTAATATTGGCAGGAAGGTTTTCGATCAAAGTGCGGCCAAAATAATCGGCCGGCGAAATACCTGCATTGCAATCACAAATGGGCGGTGTAGCCGTGTACCAGTTGCCTTTAACGCGCCCTTTGTCGGGACAGTCCATGGCACTCATCATTTTTAAACGTTCATCAACCACGGAGTCCTGAGCTTCGGCACGGGCAGCACCGGCCATGTTCGATTGCCCAAAACAGAGGCAGATGTGAAAATCGGGGTCTTGCGAAAAAGCATACATACTTGACACAAGCAGGAAAATCATCAGAAAGAATTTATTCGTTTTCATTAGTCAAAAATTAAAATTTATTGATCATTTTGCCCATTCTACGCCCTCGGGCGTACGCCGCCATTCGAAATAGGCATCCATTACACTTAGCGATTCTTCACCGGGTACGGGACAAATTTCAGGTTGGGTTTTCAGGCACATCACCTCGGGATTATCGTTACTGAAAACAGGCCACCGGGGCACATTTTCGCCATTGGGATTTCCGTATTTGGCAAAGTTGGTCCAGTAAGTGCCCATTATTTCCGAAATTTCGAAATCGGCAGAGGTAAACCGCGGGTTCTTTTCATCAAGGTTCATAAAAACGTATGCAACGTCAACGCCGTGCGGGGTACCGTGGTCGGCCTGTGGCGAGTTTTCTGAATATTGCGGATGCTGGTCGAAGTAATACAAATACACGGGCGATAGTCCGGTTTGGGTTTGCAAGCGTGCCCAGCTCCATGTTGGCCAGCCAAAGGCAGCATCGCGCATCAGGTTGCGTGCCGAACGTGCAACTTTATTTTCGGTAAGAGGGTATGCTTCCAAAAGTTTATCGGCATAAGGGCCAAAACGTTCGTTTACATAGGCAATGTATTCGTCGGGAGTGCGGCCAGAAGGAAAGCTCAGTCCTTCGTCGGAGTTGTAACCAATAAGCACCGGCACATCGTTGTATTTGCCACTTTGGTAAAGTTTAAACTGATCGTCGGGAATTACGTAGCCATCTACAACCGGCCAGCTTCCCGGCAAAGTCCAGCCACGGGGTATAAGGTTTTCAGCTTCAACTTTCCGAAGTTCTTCGATTGATGAAACGCCAAAACCTTTGGCATATTCAATACCATCTTGTTCAGCCTGTTCAAGTGTTTTCATATTTTCGCCGGGGTAAGTAGTCGGGCGTGTAGGCCCAAACGAACCACCACTTTGGGAAATGGCACCATGAAACAAGCCTTTTGTTAAGGGCGAGGCACACAACATGCTTACAGCTATGCCTCCGGCCGATTCGCCAAAAATGGTCACTTTTCCGGGGTCGCCACCAAAGGCTTTAATATTTTTTTGCACCCATTGCAGTCCGGCTATCATATCGAGTAAGCCATAATTGCCCGAAACACCATTGGGACTTTCTGCACTAAGTTCGGGATGAGCTAAAAGGCCGATTTGCCCTACCCTGTAAGCAACACTTACTACCACAACACCCTTTCGGGCAAGGTTTTCGCCATTATGAACGGGATCGGACGTAGAACCAAAACTAAAACCACCGCCATAAATCCACACCAGCACAGGTAGTTTTTCGCTGGTCGTTTTTGCCGGACTCCACACGTTAAGGTAAAGGCAGTCTTCACTTTTGCCCGAAACCGGGTTACCTCCCTGCATTGGCGCCGGAGCATATTCTGTTGTTTGTTTCACACCTTTCCATTTTTCAACAGGCTGTGGTGCCTTCCAGCGCAAATCACCCACCGGTGGTGCGGCAAACGGAATGCCCTTGTAAATAGCCATATCCTCGGTTACGGTTCCCTGAATGATTCCGCCCTGAACTTTAACTTGTCCGGGCTGTAGGTTTGTGCAGGCGCCCAACAAAAAAATTGCGGCGACTAGAAATAAAAAATTGATTTGCTTCATGTTATATTTTTATTGTTACACTCTGCCTTCCGGCCAAAGTACTATCGTTCATTTTTTGTACAAGCTACTGTGGCCGGGAGGGATGATGGTTTTCTCATTAACCCGTATTTCATACGGGGCTATTATTGTTTGACCCCGCCGGGGTCATTATTCTCTCCACAAATTTGGCAAAAATCGGTAATACAACAGGTGGCGCCATGTTCCCCAGTCGTGGCCACCATGACCGCCAATGTAGTATTCGTGTTCGATGTTGTGGTTATCCAAAGCATCGTGCAAAGCCTGGCAACGGTGGTTGAAAAAACTTTCGGCCTCTTTGGTGCCCTGCCCTACAAACAAATAATCGACTTTCTCATTTACCTTCGGATCGGTTAAAAAATGAGCCAAAGTGTTTTCAGCATTCACATCGCCGGCACTGAGAATGCCAAAGTTTGCAAACACATCGAGCGAGCGGAAACCAATGAACATGCTGTGCCGTCCGCCCATCGACAAGCCCGAAATGGCCCGGCCTTTAGGCGACTGCACAGTGCTGTAACTTTTATCGACCAGGGGAATAACGTGCCCGCGGAGTTCCTTTTCGAAAATATCGAAAGTTAGCTCGGCATGGCGTGGATGATTGCGATGAATAACCTGGTTGTTGGGTATGGCAATGATCATGGGTTCGGCTTTGCCTTCAGCCAGCAGGTTGTCCATGATAAAATTCACACGTCCGTCGTACACCCAGTTAGAAGGGAGCTCACCACTACCACCCAGCAGGTACAAAACCGGGTATTTCTTATCGGGGTCGTAGCCCGGAGGCGTGTAAACATACAGTTCGCGTTCGCCCTTTGTAACATCCGAATGGTAAACATGACGGGTTACAGTACCATGTGGTACATTTTGGGCATCGTAATAGGCCGGCCCGTCGCCATGAACCACCAACTGGCTGTAGGGAGGCATGGCTGTAAATGCAGCATACGTATTGTTTGGGTCGGCAATTTGCACACCATCAACTTTCAAATGATACGCATACATATCGGGAGGCAATGGACCAATGGTGAGTGTCCATATTCCATCATCGCCTTTTGTGAAAAGCATGGGTTCGCGCCCTTTGTTCAATACGGTGTGAATAGCCCCGGGATTTAACTCAACCTGCTTTGCATCGGGAGCCTTTAAACGAAATGTAACCGTACGGTCGTCGTGCACTTCGGGGGAATTTAAGGGAGCACTAAACGGTGTAAGTCCTTCGGTATCTTTTTGCGGATTATAATCGAGATTTACGTTGGCTTGCTGCGCGCTAAGGGCAAAAGGCGCCAACAAGAACAAAGCAACGGTATAAGTCAATAATTTGTTCATAACGTTTATCCTATTTAAACAATAACTGTGCATACTGATACAACGATCGGCGCCAGGTTTGCCACTCGTGGGCAGTTTCGGGCGATTCGTAATACACATGTTCAATACCTTGCTTGTCGAGCATTTTCCGGAATGCACCAATCGACCCGGGGAAAGGTTCAGGTTCTTTTGTACCCATGCCCAGCCATAATACTTTAAGTTGTTGGTCAACTTTTTTTCCATCTTTAAATGCTCCGTTTAAAAATGTTTCAACATCAATCTCATCGGAATTTGGGTAATTGGACGTTCCACTAAAACCGCCATAGTATGCAAAATGACCGAGGTTATTCATGGCAATGCGCATGGTTTGGTTGGCACCCATCGAGAGACCTGCAATGGCACGGCTTTCACGATTGGTTAAGGTGCGAAAACGGGCATCAATCATGGGAATGATTTCCTGCATCATTACCTCTTCGAATGCCATGGCAGGACGGGTCGGATTACCTACAGCCTGTTCCGTCTGGGGCTTAAAAGCATAGCCATTGTCCATAACAATAATCATGGGTTCGGCCTTCTTTTTGGCAATTAAATTATCGAGAATGAGGTTGGCCTTACCTTGCTGCGACCATCCTGTTTCGTCTTCGAAACTGCCATGCTGTAAATAAAGCACAGGATAGCTTTTGCCTGCATTGGCCTCGTAACCCGGGGGAGTGTACACAAAACAACGCCGCCATGCTTTTGTAATATCCGAAAAATAATTCAGTTCGCTTACCAAACCGTGAGGTACATCTTTCAGTGCATATATCTCACGGTCATGCGCAGGTATTTCAATGCCGCTGCCCCAACGGCCGGCACCGTAAAAGTATTTGGTACCGGGGTCAGGGACTGATGCGCCATCTATGTTTAATTGATAATAATGAAATCCTTCGTCCTGCGGAGCCGATTCTCCTGTCCATACACCACTGGCATCTTTTACCATGTTGTATTTTACGCCACCAATATCGAGCTGAACCATATTTGCTTCGGGTGCCGAAATTTGTGTACGCACGCAGCCCCGGGAGTTTACCTGCGGAAAAGCTTTCCGGGGCTGGTTAACTTCCGATGGTTTAAAATCCTCTTTTACTTTGGTTGATTGTGCAAAAACAGTGCTACTCACAACAAGAGCAGCAACTGTAATGCATAATTTTACTTTCTTCATTTTTTTCTATTTAAAAAGAAGTTGAGCCAGTTGGTTCAAGCTGCGGCGCCAGGTATGAAACTCGTGGGCCGTGCCTTCCGATATGTAGGAAACTGCGTTGTAACCTTCTTTTTTCAAATCGGCAACAGCATTTTTTACGCCATCGGGGCGCTCTTTGCTGCCGCAGCTAATGAATACAAGCTTCAGGTTATTGTGTTCTTTTATATCTTCGGGTTTATAAACACCGCCACTAAACAGTCCATAATAGGAAAACACATCGGGGCGGTTCAGCGTAATGAGCCTTGTTTCGAAACCGCCCATCGACAATCCTGCCATGGCACGGTTTTCCTGATTGGCCAGGGTACGGAAATTGGCATCAACGTAAGGGATCAGCTCATCTACCAAAACGGTCTGGAACGGTTTGATGTCGAAATTTCGCAGTCCGCCAAACGATATTTCGTTGGTCATGCCGTAAGTCATTACAATAATGAGAGATTTTGCCTTTCCTTCAGCAATCAGGTTATCCATAATAAAGTTGGCACGCCCCTGCAAAGGCCACGATGTTTCGTTTTCGCAATAGCCATGCTGCAGGTAAAGTACCGGGTAACGTTTCAATTTTTCTTTTTGATACCCGGGTGGAGTGTATACAAAAGCCCGTCGTGAAGTATTGGTACTTTCCGATGGGAAATATATTTCGTGCACATGGCCGTGTGGCACATCGTTCACAGCAAAAATATCCTGATCGGGGGCAGGTACTTCAATGCCGCTACCATAACGGCAGGCGCCGAAAAACAACATACTACCGGGGTCGGGCACCGAAGCACCATCGATGTTAAGCTGGTAGTAGTGAAAACCTACATCCTGCGGGGCCGATTCACCCGTCCACAAGCCGTTTTCATCTTTCACCATGTCGTATTTCACCCCGCCAATATCGAGCTGCACGTATTGGGCATCGGGAGCCATTATTTGTGCACGCACACAACCTTGCGTGTTAACCATTGGGTATTCGCGCCCGGGCTGGTTTGTCGATGCTGGTTCGAAATCTTCAACAACCTTTAAACTGCTATCTTGTCCGAAAATTACACCGGCCAACATAACCAGCATAACTACACTGAAAAATCGTTTCATTTTAAAATTTTTTATTTGTTAGTTTTGAAATACAAGTTGAGCAAACTGATACAGGCTTCGCCTCCAGCTTTGCCATTCGTGGGCAGTATTTGGCGAAACATAGAAATGAGTATTCATTCCGTCTGCTTTCAACGCTTCGGTATTCTCCTTTGGATCGCCCCAGGGGCCTCTTCGTGGATTCTCCAACTCACGGCTGCCGTAACTGATGAACAACAGCTTTACATTCTTTTTAAAACCGGGCGATTTTTCAACATCTTCGAGGCTGATGCTTCCACCACTGAACATACCTACCTGAGAAAAAACATCGGGGTTTGCAAGGGTAATAACACGGGTTTGCATGCCCCCCATCGACAAACCGGCCATTGCCCTGTTGTTTTGATCGGCAATGGTGCGGTAATTCGTATCAACCATTGGAATAATCTCATTCAATAAGCTTTTCATAAATCCATCGGCCCAACCGCTTGGTGGCCAAGGCCCCGAAGGACGTTCACCGGCAGGTGGCCGGGGCATTCTCCAATTTCCATTTGCCATTACAATAATGAAGGGTTTTGCTCCCCCTTCGGCAATAAGGTTATCCATGATCAAACCGGCTTTCCCCTGGGCCGACCATCCTGTTTCGTTTTCGCCGCCACCATGTTGCAGGTACAACACCGGGTAACGTTTTGTAAGGTTTTTATCGTATCCAGGAGGCGTGTAAATAAAGCAACGCCGTGTTGATTGGTTTGTTTCTGAAAAATAAATATGCTCCCGAACCTGTCCGTGAGGCACATTTTTTAGGGCATAAAAATCCTGATCGTGAGCAGGAACTTCAATTCCGCTGCCCCAACGGCTGGCACCGTAAAAGAACAAGCTACCCGGGTCGGGAACCGAAGCACCATCGATATTTAACTGGTAATAATGAAAGCCTTCGTCTTGCGGTGCCGATTCACCCGTCCACACGCCATTTTCATCTTTTACCAAATCGTATTTTACAGCACCGATATCGAGCTGTACTGAATTAGCATTGGGAGCCGATATTTGCACCCTTACCCGTCCCTCTGAATTAACCATCGGATATTCGCGCCCGGGCTGGTTTACCGGCGATGGTTTAAAATCTTCAACAACATTATTGTCGGACTGGGCAAAACAAAATACCCCTGCCAACAAAAGAGCTGTTAAACAATTTGTAATTTTTAAGTTCATTGTGTTGTTTTAAAAAGTTGTTAATTATATATTTGATTGTTAGTTAATTAGTTTCTAAAGAATTACTTCAACGGAATTTCGATTTGCGTAAACGAATGTGCCGGAAAAGCATGTCCGATTACATTATTTTTAAAATTAACTGTACTGGTTTTGATTGAAATTTGCTCATCGCCTAAAGTGTTTCTTGCATCAATTTTATCGGCATGTATCAGGTTTATGGTTGCTTTACCGGTGTAATTACCGGCCTGCAATTCGATGTTTGTTTCAATGGCATTGGTTTCGTGCCGGTTTACGACGTTCACAATTATTTTTTGCTCCGCTTCGTTATGTGTTGCCGAAATATCAAGATAAGGAATGTTGCTGAAAATTTCGTTGTTGTATGTTGCACAATTGGTATGTACATCCAATGCTGTACCCAGGGCTTTGTTTGAAAAAAGGTAAAAAGTAAAATACAACGAATTTTTGAAAACGCCTTGAGGTGTGTTGCCCGTTAAACTTGTGAGCATGGTAATATTGGCCATTTTTACAATATCGGCATGTCGGATAAACGAATTGAGGTGCTGTGCCAACAACAATGAGCTGCCCACACCACCAAAGCCCGGCGAATATTCGTCGAACGAAATATACACAGGCCGTTCCGATTCCGATTTAACCATCGCTTTTTTAATGAGGGCGTGGGTGGTTTCGATTTTTTCATCAATGTCGAGCCCTAACGACATGCGGTCGTAAAAAACATTGTTCCTTCTTCCTCCGGGCAGCGCTTCGGTAGCATAACGATGTACTGAAAGGTAATCAATCTTGCCTACCATTTTATCCAGTACATAGTCGTTCCATTCGACCCATTCGTTGCCTGGCCGGTAAAGCGAAGCACCACTGGCAACCAGCTTAATATCTTCGTCGATGAGCGCTATCAGTTTCCCGGCTTCAAGAGCAAACTTGCAATAATCTTCGGCCGATTTTTGCCCCATTTGCCAGGGGCCGTCAACTTCATTACCCAGTCCAACGTATTTTACACCGAAAGGCTTTTCGTTCCCGTATTTTCGTCTCAGGTCGGAGTAGTAAGTCCCTTTTTCATAGTTGCAGTATTCCACCCAGTTACGGGCATCATCAAGCGTACCCGTGCCGGCGTTGATGCACAAAAAATTATCGGCACCGATAAGGCTGCAAAGTTTTACATATTCATCGGTTCCAACCTGGTTGCTTTCGATCTGTTTCCACGCTAAATCGAGCCTTGCCGGGCGTTGATCTTTAGGACCGATTCCATCTTCCCAGTTATAACCCGAAACATAATTACCGCCCGGCCAACGTACGTTTCGAACGTTCAGATCATTAATAAGTTCAACAAAGTCTTTTCTGAAACCTTCTTCATCGGCAAAAGGCGATTCGGGATCGTAAATGCTGCCATAAACTACCGTACGTATTGGCTCAACAAAAGCCCCGTAAATGTTGGGATCGATGGTATCTATTTTCCGGTCAGGATCGATTTTTATTAACGCAATTTGTTGTGCATTAGAAGCTATGGAAATAAGCATAAATGCAACAACAAACAAAGAAATGTTTCTAAAAGTTTTCATAAGGTTTATGATTTTAGTGAAAGCATAAGCATAAAATTTATGCCAATTTACAAACAAAAGGTTCAACCGACTTTTAAAATTAGACACACCTTCTACACAAATAGATAAATATTGAAAATTCAACATTAAATATCAAATAGTAAAACCCTGTTTGGATTAAGTTTTTGAATTTTACAAATAATAAAATAAACCCAATAGACATTACAAACATGCAAGCGATAAACAACTAACTAATACTATCATACTACCCTATTAAACATCTTAACATATCAATTAATTTTAATCTAAAATCTATGAAAAAAAACAAGTATTTATTTGGGACAATTGTCATGATGACATTTATGTTCTTTTCTCTGTCAGGCTTTGGACAAAGCCATTTAGTGAAGGGAAAAGTAATCGATGAAAATGGCGAGCCATTGTATGGCGTAAATGTTGTTATCAAAGGCACAACTGTTGGGACTACCACCGACGATAGTGGTAACTATGTATTACAAGCCGAAGGAGAGTCGGTTTTAACCTTCTCGTTTATTGGCTACCAAACGGTAGAAGTCCCGGTTCAAAATCAAAATGTTATTAATGTCACATTAACTTCAAATATTGAAGAACTGGAAGACATTGTTGTGGTTGGTTACGGAACCCAGCGAAGGCAAGACCTGACAGGTTCCATATCCAATATTAAGGCTGAAAAACTGGAAAGCAAACCGGTAAGCAGTGTAGAATCGGCGCTCCAGGGACAGGTACCCGGCGTAACCGTGGTAAACAGCGGGAGCCCCGGCCAGGCACCAACAGTACGCATTCGCGGTATTGGCTCGGTTAACTTTGCATCCGATCCGTTGTATGTTATCGACGGTGTTCCGGTTGAAAACCTCAACAACTTCGACATTAAGGACATGGAATCCGTATCGATATTAAAAGATGCGGCATCGGCAGCAATTTACGGATCGAGGGCTGCCAACGGTGTTGTAATTATCACTACAAAAAAGGGAAGCCGAACGGGTAAATTAAACCTGTCGGTCGATGCTTCAACCGGTATACAAAATGCATGGAAAACACTCGATTTAATGAACAGTGATGAGTACATTCGTTTTGGGACCGATTTGCTTACCAATGCAGGTTTAGATCTGCCCTACCGCTTCAGCCACATGAACGAGGCGGTTTACGAAGGAGCAGATAAAACGTATGCCGAAACCGAAACCGACTGGCAGGACGAAATGTTCAGGAGTGCCCCCATAAACCAGGTTAAAGTTGACCTTTCGGGGGGAAATAACCGTTACCGGTTCTACACTTCGTACAGCAATTTTTCGCAGGACGGTATCATGGTTGGTACCAGCTACAAAAGGCACAGCTTCAGGATCAATACCGAGAGCAACCTTAACAAGTACATCACCATTGGCGAAAAGATGAAAGCATCGTACAGTGAAATGCTGAATGAGAAAAACAGTGGCGGCCGTACGCAAATAAAACACATGGTAAACCAGGTACCCTACCTGCCCGTAAAAGACCCAACACTTCCGGGAGGTTACCGCTCGGCCAATGCCAACGACGGTACCGACCCTGAAAACCCGGTACGAATTGCCCTGATGGACATTGACAAAACCAACGTTGTAAACATGGTTGGAAACGTTTTTGTCGACATCAAATTTTTCGATTGGCTGAAATTCCGTTCAAACATCGGGATGGAATACACTTCAAACAGGCACACGATCAATCTGCCCATTTATAGCGACGGGTTCAACCAACGCCCCGACCATGAACTTACCGACAACCGCTATACGTTCTACTCCAAAATTTTCACCAACCAGCTTACATTCGATCGCAGTTTTGGCAACCACTATGTGAATGCCGTTGCCGTTGCCGAACAACAAACCACTTACTATTCCAACCTTAACGGCTTTGGCCGCCATGCCACAAACGACCTTAACCAACTGGCAGGAACAAGCTCGCAAACGGTTGACGGTTCGCTTTCAGAAACCGCTTTGATATCGTATGCCGGAAGGCTCAACTACGCCTATGCCGAAAAATATTTGTTAAGTTTTTCATTTCGCCGTGATGGCTCTTCGGTATTTGCACCCGGCAAAAAGTGGGGCACTTTTCCCGGAGGTTCAATCGGATGGGTAGTGAGTGAAGAAAATTTCATGGACGACATTGCAGCTATTTCGAACCTGAAACTGCGGGCAAGTTACGGTACCCTTGGATTTAACGCCGTAGGTGCTTATCCCTGGCAGGCATCAATTTATACAAATACTTCGGCAGTGTTCAACAATACCGAATACATTGGCGCGTATTACAACAAGCTCCCGAACGAGTCGCTGGAATGGGAAATTACCACCATGACCAACGCCGGTTTCGACCTGGGATTGTTTAACGATGCCCTCACGTTTTCTGCAGAATACTATGAGCGCCATGTAGACAACCTGATTGTGAACAACCCGCTTCCCACGTCAATGGGCTATGCCTCGAACCCGGTAGCAAACGTGGGCGCCATGAAAAACTGGGGCTACGATTTCACCCTGGGCTACGCCAAAAACATCGGTGATTTTAAATTCAACATTAACGGTAATATCAGCTTCATTAACAACGAAGTACTCAGTTTAAGTGTTGGTGCCCCGGCAATTGAAGTCGGCGGACAAACATCGGACTACGGCGGTTACATGATTACCCGTACCGAAAAAGGTGAACCTATCCAGGGCTTTTACGGCTGGCAAACCGAGGGGCTTTTCCAATCGCAATCCGAAATTGATGAACTGAACCAGAAAGCTCAAAACAGCGGTGCCGTTTACTATCAAACAGAAAGCACAAGCCCGGGTGATGTTAAATTTGTTGATTTGAACAACGACAATACCATTAATGACGAAGACCGTACTTATTTGGGAAGCCATCTGCCCGACTTTACTTATGGTGTAAACTTCTCGGCCGAATACAAAGGCTTCGATGTTTCTCTCTTTATTCAGGGCGTTCAGGGCAACGAAATTTATAACGGTACGAAGGTTATTACGCAGGGCATGATGCGCTTGTTCAACCAGGACCGTGCCGTTTTGGATGCATGGACACCAACGAATACCGATACCAATATTCCAAGGGCAATAAGCGGCGACCCAAACCACAATACCCGTACATCGGACCGCTTTGTTGAAGATGGTTCCTATATGAGAATCAAGAACCTGACCATCGGGTACAACTTTTCCGACAGGATAACCTCGGGCATTTTAAAAAATGCTGTCAAAGATTTGCGTTTGTACTTCACAGCACAAAACCTGCTTACTTTTACCAACTATACCGGCTACGATCCCGAAATAGCTTCACGCTACAACAACACCCTCACCAATGGTGTTGATTTTGGACAGTATCCGCAGCCACGCACGTTGGTTTTTGGTATTCGCGCTACATTTTAAAAATTTGTTCATTAAAAAATTTAAAAATATAATCATATGAAAATAAAATATATAATCATATCATTACTGGTCTTTTTTATGCTTGCCAACTCGTGCGACGAGGGCATTTTAGACAAGACCAACCCCAACCAGTTTACTGTTGACCAATACTACAAAGATGCCGACCAGTTAACTGCTGCAACCAACGGAATTTATGCCGAATTTTACGGTCATGCTTTATGGGGCCGCATGATGCAGTATTTTTCCGATTGCCGGGCCGATGAACATAGCGCCGGCGGCGGTCAGATTGAAACACACAACTTCCAGTTGCTTGATGGCTCGTACGATAATGGCAACTTCACCATACAGGTAGTATGGCGTGGCCTTTACCGTTTAATTCACCGTGCCAACGCGGTAATTGAAAAAGGGCCGCAAATTGAAGATATCGATGCTGCCTTGCAAAAAGAACGCATTGCCGAAGCCAAATTCTTACGTGCATGGGCCTATTACTACCTGGTAGTAAACTGGGGCAAAATTCCAATTTATACCGAAACCGCAAAAACGCCCGACGATGCAAAACCCCTGTCGGAAGAATCGGAAGTTTACGAGTTATTGGAAACCGACCTGAAAGCAATACAGGGCGATTTAAAAGAACTGCACAGCGGAAACGACCTTGGCCGTGCAACCAAAGGCGCTGCCCAGCTTTTGCTGGCAAGGGTGTTGATGCACCAGGGAAAATACGCCGATGCCCGTACCATTTTGGAAAGCATTTATAATTCGAAAAATTATGTTTTGGTCGAAAATTACTTCGACAATTTTATGGAAGAAACGGAGTACAATGCTGAATCGATTTTCGAAATAAGCTTTACAGGATCGGGGTTTGCATGGGGCGAAGATGGCGACAACCTGCAAACACGCTCGAATGTTATGTTCCAGGATTACAGTCCGGTAGGCTGGAGGAATTGCATTCCTTCTGACAAATACCTCAATGAATTCGAACGTCCGTACAAAGGCGACGAAAAAGAAGACCCACGACTTAGGGCAAGTGTTTACTTTACCGGCGACACTTATGGACCCGAATCGGAGCCTATTGTACTAACTGAAGCAATGCAAAATGGATATGCTTCAAACTTTAATGGCGAAGAAATTAAAACCGGCTGGAAAAAATATTCGCCCATGTATAAACTCGATCCGGGCGGTTATTATACCTCAAACATCAACTTCCGTAACATGCGTTATGCCGAAGTGATTTTGAAACTTGCCGAATGCGAAATTGAAGCAGGCACACTCGATAAAGCCATTGCTTACATGAACGAACTGCGCGACAGGCCAAGTGTTCAAATGCCTCATTATCCGACTGAAAATTACCCATGCAACAGTAAAGACGAGGTATATCGGGCATTAATGCACGAAACGACCGTTGAATTAGGCAACGAAAAAGTGCGTGTACTGGATTTGGCACGATGGAGGAAAAACGGCAAATTCTCAGACCTTAACCCCGACCCGATCGACTATATTGTCAGGGATTCCCAAAAAGCTTTACTCGTGCTTCCAATAGAAGAAACAAGTACAAATATGAACATAGATTAATTTTAGGTTTTGAGAACAATTATCGATTACTTTTAGGTTGAATTTCCATTTTCTCTGATTAGTGATCAATTTATCAAAGCGAAAAGATTCATGTTGTAATCATTGGCACCATGTTTTCTTTTCGCTTTTTTTTGTAGCACTTCTAACCCGAAAAAAAAATACGGTTCCGTTTTGAAACCGTTTCTGTAATTATGCAATCTTTATTGTGCGCATTTAAACAGAAAAGACAACACAAGACAATTTCCGAAATTAAATTATACAGTTTCGACAACTTTGATTATCTTTACTAAGAGAAAAACAGATAGATGGTTTACATATTAGACGTACAAAACGACCAATTAGTAAAGGCAGAAATTGTTGTCCCTGAACCAAATGAAATACCATTAAAAAAAGATGGATGGAATTTTAACTGGCGAGAATTAAGCAAAGAAAAAAATTCCAGAATGTTCATCTTAAGAACAATTGGACTAATTCCAAGCGTTGAAGGTGTTTTGCAACTAAAAACAGAAAATGAAATGCTCATTATGAATGTTTTAGAAATAGCACCGCATAACATCGGACGAAGAAATAAGAAATATGATTATGTCGCCGGCTGTTTGATTGCTTTTGCCTGTAAAGAAAGTTTCAAATTGAAAAGTGCTTACAAAGGATTTCTAACCTTTATGGCGAAAACAAGCCTAATAAAATGGTATTCGGAAAAATATGGTGCAAAAGTAGGGCTTGGACAGAGAATGTATATAGATAGTGAGAACGGACTGAAATTGATTAATGAATACCTTGAAAAAAAATAAAACGATGAAACGAAATAACAGCACAGAACCAGCCAACGGAATATTAACAAATCCAATGGATACTGGAACAGATGAATTTAAAGATTTCCAGGCCATAATGTTGAATAAGGCAAAAAGTCGGTCGGAAACACAACATAGGGAGATTGAATTGTTGGCCATCAAATTTCAAATGCAAGATTATCTGAAATCTGAAAAAACCGAGCTAAAACTTCCGGGCGAATTTTTAAAAGAATATCTGACAACACTGGGAATACCTCAAAAGAAATTTGCTCATTATATTGATATAAATCCTTCAAATTTGAGCAAGTTAATTAATGGAGAGCGACCGATTAATTATGAATTAGCAATCATCCTGGGAAAGATTTTTAATAATGACCCAATGCTTTGGATTGAAATTCAAGCAAAAAACGAACTAAAAAAAATCAGAAAAACCAAAACAAGAAGATTTAATAATTACTCATTGAAAGACTTAATGACATAGACTAAAACGTGCTTCAACAAAGCTATATCCGCCAGCCGTGGCATTCACAGCATATTGAGCGTTTCGTATTTCCCTCTCCCATGCGTTCAGGCTTATAAAACCACAGTTAGTCTGAAAACCACGACCAAGCTCATATAGCCGGGACGTAAAACGAACTTTTAGTTAGCACTCCCGGCCAGCTCGCCCGCTGCATTGGCCAGAAAAATATACCACGCTCCGCCATCAATAATGCATTCGTTTTCGCCCCAAAGGAATGGCCAGTCATCTTTGTTTTCCAGATAATCGGGCTTCAGGAAAATCACCCCCGGTACCACACCCCCGGCAATGGTGGTAAAATCGGCACGGTTGTTACCATAAGCAACCTTTTTCGATCGTGTACCCACACCATTAACAAACGACAGGTTTGAATAAGGGTGGCAACCAAAAATATAGGCTAAGCCACGGTATACGTCATTGGTTCCAACAAGGTCGGGGAAAGCTTTATGTGCATAATAATTTACTGACGACCAATTAATAACCGGCGATGTTCCGCCCCAGCTACGGGCAGCAACCGGTACACCATATGGGTTTTCTAACTTCAACTCTTCGATTGATTGTTTATACCTGGCCACATAGCTTTTCAATCGTGCTTTGTAAGAAACATCCATGTGCGGAATAGCCAGCAAAGCTGAATTTAAATTCCGCCACCCCTCACGGTCGAGCAGGGGCCACAGCTTTTCAAGAAAACGATCGGCGTAGCTTTTCTCTTTTGTCGAAATGAACAACTGAAGGGCAGCATCCAAATCGGCACCGCGCATCCAGCGCCGCATGGGGTTATCTGCATCGTCTGCTTCATTTTCCGATGCTTCATCGGCTTCGGCCATTAAGCGTTTTGCCAGTGTGAGGCATTTATCCGAAAGTTTGTTGTTGTAACCTTCCAGCGCCCGGTGTGCAGCAGCCAGCGAAGCAACTGTCTGGTAATCGAGAAAAGTCATCCGGTTGGTAAAAGCCCAACGGTCGTCGAAGGTTCCACTGGTGAAGCCATCTGTTTCGTAAGGTTTCAATTTTGGGTTGTAGGGCAAATTATCGGTGCTTGTAGCCGCATCGCCCAGGTGGTGGTACTGGTGCAGGTGCGGAACCACAATGCCGCGTACAGGGTGCCCAATGTTTTCGATTTGTGCCACCAGGTTCAGCACCCCGTGCTCGATCTGCTGCAAAATGTCGGGCTGCCCGTCGGGTCGGTGCATATCAACGTAACGTGTTTTTTGATCGATAAACGTTTGGTCTCGATCGATGCCAAACTGCTCCCACGACTCAACAAAACTATAAATAACGCGGTTGTGCGTTCCTGTTTGGATATCGAAATCACCGGCATCGAACCAACCACCTACGGTCATGTTGGGAATACGTTCCATTGGTTTGTATTTGGTATCGGTAGCAGAGCCCTGCCTGTACCCGTCGAAATGCTCGTGGTTGAGCGGCGCCTGCAGGCAATCGTCGAGGAAAGGCGCACCGTGCCACACCCGGTAAGCCTCGTTTACCTGCATATGATCCATTTGATTAGGAAACCAAACATCCATGGTGGGATGCCAAATCCTTTCATAAACATCGGTAGCAATGGGAAAAGTATTGGTTTTGTATTCCCCGTATTGAATGAAATAAATGCCCGGTTCTTTTACCGCGCTAAAATCGAAACGGGCATAGTTGTAACGATAAAACGGCCCCCACAACTTCACGTCACCTTTCAGTTTTTCAACCTGCTGACCATCGGACATTATTTGAAACAACGCAGCGTTTTCGGCCACTTTATCGTTTTTATCGAGTTCAATCACTGCAATTTTTTCCTGTTGCGGTAAGTAGCCAACCTGCGAAAAGCCAATAACGGGTTCCCGTATCCAGTTTTCAATTGCATTTGGTTCAACATACCAGGTTAATACGTTCCCTGTTTTATTAGCGGGCAACAAACTGCGTACGATAAACCACCCGTTTTGCGCCAGGTTACGCCCGTCGAAAAGCATCAGTTCAGTTTCCGACTCAATTTTCACACTTCGTTCCGGGTCTTCGGGTGCAAGCACAACCTTTTTACCCGCGGCAAAAGGGAAGGGCACGATGAATTCGTCGCGGCCACGATCGTCGAAAGTGGTATGAATTCCAAATTGCTTGATTTTCTTTTCGCCGGGCTCAATTTTGGTTTTGTGAGCCGGATACTTTGGGAAAATTCCGGGTTGCCCGTCAACGAGGTAATTTTTTTCGAAATAAGCCGTGGGCAGAAATTCCATGTTGTAACCGGCCCTGCCTTCAAGCTCGCGTGGCAAAGGTTCATCAAGAATTACCTGTATTGTAAACCCGTTCCCTTTGGGCTTAACCTTCAGGGTAGAATTGAAATCGAATTCATCGTACCTTATCACTACTTCAATACTGTTGCCGGCATTGTCCACTTTACGCTCCAGCATCAGGGGTATTAAATCCCATTGTTCAGGTGTATGCTGAAGCCTTACAGCGCCGCCTGTCGAGGTCCGAACGCCATGATGAATGAGCTCGATACCGGCTGTTTTTTCATCGAAAAAGAAGCCGTTGTATTGGTTGCTATACACCAAAACATTAAGCCCGTCTTTTTCGAAGTATTCCAAATCGTTCAGTGCAAGTTTTTGGGCAAACACATTGCTTGCCACAAATAGTAAGAGAAAAGAAAAAAAAGATGCTTTTTTCATTCGTAAAAAATTTATATTATTTAAACAACAACTGTGCAAAGTTGAAAAGGTTATTGCGCCATACTGGCCATGTATGTCCACCCGGATATTCGCTGTACGTATAACTGATGTTCATTTCATCGAATTTTTTCATCATATTACATTTTTATAGATCGAATTCGACATAAATTGTTTAATCCGGATTATTCAAAAATAGAGTATTGAAAAGTGATTAATGTCTTCTATTAGATATTTATATTCCAATTTCAGACATCAGGCACCTGACTTTTCCACAAAAATGATTAATGATAATTTACAACCCGGAAGGCGTTTTCCCAAAATACCTTTTGAAAACGGTGCTGAAATAGCCCGAACTTGCGTAACCACACATATCGCTGACCTCGTTTATGCTGTACTTTTTCGATTGCAACAGCTCAAGTGCATAACCCATGCGTACCGACTTAATAAATTCGAGAGGTGACAAATCGGTTAGCGCTTTCACTTTTTTGTACAGCAGCGAACCGCTAACTTTCATGGCAGCAGCAAAATCGTCTTTACTGAATTGTGGGTTGGAAATATTTGCTTTTACCACCTCGAGCATTTTTTTCAAAAACTTGTCGTTGTGGGTATTGTTCAATACAGGTTCATTGTTTTCGGTTTGAATAATGCGCAATGCCTTTTCGCGTATTGATTTCCGGTTATGGATAATGGTGCGAATTTTTTGTCGCAACAATTTTGTGTCGAATGGTTTAGTGAGGTAATCATCGGCGCCAAGCCCCAAGCCGTGCAACTGTGTATCCGTGTCGTTGAGCGCGGTAAGCAATACAACCGGGATGTGCGATGTTTCAAAAGTAGATTTAATGTTTTCACACAGTTCAAATCCGTTCATTTTGGGCATCATCACATCGGAAATGACCAAATCGGGGACAATGTTTTGTATCAGCTCCCAGCCCGCAACCCCGTCTGGAGCCGTAAGTACTTCGTATTCTTTACCAAAAGAGACCTGCATAAACCTTAGCAGTTTATCGTTGTCTTCAACAATGAGAAGTTTTTGTTTTTTTCCATTTGTTTCGGGTTCATTGGCAGGCAGAAAATCATTTATTCCGGAAATGTTGTTGTCGATAATCTTCCTATCTTCATTGTCCTGATAACGAACAACATGTGGCGCTTTTTTGTAAGGAATACTTACGGTAAAAGTTGATCCATGGTTTTCCTGGCTTGTTACAGTTACATTTCCATTGTGGAGCCTTACAATGTTATTAACCAGCAAAAGCCCAACCCCGGAACCAACTATTTTCGAGTTTATGGCATTTTGGGCCCGGTAAAATTCTTTAAACAAACGTTTCATGTCCCGCTTAGGTATACCTATGCCTTGGTCGCTCACCTTTAGTGTCCAATGCGTATCGTTTCCTTCAAAATCAATTTTGATGACAGAATTGTTATTGGAATATTTTATAGCATTGGAAATGAGGTTGTCAACAACTTTCTCCATTTGGATTTCATCAACAGCCGTTTCGTACTGTTTTGTGGCAAAATTATTTTTAAACTCAATGTTTTTCATTGCTGCAAGAGACTCATACATCTCGACCCGGCATAAAATTAACGATGGCAGATTTACCATCTCCGGCTTAAATTTTTCTTTACCTACATCGATTTTATGGAAATCCATCAATTGATTGACCACATTGTTTAAATGCCTCGCTTGTTCGTTTGCTAAACTTAAAAAGTGTTTTCCGCTTTCCGAAATGTTGCTTTCGTTTTTCAGCTCTTCAACGGGAGCTTTAATAAGCGTTAACGATGTACGTATCTCGTGGGCGGTATTTGTAAAAAACCTGATTTTTTCCTCGGTTTGATAATGCCGTATCCGGTTTAGCAAATACCAGAAAACCGAATAAATTATTAGCGAAATCATGAAAAACATTAACGCGAAAAACCACCATTGGGCCCAAAACGGGTTGGCAACTTTTACCGTCAACGTGCGCTCGTCGATGATTTGTGCCAACGCACTGTCGTACATTCTGACCCTCAACATATATTTCCCAAAAGGAATGTTATTGTAACTGATAAGCTTGTGTTCAGAGGGTTTTGTCCATTCATTGTTAAGCCCTTCAAGTTTCCACGAAAACTTTGCTTTTGACACACCTCCCAACGATAACACTTCAAGCTTAAATGAATTCTGCCGGTATCTGATTTCCAGGTTTTCGAGCATATCAACCGGTTTGTCGAGGTTGAATGATGGGATGTTCCGAATTGAACGGTCAGCAATTCTCAAATCCTGGAAAAAGATACGACCCACCCAATTTCGCTCGCTCATTTCGGAAGGATTAAATAATACAGCCCCGTTGTTTGTCCCCATTGCCAGCCGTCCGTCGTGCAGCCGGCAGTGAGCATTGGTATTAAACGACAACGACAACAAGGAAAAAAGGCCGGAGTAGGTTTTGACTTTTTCAGTTTTGGGCGAAAAACTGCATAAACCGTTTTCGGTACCCAGCCACAATTGATTATCGGAAAAATAGATACTGTTCACATGGTTTGAAAGCAATCCGTTTTCGGTAGTAAATTGCCTTACTTTATTCGAATCGGGGTGAAAACATAGCAGGCCATTGCCACCAGTGCCAAACCAAATTTTGTCACCGATAACCAAAATATCACTAACAATATTATCCCCGACCAATGTAGAATAAACACCGCTATTTTTATTCAACTGCACCAAACCATACGAACATGCCAGTAACATTAACGAATCGTTGTATTGCACAATATTGGTGGCGGGTTGAAAAAAATATTTCCGGAACCGATCTTTATCGGGCATGTAACGTACTACCTCGCTGTTTATTCCGCAGATCCATATATCGCCATACGAATCGCCGTAAATACTAAAAACAAAATTGCATTTAAAGGGGGTATTGGGTTCGCTTTGTGAATAATGTGCCGTTTGTTTTCCGCTTTCGGCATCAATCACGTATACCCCCGACGAATATGAACCGGCCCAAATTTGTCCCTTCCGGTCTTCGTAAAGGGTTAAAAAAACCTGTGCCTGCTTCTGATTGTTGGTATAAAAGTGTGACCATTCCTGCCCGTTGGCTTTTCTAACACTTATACCATTGTCAGTAGCAAACCACAGGTTCTTCCTGCTGTCTTCCAAAATATAATTTACATTATTGTCTGCCAGTGAATTTTCCTGGTTTGTATGATGGATAATATGTTCACTACTTGATGTGCCGAGATAAAAGTACGATACGCCACCGGAAAAAGTACACACCCAAACAAAGCCTTTTTTCTTATCGTGAAAAATATCGTATACCCCGTTACCGCGTAAGGCATCGGGGTTATCGACGTCGTCTTTGTATATTTTGCCAATGCTGAGTAAATCCTGGTTAATGCTCCATATCCCCTGACCGTCAATTCCAACCAAAAGCGTTTCAGAATCAATCTCCTCAATATCCATTACCGGCTGGCAGGGAAAGCAATCGGGTTTAAATGCATACAACTTTTTTTGGGCAAAATCGAAGTAAAATAAGCCTTGAAAGTTCGACCCCAGCCAAAGCCTGTTCCGGTTTTTGTCGAAATGTAAGGAACACGTAAAATAATAATCATTCAGCAAGCCGCTGTAAAGAATTTCTTTTTTATGTAATACAACATCGAAAAGTGAAATTTCATTCAGCAAAACAGCAAAAAACTGATCTTGGCTGTACCATTCGAGCGATATAACTGCTTCGCTAATTACTTTTTTTGCATTTTTTGAATTGCTGCTGTACAAAAAAAGCCCGTCGGAGGTAGCGAGCCAACACGTGTCGCTATTCTGAAAAATGGTGGAATATACACTTAGATGCCTGTTGTTTAAATTTTTATCCAGATTATATTCAAGCAAAAATTTATCCAGAACCTGATCGTATTTAAATAACTGACCATTGTTCGAAATGGCCCAAAGCACACTGTCGGTATAAATCAGTTCAATGTTGTGTACATTCGGCGATTCGTAAGGCAATTGATACACATGGCTATTATCGCTTGTAAGCCGCAATATCCCCAGTTTTGTAGACACCCAGGCAAAATTGTTGTGATCTTTACAAACCGAGGATGCCTGCCGCATGGAAATGCCGTATAACTTGTTTATGTTATGAAACCTGTGATTCGGTTCACGGTTGTTTGCATCAGACGGCGTTGCGTAACAAACAATTAAAAATAAAATTGCCCATGTGAAAATGTGTTTCATACGATTAAATTGTTTATTTTAAAGGGATCGTATGGAACTCGCCCCGACAATTCGGGGCTCGTTTCATAAACAATTGTCTACATTACTTTTTATTTACGTTTTTTTATTGCTTCGTTAATTAATAGCGGCACTACTGATTTTGGCTGGTTGTTACGGTCGAACAACAACGGATAATCGGTTCTGCCACGCACGGGAAAACCATTTTTCCACGAATAGCCGTCGTTCACGCCCCAAACCGTTACCCTCGAAACATAATCGTGTTTAAGAAATAACCGGAAAAACTCAAGGTACCTGTCTTCAAGTTGCGTATTTACCGAATCGGGCAAGCCTTTGGTGTAAGGGTTATATTTTGCCTGGTAATCGATGTTTGTCGAAATATCGGCACCCCGGTTCCAATCAGGAGTTGGCAACACGCTAATGTCCATTTCGGTAATCATAACCTTAACGCCCAAACCGCCATAAGCCTCCATGCTTGCCTCAAATTCTTCCAATTCGGGATAATCGAGTCCAACGTGGCACTGCATGCCAATGCCATCGATTTTAACACCTTGCTGTTGCAGCTTTTTCACCATGGCAACAACCCCGTTTCTTTTGCCGGGCTTCGACATGGAATAATCGTTGTAATACAATTCGGCTTCGGGGTCGGCTTCGTGGGCAAACTGGAAAGCATATTTAATAAAATCTTCACCCAGTATTCTGTAAAACCTGCTGTTGCGGTAATTCCCATTGTCGAGTATGGCTTCGTTAACCACATCCCATCCATGCACCTTTCCTTTGTAGCGGCCCACAACGGTGTAAATATGTTTTTTCATACGCTCTATCAGTACTTCCGGCGAAACTTCTTTTCCATCATCATCGGTAAAAAACCAACGCGGGGCCTGTGAATGCCAAATGAGCGTATGGCCAACAATGTGCATGTTGTTTTGCTGCCCGAATTCAACAAATTTGTCGGCCATCGAAAAATTGAACTCCCCTTCGCGGGGTTGGATTGGCCCGCTTTTCATACAATTTTCGGCAACAATGGAATTAAAATGTTCTTTTACAACTTCAATTGCAGCCGTATCCTTACCCATTATCTGAGGGGTATTCAGTGCCGTTCCGATATAAAACTTTCCTTTATAAGCATCTTTGAGCGTTGCAGGTTTTTCACAACCCATAAAAAACAGTGCGATGCTAACTGTTATAATCAATGTCGCTCCCGACAAAACTCTTTTTCTTTTCATTTGCTAAAATATTTATTGATTAATGTAACTCGTGTAACCCGCCCGCATAAGCGGGATCGTTTTATTATTTTATATTTTTATTTGTCGCTGATACTCCCCTTTTTTTGAGGTTTGTTTCATCCGTGATTTTAATAATTCATTAACAACTAATTATTTTCGAATGTCTTTGGATCAATGGGTTTAAACAAATATTGCGCGAACAGGTATAAACTCTCTTTCCACACTTTGAAATCGTGCAATCCGCCGGGTATGATGTGATAGATGTGCGGTATCTGGTTGTTTGTCAGATAATCGCGGGTACGTTGGGTTACATTCATTAAACCATCGGCATCGCCACAGGAAACAAACAACAGGTTTAACCGGTCTTTAACTTTTTGCGAATCGGGAAAAAGGGTTTCGGGCATTTTTGTATTTGGTGCCGAAGAAAAACCTCCGATCCAAGAAAAAACATCGAGGTTGCCCAGTCCGAAATTCAACGACTGCCCGCCACCCATCGACAAGCCGGCAATGGCCCTGTAGTTCCGCTTTTTTATTACCGGAAATTTTTTTTCAATGTACGGAATAAGGTCTTGGAGCAAATCGTTTTCAAAGTTTGCAAAGGCTTCAACTTTATCTTTTGCAAATATATTCCCAACAGGGCGGTCATCTTCCATGGCACGGCCATTGGGCATAACAACAATCATGGGTTCAATCATACCCCCGGCATACAAATTGTCAAAAATCACCTGTGGCTGTCCCCCGTTTAACCACTCCTTTTCGTCGCCACCAATTCCATGCAGTAAGTACAATACCGGGTACTTTTTCCTTTTTGAATACCCCGGAGGCGTATAAATTATTGCACGGCGTTTTGTACCTACCGTTTTCGACTTGTAGGTAACGGTGTCGATTTTTCCATGAGCAATATCCTGATTGTAAATGTCAAAACCTTTTTCCGCTTGTACTATCTCATTTTGAGCAATTGTTTGAAGAGCAAAGAACAAACCAAGCGAAAGAAGTAAATATTTCATTTTCATAAGATTAAGTTGTTTGATTTTAAGGGTCCGCCAGCTGGCGGACGGAATTTCTCCCGCCAGGGCGGGATCGTTTCATAAACTTTTATACTATTTTTAAATATTACCAAATTGACTCAATATGTTGTAAATTATTCAAACTGTTTATTAGACAACGAATATGTTTTGCCGACCTCCGTTGGCAGATCATACAACGTTGTTTCAGTTAGTGATAATGGATTCAAATCAGCCGCTTCAGAAACCAAAGGTTTTTTTACCGCAGGAACATCATAGAACGAATTGGCATTTTTTCCGGATGCTATTTCAAGGTCTGCATTACCCTTGGCAACCAATTCATTGGCAACACGTATACGGCAGTTCCCTCCCAGTGTTGATTCTATTTCAACGTGTTGCACCACCCCATTATCCCAGCTAAAACTGATTTCGAAGCCACCCGGTGCACGTAGTCCTGTGATTTTTCCTGTTGGCCACTCTTCGGGCAAAGCCGGTAAAAGATGTATGGCACCTGCATGGGTTTGCATCAGCATTTCGGCAATACCGGCCGCACAACCAAAATTGCCATCAATTTGGAAAGGCGGATGTGCATCAAAAAGGTTTGGATAAGTTCCGCCACCCATGCGCGATCTTGCGGGGTCAACCAATGTTAACTGGTCTTTTATCAATTTCATGGCATGGTTTCCGTCGAGCAAACGTGCCCACAAATTCACCTTCCAGCCCATTGACCAGCCCGTAGAAACATCGCCCCGGTGTATTAATGAAGTACGTGCCGCATCGAACAATTCGGGGGTTGTGTAAGGTGTAATCTGATTCCCGGGGTACAGCCCATATAAATGTGAAACGTGCCGGTGCTTATCATCGGGGTTATCCAAATCTTCCATCCACTCCTGCAACTGACCATACTGGCCTATTTGCATGGGCGGTAAACGGTCGCGTATTTTCTGAAATTCACTCATCAAACTATCATCTTTTTCGAGCAGTTTCGCTGCCTCAATTGTTTTCGAAAACAAGTCGAAGAGGATTTGATTATCCATGGTAGCTCCGGCACAAACCGAAGGCCTTCCTGCCGGAGCATTCTCGGGCGAAATGGATGGGCAAACCACCAACCAGTTGTGTTCCGGTTCCTCAATTAGAAAATCCTGATAAAATTCGCATGCCGATTTCAATATGGGGTAAACCGAATCAAGATATTCCAAATTGCCGCTGTACAAATATTTTTCCCATAAATGTTGCGAAAGCCATGCGCCACCCATGGGCCACATACCCCAAAAAGCACCGTCGACCACACCGCTTATACGCCATATATCGGTATTGTGGTGAACCACCCAACCATCGCAACCGTACATGTCGTTCGCTGTTTTCTGCCCGGTTTCCGACAGTTCTTTCACCATCTGGATAAGCGGTTGGTGTAATTCCGCCAGGTTGCATTTTTCAGCCGGCCAGTAGTTCATCTCTGTGTTAATGTTGATGGTATATTTACTGTCCCAGGCCGGATTAGTGCTTTCGTTCCAAATGCCTTGCAGGTTTGCAGGTTGCCCACCGGGTTGCGAGCTCGAAATAAGCAAATAGCGCCCAAACTGGTAATACAAAGCAACCAACGCAGGATCGTAGGCTTGTGCAAATTTTTTAATACGCTCATTGGTTGGTTGTTGGGTGGCAGGCGAAGTGCCCAAATCGAGTGTCGAACGTTTGAAGAGCCTTTGGTAGGCAGCTACATGCCGGTTAAGCATTTCTTTATACGGTACCTTTTCAGCAGCCGCCAAAAAACCGGCGCATTTAGCTTTTTCATTGGCTGTAAGGGTTTTATAATCGACAAAGTTGGTTGCCATTGAAATGAGGATGGTAACCTCCGAAGCATCGTTTACATTTATCGTGGTCTTTTCGGCTGAAGTGGTACCACCACGGGTTGAAATTTTTGCCCGGGTACAGAATTTCACCTGCCCGGCCACCCCTTCGTGTGAGCTTGAAAGCCCTGTCATTTCAAGTGTTTGAGCATCAAGTGTGCGGTTCTCTGTTTGTAGCGGCCCTTGCAGGTGTGCTGAAAAACTGAGCTTTTTCTTTTGGTCGGCCATAAGTTTCACCACAATTACCTGGTCGGGTTGTGAGGCAAATATTTCGCGGGTGTACGTAACCCCATCAACCTTGTAACTTGTTTTGAAAACAGCCCGTTCCAAATCGAGTTCGCGGTAATATTCGGTGTAATTATCGTGATTGGGAAAGGTCAGTACCAAATCGCCTATCACCTGGTATTTAGAACCATGCAAAGCGTTCACCATGTTTTGGTTCACCATCGTTTCAGCTTCTTTAAACTTCTCCCCGAAAATAAGTTCCCTTATTTTGGGCAAAGCTTGCCGTGCCTTCGGGTTATCGTTGCGCGATGGCCCACCCGACCAAAACGTCTCTTCATTCAACTGAATTTTCTCATTTTTCGGATCGCCATAAACCATGCCACCCAGCCGGCCGTTACCAACCGGCAGGGCTTCGTTCCAAACCGTAGCCGGTTTATCGTACCACAATTTTAATTCAGCACTATTGGTTTCATTGCTTTGGCACGACGCTAACATGCAAAAACATACTAAAGTAAAAGCAAAACCCAGCTTATCTGTTCGTCCCATTATTCATTGTTATTCGGTTATTTTTCTTGTTTTTTCTGCCTATTTAAAGACAAGCGGGGCGAATTGTTTCAACGCCCGGCGCCATGTAAGCCACTCATGTGCTGTGCCTTCCGACTCGTGAAAAACAATATTATCAATACCGTGTGCTTTAAGGGCATCAACCTGTTCCTTTGGGTTGCGCTCTTCTGTACCTGTACTTATAAACAGTAAGTTCATCTTTTTATTAAAAGCAGGGGCATCATTAAATATTCCATCGAAAGCATTAACAACATCGTTGCCACGCACAAAAAAACCGCTGAATGTTCCCATCCAGGCAAATTTGTCCATGTTGTTGAAAACGGTCATACAGGTTTGGAACCCTCCTCTCGACAAACCGGCCATTGCCCGGTTTTGCCTGTCGGTTTTTGTGCGGAAAGTTTGATCAATGTACGGAATCAGATCATTCGCAAATATTTCAGTAACATTGCCTTTTGCTTCACGCACATCGGGATTTGTTTTAATATCGCCGCTGGGCATCACAACAATCATAGAAACCGCTTCACCTTTTGCTATCAATACATCCATTATGTTGGCCATTTTCCCCTGGTTTGACCAGCCGTTTTCATCTTCGCCCCAACCATGAACCAAATAAAGCACGGGATATTTTTGATCGTTATTTTGTTCGTAACCTGGGGGCACATAAACATTTATATGCCTTTCGAGCCCGTTTAGTTCCGACCAATAATAAACAGACCTGACATGTCCATGCGGAATGTTTTTATTAAACCGGTAATAATCACCTTCCGGGCCTTCGGGTATTTCTATTCCCGATGATTCCCAATTGCTGCCAAAGAATGCTTCGGTATTCCGGTCCATAACGGCCACACTATCAATTAAGATAGCGTAATAATGGAAACCAACTACCTGTGGATCTGAAATGCAGGTCCATACGCCTTCATCATCCTTGGTCATGTCGTACTTTTTGTTGCACAGATCAAGCTGCACTTTTTCAGCAGTAGGAGCTACAACACGGAACATAGCCTGCCGGGTTTCACTGTTAACAGCAGGATAACGGGCTAAAAAAGTATTGGTTGAAGCCGGCTTGTAGCCCTCGGGTAATGGTTCTTGTTTCTGTCCCCGCATCATACCGGCAAATTGAGCAGAAGCAAAATTGCATAGCAGTAAAAAAATAATAGGTAGTAAAAAATAGGTTTTCATAAGTAAAGAAGTATTAGTTATCTATGTTAGTTAATCGAAATTGTTGTAATCTTTAAATCTTTTGCATCGGAGCTGTTGCCATACAACACCTGGTATTCTCCAGGTGCAACCGTAATTTTTCGCTTACTCCAGTTATAAAATTCAAACGAAGCCGGTGTAAGCTCAACGAGTGCCTGTTTCGATTCACCGGCAGCCAGTTCCACGCGCTGAAAACCGCGCAACGTTTTAAGCGGCCCTTCAACGTCATTCAACTTACGGATGTACACCTGCACAATTTCGGTACCGGCCCGTTTACCTGTATTTTTTACCGGAATGGATAACTGCACGGTTTCATTGGGTTTTATGCTGGTTTTGCTGAGCGTTGCACTGCCAATTTCAAAAGTGGTATAACTCAAACCAAAGCCAAAGGGAAACAGGTAATCGGTTGTGAAGCGATAGGTACGTCCCTGCATTGAATAATCTTCAAAATCGCCCAGATTATCGGAGTTTTTGTAGAAAGTAAGCGGCAATTTACCTGCGGGGTTAAAATCGCCAAAAAGCACATCGGCCACAGCCAGGCCGCCCCTTTCTCCGGCGTACCATGCCTGGAGTATTGCCTCGCAGCTTTCAGTTTCAGGCTGCAGGGCAATGGCCGAACCCGAGCAATTTACAAAAATCACTTTTTTGCCCGCTTTCTTCAGCTCTTTCAAACAGTTGCGCTGCACAGCGGGCAGTTCAATATTGGTTCGGTCGCCCCCTTTGAAGCCGGGGAACGATACGGGCATTTCCTCACCTTCGAGATTACCCGACAGGCCGCCCACAAAAACAACGGTTTCAATACCTTTTAGTTTATTAATCAGCTCGGTATAATCAACATCCACCTCTTTTCCAAAATCGAGTTCAATATTGGCCTGCCAGTTGTTAAGCTGGGCGTAACGTATTTCAATTTTGTACGTTTTACCGGCCTCCACTTTAATGGGAATGCGCGCCGGCAAAGTGCGCCAGTTTTCATAGCGGCTTAGGGTTTCTCCGTTCACGATCAGTTCAAAATAACCGGTAGCTCCGCCTTTAAACACCAGCTCTTCCGATACTTTTGGTGTAAATTCAGCTTCGAACAAAGCCGAAAAACCTTCTAATTTCACGCCTGAAGCAAACTCGTGCTGCCCGGCCGTTGTTTTCTTTATTGAGCTGGTAATTTGTTGTGTGGCAACTGCCTCCCCTTCCCGATCAGGGTTATTCCAATACATGACCCTAAAGCCTTTCTTTCCGTTATACGTCAATTGGTCAAAATAACTCACGGTTACCTTATCTTCAACCAAATCACAACCTTTATCGTAAAATATCTTCTTTGCCGAAATTTTGGTTTTAATACCTTCGAGAATGGATATGGTTTCTATGGGCGTTCCGTTGTAGTTGCCCCACAACATTACTTCATCGTTGGCATTGGGTCCAATTACGGCAATTTTTTTCGATGATTTCGATAAGGGAAGAATGTTGTTTTTATTCTGGAGGAGAGTCATGCTTTGTTGTGCCATTTTGTAAGCCAACTGCTTGTGCTTATCGCAGTTAATAACCGATGCCGGTATTTGAGCCCAGGGCACCAGGGCATCATTATCGAAATCGCCCAGTTCGAAACGGCCAATGAGTACACGTTTCAGGCTTTTGTCAATGTCATCCTCCCTCATCAGGCCACGCTCAACGGCATCGGGCAATGTTTTGTAGGGATAGTTTTCCCACACACACTCCACATCGGTACCGGCCAGTACCCCTTTTGCTGCTGCATGCACCGGGGTCGACGATACTTTGTGTGAGGTAAAAAAGTCGGTAATGGCTCCGCAATCGGACACAACGATGTGCTTAAAACCCCACTCATCGCGCAAAATTCGTTGCAACAGACGGGTGCTGCCGCAACAAGGCTCATCGTCGAGGCGTTGGTAGGCGCACATTACCTGGCGCACATTGGCTTGCTGCACAAGTGCTTTAAAAGCCGGGAGGTATGTTTCGTGAAAATCGCGCGGATTTACATTGTTCAGGTTTAACTCGTGGCGGCTCCATTCAGGGCCCGAATGAACAGCAAAATGCTTGGCACAGGCCAGCAGCTTGCGGTATTTTGCATCTTCGGGGCCTTGCAGGCCTTTCACAACCTGCACGCCCATGCGTGAAGTCAGGTAAGGGTCTTCGCCATAGGTTTCCTGTCCACGTCCCCACCGCGGGTCGCGAAAAATGTTCACGTTGGGTGTCCACACCGAAAGGCTGAGGAAGCGTTTGTTTTCGTTTCCCCGGCGCAACCACTGGTGGTATTTGGCACGCCCTTCGTCCGATACGACATCGAATATTTCGTATAACAGTTCATCGTTGAACGATGCTGCCATACCAATGGGCTCGGGAAATACGGTTACACTATCGTTGTTGGCATAACCGTGCAAGGCTTCGCTCCACCAGTTGAATTTCCGGATACCCAGTCGCGGTATGGCTTCGCTTTGGTCGCACATCAGTGCAGCCTTTTCTTCAAGGGTTAACCTCGTAATCAGGTCTTCTGCCCGCTCTTCAAAAGTCAGTTCCGGATTTTGAAACGGGTATTGCTGTGCACATAACAGCGATGGCAACAGGGCGAAAAATATCAGCCAGAAACTTTTCACCACATGTAACAACAGATTATTTTTCATTCGTTTATAATTATAATTTTCAAAGGTAATCCCGATGTATATCGGGATCGATTCTTTTATATTTTCTTTTTGTCTTAGACAAAAATTAAAATGACAGTTTAGTAAGGTAAGCCACAAAGCCCCCACGCCGCAACATTTTAACATCAATGGCAGTAGCTTTGTCAACAACCATGTATTTTATTTCAAATGCTTTGTCATGTGCTCCATCGGTAATTAAAGTTAACTTATACGATTCAGCATCCGGCAGAAAATCGAATTTAATTTTTTGAATTTTATCTTTTCGGCCTGCATGTATACCTCCCAGAAACCAATCGTTACCTTTTCGCCGGGCCATAATGGCCAGTTTTCCCGGGAAACCGTCAAGCAGTTTTGTATCGTCCCATGCAGCCGGAACTTTTTTCAGGAACCATTTTGCCGCATCGGGTAAATTATAATATCCCCCGGGCCTGTCGGCCATGTGCTGAATTCCCGACTCGAAAACAACGCTCAATGCCAGTTCGTGGCCATAGGATGTGATGTGCGGATGCTGCGAATTGGTAAAAGTAACGGGGGTATAATCCATTGAACCAACCACGTTACGGGTAAAAGGCAGGGTTGTGTTATGTTCGGGGGCTGTAGTTGTCAGTTCAGAAGTATTGTTGTACCATTCAGCCCCACGCACCCCTTCGTATGTCATTAAAAGCGGATAAGTCCGTTGCCAACCGCGCGGCACCAGGCAACCATGAAAATAAACCATCAATTCATATTTGGCCGCATCTTCGAGTATATCGAGATAATAGTTGATCATGTATTGTTTTTCGCTCAGGAAAAAATCGACTTTAATTCCGGCAAAACCATTTTGCTTTAGCCAGGCAAACTCTTCCATCCTGTTTTCGTGCGTTTTCATACGGTCGACAGGAGTTGCCGTAATCCATTTAAACATGCCCGAATTGTACCAAATCAGCGGTTTCACCCCTTTCGACAAGGCATACTTGGCTGCATCTTCCACATCACCGCCATTGGTCATGGCATCCCATTCCCAGTCGAACAAAGTATAGGGCCAATTCATGGCAGCAGCCAAGTCGGTAAAAGCACAAACCGTTTGAAAGTCGCGAGTACCGTGGTTATCTGACCAATAATTCCACGATGCCAGCCCCGGCTTTATCCACCCGGTATCGGCCAGTATATTTGGATCCGAAACATCATCTACCAACGTTGACTCAACAATATCGGCAAGGCTGCCCATAACTACGACCCTCCAGGGCGATTCCCAGGGCAAATCAATGGTTGGCAATGCCTCGCCCTCTCCTTCGTGTGGATAAGGAAGCGTAACGTTGTAGGAGTTTTTTTCATCGCGGTTGCTCAGTTTTGTTGCACAATAACTGCGACTTAATCCGGCTTCATGAATATGGTACCAGCATTTGCTGTTTCGATCATTAAAAAGAGCCGGGTAACACCAATCCTGCTGAATTGCAGCATCTTCCATTTTAGCGTACAATTTTTCATTCGACAAATCGAACTTTTCGAGCCACCGGGTTGTACTATCAGGTATACGGTAAGAGGTCAGTTCATCGGTAACAACATGGCGCCCGTTTTTTTGCGGTAAGCCATACCTGAAGGCCACCCCGTCGTTATACGCCCTCAAAACAACATTCATCCGTAATTTTGAGGGGTTTTCAAACGAAACAACAACCTCGCTTGCTTCATTTGTGCAACGTGACTTTTTCCCGAGCAATGCGCTGTAATTATCCTGAATCTTTTTGAGCTTTCCCGATTTAATGAATTCGAGGTCATGCGAAAAATCCTGTCCCTCGCAGATAAGCCCAAGCCCTATTTGTGGAATTACCGCGTAATGCTGCCCGTTGGTTAAATATTTTACGCACAAAAACCAACTTTGCTGTGTAGTATCCTGATTTTTATAAAGTTCAACATCAATTTTTTTATTTGGCGATGAAACAGTAACAACCTGTGCATGTGCCATAAGAAAAAAGGAGATACTAATGATAATGGTTATTACAATTTTACGTTCCATTCCTTCTTTTGGTATAATTATTAAGCGTTATCCACCCGGTTCGTTATCGAATAAGTACGATAACAAAGAGGCAAAAAACTCATTTTCCCAAAATTATATTAACGAAACAGCTCCAACCTTGAAATTTGAATATTTTTTTTCAAAATTTAGATATTAAAGCATCATTAGCTTGATTTTTTAAAATTTTTGCTTATAACCTTTCAAAACAAAAAAATGAGCTGGGATACAATCAACAGGCAGTTGTTTCCATTTCAGCAATAAATTCCAAAAACCATCAATCAACAACAGCAGTATTGCCGGCAATTTTGAAATAATCAAAATCGATGTATCCGCCCGGTGATTTTGTGGCATAATTAAATAAACCAAACCGGTAGCCCATGAAGTGTTCCATCAGGGTGTACTGCATATGCAATTCGTTACCAATTTGTTTCCAGTTTTTGCCGTCGAGGCTGTAATAAAAGCGGGCAATATCGGCCCTGTTGCGGTAATCGCATTCAATTTTCAAATACACCTCGTTTTGTCCAAGCGGTACGGTTTCTATTTCCTGGGGTGTATCGCTCTGATTGCTGATCATGAAAATGTACTTTTGTCCGCCCTCGTTTTTCACACCAACCTGACCGTATTTACGCTGAAATGCGCACAGTCCGGCAAAGTCGCCATCGTTTAAATTGGCCACATCGGCAAGTGCTGAACCCGAGCACACGGGACCGATTGTGCGCTGTGTTAACGTATTGCGTGCCTGCTGCAACTCATTAACAACACGGCCGTTTTTTAAGCGCAGGAATCCTTTTCGCTCACTCACCGACCATAAGCTGTTATCGGGATTATGGTTCCACTGCCAAACCAGCGGCAGAGCTGCTTCATTTTGATCGCGCTTAAAATCGTCGGAAGCCACAATTCCGGGAATTAAGCCCTTGCTTGCAGGCAAATCGAGCGTATCGGGGACCATACCGTCAACCCCTAAAACCGGCCAATCGTTTTCCCATTTCACTGGAACCAAATATGGTATGCGACCAACGGCCCCGTAGTCGCGGAAAAGGTATGAAAACCAACGGCCATCAGGCGTATCGATAAGCCCGCCCTGGGCAACACCTTTATCCTGAAGGGCTACGCGCCCTTCCCACGGACCATTTATATTATCGGCACGGTGAATTACAACGGTGCGCATGCCGCCGCGGGGCCAGGTAATTAAAAACAGGTAATATTTCCCGTTCACTTTAAAAAGCTGGCTACCTTCGGCTCCAAGCATGATGTTGTCACCCGCAGGGGCACTGGCATTTTCAATCAAAACTTTCTGGGTTCCCTCCTTTATGCCCGAAAAATCTTTCTTGAGTTCGGCGATAAAAAGCCTGCCGGCTCCCCAAATCATATAAACGGTACCATTATCAAAAAAGATGGTGTTATCGTGTAAAGATGGTTCAAACGAATGGCGTTTCCAGGAACCATTCTCAATATCATCGGTTGAAAAAATATAAGTTTTGCCGGTTGTACTTGAAAACGTTGATACGTAATACCTGCCGTTGTGAAAACGCAAACAACTGGCCCACGATCCGCGGCCATAGGCTCGCTTCCCGTTTTCGAGGTTCATGGCATCAACATCGCCCAATTTATCGTAAGCATAACTCACGATTTCCCAGTTAACCAAATCGGTCGATTTCATGATGGGCACCCCAGGGCACATGTGCATGGTTGTGCTGCTCATGTAATAGGTATCCCCGACACGAATCATCGACATATCGGGCACATCGGCATAAATTACCGGGTTGCTTGCCGGTTCATCGCTTACCCGGGCATTGCATGCCCCAAAAATGACTGTTAAAGCAATTAAAAAAACAATATTGGACTTCATCTTAAAAATATTAATAAGTTATTTAATTAATCCTCAAACTTTTGGCAAAACAGGGGAATTCATCTTCCCTAACGGTTATCAAACCGGCACGTTATTTTAACAAAGGGGTTGTTATGACCGGGCTTTTAAAAGGTACGCCCACCTGCACGAACCCCTTTAGCCTACACCGTAAAGCCAATTATCTGTTATTTTTTATCCTAATTACAGTTAAAGACATGGGGCCGGCAGGATAAATAAATATTTCATCTGCCTGAAAACCTATTTTCACAGGAACCACATTATCAACATAATCAAACGTATTTTCATCATCAGCATCTTCAGCAAGCAATGTAATTTCGGCATCACTTAACGTTAAACTGAAGCGTGAAAGATCAATCGTCATGTTTTTTATTTCATCAGAAGCATTTACCATTTTTAAAATTACATCGCCTGTTTTACTGTCCATTACACACGAAGCGGCCAGTGTTGAATCGCTTTCATCCTTTTCAATGACCCCATCGAAATAATAATCGCCCGTATTGGTCATAAACATTTTTTGCACATAATAATTTGGTGTAGGCACAATGTTCACATTATCAAAGAAAATCATGTCGGTATTCCACTGTGTAAACCCCTTTTTTGCAAGCAGGGGTGCATAAGATGCCATTTTTACAATATCGCCGTTTCGCTCAAAACCGGTCATATATGCAGCTTCAACAATGGCGTTGTATACCTTGTTTCCCCATGAAGCATATTCGCCTAAATAAACTTTTGGCCCGTTACGTTCGTATTTGTCGTAACGGTACATGTTGCTCAAGAACCATTCAGGCCCTTTGTAGTAGTGCTCATCAACCACATCAACATTCAAATGGTTGCACAAATCCCAACCTTTTTCAAAATCCTCGCCATCGGGAAAAGGGCCCGATGTGCCTATGAGCTTAATATCGGGATATTTTTCTTTTACAGCTTTGTATATAATCGTAAAGCGCTCGATAAACTCCGGGGTCATTTTATCTTCGTTGCCTACGCCAAGGTATTCGAGGTTAAACGGTTCGGGATGCCCCGCAGCCGCTCGTTTGGCACCCCATTCCGAATCGACGGGGCCATTGGCCCATTCAATCAGATCGATTACTTCCTGAATATATTCCGGCATTTCATCTATTGGCAGGGCTTTCTGGCCGGTTCCGCCAATGCGCCATGTTCCACCCGAATTCTGGCAACTTACTGCCGCCGGCAAAACAGGCACCGGTTTTGCCCCAATGTCTTCACAAAACTGAAAGTACTCGTAAAAACCAAGTCCGGCCGACTGATGATACCCCCAGATGTTGCGCTGCCCTTTCCGCTGTTCAACCGGTCCAATGGTGTTTTTCCAACGGTACATATTTCCTGTTCCATCACCGTGAACGAGGCACCCGCCGGGAAAGCGGACAAAACGGGGCTGCATATCGGCCAGCAATTGAGCCAGATCAGCACGCAGACCGTTCGAACAGTTTTTAAATGTATTCTCAGGAAAGAGCGAAATCATATCGAGGGCAAGCTCACCTTTATTTTTAGCCAGAACCATCAATGAGGCTGAATCGCAATCGGCTGTGGCCGTTAAGTTGGCTTCATACTTTTTCCACTCATTGTCCGAAATAATAAGCGAAGCATCAGCTAAAACCTTACCACCGGGATCCTGAATACGAATCAAAAAATCGATTGGTTTTGATGAAAGTACCTTTCCAAACATCGAAAAGTTATACCCCTCACCTGCCCTGACAACCATTCCGTCGAAACCGGAATTTTGCAAGCCAACCCCGGCAACCCCTTTAACCTGTTCATAATCGCCAACTACCTCAACATCCAACACCACACAGGTAGGGTTATTGGGGTGAATTGGCATATTGGTCGACACGTTAACATGGCCTATTGAATAGCCGGGCGAAACGTATTGCCAAAAAGAAAATGGGTTCCAGCCGGGTTGTTCGGTTGGGGCGTATTCAAACGATCGGTTTTGCACCATCTCGGCATACAGTCCACCATCGGCAGCATAATTAATATCTTCGAAAAAGAGGCCAAAGAGATCGGGACTTATTTTTTTGCCCCCTTCGGGTATTTGTGCAATGAGGTTTAATTTACAAAAGGAATAAACCAACAAGACAATTAAAAGCTTTTTCATATCATACAATTATAGTCGACTAACCGTAAAAGTATGAAAAGAAATAAAAAACGGTTTCAAATTACAGATATTCCATTTCCACTTTAAAACATTTTTTTCAAAATCACACTTCGGTTGGTTTCTGATTAAAATGCTTTTTGAAAACGGTACTGAAATAACCCACGCTGGCAAAGCCACACATTTCGCTCACCTCGGTAACATTGTATTTTCGCGATTGCAGCAGCTCCAGGGCGTAATCCATTCTCACTGTTTTAATGAAATCGGTTGGGGACTGGTCAGTCAACGATTTCATTTTTTTGTACAACAACGATGAGCTGACATTCATGGCCGAAGCAAATTCTTCTTTGCCAAATGAAGCGTTGGAAATATTTTCACGAACAACCGTAAGTATCTTTTTCACAAATTGGTCGTTGAGTTCATTTTCCAATATGGGCCCTTCTTCATATCCTTTAATCAGCTTCAAGGACTTTTCCCTTACAAACTCCCGGTTTTGAATGATGGTTTTTATTTTTTGCCTGAGCAGGGCCATATCGAACGGCTTGGTAAGGTAGTCATCGGCACCTAACCCCAGACCATGCAGTTGTTCGGCTTTTCCTGACAATGCCGTGAGTAAAACAATGGGGATGTGCGATGTTTCAAAGGTCGATTTCATGAGTTGGCACAACTTAAAACCGTCCATATTGGGCATCATCACATCAGACACAACCAGTTCGGGTGAATTTTTTTTTAGATATTCCCATGCCTTGTCGCCATCATCGGCCACGTGAACATCAAAATCAGCCTGGAGCGACGATTTCATAAACCGTAGCAGGTCAGCGTTATCTTCAACCAACAAAACATGCATTTTATCCGATGGTTGTTGTTCTTGGCTGTCGTTTACATCAACGGAAACGGTATGCAAAGGCACATTTTTTACGGGCTGGGTAGGGTCTTTTCCGGCCTTCCGGCTTTCATCAATCTTTTTATAAGGAATGGTAATTCGGAAAGTGGAACCGACACTTTCCTCGCTTGAAAATCCAACTTCGCCATCGTGCAGCGAGACGAAATTCTGAACAATAAGCAAACCTATCCCCGACCCCACAACTTTCGAATTCACCGCATTCTCGCCCCGGTAAAATTCTTTAAACAACTGCCGTTGTGCATTTTTACTAATACCAATGCCTTTATCGATAACTTCGAGTGACCAATTGCTGCCTGTGCAATTCAGGTTTACTTTTACTGTTGTATACGGATAAGCGTATTTAACAGCATTCGAAAAAAGGTTATCAATTACCTTCTCCATCATAGCCTCATCAATGGCACTGTAATATTCGGGCTGATTGGAATTAAATTTAAAAACAACATCTTTCCCCTGTGCAAGCGATTTAAACATTTGAAGGCGCACTTTTACAAAACTTACAATGTTGGTCATGCTTAAAGACATTTGCGCTTTGCCAACATCTGCTTTCTGAAAATCCATCAGTTGGGTTACAACCGACGAAAGCCTCATGGCCTGTTCATTCGCAATGTTTATATTGTTTCTGCCGGCTTCCGAAATATTATTTTCATTTGTTAGTTCTTCGATAGGTGCCTTAATCAGCGTTAGCGAAGTACGTAAGTCGTGGGCTGTATTGGTAAAGAACCTGACTTTTTCTTCGGTGTGTTTCTGTTTAAGCATGTTGATGTAATACCATAAAACAAAATAGACAACCGACGAAATCAGTATAATTACAATGATCAGGAACCATGAAGTGGCCCAAAAGGGCGGTGTTACTTCAATTTGAAAACTCCTTTCGGCCAGTATTTCCGATAACGAATTATCGTAAAGTTTTATCTTCAAGGTGTAATCCCTGTTCGGGATATTTGAATAATTAATAATTTTCAGGTTTGCAGGTTGTGTCCATTCGTCGTCCAGCCCTTCCATTTTCCACGACAATTTTGCACCCGATGCTACACCAATTGGGATAAGTTCAAAAGCAATGGTATTCTGGTTGTATTTCAATTTAATTTTCTCAAGCTCATTAATGGGGTTGCTTAATTTAAATGAGCTGATTTCACGTATTGAACGGCCAGAAATACTAATATCCTGAATAAATATTTTTCCTTTGGAATAGACCTGCTTAATGGTACGCGGGTTAAACATAACAACACCGTTATTTGTACCCCAGGCCAATTGCCCGTTACTGAGCTTATAATGGGCATTACGGTTGAATGAACTGCTTGATAAAGGCAGTATGGATGAGTAGATCATAAAACTTTTCTTCACAGGGTCGAAACGGCATAATCCGTTTTCAGTGCCTACCCATAAATAGCCGTCGGAATATGTAACACTGTTAACAAAATTTGAAGGCAGGCCATTCCTGATTGTAAATTTTTCCTGCTCGCCATTTTCGGGATCAAAACGGATAAGTCCATCGCCCGTGGTGCCAATCCAGATTATGCCATCCAAAACCAAAATATCCTGGATCAAACAACCATTAATCAATACTGAAAAGTTACCGGTTTCGTTATCAGAACGTACTAAACCGTAAGTACAACCAAACAACATGGTACCGGGCTCAAATTCGGTCAGGACATTAATTGGCTGAACGGTATATTTCCTGAATGTTTTTTCATTTAAACGGTAACGTACCACTTCGCTGTTAATGCCCCCAATCCATATATCGCCCCGGCTATCGCGATAAATATCAAAGACATAGTCGTTAATAAACGGGGTGTTTTTTTCATTTTTTGAATAGTGGGCCAGTTGCCTGCCTGATTTACCATCAATAATATAAACGCCCGAGGAATAGGTACCGGCCCAGATTTTACCATCAACACTTTCGCATAAAGTTAAAAATACCTGGGCCTGTTTTTGCTCATTTACATAAAAATTATCCCATTTGTTTTCCGTTACATTGAAGCGGCTTATACCGTTATTTGTTGCCATCCAAAGGTTTCCGGCCCGGTCTTCAATAATACAGTTAACATCGTTATTGGCAAGTGAATTGGGGTTGTTGATATGGTGGGTTATTTGCGTGACTATTGATGAAGCGAGGTCGAAATACGAAATCCCCCCGCTGTAAGTACAAACCCATACCCGCTTATCCTGCTCGCAAAAAATATCGTATACTCCGTTTCCCCTGAGTGAAGAAGGATTATCGGCATTTTCTTTATAAATGTTTAAAACCTGCCAATTTTGTTTATTTATTTCCCAAAGCCCCTGGCCATCAATACCAATCAATAATGTTGAATCGGAGATGGATTCAATAGCGAGAATGGGCTGCCGGGGCAATGAACTAATATTTTTTTTTACAAATTCACCTCCGGTAAAATCGTAACAAAACAAGCCACTTGAAACGGTCCCCATCCATAGCCTGTTCAGAATTGTGTCAAGATAATAAGTTGAAACTTCAAAATTTGGGACATCCTCTTTCTCGAATACAAATTCCAGTTCATGACTCTTTGTATCAAACATTGAAAGTTCGTTGCCCCTTGAGATAATAATCCGGCTGCTATCGTACTTTATGGCATGGTTTATTAAGTCGGTAATGCCCCCCACTACGGCCAACTGGTTGTTTTCATATTGATATAATCCCTGCGATGTTGCAACAAAAAAGGCATCCATATTTTCAAGTACCAGGGAATTAACCCCGAGGTAGAAATTATTTAATTCCTTACTGATGTTTATCAACAAATCGAACCGGTCGTACAACTCGTCATACAAAAAAACCTGCCCGTTATTTGTATATGCCAATAATTCAGAATGTTCGAAAATGAGCTTAACCGAAATGATGTTGGCGGTTTCATAAGGAAGGTGATAAAAACGGTAATCGTCTTCTGCAAGGCGCAATATGCCTGTTTTCGAAGAAACCCAAATAAACCCATCGTTGTCTTTACAAATTGAGTTTGCTTCACGCATCGAAATCCCAAACATTTCGTTAATGTTATAGAATTTTACGTTTGAAGCATTTAAAAGTAAAAACGAAAACAGCAATAATAAAAGCCCCGTTGTTTTACGAAAAAAAGTTTTTACCATTATGAAAACCTAACTAATGCCTACAATATCAAAGGGCCATTCCAGCCCGGGAAGGTGCTGCTAATTAGCTTCACCGTTCATATCAACCGAGTCGATTGTACGGATTTTATCTTTTAAATATTCGATTTGTTCTTCGGTACGGGCAATTTTATGTTTTACATCTTTAATTAGCGACTCGGCATTTTTGGAATCGGCAAAAAACCCGACGTTGTTTTTCAATGTTATCAGGTCGTTTTCGAGATGCTTCAGTTTTGTGATGCTTTTTTCGCGTTCGGCCATCATTTTATTTTGCCCTTTCGATGAACCTTTCCAATCGACAACCTTGTTTTTAAATTTCAACAGATTCCGGTCTTTGTCATCTACCTGCAATTTATCAAATTGCTCGTTAATTGCTTCCCTAAACCGCTTTTGAACGTCGTTTTTATCGCCAATTGGAACAAAACCAATATCATTCCAGCGCCGTTGAAAATTGCGAATCGACTCAAAATCCTTCTTATCGTTTCCCGACGATTTAAAGTTTTTTATTTCCTCAATCAGTTCATTTTTCAGTTTCAGGTTTTCGACCTGGGTTTCGTCTTTGGTATTGAAAAATTCCGATTTTTGTTTAAAGAAATAATCGCACGCTGCGCGAAAACGTTTCCAAACAGCATCGGAATGTTTTCGTGGTACCGGCCCTATTTCTTTCCACTTTTTCTGGATACTGATGTATTCATCGGTAGTTTTTTTCCAGTCGGTGCTGTCTTTTAATGCTTCGGCCTGCACACAAAGGTCAATTTTTAACTGTAGGTTATTGGCCTGTATTTCTTTGTGGCGGGCATAAAATTCGCGTTTACTGTCAAAAAAGCGGTCACAAGCGGTACGAAAACGTTCATAAATCGAGTTATTGTCTTTTTTTGGCGCAAAACCTATTGTGCGCCAATACTTTTGCAGTTCGATCAACTCTTTCGACCGTGCTTCCCACTCTTTATGGCTTTTCAGTTCGAGTTGCAGTATCTCTTCAACTTTTTCGCAAATGGCTGTTTTTGCTTCAAGGTTTTTCTTCTGGTTCTTTTTGCGGTTTTCGAAATATTCCTGGTGTTTTTTGTTAATAAGGGTTGTAGCCGCTTTAAACCTTTCCCAAAGTTCTTCTTTTTTATCGCGTGGCACAGGCCCTATTTCGCGCCATAAATCGTGGTATTTCTGAAGGGTATTAAAAGCCTTTAAAATAGATGGTTCGAGCAATAAAGCCTCGGCTTTTTCACAAAGTATTATTTTTTCCTCCAGGTTCTTTTTCAGGTCCAGATCGCGTAACTCCTTATTAATTTTAATGTAATCGTAGAAGTTTTCGACATGGTGGTGGTAATTTTCCCATAAGTCCTTCATACTGGCCTGTGGAACCAGCCCGGTATCCCTCCATCGTTGTTGTAATTCCCTAAACTCCTGAAAGGTTTTATTGATTGACTCCTTGCGGTTAACCAAATTTTTTATCTCCTCGATGATTTCGTATTTGCGTTTGAGGTTTTCTTCTTTCTCGGCTTCGAGGTCTTTATTGTGTTCAGCCTTTTTTTGCCTTACCTGCTGCATCAGGTCTTTCATATCCTGTTCATAGGGATCGGACTCGGGCTTAAACTCCTCTTCCATGCCCCCCTCGTCGAGGAATTTTTTCTTTTGCTCCTGATTTTTAGCCTTAAGCTTTTTATAAAAAACGGCTTTTATTGTATCAATTTTGGGCAATGCTGCCAGAAAATTGTCTTCTTTCAGCAAATCCCTAAAAGCGTTAATTAATTCAACTTCAGTGTAAGTAGAATAATCAACTACAGGTTCTGCTTTTTTGGCCGTCTCTTTGTTGGCTTTTTCCGTGCCCTTTTTGTCGTTTTCTGATTCGGCATTATCTGCCGGGGTTTTATCTTTATTTTCAGTTTCGTTATCTTTCTTTTCTTCTCCGGAAATTTCAGTTTCTTTTCCGCTATCCTTTAATGCTGTTTTTCCTGCGGGTTTTTCTTTGTCCGCTTTTTCGATATTTTCATCGGGCTTTTCTGCCTTTTCCGCACCACTTTTTTCAGGTTTCTCTTCTTCCTTCTTATCAGCTGCTTCCGCATCTTTTTCCGGTTCTGTAATACTTTCAGTTTTTTCTTCCTTCGCTTTTTTGGGTTCAGTGGCCGGTTCTTCTGGTTTTTCCAATTCAGCCGTGCTGTCATCTTCTTCCTGCTTTTCAACAGTTGGCTTTTCTTCCGGTTTTTCGGCAGGTGCTGTTTCGGCAGGCGTTTCTTCTTTCGGTTCAGCAACGGGTTCACCAGACTGCTCTTCATCTTTCAATTCCGGTTCAACTACGCTTTTTCCAGAACCATTTTGTTCCTCAGCTTTCTTTTCGGTTTCAGCCTTTTTTTCATCAACCTTTTTTTCAGCAGCCTCATTTACGGGCTTTTCATTCAGTTTACCAACAGTATTATCAGATTTTTTTTCTGATACATTCTCCTCATTCTGAGCTTTTGAGTGCATTTTTTCGTTCGATTCCATCATAACAACTTTTTGAGTACAACAATAAATGTTTTGAGCATCCGTCCTTTCTTTTTGGGAGTTACGAAAATAGATATTAAAAGATAATACTCAAATATTTTTCATACATTTTCGGCTGCAATACTTAATTTCCACAACATTGAAAGGAATATTTGCATTAATTTGACCTATTCGTTTACTTTTGCACAAAAACATTGGTAATGCGCATCGATATCTTAACGTTATTTCCGGGGTTGTTCGAAAGCCCTTTTCAAATTTCAATAATAAAACGGGCTGTTGAAAAAAGGCTGTGTGAAATTCACCTGCACGATATTCGCGATTATTCAACAGACAAACATAAATCGGTTGATGACTATGCATTTGGAGGTGGAGCCGGCATGGTTATGATGATTCAGCCCATTGAAGCCTTGATATTAAAATTGAAAGCTGAACGCAACTACGATGAAATTATTTACATGACCCCCGACGCAAAAGTTTTCACGCAAAAAGAAGCCAACCGCCTATCAATGAGCCAGAACCTGATGATTTTGTGCGGCCATTACAAAGGTGTCGACCAACGTATTAGGGACCATTACATTACACACGAAATTTCAATTGGCGACTATGTATTAACCGGTGGCGAACTGGCTGCTGCTGTTGTTGTCGATAGTGTTGTACGGCTTATCCCCGGTGTTCTTTCCGACGAAACATCGGCCCTGACCGATTCGCACCAGGACGGGCTGTTAAGCCCGCCGGTTTATACCCGACCTGCAAATTACAAGGGATGGGAAGTACCCGGTATACTGCTTTCGGGCAACGAAAAAAAAATAAACGAATGGCGCGAAAACCAATCGATGGAAATTACCCGGAAAATAAGGCCCGATTTATTCGACAAATAATTCTTTTATTGCTTGATTTTAAAAAAAATACCTTTAAAACTTGAATTTTTCTTCTTTTTTTCTGAACTTTATTTGTGAACTATTGTTTTTGTATGTGAAGTTTGTTCAAACAATCTGCAAGAACAGCTTCAAATCAGACTTTTTATTATAGTTCATAAGGTTTGGTTTTGTTAGTTTGGTTAAGGTTAACCGCGGGGTGGTTCCCGCGGTTTTTTTATATTTTTGCATAAACCATAACTAACTGATAAAAATTTTTGTTGAACCAAATGCCGGAGGTTTTTATAAAAAAATCGGGGCAATATTCCTGTATGATTCGGCCTCATCAATTCCCGACAGAAGCATACCAGTTTATTCACTTAAAACACATTGAAATATTCACGAAACCGGTTATAAAAAAGGCGTCGAATTAAATGACATTTGGAGAATATGAAGTGAACATCTATTTTTACCGCTCCAAAAATTCAAAAATATAAAAATGATTTTCAGAAAGTTAACTTTAAGCCCGCTATTAGTAATAACCATTACCGTTTTCTCATTTTTAAAAACAGGCGCACAGGAAGTTGAATTGTCGATTAATCCGGAAGAACGTTTCCAAACCTTTACCGGTTTTGGGGCATCGCTGGCCTATTATGAAGGCTGGCTTACAGTCCATCCGAATAAAAACGAAATATATGAAGCCGTTTTTGGCGAACTGAGCCTCGATATTTTACGCGTTCGGAATGCACACGGTTACGATGCCGGGATGATGGACCGGGTACAGGAATTCATGATCGCTTCGGAAACCGTGCAGGGAAAGCGAATACCCTTACTCACCACATCGTGGGGGCCACCGGGATACCTGAAAAGCAACAACGACCGAAAAAACGGTGGAACGATAAAATACACAATCACAGACGGCAAAGTTGAATTCGATTACACGGGTTTTGCCAACTGGTGGAACGAATCGCTTGATGCATACAACGCAGCCGGAATATTCCCAACTTACGTAAGCATACAAAACGAACCCGATATTGCCACCGATTACGAATCGTGCCGGTTTGACCCAACAGAAACAATCAGTGCGACCGACACATTTGCAGGTTACAACAAAGCCCTCGATGCTGTTTACAATATATTTAAGGAACGTGACCAAAAACCCTTACTGCTTGGTCCCGAAACGGTCGGCATAGGCTACAACGCATTCCGGAATTACATCAACCGCCTCAACAAGTCAAAACTTGATGTTGCTGCCCACCACCTATACCATGGAATAAATGTAGAAGACCCCTGGGACAATACAACCGTTTATATTGCCGGGCTTATTGCCGAAGAAATCCCCCATTTCCAGTCGGAATACTCCGGTAAAGAAGGCTGGCTTCCCATGTCGGGGCTGATGTACAAAACACTGGTGGATGAAAACGCCAACGCCTATTTTTACTGGGACCTGATTTGGGACGGCGCCGGACTGGTAAACCTTGAGTTCCCCTGGGACAAAACCCGCTGGACAACCGACGGGGGCTATATAAAAACCAAAAAATTTTATTCGTTCAAACAGTTCTCGGCGTTTATCCACCCCGGCTGGCAACGGTTAAACCCAACGTTCGATGATGATGATTTGAAAGCAGTTTGTTTCGGCAACGCTGAAACCGACTCGGTATCGCTTATTCTGATTAACCGTTCGGCCGATGCTCCTAAAACGGTTAAAGTTAACATCGGGGGGTACAACTACAACCATACCGAAGCGTATGTTACCAGCGAAGTTCAGGATTGTGAATATATTGGCGAAGTAACCGATTCGGTTATCACAATTCCGCCCTATTCCGTTACCACGGTGCAGTTCACCCATATATACCCAAATGCCGTTGAACGGTTATCAAATACCTGCCATGTTTACCCAAACCCCTTTGATAAACAGCTAATAATCAATGGCAAACACGATAATAGCTGGAAACTTTATTCAATTGATGGAAACCTGATAAAAACCGGCTCATCAAACATTATTAACGGCAATGACCTCAAACCCGGGGCTTATCTGCTGAAAACCGGATCGCAGGTATTCATGGTAATGAAAAAAGAACTTCTTTAATTTCAATTTTTTTCGGAAATTACCTATATTCGATTTCAAACCCTTGAAACGTTAATATAGAATGAAAAAATCTTTTAAAACATGTTTTGCAATTTCTATTAACCTTCTAATTCTTGTCGCCTGTGAAAAGGATGATATTATACAAAATAATGCAATCGTAATATATTCAGATATTAATAACAAACACGTTTTCAATCTTGATTCTACAAAAATAGAATCAGGTCCCAGGGAGATAAAAACATTTGAACTTGATGTTAATCAAGATAATATCAATGACATCCGGATTACAACAGACTGGAATATCCACCCGGGCGGGGGATATTGCAAATCAGTAATTTCCTGCATTAATAAATCCATTTCATTGTGTGTTCAGGAAACGCAGGACACAACATTTATAAATACCCGGATTGATACTGTTTATTCCGGGAATGAAGTTTACATTAATTACTATAAAACATATTCCTGCCGGAGAATATCTCCTCAAGACTCCATCAAATCTATAGAGCAGAAATTCATTATGAAACAATTTTACGAAGGCGACACAATAAAAATGTCTGATGAATGGCAGTCAAATAATTTTCATATTTTTCGGCCAAGTATTTCAAGCCTTCCCTACATGTTCGAAAATATTGGAAATACATATAAAATCCAAAACAATAAAACCATTTACGATTGTCATAACCTACCCTTCAACACTCCCCTTTACCTGGGGTTTAAATACTCAGATGATAACAACAACTGTTTGGGATGGTTACACTTAGATGTTATTAACAGTGTAAACATAATTCTATTTGAATACGGATATTTTCAGATTTAACAAACTACTTCCCTTAATAACAGAAACACTTAAATGACAACATCTTGCCTGTATTAATTATCCTCGCCAATTCGCTCAACCCGTTTTATCTGTTTTCTGAATCCAACCGGCCCAGCACATCGTTTTTATAGCTCCGGCTTATGGGTATCTGATGTTTGCCTGTTTCGATGTATTCATTTGTAAACGAATCGATTGCCCTAAACGAAACGATGAACGAACGGTGCGTACGTATAAAATCTTTCTGCGGAAGTTGTGCCTCGATGTTTGAAATGGTTTCGCGTGTTACCACCGTTTTATCGTCAAGATGGATTTTTACATAATCGCCAATGCTCTCGATGTACCTGATCTGGGAAAACACAATTTTAATCATCTTCCTGTCTGACCGCACAAAAATGAAATCATTCTTCTCCTCGACCACAACCTTATTCGAGTGCCTTTCAATTGTCTGTGTTTCGTCTAAATACTTATCTATCGCCTGCCGGAAACGCTCATACGAAATGGGCTTGAGCAGGTAATCTACAGCCTGAAGGTCGAACCCGTCAACGGCATATTCGCGATAAGCCGTGGTGAAAATTACTTTGATGTTTTTGTTGATTGACCGGGCAAACGATAAACCGTTAATCCCGGGCATGTTGATGTCGAGAAAAATCAAATCGATGCTTTCAGCACTGATTGTTTCAAAAGCATCCAACGCATTTTTGCAACTTCCGGCCAACTTCAACTTTTTCTCCTTGCCGATAAATTCTTCCAGAATTTCCCTGGCCACCGGCTCATCATCAACGATCAGGCAGTTTATCATCATTTTCTTCATGCTTTAAATTCGATATTGTAAGCTTAACGCAGTATCGGTTATCCCGGGTTTCATTCACCAGTTGATATTGTTCCCTGTAATGCAGCTCAAGCCTCTTTTTAATGTTTTCAAGCCCAATTCCGCTACGCTTTTCAGTTCCGTTGCCCGGAACGATGCTGTTCTGTATTGAAAATTCGAGCCGGTTTTCACTAACATGAATTTCAACTTCAATGGATAAAAATCCTTTTACAATGTTGCCATGCTTAAAGGCATTTTCAACAAACGGGATCAACAGCATGGGTGCTATCTGAATTTTATCATCAATTGTATCCGAATAGAATTCCACTTTTAATGTATCCTGAAACCGTATCCGTTCAAGATCAATATACTCCTTAATGTGCATAACTTCTTCCTTCAGGCTTACCCTTGGCTTGCTAACATGGTAAAGAATGTAATCGAGCAGGTTCGACAACTTGAGTATAATATCAGGCGTTTGTTTCGACTGTTTTATGGCAAAACCGTATATCGTATTCAACGTGTTAAAAAGAAAATGCGGATGGATTTGCATTTTAAGGTAGTGCAGTTCCTGCTCTTTTAGCTGAAGTTGGGTGTTTAGTATTTTATTTTCGAGCTCTTTGTTTCTCGATATGGTTTTAAAATTCTTGTTCAGCAACGTTATAAAACTAACCACACCAACAATGAGGTAAACCAAAATAAGGATAAAAAGGAAATTTTTGCTCATTGGGGGCATTAACGAAATGTTGAATTGCAACAAGGCAATCAGGCATCCATAAAGCACCAACACAATGATGTACGATGAAAATACCAGCGTGTAAAAACCATACAGTGCAAACAATAAATACTTTTTGGAGAGTAAATACTTGGGAATAAGATAATAAACCATGAAATAGGTAACCAACATGGTAAGTGGCAACAACAGGCTGGAAAACCAGGTTATATATGTTTTATCGCTGGAATTGTAGCTGAAAAAATAATAAAAGAAGAACCATACACCTACCCAGAACAGCAGGTGCAAAACAATAGTCCTGAAAATTTTCCTGTCCATCTTCATTGCTGCATGTTGAAAAACAATATTACACAATTTCTACAAAACGACTTTCTTTTATCGGCTAATTACCGGTTTAACGCCCGAATTGGTATTCAGGTTGAAGGTTTTCATTTTTCAAAGAGCATGATTAAATTTTTCTTGACACTAAATAATACCCATTGCCAAAAAAAGAATAAATTTATTGACGATATTATTACACAATTGTTGAAGGTATGAAAAAAGTATTCGTCTTTTTACTCATTATATGGGGATTCAATTCCTGTATATCCTTTCCAAGGCCCGGTGATAATCAGGAAGAGTCGATCGGTAATATAACCCGTTTACAGGATGATGGTTTTGAAACATTCGAAACATATATAAACATTCTGGAAGATACCACCCTGGCGCTTGAAGAAGCACTTGAAGTGATTTTGGAAAACCCCGATGTTGAATGGGCTCAGATTAACAGCCAGGGGATTGCCATTCAATACGAAAACGGGATTAGGGGCGGAATCATGATTACAGGGGAAGATGATCCGGAGTCGTTCCCCGATGTTCCTGAACCTCCCCCACCACCGGTCAATAAATCTGTAAATACCTGTTCATATGAGAAATCTGTTCAACTATATGAAAACATACCTGCCAATAAGAAAACCATTTTCATTAACCCACATAATTTCGAAAGGGCAAACCATGCCAACAACATATTAAATATCGCAAACTATTGGTTCCCGAAATGTGGTTTCACTGCTCCTGAACAATTCCTGAACAACAACGCCACGGTAGATGTCTTTACCACGCTTGATGATTACGGGATTGTTCATCTGTACACCCACGGTTGGGCCTGGCCCAAAAAAACAAACATAACCGAAGTTTATTGCCTTACGGGGGAAACCGTGAACGAAACAACCAGTAAAAAATACTGGGACGACATTACCGAAGGCCATATTCCCATTGTACGTGCCACCGAGGGAAACAAATATTTTCTTGGCCCCGAATTCATAACGAAATATAATGACTTTGAAGAAGGAAAAACCTTTTTTTACGGGGGTTTTTGCTACAGTTTTCTGGGCAACTGGCCCGAAGAGATGAACGATGAGGCCGATGCGCTTGCATATACCGGTTTTTCATGGTCGGTTCTAACATCATACAATTCAAGTTGGGCTCAGTTTCTCTATCACAAAATGATGCAAACCGGCGAACCTCAACCCATGAACCTTGAAGAATGGCTTACAAATACCGATGGTGATATTGCAAAACGGCATCGCGATGCCCGGACAAAGAATGATCCGGAATGGGTCTATTTTCATTATGCAGGTGCCGGGGACATGGTATTCTGGCAGCCTCTGAAAATCGATCCGCAGGAAATGGAAGGGGTGCCTGATCAATCATATACCTGGAAAATTGAATACCCCGAATTACCTGCTCAATACTACGTTGTGTGGGACTTTGGCGATGGAAATCCCAAAGTAAAAGTTGATGATTCTCCAACAGTAAGTTACACGTACACCAAAAGCGATACGTTCAAAATTAAGGCCACATTGTATAAGAAACCCGAGAATCAGGCTATTGGCCAAACTGAAGCACAGGCCATTATCAATGATGAAGAAACCATCGATGGTGAAAGCTTCGGTTTTAGCTGGACCATTCCGTATGGCTATACATGGCCCCGGTATACCATCACAAGTTCCATATCAGGAACGGTAAAAGGGCTCGAAGGCAATGAAGTGGAAAGCATAAACGGCTATGAATTCGGTATTGGCCGGATCGATATAACGTTCACCGAGGATGGCCCGTTCCGCATTGAATTTAACTGTTCATTTTCGGTAACTCCGGCCACTCAGGATACAACTTACGAAAGCGGCGCACGCGATGTATTAACATTTGATAGCGGTCAGAATTCTATTACCTGGTTGACCCAGGGCATTGACCCTTATGTATGGCAGGAATCAAGTTCAGGGGTTTTTGAACACGACCAGGTTACAGGTTCCATCAGCATAATGAGACACATGTGGGCAACCTGGGAATATTACGACGATGAACAAAAACTGATCGAAACGGAAGAAGGCTGGGACTCCTCCCCGCTATTCCTCATCTCGTTCTGGAATTAACAAGTTTTTTATGAACTTCAAAAAGCGTTTTTTGAACATCCTCTTTTGGTCGGTCATATCAGCAGCATTTATCGGGCCGGGAACGATTACTACAGCGGCTAAATCGGGAGCGATGTTTGGCATGCAGTTGTTGTGGGCTTTGCTGTTTTCTACCCTTGCCTGCCTGTTGCTGCAGGAAGCTGCTGCACGTATCCCGATTATCTCGGGCAAAAACCTGGGACAGGCCATTGCCCAACAATTCGAAAAAAGCAAATTCAAATGGCCGGTATTGCTTTGGGTCCTCGGGGCCATTGTCGTGGGTGCAGCAGCGTATGAGACAGGAAACCTGCTTGGTTCAATTGCAGGGATGAAACTATTCAGCTCCCTGCCCTCTTACCTGCTCATACTTATTGTTGGAGCAATTGCCGCAACCATTCTGGCTATTCCATCCCTTAAAATTATTTCAACCATTATGGGCTTCGCCGTGGTAATCATGGGTATCGTGTTTTTGGTGACGGCCTTTACAATTGCACCCCCGCTTTCTGAAATGTTAACAGGAATTTTTATCCCCAAAATTCCCGATAATTCCCGGGCTGGCCTACTTGTCCTTGGACTGATCGGAACAACCATTGTACCCTACAACCTTTTTTTGGGCTCAGGTATATCGGGCAAAGAACACAACCTGAAAGAGATGCGTTTCGGGCTGATCATCGCCGTCGTATTGGGTGGAATTTTTTCAATGGCCGTTCTGGTTGTTGGCTCATCGGTAACCGGTGAATTTTCATTTGAGAACTTATCGCTGGCCCTTCAACAAAAAATGGGCATCGCCGGCAAATATATGCTGGGAGTTGGATTGTTTGCTGCCGGATTTACTTCTTCTATAACAGCACCCCTGGCATCAGCCATTACCCTGAAAAGCATTTTGGGAAATAAACATCCTGAAAAATGGCATGTAAGTTCGCTTAACTTCAGATTGGGCTGGATAGTTATATTGCTTACAGGCATTGGCTTTGCCTTAATAAATGTCAAGCCAATTCCGGCCATCATCATGGCACAGGCACTCAACGGTTTTCTACTGCCTTTTGTGGCCATTTTCCTGTATATGGTTTTAAACAATCAGGAACTGATGGGGACTGAGAATACAAATAAAATCTGGATGAATGTGCTCACGTTGCTGGTCATTTTTATCACATTGGTTTTGGGGCTGAATAATGTCGCAAAAGCAACTTTAGCTTTATTCTCGAAATTTGAATCAGGAAAGTTTTTTCAAATAAGTATTGTGATAGTAGCAGCTGTTTTATCACTGGGAATCGGGTACTATACGTTTCGAAAGAAAAAGGTAACCAACATGAAGTAAATCAACATTCCCCGAATTCTTTTAATAACCCATCAATCACATAAATCACATCAATCACATCAATCACATCAATCACATCAATCTTATCAATCTTATCAATCACATCAATCACATCAATCTCACCAATCTCACCAATCACATCAATCTCACCAATCTCACCAATCTCACCAATCTCACCAATCTCACCAATCTCACCAATCTCACCAATCTCACCAATCTCACCAATCTCTTCCAACAACCATTTCATTTCACAAAAACTCCCGAATGTCTGTAACCATCATCCCAGCTGCTTTCGCTCCTTCAATACCAGGTACACCATCTTCAAAAACATGGCAGAAACGAGGTTCGACACCAAGCAGTTGGGCGCACTTCAGAAAAGTGTCGGGAGCGGGTTTCCCGTTTTTTACATCATCGCAGGTAACCAGGGCATCAATCTTGTCGGTAATACCTAAAACCTCAAGCGTGCGTGTAGCAATGCGCCGGTCGCCCCCGGTTGCACAACCTATAGGAAGTTTTCCGGCATAATCATTAAAAACTTTGAAAACGACATCAACGGGTTTTGTCGTTTCAATCATCCTGAAATATTCATCCTCTTTTTCGATGGCTACTCTTTCAGGATCAAAATTATCGGGTTTAAAAAACGCTTTGAACTTCACCATTTGAGGCCCAACCGGAATACCGGCAAATTTGAGAAAATAGTCCCACGAAAATTGAATCCCGTATCTTCCCAAAACGTTCTGAAAGGCACGGTAATGAGTGGGCATGGTATCAGCAAGTGTACCGTCGATATCAAATATCAAAGCCCTTGTATCAGGGTTTACAGTAAGTTTCTTTTGCATAAGATTACTTAAAAATGAAGCACAATGATAGTAAAATGAAAGAATCTGAAAAGATTATCAGTCAATGAAAACAAAATACTTATTGAAGGTTTAATCTTTGGGGAATAGTTTTTTATTATGACAGATTTTTATAAGTCCTCTACTAAAATATCATTCTCAAATTTTTCAACTATCATTACCGATTGTGCCCATAAAAATGGGTTCTATTATTGAAAAAAACCTGATTACAAGTCCGTTTCCCCATTTTTATTTTAATTTCGTAACGATTGATTTTGTTTCAAAATGGTTTATGAACGATAAAAACACATACCAGCTCTGGATTGATACCGGGGGCACTTTCACCGACTGCATTGCCATCGACCACACAGGAAAAGAATACCGCAGAAAGGTGCTTAGTAACAGCAGCCTGAGGGGAAAGATTATTAAAAAAACAACTCCGGTTGAATTCATTGTTGAAAACAGTTGGGAACTGGAACGCGATATAATTAAAGGTTTTTCGTTCCGCATGCTCGGGCAGGAATACAAAGGCATAAAGGTTAAATGTTTTAACCCAAAAACCCGCGTTCTTGAACTGAATCATTCGCCTGAAACCCCAATTGACGAAAATGTCAATTTCGAAATTACCTCACATGAAGAAGCCCCGGTACTTGGGGCACGGCTTATAACACAAACAGCCCTCGGTGAAACTTTTCCCGACATCCTGCTGAAACTGGGTTCAACCAAAGGGACAAACGCCCTGCTCGAAAGGAAGGGAGCAAAAACACTGCTGCTCATTACCAAAGGGTTTAAAGACCTGTTGAAAATCGGTAATCAGGCCCGCCCCGACATCTTTGCCATGGAAGTGAAAAAGCGGAAGCAACTCACTTCGGGGATCATCGAGGTGGATGAACGGATTGATGCACAGGGAAAAATCCTCATCCCGTTGGACACTAACAAACTATCAAATCAGTTAAAAGAAAGTATCCCGGATGAATACCAGTCGGTCGCCATTGCCTTTATGAATTCGTTTGTAAATCATGAACATGAAATAAAAGCCCGTGAGCTTGTCATGAGCCTGGGATATCGTTTCATCTCTTCATCGGCGCCACTTACACCACTCATTAAGATGATCCCCCGCACCGAGACTGCAGTGGTCAATGCCTACCTTTCGCCCATTATTCATCAGTATGTGAACAACATCGGACAAAGCCTTGGCAACGATACCTTTCAGATTATGACCAGTGCCGGGGGACTTGTATCTGCCCGTTACTTCAACCCCAAGGATAGCCTGCTCAGCGGACCTGCCGGAGGGGTGGTTGGCGCATCAATCATTGGCAAACAAGCCGGTTTCAGCAAACTGATCACTTTTGACATGGGCGGCACCAGCACCGATGTTTCACGCTTCGATGAAGCTTTCGATTATCGTTTTGAACTTGAAGTTGGCGACTCGGCCATCAACAGTTCGGCCATAGCTATTGAAACCGTAGCTTCAGGAGGCGGCTCAATTTGTGGGTTTGACGGCTACAAGCTTTTTGTTGGCCCTGAAAGCGCCGGCGCTTATCCCGGGCCAGCCTGTTACGGAGCCGAAGGCCCGCTTACCATCACCGATGTTAACCTGCTGCTCGGCCGGCTCGACACATCACGGTTTGGCATTCCGGTTTTTCCAAAGGCAGCACATAAACGGCTGAAAGAACTGATTAAAAAAATTGAACAAAAAACAGGCGAACAACGGGAAGAACAAACCGTATTAAACGGATTCATCGATATTGCCAACGAAATTATGGCCGGTGCCATCCGCAAAATATCCATTACCAAAGGGTACGACCCCAAAGATTTCGCGATGGTTGCTTTTGGCGGGGCAGGTGGCTTGCATGCCTGCGACATTGCCGAAATATTGGGGATTAACACCATCCTTTTGCCCCGCGATGCCGGGCTCCTAAGCGCCTATGGAATTGGAAATGCCCTTATCGAGCGTTTTGAAGAAAAGCAGGTTCTGCAACCTTTCTCAAAGGCAGAAAAACAACTGCCCTCCATGTTTGCAGAAATTGAAGATAACGCACTGTTCCAACTCGAGAACGAAGGATTTTCCCGAAACAAAACATCCATCAGGCAGCGCATGATCTACCTGCGTTATAAAGGGCAAAACAGCACCCTTGATATTGAATGGAAAAAAGAGAATGACCCAATACATCTTTTTCAGGAAGAATATTTAAAAGTGTACGGGCACATCCAGAACGAACGGGAAATTGAAGTGGAAACCATCAGGGTGATTGCCTCGGTAAAACATGAAGAAAAAGAAGATATCCAAAACCGGCCAAAACAATACAAGCCAAAACCTTCATACCACAGCAAAACGAAAAATCTTCCTGTTTTTATAAGGGAAGAGTTGAAGCCCGGGGCTACCATTGTAGGGGAATCGTTGATTCCAGATAATTATGCCACTACCTACCTGAAAAAAGGATGGCATATAACCGTGACAAAAAATGGGACAACATTATTAACCAAAGAGCATGATGCAGTTAACCAATCACAAAATCAGACCAGGGAAACTGAGCTGGAACTCTTTGCCAACCGCTTTATGGCCATTGCCGGGAACATGGGCGCCCTTCTCCGCCGTACCGCGCTTTCGGTCAACATAAAAGAGCGGCTCGATTTCTCTTGTGCCTTGCTTGATACAGACGGAAGGCTGATGGCCAATGCCCCGCACATCCCGGTACATTTGGGTGGACTGGGCGTTTGTGTACAGAAGCTCTTAGAACATTTCAATTTTGAAGAAGGCGATACCATTGTTACCAACCATCCCGGTTTTGGGGGCTCGCACCTGCCCGATGTTACACTAATAACACCTGTATTCCATAAAAGCAAACGTATTGCCTTTGTTGTGAACCGTGCCCACCACAGCGAAATTGGCGGGATCAGTCCTGGTTCCATGCCCCCTGGTGCAACCTGCCTCAGCGAAGAAGGTGTGGTCATTGCTCCTTTCTACCTTATCAGGAAAGGTAAAGTTGACTGGGAAGGAATGCGCAAAATCCTGCTCGATGCCCCCTGGCCCACCCGCTCGGTGGAAGAGAACCTGGCCGACCTGAACGCCGCTATTGCGGCCAATAAAAACGGCAGCGATGCCCTGCTAAAACAGATCGGCCGGTATGGAGAGGAAAACGTGCTGTACCATTTCAAAAGGCTAACGGATTATGCAGCCCTGAAAATGAAGGATGCGCTGGCAAAATTCCCCAACGGAACCTACAGGGCCACCGAAAAACTGGACGACGGTTCATTGCTGAAAGCAGGAATCAACATCAAAGACGGATCGTGTTTAATCGACTTTTCAGGCAGTTCTGATGTCCACCCCGGAAACATGAACGCCACCGAAGCCATTGTTTACAGCGTGGTGATTTATGTAATGCGTTTAATCCTGAACGAGCCTATCCCGTTAAATGACGGCCTGCTCGATCCGGTTAGCATAAAACTTCCCCACGGTTTGCTGAATCCCGTTTTCAGTTCCGATCCGAAGAAATCCCCGGCCGTGGTTGGCGGAAATGTAGAAGTGAGCATGCGCCTTACCGATACCCTTTTAAAAGCATTTGGTGTGATGGCAGCCAGCCAGGGAACCATGAACAACACCCTCTTCGGAAATGCCAATTTTGGCTACTATGAAACAGTTTGCGGCGGGTGTGGCGCTGGCAACGGTTTCCATGGCGCCGATGCCGTACACCATCACATGACCAACACCCGCATTACCGATCCTGAAATTATGGAACACCGCTACCCCGTCAGGTTGGATGAATTCAGCATCAGGAAAAGTTCAGGGGGTAAAGGTAAATGGAACGGGGGAAACGGCATCGTACGAAAAATCACCTTCCTCGAACCGGTGAACCTTTCGGTGCTTACCCAACGCCGAAACAGCGGGCCTTATGGCTTGAACGGAGGAAATGAGGGCCTGCCCGGAAAACAAAAAATAATCCTGAAAAATGGCCGGGAAATAATCCTGAACTCAATCCAAAATATTGACATTAAAGCTGGCGACAGTTTTGTATTGGAAACACCGGGTGGTGGTGGTTACGGGAAGAAGCAATCCTGCATCCGTTTCAATCCCTGGAAACATCACTTAAACCGGGTACGCGAAAAACTTCAAAATGCCATTAATTATCAATCAGGGAACGAAGTCATTGAAAACATCCGGTCGGTTAACAGCAACTATGTCGATGTGTATACCGGAAAATTTGAACCCGAAGAAATAATCAGCCATATTAAAACAAAACTTGACGAAATGAAGGTCTCCAGTCAGGAACAGTTTGTTGCCTGGCTTGGCAAACACGAATACCGCAAAATCACCCTGTCCGATGGCTCAGGCTGGGTGCTGCGCGAAGGTAATGAACCGGGATACGGCATACACATACACCCTGCCCGTACCGGGCCACACCTGTTGCGTATGCAGGGTAATTGGTGGAAAACGGCTGTCGCTATCCGCTTGTTTTATCCGGAAGAAACCGACCCGGTTCCGGAATTGGTTAACCGGGTACGAAAGGAATTGCTGAATATTTCCCCGGTTAGAAAAGACCGCTACGACCGGGAACGATTAAGGAAAATATTGAAACATTTGAAATAAGAAGGAAATAAATTATTAAACAATTTGATAATCAATCAGAGGAACTCTGTGAAATATTTCAGTATTATTGTTACACGGAAATCCACGGAGAAAGCACTGATAGTCAGGAAAAGAAGACAGAAGACAGAAGACAGAAGACAAGAGACATGAGACATGAGACATGAGACATGAGACATGAGACAAAAGACCAGAGACCAATGACTAAATATAAAAACCATGTTTGACGACGACGAAGAAAACGAAAGAATCAACCCAAAAGAGTTGCCCCTCTACAAAAAGGGACAGGAAATTTTTGAAGTGGTGGATCAAATCTGCCAGTTAATTTCCGACGATGATGTGCACCTCGGGGAAATAAAGAGGATTATGTACGAAGATGCCATGTTGCTAACAGTGAAAATTGCCGGTGCCGAAGGTGGCGACCTGTACGACATACGCATGGAAGCAGCCACCATAATTCGCAAAGCGGCCATGGAACTGATGATCCAGAACCACTCGCTCGAAATGTTCGGCTTCGAACACGTGGAATACTTCCAGATTGTACGCGATCTGATTGAAGAATACCGGCTGCTGTTCATCGACTGGGTTGCCGGCTTCGACCCGTGGAATTACATCATCGACCGCTGGGGCCTTTTTAACCCGCCCGGCGTGGGTCCCCACGACCCCGATCCCGATGACGATATCCCGTTTGACGGATTCGATGATTTGTGAAAATTATCGCTTCCTCAAAATATCCATCGCCGCCATGTAGCCGCTGAATATGGCCCCTGAAAAACCGCCGCCAAATTTTCCCCAGGCTGAAGCAATATGTATATTAACGGGCAATTTTGTGAGGTAATCTGTTGGTTTATTTGGATTTTGGGCAAAACCATACACCGCACCTTCGGGGTTCAGTGTATAACGTTTCACGGTTAACGGGGTTCCAACTTCGACGTATTCAAGGGCGTCGCGGAACCCGGGAATTAACTTATCGCAACGGTTAATAATGGCTTCGGCAACTTCATTTTTCTTCTTCAAATAGCTTTGGCGATCAAGGTTTTCCCAATCGGCCAAATAATCGATGCAACACACGGCACCGACACTTTTACCTTCTGGCGCAAGTGAAGCATTGACCTGGCTGTAATCGACCAGGGTAAAACTCCGTGCACTGAAGCCGGCGTGGTTGTTTTTCACAATATCGCTTTGATCTTTTACCGATGGATCGAAAATGAACGTTGAATAATACTTGTTGCCAATATCTTTAAGCGGTTTTTTAAATCCAAAATAAACCGTAAGCAACGAAGCACCTATTTTCATTTTTCCAATTTCAGATGACAAATCCCCTACCTGTTGTGCCGGAAGTAATTTGCTGGCCAAATCGGGAACCGATGCATTCACCACGATTTCCTTCCCAAATACATCGATGGCCGTATCACTCTCTCCTTTAGTTTTTTGATACCGAACACCAATTGGCAGGTTGTTTTCAAAAAGTATGCTGCTCACCCTTTGTTGCAATTTAACCGTTCCGCCGTTTTCTTTAATTATTTCGGCCAGGGCATCCGATAAACGTTGCGAACCCCCTTTTACAAAACTGGCTTTCCCGCCATAATAACTTCCCTGTGCAATAAGATAATACTGAAGGGAAATGGAATACGGATCGTCGTGGAAATAGCCCAGGTTGCCGAGCAAAATTAATTTCAGGTCGTTGTTTGAAATGTGTTGGTCGAGGAATTCCCCAACACTTTTCCCGGGAGTTAGTTTTAACTCAGGCAGCACCTTCCGGTAATTGAGTAAATAGTGGAAATAGGTTTTAATGCCGGCTTCATCACCGGGGAACCGGGCAATGAGCAATTCCTGCGCTTGTTCAGGGTCGTGCGGGATAACCACATCGTAACGTTCATTTACAAAGCGATAAAATTCAGGCACATCGAGCAGTGTAACTTTTTCATTTAACCCCATATCTTTAAAAATCCGCACCTTCAAATCTGTTGCATGGGGGCCGTCCATTTCATGCAAGCCCACTTCAAACGTAAAATTCTTGCGTTTAAAAGTAGTTGCACAGCCACCCGGGCGGTTGTGCTGTTCAATCAATAATACTTTTTTGCCTTGTTTTGCCAGTTTGGCCCCGGCAGTTAAACCGCCCAGGCCTGCTCCAATTATTATTACATCGTAATTCATATCATTCAGGTATCGGGTATCTTTTAAAAGGTTTATTTCTGTCGAATAAATAGCGGTACGTAATGTAATGTTTCGCAGGGACACTACCTACAGCAATAAATATTTTCCGCATTTTCGGATTGAAATCGGCCACCCACGAAAATTCAATTTCGGTGTATTGTGGCCGCTTTTCCATGGCTTTGGAAACATGGTAGATAAAGGCCGATTCAATCCCCAATCCCTGAAAATTGGGTATAACGCCCATCAAAACGCCCCGGGCACGGGTCATGGTTTTCTTTTTTTTGTAATAAAGAAATCTGATCATTGCCGGCAAGGTAAGTTTTCCGTTCAGCTTTTTAAAAATCTGGTTTACATCGGGGTACATAAAATAAATGGCAATGGGCTTGTCCTTGTTGTATGCTAACCAGATAAACTCTTCATCGATAATTGCTTTGGCTTTTTTGAGTGTTTTTTTAATGTATGACATTTCGAGGGGTTCGAAATTTTCCTTAAAAGAGTCCCATGCCTGGTTATACACTTCACAAAAATCGTTGATGTATTTATCGGCCTGTTTCCATTCAAAGTGTTTAAAGGAATAGTCGGGCTTTTTTGAAACCCATTCAGCAATTTTCATAAACCTGGGAGGAAAATCTTTGGTAATATCGAGGTGAAAACCTTCTTGTTTGTAGTATGTTTTAAAACCATAAGCTTCAAAAAGTTCCCGGTAGTAAGGGTGATTGTATGGAATTTCGTAAGAAGGATGCGTAAACCCATCGACCAGCAGCCCCCAGTATTTATCGGTTTCACCAAAGTTGATGGGGCCATCCATTGCTTCCATGCCTTTTCTTTTAAGCCAGTCGCGCGCAGTATTGAACAACACAAAGGCTGCATCACGGTCGTCAATGCATTCGAAAAAACCCATGCCCCCTGTTGGTTGAACATGTTTGTAAGCACTGTTTGTGTCGAAAAAAGCTGCAATTCTTCCTATTGGTTTTTTACTGCTATCGAACAGCAGCCAGCGTTTTGCTTCCCCGTGTGAAAAATAGACATTTTTTTTTGGGTCGAAAATGGCTTCAATTTCCTTATCGATGGGGCAAACCCAGGTGTCATCGTTACGATAAATAACGCGCGCCACATCGTGAAAAATTTTTGCAGTACGCTTCGTGTTGACTTCTAAAATCCGCATATTAAAGTTATGATTTCCGGGTACTTATCTTCGGTATATCTGATCGAGTAATGTTTTGTATTTCGATTCAATCACTTTTCGTTTCAGTTTCAAGCTTGCCGAAAGTTCCCCGGTGTCGGGCGACCATTCATCGGCAATTATCCTAAAGCGCATAATACGCTCAGCTTCCGAAAGTGTTTTATTTAAACGTGCTATTTCATCGGAAAATACTTTTTTAACCTGTGGCAGGTTAACAATTGCAGCATTGCTATGCCCGTTTGGAAACCCCTGTTGATAATACCATTCCTTTAAATATTTAAAATCGGGTAACAGCAACGCGCTGGTAAACTTTTGATGTTCGCCCAAAACCATTACCTGATCGATGAAAGATGATTCTTTCAACTTGTTTTCAAGGGGCTGGGGTGCTACATATTTCCCATTCGACAGTTTGAATATTTCTTTAATACGATCGGTTATGCTCAGGAATTTCCCATCGACCCAATTTCCCACATCGCCGGTATGAAACCAACCGTCCTCATCAATTACCTCTTTCGTAAGGGTTTCGTCTTTGTAGTACCCAATCATCAGGTTCTCTCCCCGGGTAAGTATTTCGCCATTGCCGGCAATTTTAACTTCAACTCCATCGATAAGTGTTCCAACCGTACCCAGCTTGCACTGTCCCTTTTCCTGTCGGTTTATGGTAATAATTGGCGATGTTTCGGTAAGTCCGTACATGTTCAATATTTTTATACCAGCAGCCCAGAATATCCGCTCAAGACGGGGTTGCAGGCTTGCCCCGCCACAACCAACCAAACGGACACATCCGCCCAGTGCTTCGCGCCATTTGCTGAAAATGAGCTTGTCGGCCAGTTTCAATTTTAACCCGTAAAGCAAGCCATTAGCACCAAAGGGTTCATACCGGAGCCCTAATTTAACAGCCCAAAAGAATATTTTCTTTTTCATCCCCTTCAATGCACGCCCCTTTGCCATTACATTATCGAAAACTTTTTCGAGTATGCGGGGCACGGCATCAAAACCGGTGGCTTTTATCTCTTTCAAATTTGCGGCAATTGTGCCCATGTTTTCGGCATAATAAATACAGGCACCAACATACTGGGTCTGGTAATTCCCCATTCGTCCCCCAACGTGGCATAATGGAAGAATGTTCAGGTAACGGTCTGTTGAATCCATTTTGAAAACGTTGGCCGCAGCCATAAAGTTGGAAACAAGGTTTTTATGCGACAACATTACCCCTTTTGATGTTCCGGTGGTTCCGGAAGTATAAATCAGGGCAGCAGGATCGGAAGGTGTAATTTCCTTTTTAATCTTCTCCAGTTTATCGATGGTTTCGGGCTGGCAATTTTTCCCTTTTTCAACAACTTCAAGCCAATGCTTTGAAATATCGGTTTTGCTGAACGTGAATACATGCTCCACGTTGTCAACCTGATCGCAAACCGGTCTGATTTTTTCGTAAAATTTTCTGTCAGAAACAATAACCATGCGGGCATCGGAATGATCGAAAACATACCTGTATTCGTCAGCATTGAGCGATGTGTATACCGGCACGTGAACAACACCGATCATGGTCATTCCCAGGTCAACAAAATTCCATTCGGGACGGTTATTGGTAATTGTGGCAATTTTATCATTCTTCAGAAAACCCATTTCGAGCAGTCCCAGTGCAAACCAGCGGGCGTAGTTGTTATACTCTTCAATGGTGTATTTTTTCCATTTCCCGTCAATTTTTTCAGCCAAAACATCGGCGTTAGGAAACATTTTAAGATTTCGTTCGAGGATATCAAATATTCGTGAAGGTTCCATAAATAGTTCAAATTTAAAACCACCAATATAGGTATTATTTAAGAAAAACTGATTTGTAAATAAAAACTGAATTTGATTTTATTCATCATTCTTAATCCCGGCCTCCGTTCATCGGTCTTCCTTCATCTCTCCTAATCAGCCCAATTCAAAGGTGGTAATCCCGAAAACATTGTCGAGGTTGATATCGGGGAAGGGACCGGAATACATGCGGGCTGTTTCAAAAACCTTGCGCATACGAAATTCTTCCGTAAGCATTTTTGCCGCTTTGTTCACCTCCGGAATATCGAGGTAAAACAGTTCACCCGCTTTAACCGACCCAACAAGCGTGACAAGCAATTCGCGGGCAATTTCGGGCGTTTTTGCAAACAAGGGCCCGATTTTATAGCCCTGCCGGCATTCGCGGATAACGCCGTAACCCGCAATATTGCCGCCGGTTAATTTGGCAAACGCCCTGATACCGGGCTGCACCAGCCACTTTTCGAGGAATTGAGGCCGGCGTACCGGAAAAAACGAGGCATCGAAAGCAACAAGGTTGTCAAAATCAATATCGGCAATGCTGACAACATCGTGGAAAGTTTCGCCGGCTTTGAAGGTTTTTCCAACGCAGCGTATGTTGTTATGGGCAATTTTGTACCCCAGTTTGGCGTAGTTTTCCTGCTGCGTAACCACCCCGTCGAGGCCCCGGTTACGGCCATTCATGTATTCCATAACCGCGTTGTAAAGCCTGATGCTGAAACCTTCCTTTCGGTAACCGGGCTTCACAATATATAAACCAATAAAACCAAATTCATTGTTGTAAGCAACAGCCGAAATGCATGCAACCGGCTCGCCTTCGAGCAGGCCAATAAAAAATCCTTCCGGGTCGGTAGCATAAAACACGGGGGCATCGTGCAGGCCGGGGTTCCAACCCTCTCGGGCCGCCCATTCAATGGCTACGTTATCGACCTCGTCGGCCGTCATGTTACGGACTATGTAGTTTCCTTTAATTGCCATACTGAAATGCGTTTGTACAATGTTAAGCGAAAAATGGGAAGGGGCAATGGTTAGGAGGTTGTTTTTTAAATACTAAAAGTGACTTTGATAAACTGGAAGAATGGCTGGAAAAGGAATGATGATATTTTTTATAATTATTATCTTTAGAACTTAAAACTTTTTTAACTACGACATAAAATCACCATGATAAGCTTAAATGAAATAATCCAGGCATTTCAAAAATGGTATTTAAACGATCAACACGCTAAAAATGAAGATGCTTACCCTGAATTACGACAATCAGAATATCTTGAAAATTTAAATTCTGAAGATTTTATCTCTTTCTTTTTCAACTTTGTACATGATGGTGGAAAAGTTCAAAGTGGCGGATACCGTACTGCCGGTAATTTTAGAAAAACACTTGAAGAAAAAACTGAACAGTTCCGTGTATTTGCCATGGAACCTTACAAATCAGATTTTAACCTTGACAAATGGCTTGAGAGCGTATCTGAATTCAATTATTTTGGATGGGGAGCAGCTACAATTTATTTAAACAGAATTGATAAAAAGCGTTTTGCAATTGTAAACAATAAAAGCCGAGAAGCACTTAAATCATTAGGTTTTGATGTAAAAGGCGACCTTATTTTGCAATATCACAGCATTAAAAAAGCTCAAAAAGAAATCATTGATAACTATCCTGAAATTGATAATTATTACGTGGCCGATGCTATAAATCAATTTTTGATTGGCACAAAGGAAGGACAAGAACTTTTGCCAAATCCAATCCAGAAATTGATTGAAAATTACAAAGCATTTAAAAGACAAAACGGACATAAAGATGAATTTTATAAATATGAGGCGATAGAACACTTTCAAACTAATTGGGACATCGATGCCGATGATTTTGCTGCAATGGTTAAAGAATCATTTAGAAAACAAGTAAACCTGGCCTACCCATTATCCATCGGGGTAATCAATTCTATATCAGAAGCAGAACCTGAAAAAGCCAGAGAATGTTTTAAATACTTATTCGATGAAACAATCAAGCTTAAAGAAAGAATAGTTGAATTCGAAAAAAGAGTAAAAGAATTAATGAATTCGATTAAGCCTGATACAAACAGCTTTCAGGAAGAACGGGCCATAAGTGTTTATCTCACATTCAGGTTTCCTGAAAAGTATACATTCTTCAAAAATTCTTATTATTCAAAGGCGTGTGATTTTATTGGCGAAAAGAAGAAAAAGCCTGGTGAGAAATACATCAACTATTTGGAAATGATTGAAATTTTAAAGGAAGATTATATCTCAGAGGATAATGAACTATGGCAACTCACAAATGCGACTTTACCTGAAAATGCATGGAAAGACAAGGAACGAAATATTTTAGCTCAGGATATTTTTTATTACACATTTGATATTGCTCCAAATTACTGGCTCTTCCAATGCAACCCCAATGAATGGGACTTGCGTGAACATTGGACAAATGAAACACATACAGATACATGGAGCGTTAATGCCCATAAAAAGGATATTAAATCCGGGGACAAAGTAATCCTTTGGGTAGTTGGAAAAGACAGCGGGTGTTATGCCTTATGCGAAGTTGACTCCGATATTAAAACCGACAAAAAAGAGAATCGGGATTTTGTCGAACTCAAAATCACCCATAACCTGACAGACAGGCCAATACTGAAAAATGAATTGCTTTCGCTCCCTGAATTTTCGGACTTTAATGGGGGAAATCAGGGGACAAATTTAAAAGCTACAAAAGAACAATACGACAAAATCCTGTTCCTTTCATCGCTTAATAATGATGAAAAAAAGTTAATCAACTATATTTCTTACATTAATGATATACAAAGCGTAAAATTTCATTTCAAAATGATTGATACGTTTATCGATCAATTCAACTTAGAGGAAAATGATAAACGCCTGGTTTTTTCAACACCCGACAGCAGAGATGGATTGACTGTAACCGTAAATCAACGATATATTTTTAAGACAACTAAGGATTCATACCGTTTAAGCTTGCCTGAAAAAAAATTATCAGAAATCAAGCAAAGCCCTTACTATATTAGCCATGAACTTTTTAAGGAATATAAGGGACAAGAAAAACCAACTATTTACATTTACCTCAAAAAAAATGATGACTCAATTAAATCATTTGAAAATGAATGGTTAGATGTATGCAGCGACAATCTGAATTACGGTACAATTTCCGGCTTTGCAAAATATGATAATCCAGCATACAGAAAAGCTGCATTCGACAAAGAATACCGGAAAAAAATACTTAATACCATACCTGACATGGAAAACAAAGATGTCTCAGAAAACAACAAAAAAATCGACACCCTCCTCAAACTCAACCTCAGCCTCAACCTTAACATCCCCCTCAACCTCATCCTTTACGGCCCGCCCGGAACGGGAAAAACATATACCATAATTGACTATTCCAAAAAATATTTCACATCAACAAAGGAAGGGAAATCGAAAGAGGTTAATACTTACGAGCTGGTTAATGAATTGTCCTGGTGGGAAACAATTGTAATGGCCATGCTCGATCTCGATGATGTAAAAGTAACCGAACTATCGGAACACCCCCTGGTAGCCGAAAAAATCAAACAATCGAAAAACAAGCACCCCCGGAATACAATATGGTTCTGGCTGCAACACTTCACCAAAAAGGATTGCCCCAACGTGAACGTGTCGAAACGGAACGAGGTACAGTTGTTTTGGAAAGATGAAAGTTCAACATGGTCAATCGATAAGCCCCAGGCAAAAGAGGTGTTGCCCGACCTGGCCGACAAGCTTGAAGGTTGGCTGAACTACAAACCGGTTGAAGCTGAAAACAAGCGCTATGAAATGATAACCTTTCATCAATCGTACAGTTACGAGGAATTTATTGAAGGCATTCGTCCGGTTCTCGACAATGAAGAAAATTCGCTGAACTACAGTCTCGAAAAAGGCATTTTCATGCGCATGTGCGAAAAAGCAGCAAAAGACCCGCAAAACGGGTACGCCCTCTTCATTGACGAAATAAACCGGGGCAACATATCAAAAATTTTCGGCGAACTCATAACCCTGATCGAACCCGACAAGCGCGGGTATGAAGTAAAACTACCCTACTCCAAATCAACGTTTTCAGTGCCCAAAAACCTTTGGATAATTGGGACAATGAACACCGCCGACCGCAGTATTGCGCTGTTGGACACCGCCCTGCGCCGCCGGTTTTCTTTTAACGAACTAATGCCCGATCCATCACTTCTAAATAAAGATATTGAAGGAATCAACCTTCAGGCATTGCTTTCAAAAATGAATGAGCGGGTTGAATTCCTACTCGACAAGGACCACACCATCGGCCATTCCTATTTCATTAAATGTGAAAGTAAGTCTGATATATGCTTGGCATTCAAGGAAAATATCATACCGCTACTACAGGAATATTTTTACAACGACTGGGAGAAAATACAACTGGTTTTGGGCGACAACGATCAGTGGGGAAAAACCGAAGAGCAGAAACTGATCCAACTGGTAAAAAAATATAGCCCGGGCGACGAAAAACATTTGTTTGGCTACGACCTGGAAGACTTTGAAGATGAAACCATATACTGTATAAACGAAAATTTATTGAACGGAAATTTCGGTCTTATTCCTGTTGAAAGCTTCATTCATATTTACAAACAACCTAAAAACCAGCCTGTTTGAGCGAAATGAAACAAATATCTGAATTTGGCACAATATGGAATGCCGGCGAATTTGATAGGCCAAACGATGATTTCGGTAATATCTATCTCGACAGGAAACCGTTTGAAAGTCTGAAAAATTTTGTTGCCGAAAACAACGACCCGGGTTCAGAAATTGAGTCAGCCTTTTCCTATCATCGGAAAAAGGGTAAGGATTATATCCGGGTAAAAAACTATGTTGGGGTTATTGAAACCCGGCAAGGGGTGTTTATCGAGATATTACCAAAAATATATAACGGAACAGCAGAAAATAATAACGAAGTTAATTATAGCCGGAAGATACTTCTTTCAATGCTGCGTTGCTTAAAAAAATCACCGTTCAAAACCCTCGACCAGGCCCATTTGAATTCAACCCGCATGCCCATTCTTGAAATTTTTATTTCGTTGTTCTTAAATGAAATCGACCTAATTGTAAAAAGGGGGATAAAACACAACTACATCAGCATTGAAGAAAACCAACAATTTCTGAAAGGTAGGCTCCTTTTTAACCGGCAAATCAGGGCAAATGCCATCAGGGCAAACCGTTTTTATGTCCAGTTCGACGGTTTTAAGGCAAACATACCGCAAAACAGGATACTAAAGGCCACATTGAAATACCTGAAGGACAAGACACATTCGAACAAAAACAAAAAACAAATTGAAGGTTTTTTACACCTTTTCGATCAGGTACACGATATTGTCCATATTGAACCTGACTTAAAAAAAATCAACGGGCACAACCGCCTTTTCAGCTACTACGACACGGCATTAACCTGGGCAAAATTATTTCTTGAGGGGAAATCATTCACCAGCTACAAAGGCAAACACCTGAACACAGCGCTGCTTTTCCCCATGGAAGTATTGTTTGAATCGTATGTGGCACACCGGTTAAAAATACAATATCCCGCATTCAACATTACAACCCAGGACCGGAAACATTATTTACTGACCGACCTTCAGATGAACCGAAAAAAGTTCAGGATTCGTCCCGACCTGGTAATTGAAACTGCTGAAAAAGTAATTGTTGCTGATACAAAATGGAAACTCATCGATCAGCACCAGGCAAGCAAAAATTACCTGATCAGTCAGGCCGATATGTACCAAATGTATGCCTACGGAAAGAAATACAATTCCAATCAATTAATCCTCATCTATCCCGAATGTGATACATTTACTGAAACCCTTCATTTTAAATACGAAGGTGAAAATGAGTTGAATTGCGAACCGTGGAAGTTTCGGACTGACAATGTATTCATTTCAAAATACAAGCAAATACCATAACTTTACGAAACGTTTAAACAGATTAAATACTTAATGAAACTCCAAATCATCAGCGACATACACCTCGAATTTGGCCTGCGCGATTTTGACTTCACAGGCTGCGATCTGCTGATTTGTGCCGGTGATATACACCTCGGCGAAAAGGGCCTGCAATGGCTTTTGGAAAAAGTGAACAACATTCCGGTGGTGTACGTATTGGGCAACCACGAGTACTATAAAAATGCCTACCCCAAACTGTTGATCAAACTAAAAGAACAAGCTGCGGGCACGAACATTCACGTACTGGAAAACGATTCGTTTCAGTTTAATGATGTAACCTTTCACGGCACCACCCTGTGGACAAATTTTGAACTGTATGGAAACTTCGATCTGGCTTGTTTTAATTGCGAACAGCGCATGAACGACTACCGGCTTATCAGGCGGTCGCCCTCCTACTCCCGGCTTCGTGCAACCGACACACTTGCCATATTCCGGAAATCATTCGCCTGGCTTAAGAAAAGCTTCTCCGAAAGCAAAACGGGAAAAAATGTGCTTGTAACCCACCATGCCCCAAGTATCCGTTCGGTTGCCCCGGCATACAAAACCGATGTTGTTTCGGCTGCCTTTGCCTCCAACCTCGAAGGGTTTATTCTCGACACCCAGCCAAACCTGTGGGTACACGGCCACATTCATACCGCTTCCGATTACACAATAGGTTCAACACGGGTAATATGCAACCCGGTGGGCTACCCGTTTGAAGAGACGGGTTTTAATAACAACTTGTTTTTTGAATTATAAATAATCAAACGACCATAGAATGAATTTAATCAGGGCAATAGTTTATCGTTATGGTCCGTAAAGAATGAAATTGTTTGGGCAAAAAAAACGTTTATTTAGCTTCCCGGTTCGACCAGTAACGGGCACGTGCTTCTTCCGGGTCAGCATCCTTCGGAATATAAATACGGGTTTTGTGATCGATTACAACAGGTTTCATTTTTGACATATCGGGTGCAGTGTGGTTGTTTTGCTTTTTCTCATACATTTGTTTCTTCTCCCTCATTTTTATTAATAATTACAATATATCTGTTAAAATTACACAAATTTGTTGAATATTGAAGGCTTTTTGTTCGCTGTATATGAATAAAATGACAAAAAATTAACATAAGAAACCCGGACAAAGGCACAGCGAGTTAAATAAAGTCCGCCTTCTCCCTCGATAAAATCGGGGCTACGGCGGACGAAGGTGGAGCTGCCGGTCTTTCCCGATATCGTTTCACTCATCGGGATAAACTTCAATTCCACGTAGTCCGATACAAAAAGAAAAGGCCCCCTGTGGGAACCTTTTCTTTTTGTGGAGCTGCCGGGAATCGAACCCGGGTCCAAACAGGGAAGTAATGCGCTTTCTACATGCTTAGCCCCGACTTGGTTTTCGTGCAACAGGTGGATCAGGGCCACCGACTGCTGCCTTAGCTCCTAAAGTTTCGGAATCGGCACGGAGCTTGCCTCATCCTAGTTTCCTGTTGCTTGCGCCTCCATGTCGGACCGGTAGGAAACGGAACCATCCGGGAGACGTCTTGTCCCGATACCTTGTATCGGGATTAAGCGGTTAACCTACTGTGATTCGGTTACGCAGCAAGAGCGTAATTTTCTTCGCCAATTAGATTTTGATTGCTTAATTAAGGGCAAACAACCGAAACCCTGCATGCTTACACACCTCTTCTGCCTGCTGTCAAAACCAGTCAGCCCCGGTGTGACCCGGCAAAATTACAAAATTATCGGGATATAAAAATGCTTCAACAAAGTAATTACTGTTTTATCAGTTTACCGTATTGTTCACCATCAGCAAATTTCAACCGATAGAAATATAAACCCTCTTTCAGATGGTTAACAGTAACAATCTGACCTGAACGAATCTCAGTATCTGTAACAACATTACCCAATAAATCGTACAGTACTATTCTTGCATTGTTGTAGGTTCCATCCATTTCTACCTTGAATGCATCGTTCACCGGATTGGGGAAAATCCGTGTGCGGTTTTTAATCTCCCGAATCGAATTAACAGGCGCTTCATTATCAACAAGCTCCTGTGCATAAGCAATCAGACTTTCATCGCCTTTTTCATTGGTAACTGATTCGGGGAGCTCTACCAAATGCCAGGTTACATAATAGTGAAATTCATCGCCCGGTGCCAATGTTTTATAGGTGCTTTGGTTTTCCAGTTCAACATAACTGCCATCAACCCAATATTCCAATTCCCCTTCTCCGGGGGCAAATTCCGATACCGGAACATCTTCCTCAAAGCTTTTCACAAACATGTAATTATCGGGGGTTGTATGTGCAAACCATGCCGCGGAGCCGATATCGGTAAAAAATTTCATGGCGATTCCGTTCGATTCCCGGTATTCAATCCACGAGTAATCCCCCATTTCGTCGATATGGTCTACCAGTGTGCTCCCCCAGGGATCTTTTTCACCGGTCATCCAAAAAGTTATCCCTTCGGCCAAAACACGGGTCACCGACCACAACGCATTGGTGAAATCGGTTGTGCCAACATTAATCAATGTGTATTGTATGGTTATAGACTGATCGCTTTCGTTGGCCCAAAATGTTTTTCTAAACCTGAATTTTCGTCCACTTATTCCGCTTTCATCATCACTTTCAAAAATCATCCGGTTTCCTTCAATTGTTGCTGAATAGGTTTCTGAATCGGTGGTTGACAAAGGAGGCCAATTCCACTCACTTTGCGGCGATGTCCATAAAGTTGACCCCCGCATATTTGAAGTTTGTAACAACAATTCCTTGTCGCCTCGTTTTACCGATACAATACGTGCACCATTCGAAGCGTCGACGGCAAAATACAAATCACCCGCGGTAATGGAATAGATATTTCCGTCCTGCTGGGGTGTTACCTGTGCCCGGGAATTCACAACCCCCGCGAGGCATACAAATAAGAAACCAATAAAAAGTGAAATAAATTTCATGACGAATTTGATTAAGTTAGTCTATTAAATCATTAAGATTGTTCAAAAATAAAAAAATAAACCCTACCTCAATATATCAGGCGAAAAAATGCGCCGCCTTGCTAAAGACAACATGAAAACACCGGTCGACCAATTTTTGGATTTTTTCATCATTTACAGGGAAAGGCTGCTCGTGGGTATAATCGTAGGGGAAATCAATCACATCGAGTTTTACCGGTTTGCCCGTGGTTTTTACCAAATAACCTGCCCAGACAAAGTATTTATTCCACGATTTTTCATTTAACCCATGCAACATAATAATACCGTTGGAATATGCCTTATCGCCGGGCAACTTAAAAACCGGATACGAAAACTCCCTGTTTTCAGGAAAAGATTGCCGGGTAATCTCGTGAAAAAACAGATCACCATCGCTATAGTGGGTATCGTTAAATTCGACATTAAAATCGGAACAGAAGGTATGGTTTTCAATCTGCAGATTCTCTTCTTTCAGATCGATCCTTTTTTTGTACGCATCGAACTGTTTCGAAAATAACAGGTATTTTTCTTTAAAATGCATCATTGCATCTGATCGTTATGAATATGAAGTGTATTGTCTAACTTTCGGGTTAACCTTTACAATGCACAATCGTGATGATTAAACACAAAGTAACAACACTAATTTTTTAATATCACAGAAATGTTGTACTGTCCGTTATCGGGGGACAAACAGGTTTTTCAATGGGGCATAATGTAAAATAGTGTGGTGAAAAAAAATCTTTATTGAGTATTTTGCAGCCTTTTTTAAAGGGTTGTTATCCTGAAACCGGTTTTCCAAAACATGAACGTATAAAGAGTAAAAAAAACCCGGCCTTACAAGGTCCGGGTTTCTGGAAAATCTGGATTGGTTATGGAAATAATATTCTTTTCAAAACCGCGTGCAAAACACGTTGGTTTTTCAATTAATATCTTCAAATGAAAACCATTTTTATTTTACATGAAAATTTTTGTTGTACACTCCCGTATTCTGGGATGAATTAAGAATATAGAGGGGTGAATAAAAGCATAATGGGGTGAAATTGTTTTATTGCTTTAAATATTCATTTTTTAAAAAACAGGCATCATCACCCATTTTTTTTAACTATTTTTACACACTAAAAATAAAAAATGAACTTTCGTCAACCGGTTCCCGATTACCTCACAAGCCGAAAAAATACAATTATCCAAATTGTATTCACGGCTGTTTTTGCATACATCTTTATAATGATTTACCGTCCGTTTGGCTACGATACCTGGTATGAAACTGAAGAGTGGAAACGGTTGGTTGCACTGGGCGTTGTAGTACTAAGTGGAATGATTGTCATTATTTGCACACGTTTAGGAATGTTTGCCCTGAAAAAAAACCATGAAATAACGCTTGAGCTTTACATATTTATGATTGTGGTGGAAATTTTTCTGCTTGGTGGGTTTTATTCAGCTCTCGAACATTTCATCCTCAACGATCGGCGGTCAGCATTCAAACTCATGTACAGTGCCATACAAAACACTTCGTTAATTTTGCTTATCCCCTACACCATCAGCATCCTTTTTTTTTCGTGGAAAGATATTACACGCAAATTCAACCAGATAAGGTCTCAATTCAGGGAACCTTCCGATGTTTTTATCCCTTTTAAAGATGAAAAAGGGGTACTGCGGATTACCATAAAAAGCAGCGACCTGCTCTATCTCGAATCGAACGACAATTATGTAAACATTCATTATGCCGATAAAGACAGGAAAAAATCGTACCTGATACGCAACAACCTTAAAACCCTTGAAAATGAATTCAGGGACTATCCCGTCTATCGCTGCCACCGCTCATTTTCAATCAACATTCAAAATGTAAAACTTGTTCGTAAGGCAAAAAAAGGTTACGAGCTTGTTATGAGCTCAATAACTGAAGATTGTGTACCGCTTTCGGCCAGTTACCAAAAGAAAATATTCGATCTGCTAAAAATTAAATAGAACATGACCTTAAAACGGCATATTGTTTTAACCGCCGACGGTTCATACACCATTGAAATTCCGGAAATGAATGAGCACTACCACTCGGTTAACGGGGCCATTACCGAATCGGAGCACGTTTTTATTAATGCCGGATTTAAAAAAATAGTACAAAAAGATATTTCGATTCTTGAAGTTGGTTTCGGGACCGGTTTAAATGCACTACTAACCCTCGAAACCTCCCTGCGTGAAAACCTTACAATAAATTATACCGGCATTGAAAAATACCCCCTTTCGGCTCCCGAGGTTAAAAAACTCAATTATGCGGCAATAACGGACAACACGCTTACTGAAAACTTCAGCAAAATACACGAATGCAAGTGGAACCAACGGGTTAACATCACACCTAACTTTAGCATTTATAAAGTAAAAACAGATTTCAGGCATGTAAAACTTTCATCAACCGGCCCGTTTAACCTGGTGTACTTCGATGCTTTTGCCCCCGGCAAACACCCCGATTTATGGACAAAAGAAGTGTTCAGTAAAATTTTCGACAATTGCATGCCCGGTGCCCTTTTTGTCACTTACTGTGCCATGGGAAAAGTAAGGCGCAATTTAACCGAAACCGGTTTCAGAGTAGAGCGCATACCCGGCCCGCCGGGAAAAAGGGAAATGCTGAGGGCCGTAAAACCCCGTTAAACCTTTCAACAATTTTTAAATGATAACCATACTTTACTTTTTAGTTGTTCTTTTTTAATTATTTTCGCAGGATAAAAAAATTGTATGACGTTTGAAACTCAGGTTGAGAAATTTAGTTACGCGATTGGTTTAAGTTTGGGCAGCAATTTGTTGCAGTCGCAAATAAAAACCGTCGAGTACAACGCTTTATTTAAAGCCATTGAAGATGTGATGGAGGGAAGGAAACCTGAAATTCCGCCTCATGAAGCAAACAAAATTATTGAAGAGTTTTTTGCCCACAGGCAAGCCAGTCAGGGTGCCAAAAACCTGAAAGAAGGAAAAGCCTTTCTGACTGAAAATGCAAAAAAAGAAGGGGTTGTACAGCTCGAAAATGGCTTACAGTACAAAGTACTTGTCAGCGGCAACGGGCATAAACCATCGCTTTCCAACAAGGTTAAATGCCATTATCACGGTACGTTAATCAACGGTTCGGTTTTCGACAGTTCGGTTGAACGGGGCGAACCGGCTGTTTTTCCCGTAAACGGTGTTATTAAAGGTTGGATAGAAGCATTACAGCTTATGGGCGTTGGTGCCAAATGGCGTTTGTTCATCCCTCCGCACCTTGCTTACGGCGAACACGGTACGGGAGCAGTCATTGGCCCGCAAACCACACTTATTTTTGACGTTGAATTATTAGAAATCTTATAAAATAAAATCGAAATGAAAAATCGAAATTTAATACTCGCATTTGCTGTTGTAATTACAATAGCTTTTACTGCCTGTAACAACGGGTCGGTTACCGGACAAAGTTCAAAAGTTGAAACACAAGCCGACACAGTGGCTTATGCACTGGGAAATTCAGTTGGAAACAACCTGGTAAAACAATTTCCCGATATAAACCCGCAAATATTGGCCAATGCACTCATTGAAGCTTTCGAAGGCAAAGAAAACAAGTTTTTTGAAAGCCCACAGGAAGCCGACAGTTACATTCGCACATACATGCGGGCTGAATCGGATAAAAAGGCCGAAGCCAACAAGGTAAAAGGTGAAGCTTTCCTGGAAGAGAATGCAAAAAAAGAAGGCATACAGGTTACCGAAAGCGGCCTCCAGTATGAAGTAATTGAAGAAGGCGACGGACCGAAACCCACTACCGAAAACACGGTTAAAGTACATTATCACGGCACCACCATCGATGGTGAAGTTTTCGACAGCTCGGTTGATCGCGGCGAACCCACTACTTTCCCGCTCAACGGTGTAATTAAAGGCTGGACCGAAGGCCTGCAATTAATGCCTGTTGGTTCGAAATACAAATTTTACATTCCGTCGGAACTGGCTTACGGGCAACGCCAGGCAGGACCAAACATTGGCCCCAATTCAACCCTTATTTTTGAAGTAGAGTTGCTCGAAATTGTTGAATAATAAAAATTAACCGCGCATGGAGATCAAAGGAAAAATCATTCAATTCCTTCCGGTACAATCGGGGACCAGTAAAGCAGGCAACGAATGGTCGAAACAGGAATTCGTGATCGAAACCGGCGACCAGTTCCCGCGAAAGGTTTGTTTTACGCTTTTTGGCGACAAAATTTCCCTGCTCAACGGCATATCTGTTGGCGATGAAGTGGACGTTTCGTTCAACATCGAATCGAGGGAATACAACGGAAAATGGTTCCACAACATCAATGCATGGCGCATTAACCCTGCCCAGCCTACACAACAGGCGGCACAACAGGATTCCCCATTTCCGCCCGATGATGTACCACCACCACCCCCCGAACCCGAAAGGGGCGACGAACCCAATGATGATTTACCATTTTAATGAAAATACGAAAGCCGGGCGTTGTTCCCGGCTTTTTTGTGTTTCGAAAAATTCTGTTTCAGATTACTCAAAATAATCTGAGAAAAAACCTTCGTTTTCGAAATAGTGTTTCGGTGTTATTCCAGATAGTGTTTTAAAATCATTTATCATATGTGATTGATCAAAATACCCGCACCTGTGAGCTATTTCTGTTAAGCTTAACTCAGCGTTTTTCGACTTTTCAAAAATGGCATTTTGGAAACGTACAATTTTTAAAAATTGCTTTGGTGATGTGCCGATAAAATTGGAAAAGGTACGTTCGAACTGTTTTCTGCTTAAAAAAGTTTTGGATACCAAATCTTCAATATCCATAATGCCCTTTGTTTCATTTATAAGATTTATAACATTTCTTATTCTGTTGTAGCTGTATTTCTTTTCATTTTCTTGAAATTGTTTAATCAGGAAGTTTTCAGCAACTTCAATTTTTTGTTTAAAAGTTATTGCTGATGATAGTTCATCTTCAAGTTGATTAACCTTATCCTTAACGATTAATTTGAGCGGGACACTGTGATTAAAGAGTTCTTTTATGGGTAAATCCAAAAACATTGATAATCCGTGTGGAAGAAAGTATATGGCAAAAAGAGAAAGGTTTCCGGTAATTTTTATGTCATGGTAACTTTTTAGCTGTCCTGTTATAATGATGTTGTCGCTAATTGCCTTTTGCGGATCTGAGCTTTGAGGCTTGTTTTCTAAATAAAAAATCAATTCAAACAGCCCATTGGGAACAATTCGTTGAACGTGCTCTTCACCTTCAGGAACACAGTTCGCTAAACTCCAATACTGCTTCACATATTGAGATAAAAATAGCGATGGTTTGGAAATATTATAATCCATATCCCGTTAAAAAGACAACAGAGACTCCGGGATTAACCGGAACCCCTGCTGTTGGTTTTTTAATCTTCGTAAAGTCCTACTTTGTTTCCCTCTGTATCAACTATTAAAGCAAAACAACCTCTGCCTTCTGCTTCAATTTTTGTCTTTCCAAGTACCATTTCGCCTCCAGCTTCAGTTACGGTTTTCAAAACAGCGTAATGTAATCCTGCGCAATGCCTTGTATGGCTACATCGGCTGACATGTGTCGGTAAACTCCTTTTCCGAATATCTCAATGGTTTTTCCCCGAATCGATTCATATTCAAACGCTCCTTTCCCAAAGTCAGAAAATATTCCGAATCCAGATGCAACAGCTGAAATCAAAATGATGAAGATAACTAAAGTAGTAATGGTGCTTTCTTTTTTCATTGGTCAGTATTTTTTAAATAATTTTTAGTACTGAATTATTTGCCCTCGGTAGCCGGGCGAATCATTTCGCATGGTTTTGCCGTTCATAATTAAAATACTTTTGAATTAACTCCAGTAATTTTGCTTTCTTAATGGGCTTGGCAATGTAATCGTTACAACCGGCCTCAAGGGCTTTTTCCCTGTCGCCGGTTAACCCATAAGCGGTTTGGGCAATAATAACTACGTCTTTATTAAACTGCCTGATTTGTTGTGTTGCGTCATATCCATTCACTTCAGGCATTTGAATGTCCATTAATATTAAATCAATATCCGGGTTGTCACGGCATGCTTCAATGGTTTCAGGTCCGGTTTTTGCACGGACAACCTCTTTTACGCAATCGCGTATAATAATTGAAATATATTCCATTGACGATTCATCGTCTTCAGCGATTAATACTTTCAGGTTAAGATGCGGTGTGTCGTCTACACTTTCCGATTCATGTTTAACTTCATCAACCTTATTTATTAATGGTTTGTAAGAGATTGTGAAATAAAATGTTGAGCCTTCCCCTAATTGGCTGTCAAGCCATAATTTTCCACCAAGCATCTCGATGTACGCTTTTGAAATGGCCAGTCCGAGTCCTGCTCCCTGCCGTGCGTTGATGTCTTCAATATCGGCCTGGATAAAACGATCGAAAATTGCTTCCTGCCGCTCACATGCAATACCAACACCTGTATCGGCAACTGAATATTGCAGGAATGTTGATTTTTCATTTTTTTTTAAATCGCACCCAAATTCAATACATCCCTTATTCGTATATTTTATGGCATTTTTTAACAGGTTGATGAGAACAGCAGAAACTTTCTCGCCATCGGTAACAATGTTCGCTTCTTCTGCCGTTAACGTATTTTTCAACACCAAATCAAGACCCTTATTTGCTGCCTCGGGCTTGAAAAAAGTATGCAAATAATCTAACTGCGTATTTACATTTACCTCTTTCAGATTAACTTCCACTGTGCCCGATTCAATTTTTGAAATGTCGATAATCTCGTTAATGATATTCAACATACGTTCGCCACTTTTTTCAATAATGGTAACGTATTCCTGTTGTTGGTCGGTATGTAAATCGGGTTCTTTCAATAATTCGGCAAACCCCATTATGCCATTCATGGGTGTACGTATTTCGTGGCTCATATTGGCGAGGAAGGCCGATTTTAAGCGATCGCTTTCTTCGGCTTTTTCCTTGGCTTCAAACAGTTCATTCTCGACTTTCTTTCGCTGGGAAATATCCAGGGAAACGACCAGGATATATTCCAGTTTACCCTTATCATCTTTTATCGGGGCCATTATGTGGTGATACCATAATCTGTTGCCTTCGGTATCGGCCAGCTCACCTTCATGTTTCATTGTTTTGAGCGTCTTTTTTACCTCTTTCAGTTTTTCAGCCATCTCCCGTTTGAACGTTTCAGGGAAGAAATATAACGGATACGGTTTGCCATAAAACTCCTTAACGTCATTTATTTTTAGCTGTTTAATGCCAGACTCACTCATGTATTGAAGATTGAAATCGAGGTTGATTATTTTTGTACAGATCGGAGAGTTGGAAATTAAAGCCTGCAAATCGCGGCGGCTTTTCTTAAGCGCCTCCTCTGCTATTTTACGTTCCGTGATGTCGGCAAGAGAACCGACTATTGACACGACTTTTCCATTTTCTACAACAGGTGCTTCCCGCACCTCAACTATTATTTTTTGTCCATCTTTATGCTGCATTTCAAGTTCGTAGGTGGGCTGACGCTTACCGGTCTGAATGGCTTTTTCGGTATATTCAATGGCCTTTTCATTAATCGGATTATCGGTAATGAAACTAGTCCAGTTTTCCATTACCTCTTCGGGTTCATAGCCGAGATACTTTCGTACCTGCGGACTGATAAATGTGATTTCATGTTCTGCCGAATGGCTATAGAAAAGATTGGTACTGTGTTCAATGATGTTCTTCAGTTTTATCTCACCTTCCCTAAGCGCATTTTCAGCTTGTACGCGTTCAGTTATATCCTGAACTACACATTTTATATTGGTCACATTTCCGTTGTTATCTGCTATAGGCTTTCCAATAATATGCAGTGTTTTTTTGTTACCCGATGGCATAATTGCCTCCAGGTCAAGATCGTAATCGGCACCATTCTGCAAGGCTTCAATTACTGCTGTTTCCAGTCTTTTGGCATCTTCTGGTGCATGCAGGTTCATAATTTCCTCGTAACCGGGAACACCAAGGTTGGGATCGCGTTCGTATATCCTGAATACTTCATCGGACCAATACGAACGTTGTTCAGCTACAATCCAGTCAACATGTCCCAGCTTGCCAATTTTTTCTGCTTCTTTTAAACGTTGCTGACTATCAAGAATCTTCGCTTCATATTTCTTACGTGCTTTAATATCCTGAACCATGGATAAAATTAAGGTTCTATCACCAAATTTTAACTGACCCGTTGTTACTTCTACAGGAAAGACCGTTCCATCTTTACGCTGGTGTTCAGCAGTGATGGTATGAATAAAACCGGGTTTCCAGTTCTTCCATTGCTTTAAAATTTCAACCTTAGGCAGATTGGTTGTTTCCGGGGATTTTGGATGGATATCGAAAACGGACATTTTTAAAATTTCCTCTTCGGTGTAACCCAATTGCTGGCAGGCCACTTCATTTACTTCGGAAATACGACCATCAAGTTCGTGCATGTAAATGCCCATTGGCGACTGATTATACAGTGACCGGAATTTTTCCTCGCTTTCTACCAAAGATTCTAATGCAATTTTTCGCTGATATTGCTCAGCAATTACCGGTGCCAGATAATCAGCAATTTCCTGTAATAAATTGAAATCATCATCGGTATAATCTGTCGCTTTGTTTCCAACAGAAATTAATCCCACACTTTTATTCTGATAGACCAATGGTATGGTCATAAAACGGTCAACTGGTAAATGGCCTTCGGGTACTTTAAATGGTTTATTGGAATATGCTCCTTTTTTATCGCGTAGTCCGTTGCCCCAAATAGAATTGCCCCATGTATTTTTTGGAAAAACAATGGTTTTGTCCATCATGTTGCATTCGCTCCAAATATCTTTTGTCATAGATGGGCATACCAATGCGCCCTCGTTGTTAATATATCCAAACACACCGTATTTGCTTTCCATAATTTTCAACACGGCATCCAATACACCGGCATACAAATCGTCGTCTTCTTTATGCAGTATGAGTTGTGAAATTGTGCTTTTTGCATTGGTCAACCTTTCCTGCTTTTTTCTTTCTGTTACATCCTGCACCGTGGAAATCATGATGTTTTGATCGAGCAATGGGATATTGAATGCGTGTACAATTCTTTTTTCTCCTTTTTGGGTTATGATTTCCAGGTTGTCCCAGTTCATGCGTTCCGGGTCTCCGCTTTTAATGTCTGCCATAATTTTTTGTTGCAGTTTCATCCTTTTCTCCGGATTGGGAAAAACTTTCTCGAAGAAATGATGTGTCGTAGGGAATTCCTCTTTGGGCCAGCCGTATATCCCGGCAAACTTTGGATTAATATAGGTGACTTTATTGCTGTCAATCTCATTGGTGGCAATTCCAACCGGGAAATTGTCCAATATCTTTTGAATGAACTCGTTGCGCTTTTTCAAGTTGAGTTCTGCTTTCTTCCGATCGGTAATATCGAAAAGCGCACCAATTGTTTGCAGTAATTTACCGTTTTTATCCCTGCTGAATGTAGAAACTTTAAGGATCATCCATTTCCACTCGTTTTCAACTGATTTGACCCGGATATCAACACTGTAGTTGTTGTAATCCGGATTGTCATTCATTTCCTGTGCTTTCTCCAAAACCTCATTAAAATCGTCTTCATGAATGAATTCGGCTATGTTATTCAAATCCATGTTGGGATAGTTGTTGGTCAACCGTCTAAAATAGGCTTTATGCACATCGTTGGTCCAGATGTTCTTTTGCTCTTTTGCATCATAGATGTACACTAAAGCAGGTGTAGTATTGGCTATTTTGTCTGCAAATAGTTGTGCTTGATTCAATTCAACCTCGTTTGCCCTAAGCTGTTGTTCAGTTGCAGCGAGTTGCTGGTTCATTGCGGTTAGCTGCTGATTGGAAGCCCGAAGCTGTTGCTCATTTGCTACTAATTGTTGATTGGCTGCACTCAACTGCTGGTTGGCTGCACGGAGCTGTTGCTCGTTGGCAGCTAATTGCTGATTGGCTGCCTGTAGTTTTTCTTCCGCTTTTTTCGTATCAGTTACATCCTGAAAAGTTCCTTTTAGCTTGGTTACTTTGCCATTTTTCATTTCAGCCCGACATTTGGTGCGCGTGATCAGATGTTTCCCTTTAGCAGTGATAAAGCGCAAAGTAAGGTCATAAGGTTCTCCCTTGTCCACAGCCTTCCTCAAAGCTTCCTTCAGTATTGGCCGGTCATCGGGATGAAAGAAGTTGATTGCTTCCTCAACAGTTGGCTCGTAATCCATCGGGACTTCATGTATCCGATAAGTCTCGTCTGACCAGGTGACTTTGTTTGTGGCAGTATCCACTTGCCAACCACCAACCCTGGCCATTTCACCTGTAGCAGCAAGCAATTGACTAATATGTTTAAGATCCGTTTCTGTTTGCCGCTGTTTGGTGATATCCTTTATCAAACCTTCGGTTCCAAGCACATTGCACTTCTCATCGCTGAATGTTTTGATAGTATTCTGGCTCCAGAAGCGGGAACCGTCTTTGCGCCGTAGTTCAAGTTCGTAATTGCGTAATTTTCCTTTCGACCTGATCTCGGAAATCATCTTGCTCCTGTCATGTGCGTTCGCATACAGCTCTGTCATATGCAACCCGGTCATCTCTTCGGGTGAAGAATATCCGCACATAACTGCTATGGCTTCATTGGCCATGATGATATTGCCATCGTTATCTGCCCGTAAAAAACCGTCTTCCAATAATCGAATTATCCGGTCGGAATCGCAAACATGCTTTTTGCTTGTCATTGTATATTCTTTTTAATAAGAACTATTTTCGCATTCAGGTCAATTTCAGCTTTGCAATTAAGAACCCAGAAGGTACGGAAAAAGGAACTCAGGAATGAACATCAATAATAATTTATGCATCCCTTCTCCATAACAGCAACTCTTCCGAGCCATCTTCAGTAAAGTAAATTTCACCTCTTGCAACATCGAAACGTGCCGATCGACGCTTCATTCCTCCCAAAGCACGGGCTTCAACCTTTAGCTTTTTTTGAGCCAGGATATCAAGCACCGATCCAATATTTTTCTGGCATATTGAATCATCTTCCCGCTTCAGCACATTTCCTGCTCCAATAAGACAAATGGTGATTTCGCGATAATTTTTTGCAGGTACGTTCAACTGCAATAGCAATTCGTTTATGGCATCCTCTGCGTATCGAAATTTAATACCTTCATTTTTTTCAGATGCTTTTCCCGGCAGCATAACATGAGCCATTGCACCGACAACCTTTTGTGGATAAAATGCAGCGACAACGATACAAGAGCCTATAGCTGCTGATTTCAATATTGAATTGACTCCGGCAGCTTTAACTTCACCTGTTAAGACATCGACAATCTCCCTCACCTGTTATGCCACTGTTAATCTTGACTTTTAATCTTGATTGTGCAATAAAGTTAATAAATTATTTTTTGTAATTGATGTTTTAACATCGGTTGAGGGTAAAAAAAATACGCTTTAACGATTCCGCCATATGAGGAGTTGCCGATGCATATTTTTTTTCTTGTCATTGCCCACAAATTACGAATTAATATTTACTCGTCTAACCGCAAAAAACCGGCATTTCCTTATATGGCGTGTTATGTATAGTGCGATTGATTTGATCGTTGTTTTATATAAATATTCTGACTAATCCAGTAAGAATATGTGAAAATGTAGAAATTCTAATTGATTTTGATTTCCATGAAACAATAGACCAGCATAATCCAAAGAAAAAAGCTCCTGACATAAGTAATATTGGGTTAAAGGTTCCTGATACAAATCCAGGTGCTAAATGCCAAATAGCAAACCAAATTGTTGGCCATATTACACCAAAAAAATGTTATTAGGAAATAATTCAATATATACGCCTCTCCAAAGAACTTCCTCAAATATTCCATTTCCAAAAGCCATGAATAATCAAATTAATTTTCCCGAAACACTCACTTTATCATATTAACTTATTTTGCTTATTCATATCTCAGTGCCTCTACCGGATTCCTGGTAGCTGCCCGCCAACTTTGCCAGCTTACTGTAAGTAACGCAATTCCCAATGCCAACAAACCAGCGAAAGCAAATACCCACAAGCTTAATTCAGTTTTATAGGCAAAATTATTAAGCCATTTATGCATGGCATATAAAGCTATTGGACAGGCAATTATAAATGAAATCGCTATCCATTTTAAAAAATCCTTGTTGAGCATTATCATAACTTCTGATATTTTAGCTCCGTTTATTTTGCGGATACTGATTTCTTTCAAACGTTGCTGAGTGCTATTTAAAACCAACCCAAACAACCCAAGACAAGCAATAATAATCGCAATTACGGAAAAGGTGGTAAATATCTTTTGTAAATTTTCTTCCGACTTGTATAACTGACCATAAATTTTGTCCAGAAATTCGTATTCAAAAGGTGTTTGTGGCGAAAGCTCATTCCATAAATCTTCAATATATTTTATAGACTGTGCTGTATTTTGATTGTTTATTTTAATGTGAATATGTGAATTCCAATCGGCATACCACAAAGCAGATGGTTTCAGTGTTTGGCGGAAAGAATCATAAAAAAAGTCTTTAGTCACACCAATAATTTTTACTTTTTTGTTGGAAAGTATAACTTCAGCATTCAAAACTGACTTTAGACCTAATTCTTTAGCAAAGGTTTCATTAATAATAATTGCCCCTTTCTTATCACCTTGAATCTCCCATGAAAAATTCCTGCCATCGAGCATCTTAATATCCATCGTTGGAATAAAATCAGGATCGACAGTTGTAACAGTAAATGTTTTCTTTGTTCCATTATACTCGCATGTCGCAGTCATAGGAAGATCTTTCCCTAATCCGTTATTCGATCGTGTTACCGATAGAATATTCGGGTTGCTTAGAAGCCTCTTTTTAAATACGTTATACTCCTGTCCAATTTGTTTACTCTCATTAAAGTCTATAATATTCGCCGTATTTAATCCCAGTGATTTACCCTTCACAAAATCAATTTGTTTCGAGATCATTATCGTACAAATAATCAGAGAAATTGAAATAACAAATTGAAAAACAAAAAGTCCAAATTGTAAAGAGGTCCTCTTTTTCCCTTTTGTGGCTCCTCCTTTCAAAATAGATGTTATTTTAAAAGATGATAGATAAAATGCAGGATAAATGCCCGCAATAATACCTATTACAAGGATACTTATTGCAAAGTATACAATCAGTAATGGTTGATGGATAATATCAAATGAAATCTGAGCATGAGTAATATTAATAAAGTAAGACTCACTAAGCTTGATCATTAATAATGAAACCGGTGCAACCAAAACACCGATAAGTACCGATTCAAAAAGAAATTGTTTGATGAGTTCGAAGCGTAATGAACCAATAACTTTTCGGATACCAATTTCTCTCGCACGCAATAACGATTTACCAATAGTAAGGTTAACGAAATTAACAATTGCCAGGGCTAAAATAAATATTCCGACAAGCTGAATAAGTAAAATTAATTGTCGCTTATTATTGTTATGAAACGGAATATCCGACAACGAAACGATACCAATTTCCTGATGTTCATTTTCAGCTAAATGTATTGTCTCCAATTTATCCCATAATTTGCCTAATTTCTCTTCGACGACTTTTCTGTTGCCATTATCTAATAAAGCAAAGGTACTATACATCCAGTTTGACCAGTCTGAATCCATATCCACTCCTGTTGGTTTAATGGAGATTAATGTTGCGAAAGATGCTACGGCATTAAAGGTTACCGATGAATTGTCTGGAATATTTTCAATAACTGCGGTTACCGTCATATCCATTTCGGGCAGGTTAGACCTGTCTCCAATATAATGGATGGATTTACCTACTGAATTATCGGTTCCAAACAAAAGCTGTGACGTATTCCGGGTTAACACAATTGAATATGGATTATTTAAAGCAGTGTTTGGATTGCCATAGATTACCTTAAAACTAAAAAGGTCGAAAAAAGTATTGTCGGCGAAAGCAACATTTTTAACTTTTACTTTTTTTGATGATCCACCATTTTCATCAACCTCAATAAAAGGAGATTGACCTCCTCCCGCATAATAATCAATCCGGGTAACAGACCGTATTTCCGGTATGCTTTCCTTCATTAAATTGGCAAGTGGAGCACTTGTGTAAAAATTTTCACCGATATTAACCTGATAGATATTTTTATAATTACTATTGAATTTATCATAACTCAATTCATGTGTGGAGTACATGGTAATTACGAAAAAGACGGCAATCCCAATTGCCAGTCCGCTCATGTTAATAAATGTATCAACCTTATTTTTGAATAGATTTCTTAATGCAATTTTCAGTTTCATGGCCAAGTGGTTAAAGATTTTTTACCTTATTATTAATTTAATATTCAAAATTCGTAATATTCATACTTCATCGCATCAACCAAATTTCTTGTTCGGTTTCAATAAGGCCATCTTGCTGATAAGAATTCTAAAAAACTTAAAATAAAGAGTGAAAAAGCCCATACTTCGTTTCATAATATTAAACTTGATTTCGTACGAATTCATCAAGTTCAAATAAGATGCTGAAATTGTAATCTAAACATATCCAATGCTTTATTGTTTCTTCTTGTAAAAGACATTGTAAATTTATCATACACAGAGTGTCAAATAATTTAACATGATTCTCTTTTGGAAGTTGGTTTTCCTATAAAGAATCTTTTGCTTTTAATATTTATATACCTGGAAACATAAAATTAGCATTTAGCAGTGATGAGTTAATTATTCCCAAATTCATTGTAACATGCAGAATGTGTGACATATGAACGTTAAAAAAACATTATTGATTTGATTTTTTCCACGGGTACCTTTAGATTAGCAAAACAATTATTTTCAATAAAATAATGTTGATGTTGAAAAAGGGGGTTGCAGGGTGAGTTAACAACTTGGGAAACAGTTAATAACCTATACCGGCGGGACTTTGGTGAACTGTTACTGAACGACAACTTTTATTGGTTCAGCCGAACGTATTCCCCCTGGTCCTGTTACTTTTATATTTTCGAGAAATACGGTGTCCCCGGTTGTCAATTGGTAAAGAATTGCTTTTTGCTGATGAGTTAATTTGTTACTATTCGATGTTAACATAATTTGTTCGCCATTTATTATGACTACTAAATCAAATGAAATAATTTCAAAATGTACATCATAATCAAAATCCTTCATAACCGCTTCTAAATTACATTCAACACAAAAGGTTGCTCTATTACTTTTTCTTGCAAATTGTACTTTTGGTAATGGTGTTAATATAGAACGATAATTCATTTCATCAAGAGGGTTGCCATTAAGGTAAATAGTAACTTTACTTTCTCCAGAATTGTCGACTTTGTCTGGAGTTATTAAGAAACTCATACTTTTGGTTGGTGAAAATTTATTTGGTATTATGGTACCGTTGGAGAATGAAATGCTATCAAACTCATTCATGGAGACAATATCCAATGGATTATCTACACCTACATAGAGGTTATTCAATTTTTGTAATCGAAAGTCAGTTTGTGGAATTTGACCGATTGTAGTGATAAAGGAGAAAATTAGTAAAATAAATATGATGCCAATACTTTTGAAGTAAGGTGACAGAATCGAATAATTGTTTTTCATATTTTTTGAGTTTTAATCATAATTTGATTAAATATTTTGATTTTGAAAAGAAACTAATCCGATTTTATTACTTTCAGCCTTCTTTATTGTTGTTTATTTTAATTGAAGATCAATTAGTTAACAGCGTTTTACTTTGTTGCTAACGTTTTGGGCATGGTTTCGTTGGCAATTTCAACGCTCTTACATGTCAGGTTACAAGATAAGCAAAATTGAAAAACAAACGCTTGCAAACCACCTATCTCGCCATTGAACGATACCCTTTGTAGCAGTAGTACCTAAAAGTAATAACGCTGTTTTTATTAAAATTCTAAAACATCTCCTCAGCTAAGCTTCTAATCGGGATAGAATGGCGGATTGCTCTGCCTATCCCCCCGCAGATCCGGACGTACAGGTTTCCCGTATCCGGCTCCTCTGTTAATATGTTATCTTTATCTGTTGCACAAGTTAAACATTAGGATGAACTATTTTGGGTT
>JAIOZY010000091.1 GCA_021740385.1 Prolixibacteraceae bacterium | reverse complement strand
TTATTTTTCTCGGATTACTACCTTAAAGTGAGGGTGGGCTAATGGAACCGCCGTATACGGAACCGTACGTACGGTGGTGTGAGAGGTCGGAAAATAAAATAGGAGGAAAACTTATTTTATTTTCCTCCTACTCCTTTAAACATTTGTTCCTTTTCAAATTTAAAAAATAACCACCATCATTGCTATCGCAGCAAATACGAAGTCAATTATTCAGGTTAAATTATAGCCTATTCTTTATGTTAAAGTAATCGTCTTAATCCTGGTTGGGCTTGTATTACTATCTTCATAGATTTTAATGGTTGCATTGCCCGTACCTTTAAAGTGAATTCTTAAATCAGCCGACAAAACACCTTCGGCTTCAAATACGTAATTGTCGTGGATATAAGGAAATGAATTTGCATTCGTAATCCATCCCTGAATGTCATATACTACTACTTGCATTCCTGTGAGCTCAACTCGTACTTTTGAATTAAGATTATGCAATTTTACTTTCATACTACAATGATAATCATCGCCAAAGTCGGGTTCAATGTCTCCTTGAAAAATGGTATCCGAGAGATTCAAAATATTCATTCCATAGAAACCAGAATCAGGATACTGTGAATTACCGGAATAGATAAAATTGGTATGATTAATAAAGTGATTTACGTATTTCTCAAAATCGGTAACAGTAATGTTCATGCCCAATGATTCATACCTGTTTTCAAGGTTCGTTCTAACTTGACTTAAATTTGTATTTTTTGCGTTGTTTATTAGTATAGTGCCCAATGTATTGCTGTTTAAAATGCCGTCTGTTCGGATATCGGTGCTAATATTTGCTAATAGTTCTGATAATTCGGAAACATCCAATTGCCCTTGCAGGATAATTGATAATGCTAATAAAATGGCATTATAATCTCCTGTTTGCATGATATCTAAAGTTTCAGATACCGGCATGTCATTCTTGTCAATCTCGAATATTTTAAGAATTTCTGTCTGAGCTTGTTGTTTTGCAACGCTAAAGCTACTATCTAACGAGATTAAGTATTCAACACGTCTTTTCTCCAAATTTGATAGCACATTAACATTCAAGTTTGTTTTATCAGTTAAATCTGACAATACATATAATGTTAACGGAGCAACTGCGTTGCAATTGGTTACCTCATTAAAATAAAATCCATCTGCCTTTAATTCAACAAAATTTGACGAAAGTTCAACATTGGTAAGTTCAAAAGTTCCTTTGTTATCAACTATTTGAGATGAAAAATTTCTTCCTGTAGGAATTAATTTAGTTGATAGTTCGGAAATTGTGATTGCTGTACCATTTAAATAGGGTCCTTTTTGAACATAGCCATTCAAATTAATCAGTAATATATCATTGCTTTTCTCACATGAAAAAAGAAAGATCAAGGAGACAATTATTAACATATTTAAAGCTTTCATTTTCTTGTATATTAAAATTCTGGTTTTAGGAGTTTATATTTTCAAAAATGTCCCCTTTTACGCGTTCTTTTATTGCCTCCCTTCCGGCCTTCCCCCTTCTTCCGTTTTCCTTCTCCTGAAATGTTCGGGGACTTGCAGTGTGCTGTTTGTTAACGTGTTTAAGGCTTACTAAGTTAGTAATTATTATGCTTATTGCAAAGCTGTTTTTTAGCGGCCGGAATAACCATTCTTTGCGTCTTCGCGCCTTTGTGAGAAATTGACCTTACACCGCTGCCCATGCCAGCGCGGCTACACTTACCTTAGCCCCCCTGCATTGCAGTATTTTTTGTGCACAGGCATCAATGGTCGATCCGGTGGTAATTACATCGTCGATCAGTAAAACATGCTTTTCTTCAAAAGTTTGATTGTTCCTGATATCGAAAATTTCGGTTACATTTTCCCAGCGTTCGAAGCGGCCCTTCCGGGTTTGGGTTTCGGAATAACTTTTCCGGTAAAGCGTGTCGGTATTTATTGGTTTATCGATTATTGAGGCCAGCCCCTCGGCAATGGCCAGGCTCTGGTTGTAACCCCGCTTTCGCTTTTTCCGTGGATGCAGGGGGACCGGAGCAATCACATCCACATTGGCAAAATAATTCACCTGCATTAAATCGGCGCCAAAATTTGCCCCAAGTTCTACACCTATCTGTCGCTGGCCTTTGTATTTTAGCTGGTGCAACAGGTTCCGGTAAGGGCTCCCTTTCTGGAAAAGAAACCAGGCCGTGGCTTTTTCAATTTGCACCCGGCCCCAAAACAACTGCTCAACGGGGTTATCGGGTACCAGGTGGTAATGGGTACGGGGCATACCTACAAGGCATTTAAGACAAATTGCTTTTTCCTGATTTACCAGGGCATTGCCACAACAAAAACATAAGTTAGGATAAATGAGCGATAAAAAATCGGTGATCGATGTTTTAAGTTTGTGGGTAAATTGTAACATGACAAAGAATTTTTCAACAAGTTAAGAAATTCTTTTTTTTATCTTCACGGCATGATGGCAAAAAATGAAAAAATAAAGGTGCCGCTTCAGCTTGTGGAACTCGAAGATGAAAATTACCACCTGCTTTTGGAAACAGATATGGCAAACGGGGAAAAGGTAAAATGGATTGTCGATACCGGGGCATCGAAAACCGTTTTCGACATTAACATGAACGGTTTTTTTGATGAATGTGAAGATAAGTTGACACAGATAGAATCGGCCGGAATTGGAGAAGGTAAAATTAAAACCCGGGCGGGGTACATCAGCGACATGAAGCTGGGAAACTTCACGTATAGCAAAATGCCCGTGGCACTAATCGACCTTTCCTACGTAAAAAAATTATATAAAAAATTTGCCGACGAAAACATAGCCGGACTGTTTGGCAGCGATTTTCTGGTAAAACACAAAGCAGTAATCGATTTCAACAAACTTATTTTAACCCTTACAATGTAAACGAAGAAATGACCTGGAAAAAGATATTCAAATTCATGGTATTGTTAATTGGTATACTTTTGGCCAATTTGGTGACCATTTGGGTCGACAATTACATGCTCACCTACAAGTGGAAATTTCCGCCACATGTTTTTACCTGGATCGGGATGGCGGTTGTTATTGTTATTTATTATCCGCTTTTTACCCACATTGATAAATGGGCTACCAAAGCCGGCGATAAATTTCTGCGGGCCGGGAAAAAACTGGCTGGCCGCGAAATTGGGACAATAATTGCTTTCCTGTCAGCTTTGCTTATTCTCTTCTATTTTTACGGCAGGGAGTGGTTTCAGGTCAATGTATTTACATCGTTTTTTAAATCGCTTTAAGCTAATTACTCTTCGTAAATCATCTTACGTGTCATTCCACCGTCAACAATCAATTCTGTGCCTGTAATAAAACTATTATTTTCATTTGCCAGAAAGAGGCAGGCGCTGGCAATATCTGCAGGTTTGCCAACCCGCCCCGAAAGATGCTGGGCATGGTCTTTTTCTTTCAACAAAGAATAATCACCTGTTTCAATCCAGCCAGGAAGTATGGCATTAACCCTAATGCGGTGTTTTGAAAATGACGCTGCCAATGCATGTGTTAGCGATAAAATGCCGCCTTTCGATGCGGCATAGGCCTCACTGTTCGGCTCAGACATAAGGGCCCGTGTAGATGCAATGTTAATTATTGAACCACCTGTTTCCTTCATGTATTTTGCTGTTTCGCGCGAAGCAAAGAATGTCCCTTTTAAATTTGTATTTATTACCCGGTCCCAATCTTCTTCAGTAAGGGTAAAAACATCGGTAAATTCCGATAAACCGGCATTGTTGATCAATACATCTATGCGATGGAAACGGTTAATGGTTTTTTCAATTAGCTTTTCTATATCGGCAATTTTTGAAACATCACATGCAACAAAATGGGCTTTGCCGCCCCGTTCATTTATTTCACTGGCAGATTGTTCGCCTTTTTCGTTATCGATTTCGGCAATAACTACACGATAGTTTTTGTTGGCAAAAGCCCGTGCTATTGCCCGGCCAATGCCTTGCCCGGCACCTGTTATAATGGCTGTTTTGTTCATTATTTTGTCTTTTACAGGTTAAACCACCACGGTTTTGTGTTAACATAAAGCATTTACACATTACACTTGAAAACCGGGATCGAAATGTTTATGTTTGCGAGCCCGGAAAATGATGTTTCGTTTCTTTTCATTAAAGATAAATCAAATTATAAATATAAACGAATGAAAATATTTTTTACCCTGTTGATTCCGTTGTTTGTTTTTGTTTCAAACGTTAACGCAAATCAAAAATTAAAAGAACAAGTTGAAGTTCAACGAGAAAAAACAAGACTTTTCAGGCAAAAAGCGTTTGCCTTTGTGCCCAAAAATGTAAACAGTAGTAATTTAAAAAGTACCGCCGCTACGAAAAAAATGCTCGATAAAATCAGTTATCCCGATGGATCGAATAAAACATTTGCATATAACGATGTCGGATTGCTAACCGATTACAAATTTTACAATTACGACAGTTTTAGTGAAACGCTTGAATTGCAGGAGCACCAGGAAATAGAATACGATGCAAACGGTAACCGTACCCTCTTTATCGATCGTAACCTTGATGCTTTTGAGGGTTTTGTTGTGGTGGAAAAAGAAGAAACAACATACCAGGACAATGACCTGCCGTTAGAGCAAATTTTCTGGGAATACGAAGAAGCCTCTGGTAATTTGATCAAAACGATGAAATCGGTATATACACCAATCGACGGGACCCATTTTATCATTGAAGATTACTTTTGGGATGAAACATCCCGGGAATGGTTTTTTTCGAGCAAAACTGATATGGAATATAACGACCTTTCTCATCCAGTTTCCATGGACTATTATACTTACGACAGTGATTCGGAAACCTTTTTGATGGAAGCTCGTATGGCTTTTACCTACAATGCCAGCGGGCAGGAAACCCAAATGGGAACGCAATACATTTCGGAAGATAGCGGCGAACTGGAGGTAGCTTCAACCCTTGTTACAACGTACGATGAAAACGGGAACATAACCCGCGAAACAGAAAGCGGTTCATACATGGGCGAAACCATAGTCTCGTTTGAAAATGTTTATACCTATGCAAACGGACTGCTCATTAAAGAGGAATACAACAGCATGTTTGGCGGCACGTATACCGAATATGATTATACTGATGGCAAACTTTCGGAAAAACGCGATTTTTATGAAGTATATAACGATGAATATGAGGTTATCGGTTTCTCGATGCAGTACAAAGATCAGTTTTCTTATGACAACAGTATCGATGTTGATGAGTTGGTTTACCCTTTCGAACTGGACACATACTTCTCTTCGTACGCCGATTTTTGCGATCCGTTTTTCTTTCAGTTTGGTGCCATTGGCAATACCATTTGCCATAGCTGGGACTATGTAACCGAATCGGTAGTTGAAAAATACCGGGGCGAATACCACTATTCCGATTTTAATGCCGGGCCGCAAACCCCCGATGGAATTACCGGGCTAACCAATAACTTTTTAAAAATTAGTCCGAACCCGTTTTCCGATATTCTGCAAATAACATCAAGCAGCAATAAAGAAGTTTGTGTAGAAGTTTACAATTCAAGCGGGAAAGTTATTCACAGAGCCAACAATGAAAGCAATTGTATTATAAACACTTCGGGATGGGAAAAGGGATTATACATTGTTCAATCCCAATCCGAATCATATAAGATTCTTAAGTATTAGGCAATTACTTAGGCCCCAACATAAGGCATCCGGAATAGCGGGTGCCTTTTTTGTTTTTATAAAAGCGCACATTTAGCAATATCAATTTTCTATCGCCCTGTTAAAAAATTATCTTTGCTAATCTTGAAAAATAATTTGCATGGCCAAAGGAAAAAAATACGTCGAAACACCTTTAATGAAACAGTATTATGCCATTAAAGAAAAGCACCCCGATGCGCTTTTGCTGTTCAGGGTGGGCGACTTTTACGAAACCTTTGGCGATGATGCCATAAAAACTTCGGGCATATTGGGCATAACTTTAACCAAACGTGCCAACGGTTCGGCAAGTTCCGTCGAGCTGGCCGGTTTTCCCTATCATGCCCTCGACACGTATTTGCCCAAGCTTGTGCGTGCCGGACAGCGTGTTGCCGTTTGTGAACAGCTTGAAGACCCCAAACTGACAAAAAAAATTGTGAAGCGCGGCATTACCGAACTGGTAACACCGGGTGTTTCAATAAACGATAACATCCTGAACCACCGCGAAAACAACTTCCTGGCCTCGGTACATTTCGACCGAAAGATGGCCGGTGTGGCTTTTCTCGACATATCGACCGGCGAATTCCTCACCGGCGAAGGCACGTTTGAATATGTTGATAAATTGTTGAATTCGTTCCAACCCAAAGAGGTGCTTTTTCAGCGTGGAAAAACCGAGAAATTTAACACCCATTTCGGGCACAAATTTTACACTTTTAATCTCGACGACTGGGTATATACAACCGATGCAGCTACCGACAGGCTTTTCCGGCACTTCGAAGTGAAATCGCTGAAAGGTTTCGGGGTTCACCGCTTCGAGTACGGCATTATTGCCGCCGGGGCCATTTTGCACTACCTCGATATTACGCAGCACCATCATATAAAGCACATTTCGAACCTGGCGCGTATCGAAGAGGACAATTACGTTTGGCTCGACCGCTTTACTATACGAAACCTTGAATTGCTGCACCCCCTTAACGAAGGGGCAAAACCCCTCATAAATGTAATCGATCAAACCCTTACGCCCATGGGTGCCCGTATGCTCAGGCGCTGGGTTTCTTTTCCGTTAAAAAATGTCGATGCCATAAACAGCCGCCTGAGTGCCGTTAGCTGTCTCGTTTCAACGCCCGATTTGAAAGAAGAAATTGAAGGCCATTTGCGTGAAATTGGCGACCTTGAACGCCTCATTTCAAAAGTTGCTGTTCAGCGCATCAACCCCCGCGAAGTGGTGCAGTTAAAAGTTTCACTTCAGGCCCTTGAGCCCATTCAGGAACAATGCATGCAATCGGGTAACGATACCCTGATAAAATTTGGCGAGCAGTTAAACCCGTGTAAAACAATCGTCGGACGGATAGAAAAAGAAATCTTCCCCGACCCGCCAAGCCAGGTTGTTCGGGGGAATGTGATTGCACCCGGTGTAAATTCCGATTTGGACGAACTACGTGAAATAAAAACCAGCAGCAAAGATTTCCTGCTTAAAATGCAAGAACGGGAAATTAAACGTACCGGCATTCCCTCGCTTAAAATTAGCTTCAACAATGTTTTTGGCTATTATATCGAAGTGCGGAACACCCACAAGGATAAAGTGCCGCCCGAGTGGATCAGGAAACAAACCCTTGTAAGTGCCGAAAGGTACATTACCGAAGAACTGAAAGGATATGAGGAAAAAATTCTAGGTGCCGAGGAAAAAATCCTGGCCCTTGAACAACGCTTGTTCGATGAACTGGTTTCTTCGTTAACCGAATACATTCAGGCTATTCAGCTAAATGCAACCATTTTGTCACAAATCGATTGCCTGGTTTCGTTTGCCTCGGTTGCTAAAACTAACAAATACGTTGCCCCGGTTGTGAGCGATTCAACAAACATTTCGATAAAGGGGGGAAGGCATCCTGTAATTGAGCAGCAAATGCCCATCGGCGAAAGCTACATTGCCAACGATGTTTTTCTCGATCGGGATGATCAACAGATCATCATCATTACCGGTCCCAACATGTCGGGGAAATCGGCATTGCTCAGGCAAACAGCACTAATTGTAATTATGGCGCAAATGGGTTGTTTCGTGCCGGCCAGGGAAGCAGAAATAGGTATTGTAGATAAAATATTTACCCGTGTTGGCGCTTCCGATAACATTTCGCTGGGCGAATCGACTTTTATGGTTGAAATGAACGAGGCCGCCAGCATTTTGAATAACCTTTCGGACCGCAGCCTGATCCTGCTCGACGAGCTGGGCCGCGGTACCAGCACATACGATGGGATTTCAATTGCCTGGTCCATTGCCGAATACATACACGAGCACCCGAAGTACAAGGCCAAAACCCTCTTTGCCACCCATTACCACGAGTTAAACGAAATGGAACATACGTTTAGCCGGATAAAAAATTTCAACGTATCGGTAAAGGAAGTTGACAATAAAGTCATTTTTATCCGAAAGCTTGTCAGGGGCGGCAGTAACCACAGCTTCGGGATACACGTTGCCCAAATGGCCGGTATGCCTAAAAGTTTGATAAAACGCAGCAAGGAAATTCTATTGCAGCTTGAAGATACCCATCGGAAAGATTCACTTTCGAAACCCCTTGAAACAATCAGCACCGAACGGGAGGGAATGCAACTGAGTTTCTTCCAGCTCGACGACCCGGTTTTAAAACAAATCAGGGATGAAATTGCCAATCTCGATGTGAATAACCTTACCCCGGTTGAGGCCTTGAATAAGTTGAATGAAATAAAAAAAATAAGCGGTATAAAGAACTCAAAATAAAACCAATTGCTTGCCTGATTTCATTTTAATTGAAAATGGGGGGTCACATTTTCCGGGAAACGAAAAATGTTTTATATTTGCATCCGCAAAAGTAGCAGGTTCTAAGAAATATTGCGAGAATAGCTCAGTCCCGATAAAACAGAAATTTTTAAGAAAATTTCATTTTTTATCGAGGATGCTCGAATCCGCCGGTTGGCGGATCGGCATTGGTAGAGCACGAGCTTTCAGACGAATTACAGTTCTTTTAAATATGCGAGAATAGCTCAGCTCCGAAAAACAAGAATTCTTCAAAAAAGAATTCAGTAGTTTTTCGAGAGTCCACGATATTTTACGAAAATTAAAAATTTTCTAAATATCGGGATTGGTAGAGCACGACTTCACAAAGGAATTAATGTTCTTTAAAATTAGCGAGAATAGCTCAGTTGGTAGAGCACGACCTTGCCAAGGTCGGGGTCGCGGGTTCGAGTCCCGTTTCTCGCTCAGAAAGTTCAAATAAAAAATTTAGAGGGATTCCACTATAAGGGAATTCTTAAAGCTGGGATGCCCGGGTGGTGGAATGGTAGACACGTTGGACTTAAAATCCAATGGCCGTAATGGCTGTGGGGGTTCAAGTCCCCCTCCGGGTACTTTGGTTTTTTTTAATTTAAAGTTCTTTTAAATATGCGAGAATAGCTCAGTCCCGATAAAACAGAAATTTTTGAGAAAATTTCATTTTTTATCGAGGATGCTCGAAAAATTAATAAAATCACAGATTTTATATTTTTCGGCATTGGTAGAGCACGAGCT
>JAIOZY010000090.1 GCA_021740385.1 Prolixibacteraceae bacterium | reverse complement strand
TTACAGCCTTATCCATGTATTCTTTTTGAGATTCAGTTTTAAAAGCTAATTCTTTCAAAAATTGCTCAGCATTTTCAGCCCTGTTGAAATAAAAGATATCAAGGCAAAACCCTTCGGGAATGGTATAAGTTGAAATATTGTTTAAATAATATTCCCGTAATTCAGTACTGTCAATTTTTACTGAATCGATAAAATGAACATTGTTATAATGGTTCAGCAACAGTTTATTTTTATAATTCCTCTTATCCAGTACAAATTCATCTTTTGAATACAAGCCCAGGTTTAAAGCTTCATTTTTAAGGTAATCGTCATAAAAATATTGATAGATTTCGGAAACGATTTGAGCACTGTCTTTTAATACCGGTTTGTATGGTAAAAGGTTATAACGACTGGTAAATATCTTATAATCAAGTGTAAATTGTTTTTCATTAATTTGATATGTTAACAATTTAGGATTCTGTAGGTATTCATAGAAATTATTTCCTTGTTTACAAAATAGAAATAAGTCGTTAATTCCTTTTTCATTTAAAACTGGCTTCCCGTTTAACAGCATTTCTTCTGTTTTCTTATCATCAATTTCATCTTCCTTGATTTTTTGTAACTGTGCCGATAAATTTTTTCTGTCATTTTCTGTTAACTCAACAATTTCAATGTGGTCAAGGTAAAAATAATAGATATCTTCAAAGAACCGCACAGGTGATGAGATCTCACCGGGTTGCATAGCATAAAGCTCGTTGCTGTTTTCATAGAACAGCGTAAAGGGCCATTGCAGCGAGGCATAACCGGTTTGAATATTCGTATTTGTAGCACTCTGGCTTTTAAGTTTATTATAATCTTCGATTGAATTGATCTTCAATTTTAGATTAGTGGAGCCGGGATTTTTAACAATGATGTAATCGAAATAAAACAGCTTTTTCCTTTTTTCTGCTTTTTCATCGGTTACCAACATAAAATCGTCGACAACTGGAGAAACCGTCTCTTTCCACAAATACCCGTATTTTTGTACCATCATGAAATCAGAAACAGCAATTAGTTGATCGTTAATGGAAACCACTGTATCGTAACCTTTTTTATATGCATCATAAATTAAAAAAGAATTTTCCAGATAATTCTTTTTCCAGCCGTTTATATACTGTTCGCTGGTATTTTTCCCTTTAACCTTGTTCAATTCATGATTATATTCATGTTGACTGATCTGAAAATCGTTAATTTTTATTACTGGATTTTTGTCAATTCGGGATTTAGTACAGGAGAAGAAAATGATTAGAATAAATAATCCCAATTCGATTTTGTAATATATTTTAAGAAACATAAGCCCGATTTTAAATAAAAATTATAATAATTCTATTCTATGATTTATATTTTGAATATGTTATTAATTGTTACCATCCAAGGTTAATGCTTGCTGAACAATAATATACTGTTCCGGATTCTACTTCACAACTCCATTCTATAATATTATAATAAATCAATGTATTAGATGGAAATTGAAAAATATAAGTATCTTCTAAGTGTTGCCCTTCAGTTTCTTCTGTTAAGATGAATTCCTTAGACTTAGAACCATGTATTGGAGCACATATATGTGCCTCACATCTAGCATAAGCCATATCTTCTCCATTTGTTGGGACATTTGTGCTCATATCATAACTAAAAAAAAAGCACTGGTATTCTCTACTATATAAATATACTGTATTCTTGCCATATTGTGGATTTGCACCATGAGAACCATATGCTATATTGCCTCCACTATTATAACCTGCAAAACAATATGAGGACAAAGCCAATGCCATAAATAATAGTTTAATTTTTTTCATAATTATAGATTTTAAATTGTTAGTTTTAAGTTGTTTATATCGGGCTTATGTTTCATTTGTCAAATATCATTTTCATTCTTTCTCCCCCAGATTCGGATTCAATAAAACATCTTCTTCAGGGATAGGTATAAAGTATCCATCAATCTTTTTGATCCTGAAAAAAGTATTGTCTTCCCGGCCTAAAACTTCTTCCATTTTTTCAAGGCGTAAAAGGTCAAACCATCGCCCTTCGGGTTCGCCGGCCAATTCCCAGCTACGCTCGGCAACCACCGAATCGGCAAAGGCTTCAGGCGAAAGGCCTGTAAGGTCAAACTCCGATGGAGCGTTTATGTTCAGGTTATTTGCCCTGCGACGCACCATGTTTACGCAATTGTAGGCCTTTTCATCAAGGTTACCCGAACGGGCGGCTGCCTCGGCATAAGTCAATAAGGTCTGGGCATAGCGGAGCAGGTAGATGCGTGGACAACCGTACAGGTCATATTTGTAAACAGGCAAACTACTTGCTAATGTACCGCGAATTTCTTCCGGAACCAGTATTGTATCTAGATAGAATTTTCTGAAACTTACTCTCGAGCATTCATCAATTTGTTCGATATAAAAATAGCCGGTATCAAGTTGGTAATAACGTACCCAATTTTCATTGGGAACATAAATACGGGTAAAAAAGGTTATTTCCTTACGGTAATTTTTTGGGTAATTGTTATAGAATTCCACTTCGGTATAAAAATTTGTAGAATAAAAAAATTGATTATCGGTTGAGAATCCATTATAAATTGTACTTATGCTATCACTATAAAACCTTTTTTGGCAATCTGCATTATAGAGATAGCCGGCTCCAAAAACCGTAAATACCAACTCGTTGTTATAGGGATTTGTTCCGTCCCATAATGCAGCAAAATCGGATATAAGGCCAAATCCGAAAAAGTCTGCGCTGTCGATTACCTCTCCGGCGGTTTGCATGGCCAGGGAATATTTTGAGTTATCTTTAACCGGGTAGCCCCCCCAGTTGAGGTAAACCTCGGCCAGCAAAGCCTTGGCCGTTCCCCTGTGCGGAGTCTCATAAGGAACCCGGTTTTCGCTGTTGTTTGCCGGAAGCAACCGGATTGCTTTCAATAAATCATATTCGATCGATTCATAAATTTCGGCAAACGATGGCCTGGCTATCGAGTAACTAATATTACTGTCGGAGATAAGGGGTGGCCTGTCATAAGTTCGCCCAAGCCTGAAGTAACAGTATGCCCTTATGAAGTACAGTTCGCCTAAAACTTCCCTTATGGACTTAACTTTTACAGAACCTACATCAAACTGGGTGAGGATATTGTTCAACGTGGTTAAAACTTCGTACAACGAAGTATAAACATAGTTTTCATTATGTGCCATTAAGTGTTCATTGGTAGTCCAACAATCTGAAGAGTCTCCCTGATAGTATGTCCGGTAAAGATTCCCCCCAACACTGAAAATATCATCGCCATTAAAGTTAATGAATTGAAATGTTTTTGTATCGACGGCCTGGCGGAACTGCCCGTAAACGCCTCCAACCGCATCGACCAACTGTTCGTAGGTCTCAATTCTTGAAACAGAGGTTTCTTCCGGTTCAAAAAACAGGCTGCAGGAAGTAATAAAGAAGCAAGTTATAAATATGCAATATTTTAATTTATTCGTTTTCATCCTTCCCCAAAAATTGGGTTTAATAAAATGTTTTCTTCTGAAATGGGCACAAAGTATCCATCATTCTTTTTGATCATGAAAAAAGTATTGTCTTGCCTGCCAAATGCCTTATCTTCTTTGCTAACCGCCAATAGGTTATAATACTTTTTAAAACAGAAAACAATGTTTCAATATTTTAAAAATCACCAATTCATATTAACACTAATCGAACAATATTTATTTGATTCGTAAACACCTAATTTCCAATATATTTTTGTGTAATCAATAAAAAAACCTGGAATAACTGTTAAGGTGTCGCATGAAACAAGAGGAACACCTCCATCATACCCCTGATAAGTATAAACAAAGTTGTCCTCATAATAAACTTTTGCATCGAAATAAGCACTACAATTTCCTTTGGAAGCATCACTTACCATATCATAATGCACATAAAATGTAGAACAATCATCGCTATAAAGATTAACGGCTACATAATTTGTGTGTTTTTTGGGGTTATCTCCCCAATTAGCATAAACAGTACCTCCTGTACTATTATATCCAGAATAACTAAATAAAGATATAGCTAACAATAATTGTAACATAAATAACTTTTTCATAACATTTTTTTATAATAGTTTACCATGATAAATTAACACTTAATGAACAATATTTATTTTCTTCATTTACTTCAGCATACCATCGCACAAACGTATAATAAACATAATAATTTATTAATATTGTATCAATATCACATAGAGGATCGCCTCCTTCATAATAATAAAATCTAAAAATATGACCACCATCAGTAGCAACAGAAGCCCAAAATTCAGCATAACAATTTTCAAAAAATGCGTCACTAACAATATCATAGTTCAGATAAAATGTTTGATAAAGAGAACTATTAACTTCTACTGTATTTCTACCTTCTTTGGGATTTTCTCCCCAGCTTTCGTAAACTGTACCACCTACATTGTTATATCCTGCCAAACAAGATGTAACCACAATTATTAGTAGCTTTGAAATAAATACTTTTTTCATAATGTAAATTTTTTTGTTAGTTATTAGAATTAGAGCTTATGTTTTACATTTTCATTATTTTGTTTATTCTTGCTATGTGACTGTATCTTAATTGTTTAGATTAGGATTTAAGATGGCATCCCTTTCAGGAATAGGAATTAAATATTCCTCAATTTTTTCGTATTTTCTGAAAAAAAAGTTATCCTCCGTGTATTTGCCTGTTCCGTTTTTTATCTGGGTTGATCGTTCCAACCGCAACAAATCGAACCAACGCCCCTCATGTTCCCCGGCCAGTTCCCATCCTCGTTCCGCTACAACCGAATCGGCAAAGGCTTCAGCCGATAAACCGGGCTGAAGGTCAAAGGCCGATGGAATATTAATGTCAACATTATTTGCCCTGCGCCGTATCCTGTTTATACTTTCATAAGCTTTGTCATCAAGATTACCCGAGCGGGCAGAAGCCTCGGCATAAGTGAGCAACGTGTGGGCATAGCGGAATAAATAGATACATGGACTTCCCTGTATAATATAAATATTAAAATATCTTTCAAAATAAGAATCTGAAGTTTCCCGGTTATTCAATATCAGCGTTGTGTCCAAATAAAACTTTTTGTAATGTATCCTGGAGCATAAGTCAACTTTATCGATGTATACATAATCGCTATCTGTGGCCGGATATTCTTTTGAAAATGATTTTGGTTCAAAAATAAAATTGAAAAAAGTAATGTCTTTCCTGTAACTTCTGGGATATGAGTTGTAAAAATTTACTTCGGTACGCATATTCAAGGAATGTATCAAAATTTCATTGTCTGTTGTAAAATCATAACCTATGTGAAAATTTTCACTAATGGGTTTGGAGAAGCAAGAACCAGTATAAAAGGATGGATTTTCAGCATAGATGCTAAAAACTGACTCCTGATTATATCTGCCGGATTCTTTCCATAGATCAGCAAAATCAGGTAATAAATTAAATCCGAAAAATGAAGAACTATCTATAACTTCCCGTGCCATTTCTGCTGCCAATTTGTATTTCGACCGATCTTTTGCCGGGAAACCTGCCCAGCTCAGGTAAACCTCTGCCAACATCGCTTTGGCTACTCCCCTGTGCGGTGTTTCAAAAGGAAACCTGCAATGTTTGTTGTTGTCAGGTAAAAATTGAATTGCCTGGAATAAATCATATTCAATAAACTCGTAAATCTCAGTAAAAGATGATTTTGATACTGTATAGTTAATGTATGGATCATCAATTATTGGAATTTGCCCGTATGACCTCACTAACCTGAAATAGCAGTAAGCCCTTAAAAAAAGAAGTTCGCCAAATATTTCTCTTTTCCTATTATCTTTCTCACCATAAATGTCAAATTGTTCAAAAATGTTATTTATAGAAGCCACTACCTTGAAAAGGGCTGCATACACATAATTTTCATCAAGCTTAGGATTGCCTCCGTAAATACAATCATTAATTACTGAACCCCCACCTGCAAAAAGATCATCACAATTGAAATTCAAAAAAAGATAATTCCTTTTTGTTATTGCTGCTTGAAATTGTCCATAGACACCATTTGTTGCATCAATTAATTGTTCAAACGTTTCAATTTGGGATATGTCGGTTTCTTCCGGCTCAAAAAACAGGCTGCAGGAAGTGAAATGAATCAGGAATATTATCCCGATAATAAACAGAATTTTGTTTTTTAATTTTGTCATTCCAATAACTATACCCGGAAAATTTTGGTATAAGAGGACAATGACAGGAAAAATCTGAAAAGAGGTGTGATTCCGAATGTATGTGAGGAATCTCTGTGAATGCGGGTTGATTTCTCCTATAGTACCAATGACGGAATTTGTATTCTGTGTCATCTCGACGTTAGGAGAGATCTGTTTGTAATTGGAAATATCCTTTACATCGTTCAGGGTGACACGACTTTTTACATCTAATTTACCGGACGCTTGTGAGGTTTCTCTGCGAATACGAACAGATTCCTCCTCCGTTGTCGTCGGAATGACACGATGGGGTGATTTTCCCGCAATATGTCCCGTTACTTTTTTCATAGCTTAATCTCTATTGAAAAATACACTGATTTGGGGTTGGGGTAAGCGCCCCGGTCAACCGCGTTGTCCGAGAAATTGTTGTCGGTAAAAATGGTTGCCTCCGGATCGTAGCCTTTATATTTCGTGTATGTGTAAAGGTTCTCAAAACTCAGTGAAAAACGGCAGTTAACGCCCAGAATCTTTTTCGTGGGTTCATACCCCAGGGTGATGTTCTTCAGCCTGATAAAACCGGCATCTTCAACAAAGAAGGAAGATTCATAAAAATAAAAAAAGTTGATCCCCCTCAGGCTGTCGGCATACAATTGGTTTACTTCCCTGTTTACCCCGGTGAGCATTGTCCCCGCGCGCGTGGCATTGAATTTCTGCATCCCCCATGAGGAGTAGACCGTAAAATCGAGCGAAAATTCCTTATACTGCAATGAACTGATCAGGTTCCAGTTAAAATCGGGTATTGAATTTCCAACCACTGTTTTGTCATCATCAACAACACCCGTACCTATAGTATCCACATTCAGGTACTTTATCCCAAATTTTTCCATGTACCGTATGTCATTTAAATCTTCATCCTCTTTTGTCCATTTTCCAAGGTATTTAAATGCGTAAATATCGCCCAGCGAACCATTCTGGGAAATAATGAAGTTGGGGAAAAGCATGTCGTCCGATTTAAACAGCATATTCTGGTTATCGGCAAGTTTGGTTACTTTTTGTTTGCTGACCGAAAAATTCCCCTTCACTTTCCAGTTTATATGTTTTGTCTCTACCGGAGTTGCTTCAATATCGAACTCATATCCTTTTACTTCTATGTTGCCCAGGTTGATATAAGCTTTGCCCCCGCCGTAATAATAGGGGATGTCCCGTTGGATAATCTGGTTCCCGATTTTTTTAAAGAAGTACGCTGCATTAAGTTTTATCCTTTGATTTAAAAAAGAACTTTTTAAACCTACGTCTATCTCGGCGGTACTTTCATGCTGCAAAAAACGGTTGGCAAGTTGGGAAACATACGGGTGTGTACTGGTTGAATCGCTAAAGGTATTCGGTATGTTTTCATAGATATTATTCGATAGCCCGTTCAGCGGATAGTTGCCACTTTCGCCATAATTGGCATACAGGTTCAGCTCATCAATAAAGCTGCCTGCCATAAACGGTTCTTTTGCCATGTCCCAGCTTATCGATAACGAGGGGAAAAGGTTGTAGTAATCGATATACAGCCCTTCCTGTATGCGGCTAAGGTTTGCTATGGCCGAGACAAAGTACTTTTGTTGATAATTGTAACTACAATGGGCAATATACGAACCGATCTTACGGATCACGGAGCCCTTTGTGCCATACCCGGCCATGGAATTCCGCAGGTAATAATGTTCGGGCAGCGTGTTTTCCAGCGAGTCGACCTGCCAGTGCAGGTTATCGGCATAGTACCGGTGGGCCAGCAGGAAGTTCACGCCGTGCTGCCCAAATGTATTGTTGTACGACAGGCTGGCCTGGTGGTTCAGCAAAAGGACTGATTCTTCGCTTTTCATGTTCACACTTTGCGTACCATTATAATATTTGTAAGTAATCTGGTTAAAAATTGTAGCCGCTTTGTAAACAGAATTGCGCGCCATAAACGATTCAATAACATTAAAACTAAGTTTGTCGTTGAACCGGTAGTGCCCCATAAAACTACCCGCATGGGAAAAAAAATTGTAGGAATGGTTGTTTCGATCAATAATGTTCTGTGGGGTGTCCAGCCCGTTGAGCAGGTCGTACCTTGTAAGGGTTCTTTGAAACAATTCCCTGTCACTATTATATAAAAGCGAATCGGGGGTGCATTCCAGGCAGGGAGCCACCGCAATGCCCTTCATTATGACCTGGTTGCCCATGTATTCGTTTTGGTTGTTAATATTTTCCTGGTAATTGCACCGGTAGCTCACGTCAATGGCCAGTTTTTTCCTGATGTTTGTACTCAGATGGGTCAGAAAAGTGTATCGCTCGAAACCTGTGTTTTCTATAATCCCTGTTTGGTTTGTGTAATTGCCCGATGCATAATACCCAATTGGGCCAGCTTTTCCGCTACCCGATAACTGGTACTCCTGCGAAAGCCCGCTCCGGAATATTTCATCCTGCCGGTTGTGGTCGCAAAGCGTGGGCGTGTATTCCGGGTAACGTTTCCTGATATTTGATTTAATGGTCTGTTGTGCCATGTCGAGCGATTCAAGAAAATCTTTGGTTCCCATCAGGTCGTAATAATTATCGAACCACTGGTAACCGGTTTTGGCTGAAAATGTCAGTTTGTTTGCCGTGCTTTTTTTGGTATCGATCAGTATCACCCCGTTGCCCCCCTGGAAGCCATACAGCGAAGAAGAAGAGGCATCTTTCAGGATGGTCACGTTTTCAATGTCGTGCACGTTCAAATCGCCAATACCAAGGCTGGCGAGGTTCACAATGGGCACGGGCACACCATCGATCACGTACAACGGTTCGGCCGAGGAAAAGAACGAGGTCTGTCCCCTGATGCGGATTTTTTGCTGGTCGCCGGGAGCCCCCGAGGTTTTGGTTGCCCAAACCCCGGCCACGCGTGCATGGAGGATGTCGGAAGCATTGCCGCTGTTTTGTTTTGAAATCGCTTCTGCATTGATGGAGGGCAGTTCACGCCCGTATTCCATGTTCCCGAAAAAGCGGCGCTGGGCCGTGATCTGTACTTCGCCCAATAATTCTTCTGAAGGTTCAAGCCGGATGTTCAGGGTTTTATCGGCAGAAAGGGTAACCTCTTTTTCAAGGGTTTTATAACCGATAAAGCTGAACACAATGGTTTGTTTTCCTGCCGGGGCTTCCAGCGAGTAGTAGCCGCGTTCATTAGTAACCGTGCCGGTTGTGGTCCCTTTGATGTAGACATTTACGCCGGTAAGTGTTTCCCGGGTGGAGTAACCGGAGACGTTTCCTTTAAGCGTAAAATGCTTATCGTTTTCATGTCCGTGTGATAATCCCGGAAGAAAGAGGACTGTCAGCATCAGCAAAATGATGCTTTTAGAAAAAAACCGCGTTCCTGTATTAAAGGGGCAGGGGTGCATGTTATTATAAGGTTTAGTTTAATGTTTTCAAATGTATGTATAATTTTCTAATAAAAAAAGAAAAAACAAATTATATTGAAAATCTTTTGAATTGCAAA
>JAIOZY010000042.1 GCA_021740385.1 Prolixibacteraceae bacterium | reverse complement strand
AGACGAATGGTTTATAAAAATATTTAATCCATTAATTCCGAATCTAATAATTGAACAAAAGAAAGGCAAAAAAACACATTGTCAGATATTTAAAGAAACAATATTATGCCAAAGTTAACGGCAATAGCCAGCTGGCGGAGAGAAATCCGCTCTCTTATAAGATGTTGATATCTATATCAAACAGATTTCTCATTACAATCGAAATGACACCTTTTATCACTTTTTGGACAGCCTCCTATCTTTGATAGCGACTAAGATTCAGTAAAACTTTTTTAAAAAAGTTAAACTTTCCCGAATCAAGTTCGGGACAAGCTATCTAAATCGGTTCGCCAGCTGGCGAATGAACTTTATTCATATTTTTATGATTTATGAATAGTTCAGGTTAAATTTTGTTTTGAACTTTATCACGGTAATTGTTTTTTATTAAGGTGGGAAAATTCTACAAAATATCGGCATTCACGTTTGTTATGGTTTTGGCCTTATCGTTTCCTGTAAGCGGGCAGGGATTGGGATTTGACAAGCAGTTTTTTGAAGCAGAAATGCTTACTGCCCGACAAAAATATTTTCAGCAAACTGAGTCGGAAGGCGCTGAAAAGTGGGACCTTACCTATAACCGTTTAACCCTTGAAGTTGATCCGGCCGTGAATTACATATCAGGGAACGTATATTTTGAATTTGAGTCGTTGGTTAACCGTTTGGAAAAAGTAAGCATTGATTTATCGGGTAACATGAATGTACATGCTGTGACATGCAATGGCCACGGGCTTGAATTTGTGCATCGTGACAACCGGGTGGAGATTATGCTGCCTGAAACGTTGGATAGAAATGAAATGGGAACGTTTGAAATTGTTTATGAAGGCGATCCTGCCGCTACCGGCTTTGGTTCATTTCAGCAGTCGTTTCACAACGGGTTTCCCGTAATAACCACCCTTTCGCAACCCGAGGGAGCGCGCAACTGGTGGCCTTGTAAACAAAGCCTTTCTGACAAAATCGATTCCATTGATGTGATTGTTACATCGCCATTGGTGTACCGCACTGCTTCAAACGGCGTGCTTGTTGCCGATATTCTGACGGGCAACACGCGTACCTGCCACTGGCAACACCGGCATCCAATAGCAACGTATCTCGTTTTTATTTCAACAACCAATTACGCGGTTTTTACCGATGAAGTGGTTTTACCCGGGGGCGAAAACGTGGAAATTGTCAACTACGTTTATCCCGAACAACTGGAAGAAGCCAGGGAAAAACTTTCGATAACGGGCGATTACCTGTACCTGTATAGCGAATTGTTTACAGGGTACCCGTTCAGCAATGAAAAATACGGTCATGCTCAATGCAGTTGGGGTGGGGGCATGGAGCATCAAACCATGAGTTCGATGGGTTCATTTTCACGGGCTTTAATCGCTCATGAAATGGCGCATCAGTGGTTTGGCGATTTCATTACGTGCGAAAGCTGGAACGAAATATGGCTAAACGAAGGTTTTGCAACCTACCTCACGGCTTTAACCTACGAACATTTTTGGCCTAAATACTGGGACGATTGGCGGAAAGGTACAGTCGATATGATAAAAAGCGAACCCGGCGGTTCGGTTTACGTTTATGATGCTACAGGTATTGAGCGGATTTTCGACTCTCGCCTGTCGTACTACAAGGCCGCTTATGTGCTACACATGTTGCGTGGGCAGTTGGGCGATGCGCTTTTTTTCGAAAGCGTGAGAAGCTACCTTCGCGACGCACGTGCTGTTAACGGTTTTGCCGCTACTTCGGTTTTAAAAGAAAATTTTGAATTGGTTGCCGATACTACCCTCGACGAATTTTTTGCCGACTGGGTTTATGGCGAAGGTTATCCGGTTATACAAATGCAATGGGCTTCCGATGGCAAGGAAATTCAGGTAAAACTGGAACAAGCCCCATCGGTAACCGGCGGCCCTTTTTTCGAGATGAAAATGCCATGTGTTGTATATGAAAATGGCGAGGAAAGCGTTCACTGGTTGCACCAAACCCAAAACAATCAGCTTTTCAGTATTGATTTTGCGGGTAACCCCGATTCGGTTATTTTCGATCCCGAAGACTGGGTTCTATGCGAAAAAACCAGCACACAGGCCGCTGTTTCAGTACTTTTTAAACCGGAAATTAGCATGAGATACAGCCAGCTGGATAAGGAAATACACATTGACATTCCCAGGGCCGGCGAAGCCGATATTTACATTTCGGGGCTTAATGGGAAAAAAATGCAGCATAAGCGCTGGAGTAGTTTTCATAAGCAATTTTCCCTTTCGGGTTTCAGCCCGGGAATTTACATTGTGACGGTGGTATCGGAAAAAGTGACCCGGGCAGAAAAAATATTTGTTTACTAACGGTGCAATCCCGATGTTTTCCTAACCTGCTTTTGTGCTTTTTCTTTCGAATCCTTCGTTTTTTAAAATATTGATTAACTTGCAGCCTCTTATTATGGATTTTACCATTTTTTAATGCTTAATCATTTGGTTCTTATGAGTGAGGAGAAAAAAAAGATATTGGTTGTTGACGATGAACGCGACCTGTGTGAAATTCTAAAATTTAACCTCGAAAGTGAAGGCTTTGAGGTAGAAACGGCATTTTCGGCCGAAGAGGCTTTAAAGCTTCCAATAGAAAAATTCGACCTGCTGATACTTGATATTATGATGGGCGAAATTTCTGGCTACCGCCTGGCCGACATCATCCGTAAAGAGAAAAAACTGCAAATACCCATCATTTTCCTCACGGCCAAAACAACCGAAAACGATATGCTTACCGGTTTTAATGTTGGCGGTGACGATTTCATCAAAAAACCTTTTTCAATTAAGGAAGTGATTGCCCGGGCAAAGGCCATACTGAAAAGGGGAAAAACACAGGTAAATAGTGCTTTGGTATTTGAAGGTCTCGAGTTAGATACAGGCAAAAAAAAGGTAACCATATCGGATAATCCGGTTGTTCTCACCCGTAAAGAGTTCGATATACTCAGTATTTTATTGAGGAACAAGGGGAAATACATCACCCGTGAAGAAATATTAAACCAGGTTTGGAAAGATGATGTTGTAGTTACTGACCGCAACGTTGATGTAAACATTGCCCGCCTGAGGAAAAAAATCGGGCCTTACGGGAAAAACATCAAGGGCAAATCGGGGTATGGCTATTTATTTGAAGACGACCAGTAATTGAGGGGATTATGGCCTTTTACAAGGAACAGACATTTAAACGTCGCATTCTTTTTTCATACATCACACTTTTTACTGTTTTTACTGTAGTAATTTTCCTTTTTCAGTACGAGCGTGAAAAGCAGTATAAAATCGATCAGCTTGAAAATACGCTCGATAATATTTCCCTTTTTTCATCGCGGTATATTTTTCAAAAAAACGTTTTTGAGGCGAACCAGCCGGAACAGCTCGATTCGCTTGTGAGACTGCTTTCCGATCATAACGTGAGGCTTACGGTTATCGATACCACGGGCCTGGTACTTTACGACAGCGAAGTGGGCGATGTTGACAGTATGGAAAACCACCTTCAGAGGCCTGAAATACAAAAAGCCCTGAACGAACCCAAAGGCAGCAACATCCGGTTTTCGACAACAACCCGCGAAAACTATTATTATTATGCAAAATATTACGAGCCCTACATTGTAAGGGTGGCCATGCTGTACGATGTTGAAATAAAAAACTTCCTGAAAACCAACCCGCTTTTTATTGTATTCATTGTAGCGCTGTTTATTTTAATGTGGCTTTCGATGAACGTGGTAACCAACCGTATCAGTAGATTCATCAACCAGTTAAAAGACATTTCGGTAAGGGCTGGGCAGGGTCAGTTTATTAAAGAAGAAATCCAGTTTTCCGATAAGGAGCTGGTGACCATTAACCAGCAAATTGTTGGCATTTACAACAAGCTAAACAAGGCAAAACAGGATTTAACCCTCGAAAAAGAAAAGTTGTTTCAACACCTCGACTTGCTAAAAGAAGGGGTGGCTTTTTACAATGCAAAAAAAGAAAACATCCTGAGGAATAATAATTTTGTGAAATATATAAACCTCATTTCCGATAAACCTTCTGTTTTATCATCGGATATTTTTGACTTGCCTGAATTAAAACCCGCCTTCGATTTTGTTGAGGGCCAAAAAGACATTGATTTTGCCGAAAAAACAGATTATCCCGGCCATTCTTTCAAATTTCAAAAGAACGAAAACTATTTTGAGGTGCGGGTGATTGTTTTTGCCGACAAGGGATTTGAGATTGTGTTGAACGACATTAGCAAACCCGAAAAGCGGCGTTTAATAAAACAGCAACTTACAGCCAACATAGCCCACGAGCTAAAAACCCCGGTTTCGTCGATCAGGGGTTACCTCGAAACGATTTTATCGGCAGGGGATATCCCCGAAGATAAAAAGGTTCATTTTGTTGAACGTGCCTATAACCAGTCGGAACGGTTGAGCAGCCTGCTCGACGATGTTTCGCTACTGAATAACATCGAAGAGGGTGGCAGTTTGTTCGAATTTGAAGAGCTTGATGCAAGGTCACTTGTAAAAGATGTCATTGAAAATTTAAGCGCTCAGCTAATTGAACACAAAATAAAATGTTACAATAAAATCGAACCCGGGATAAAAATAAAGGGAAACGAGTCGCTCATCTCTTCGGTATTTCTCAACCTCATTGAAAACAGCATTCGCTACGCGGGCGATAACATTACCATTGAAATAAAAAACTACCTCTCCGACAAAACCCATCATTACTTTTCGTATACCGACTCGGGCGCGGGCATCCCCGAGGGGCATTTGTCCCGCATTTTCGAGCGCTTTTACCGGGTCGATAAAGGCCGCTCGCGCGAGAAAGGCGGTACCGGCCTCGGTCTTTCAATTGTAAAAAATGCCATCCAGTTGCATAGCGGCGAAATTTCGGTAAAAAACCTGCTGGGCGGGGGTATCGAATTTAATTTTTCACTGTCACGCAGCTGATTAGCCTGTAACCTGCCCGCTTGAAATGTAATCGTTTATTAATAATTCTGTAAATAAAAGGCAATCATTATTACCTACATTTCACCCTTTCAAAAATTCATAATAAATCAAACGAATGATGAAAGGGGTTTACCAACTTGGCACTAATAACCCGGAAGATGACGGCTTGGCGATTTTTTACAGCACGTGTTCCGTGTATGTTTTAACGCTGTTCGAAACAACAGATTCAACCTGTTCGCTATGCTTCGATGGTTTTTTTAACGAAAAAAGGAAGAAATTGAAAAAAGCCGCGATCGGTGCTGGGAAAACATTTAAAAAATTCAGCCAGATAAAGGGGAATGAACTAATGGTGATTGAATGGCTGATAGCCAATCAGCCCGAAGCAGGCAGGCTATACCTTCAGTTAACCGGTTCGTTAAAAAAGGCAGCCCATTCATTAAACGAAATAGCGGACTCATTTGCGCATCACGTTTACAATTCCCATAAACCTTTTAATGATCAACAAGCTAAAGAATTTGATCTTTTCAGAAACCGGTTTTCAAAATTTATAAATGCAGGAATTGCTGTTATGGAGCACGAACATGAAAACAAGGTTGATGACTTTTCCGATTTGCATACCGGTTTGTTGTCCGAACTCCAAAAAATGAGCAAGAACCAGGTGTCACGGATAAGCTGTAACGAAGTCTCGCGCAGGAATTCACTTCTCTTTTTTGATTTTATAAAAGAGATGGAAAAACTGATTAATGCATTGTGCCAGGTGGTAAACATTAACAGTGAATTACAGGCGTGCAGTTATCCTGAGGTTAAAGAAGAAGTGTTTGCTGCCCGTTAAAAACCATTGATCACCAATTTTTTAGTAATTGTTTGGTTTGATGTTTTAACCCGAATCAGGTACAATCCATTTCGCCAACCCACACATTGAAAACTAATATTATTTTGTTTTAAAGAACTACAGGGGAAATTTTTAGAGTATATTCTTTGGCCGTTTGATGAAATAATTTCAATGGTTTGAATAGTTTCCAGATTGTTCCATGATATTTGAAAATAATCTATTGCCGGATTTGGAGAAATGAGCACATCACGCAAATTTTTAATATTTGCTTCATCGGGTGTTTTCGAACAGTATCCGTAATCCCTGATTGTTAAATTCCAATAGTCGGAAATTTTCATGCCAAGCCAGCCGTAAATTGTATCTGTTTCTAAAACAACTTGCAGCCCGAGGTAACGGTCATCAAGTTTCATCCAGGGTCCCTTAATGTTGATATCATGAAGGAAGTCGTAATCTGTAAGAAAGCATTTCCCTTTATGCCATGTTAATGAAGGGCCTATCATACTGTTTTGCATAAGTGGCTCAGGAAAAGTTTCATCGGGGAAAGTACAATAAGAATTATTTCCCATTGATTCTAAAACAATGCATCCGATAGAATTTCCCGGGCTTACAATTCCTGAAATTAAAAAGCGGAAATCATTATTCTTATCATTATTCAAATCGAGGTAGTAATAGTAGGATTCTCTATATGGTTCGTATGATAAGTCGGGTTCTATATTTGTATAAATAATGTTTTCACCTTCTTTTTGACCTGCTTTAAAAATATCGGGAGTTGATAATTCGATAATGTTGGATGGTGCTGAAAGGGTGTCGGTATCTGCCTCAATAAAGTCCGCAACACTTAAAACATAAAAAATATATGGTGTGTTTTCCTGTAACAGTTTGCCGTTTTTGTCTTTGAAATTTTCACCAGGTATAATACCTGAGCTGCCCTGCCCCGTATAATGAACATAGTAATAACCGGGATTCAGCGCCCGTGCAATATCTTTATTAAAGCCGGCAGCATCTTCCTTCTTACAGGCAATAATTCGGTAACAGGCAATACCTGTTTCATCGGCGGGTAATGCAAAATCGATGTGTATATCACTTCCGTCGCCATTCTGGCCAATATCTTCGGCAAAAACCGAATGAACAGGTTCTACCGGGGTTATTAGCTGAAACAGGTCTGAGTTTTCCGACAATGTATTTTCTGTTTTAACAACACCATCAGCTATTGATAAAATAAATACGGTGTACATGCTATCGGCGTAAAGTTGGTTCCCGTTAATATCTTTGATGTTATCGGAATAGAGCGTAATTGTATAATCATCGCCTTGTGGGGTCATCCTGCTATAGTTGTTTTCTTCAACACCATTGGCCTTTTCAATATTCATTTTCAAGACTTGGGAAGATTTTACAAATAGCACCCTGTATTCGTTTACATACGCCTCATTTTCGGCTTTTTTAAAAGCTACATCAACCCGGTAGTGCCCGCCGCCGAGATACTGCTTTTCAACTTTTACATCCTGTGCCATTTCTACCGGGGATGAGAGGTATAATGAATTGGAAGGAGCTGATAAATGGTTTATGGTTGGATCGGAATATTCCGGTATGCATAAGACATAAACCGTGTAGGGTACATGTTCGCGGATTAAATCGCCGTCGTAGTCAACAGAATTTTCATCCAGGCTGATGACATGATTGTTTTTGTCAGGTAGGATTTCAATAATATTCCCCGGTGAATTAAATCTTTCAAGAATATCTGTACCGGGTTCAATATTTTCTGTTTTAAAAATTGCAACCCTATATTTTGACAATAATGTTTCATCAATATATTTCTCAAACTGAATTTTCAGGTCGCGACCATCTTTGAAATCGCTGATGTCGGAAATTTTTAAGTTTTCAATTTTGGGGAGAATACCCTGGCCGGCATAAATGGTACTGTCGTAAAAATTGCTTATCGCGTAATCGGCAATTGTATAACAATCTTTAAGCCTTATCCAGCCGTATTTATAGCCGGTATTATCTTTTATCCTGAAACCGATGAATTTGTTTTTTACCCTGCCCCAGAATGTTACGTTACGTTCAATAAGTGTTATAATCAAATCATTCCTGTTCGTCCAGTTTTGGGTTTCATTAATTGGATCATTGTATGTCAGGGTATCGGCACAAGGGTAATAGTCTGAATATTCAGGGCCAACAAATTCGGTATTTCTTAAAGGCCTAATGTAAACGGAGGTATCCAAAAAAATCTTGTCGTATGTAAAGTAGAAATCATCGTGTGAATCATTATCAACATCGAAGTAGTAATTGTTGTATCCATTGTAGGTTGGTATCGACATGTGAATATCGGGTTCGATGTTGGTGTATATAACCTGACTGTGGCTTTCTATGCTTAAAAAGAATAGCATGATGATGATTATTCCCCTAAACATTGCCTGATTACTTTTTATGGTTCTCATTTTGGAACAGTGTTTTTTTCATGTATAAAGTTATGAAAAATAAGTCCATAAGAAAATAGCTGTCCATTTATTGTTGACTTAACATTGGATGTAAACTCTTCACCGTTTTTTGAGTGCCGGAGTTGTGCATACTTAAATGTATAATCACCAAATATACAGCAACTATGGCTATTTGTTCCTTCCTCCTTTTCACGGTTCTTTAAACGAAATGTAATCCAAAATTGAATGATCTTTAATCGGGTTGTAACATTATATCGGTTGTTTAGCAGTGTTGAAAAAGCCCGGGTGTTTCCGGCATAAATATCAGATATTTAACAAGATGAGGAAAATAATTTTCTCGCAGAATAAAATTAAAAAGACAGACACGTGAAATTATCAATCTTAAATTTAATTACCCTTCTCTTTTTAACTTTCCAGCTCAATGCACAACAGGCCCGTGTTAAAGGATCGGTTACCGATGCCGCTACCGGGGAAACCCTCCTTGGTGCTTCGGTAATTTTAGAAGGGACAACCGTGGGGGCAATGAGTGATTTCGACGGCAATTATGTAATTGACCGTATTCAGCCAGGCACGTATAACCTGGTATGTAAATTTATATCGTACAAACCCGATACAATAATAAATGTTGTACTGGCTGACGGCGATGAGAAAGTTTTCAATTTCCTTTTGAGTGAGGCGGTTGAGGAAATTGCCGAGGTGAAAGTGGTAGCAAAAATCAACCGCGAATCGGAAAACCTTTTGCTCCTTGAGCAGAAAAATTCAGCCGTGATGACCCAAAACATCGGGGCTTCTGAACTTTCGCGGAAAGGTGCCGGCGATATTGCGGCTGGTGTGAAAAAGGTTACAGGTGTTTCAATGATGGGATCGAAACAGCTTTTTGTACGCGGACTGGGCGACAGGTTCAACAGCGCGCAACTTAACGGGCTGCCCATCACTTCGCCCGATCCGGTGAAGAAAATCATTAAACTCGATATTTTCCCGTCCGATATAGTTAAGGTGTTAAACGTGAGCAAAGTGTTTACAACAACCAATTATGCCGATTATACCGGGGCACTCATCAACATCGAAACCAAGGATTATCCTGCCGAACCATTTCTATCAATAAGCGTGGGTTCGGCATACAATTCAAATTCAACATTTAATCCGTTCAAACGCATTAATGCCGAAGGTGCTACTTTTTTCGGCTTCGATGTAAACAGCCGTAAAGCACTTACGCCCGAAACATATAAAGTGGTCAACCGCTTGCTTGACGTTGGCGAAGATTTTAATTACAAGAGTTACAATTTTACCCAGGACAACGCCATGCCCGCATTCGATTTTTCAATCAAAGGCGGCAAACAATTCGACCTGAATTACGGGCAAAAACTTGGCATACTGGCAAGCGTGGCTTTTAACAACGGCTACCAATACTACCCCGATGTACTGGAAGTAACCTACAACAAACAAAAAAACGACGACGGAAATTTTATCAACCAGGAATATTCATACAATACCCTCTTCTCTTCGTTGGTCAATGTTGCGTATTCAAACAAAAACAATCATTCGGTAAAATATAACTTCATTTTCCTGAACAACGGCGAGGACGGTTTCAAGGAAAAAAGGGGATATAAGCGCGACTGGGGGGAAGATGACCTTTTGTTAATACGCTCGGCTGAGTATATCAACTATAAATTGTTGAGCAACCAGTTAACCGGGAAACACAAACTTTCCGAAAAATTCACCCTCAACTGGAGGGGAGGGTATATGAATGTTACCTATGATATACCCGACAGGCGGGAAATTATTTTTCAGCAAGACCCGAATAAAGACTGGCAGTACTTTTCGCTTAACCCGGGAAACGATACCAAACGTTTAATTACCAGTCAAAAGGCATGGGAGGCAAATGGTTATGCCGATGCCACTTACAAACTCGGAGACGATAAAGGTTCGATAACGGCCGGACTTGTAACCCGTTACATTTCGCAGAACTATAATTCGTATTTTTTTGGTTATAAATTCGATCAGGCTGCGATACGCGAGCTTGTTGTCGATACCGATAATCCCAATGAATTCCTTACCCCTGAATTCATTACCGAAATTGATGCTAATACCAGCGACGATATGGGTTACGAGGCGAGCCTGATGCTTGAATCGGGATTTGTAAATGCCATTTACAATATAAGCAGTGAATTGATGGTTAACGCCGGATTGCGGGTCGAATATTCGCTCATGGAGCTGATATCGAACACCAACAAAATTGATAACGACGAGCAGTTGTACAGTTTTAGTAACCTGGACTTGTTCCCTTCGTTAAATTTTAAATATTCACTCACCGAGAAGGCAAACTTCAGGTTAGCGCTTAGCCGTACCGTTACACGGCCAAGTTTTTATGAAAAAACGCCCGTGCGCATGATACCCGAAGCCGGGAAAAAACAAATACGGGGGAATCCGTATACGAAAGAAAACCCAAATGTTGACGGCACTTATCTCGAAAATTCTTACAGCTACAACATCGACCTGAAATACGAGATGTTTCCCGAAACCGGGGAAATAATTTCGCTGGGTGTTTATTACAAGCATATTGTAGACCCCATCGAACGGGTTTCGATGCTGATGGGCGGATCGGACATTATTTATACCTACCGGAATTTTATCGATAATGCCACGGCTGCCGGAGCCGAGTTTGAAATTAAAAAGCAGTTTGGGAAACTGTTCACCGGTTTAAATGCCTCATACATTTACACGCACCTGACCATTCCGCCCGGGGCACCCGAAATCAATACCGAACGTACCCTTCAGGGGGCTTCGCCATATTTGATTAATGCCGATTTGGGTTATACCCTGGAATTTGGTGCTGCCAGGCAAGTTAAATCGTATATCGGGCTCGTTTACAATGTTTTCGGCAAACGCCTTACAACAGTAGGTGTTTCAGGCGCCGGTAACCAGTACGAGCTGCCATTTCACTCGTTCGATATTGTTTTGAAAAACAAAATCGATGAAAAGTTCGAGATAAACCTGTCGGTCAAAAACATACTGAACCAGGACGTTCAATTTGTCCAGGATGTATATACCGACCTTGAAAACCAGGATGTCATAACCGACACAGTACCCATAAACGTATACAACCCGGGGATATCTGTTAGCCTTGGGCTTAGCTATAAATTTTAAAAAAATGAAGTTCAATACAATTCATTTATTGTGTAATAAAAAAAGTTTAAAAATGAGAAACATTAGAACAATTTTTTCTTTTGTAACGATTGCAGCAGTATTGTTGACATTCAATAGCTGTGATACAGATGAACCCTACACAGGTGGTAATATTACCGAAGACGTAACATGGTCGGGTGAAGTTGACCTTGTGGGAACCGTGCATGTTATTGCCCCGGCAGTATTAACCATTGAGCCCGGTACGAAAATTACCGCCGATGCCAGCGATTTGACCTATTTGTTGGTTGAACAGGGTGCAAAAATTATGGCCGAAGGTACAGAAAGCGATCCCATTGTATTTACTGCCAGCGATGCATCTTCGGGTGCATGGGGCGGCCTTCATATTTGTGGTAAGGCACCCATTAACTCGGGCGATACAGGATTATCTGAAATTGGTGATGCCATTTATGGCGGGACCGATGCTGCTGATAATTCTGGTGTACTGAAGTATGTAACCGTTGAATATTCAGGTACGGCACTCGATTCGGAACACGAAGCCAACGGTATTTCCTTTTACGGTGTTGGCTCGGGTACCGAAGTGGACAACATTGAAATTTACATTGGTGCCGATGACGGTATCGAGTTCTTTGGCGGAACCGTTTGTATTTCACACGTGAAGGTGGTTGGTGCCGAAGACGATTCGTTCGACTGGACCGAGGGTTGGAGCGGAAAAGGCCAGTACCTGATTGCCGTTCAGTTGCAGGAAAATGCCGGCGACCGTGGTTTTGAAGGTGATAACCTGGGAAGCAACAACACGGCTGAACCTTATGCCAATCCTGCTTTTTCGCAGGTTACCCTTATTGGCGACGGCCTTGATGGTGGTTACGGTATGAAACTCCGCGAAGGGACAAAAGGTAAAATCTACAACTTTATTGTAACAGGCTTCGATAAAAGGAGCATTCATGTAGAGCACGACCAAACCCTGCTTAACGTAGTTGATGGTTCGTTAATGGTCGATTACGGATATGTAAACAACGTAGTAACCGACCTCCCGATTAAATATTCGGCAACCGAAGGATCGGATAAACCTTCAGGCTTGTCTGATCACTATTTTGAAAATTCAGCCAACATTCATGTTGAAGCACTTAGCGATGTTGATGCAAGCCAGACTTACAGTGGTGGAAAAGATGCTTCAACCATTGATTCGTGGTTTGCTTCCGACAGTCAGATTGGTGCCGGAACAGGCTGGACAAGCTGGATGGTTTCGGCCAACAACCTGGGGTCAGGTTCAACCCTGAATACCGTTACTTCACTTTCGGGTCAAATTACCGTTGATACCTGGGTGGTTGAAGATGCAACCCTGTCGGGTACCGTGCATATTACAAACGGTGCAACCCTTCATATTAAACCCGGTGTAACCATTACCGCCGATGCTTCCGACCTTTCGTACCTCTTGATCGAGCAAGGTGCAAAAATCAATGCCGAAGGTACTGCTTCCGAACCCATCGTTCTTACAGCTAACGACCAAAGCGCCGGTGCATGGGGCGGCCTCCACATTTGTGGTAAAGCTTCAATTAACTCAGGTGATACAGGCTTATCAGAAATTGGCGATGCCGTTTACGGTGGCACTGCCGATGACGATAACTCGGGTGTTATTAAATACGTAAGGGTTGAATATTCAGGTACAGCCCTCGATTCGGAACACGAAGCCAACGGTATTTCATGCTACGGTGTTGGTTCGGGAACGACTATGGAATACGTTGAAATTTATGTTGGTAACGATGATGGTATTGAATTCTTTGGCGGTACAGCCAATATCAAATACGCTTATGTATATGCCTGTGGCGACGACTCGTACGACTGGACCGAAGGCTGGAGTGGCAAAGGTCAGTTCCTTGTTGCCGTTCAGGATGCCGGTATTATTGACGGCGACCGCGGCTTTGAAGGCGACAACCTGGGTTCGAACAACACCGCTGAACCTTATGCCAACCCAACGTTATCGAACATTACACTAATTGGCGACGGTGTTGGTGAAGGTTACGGTATGAAACTCCGCGAAGGGATGAAAGGTAAAATTTTCAATGCCGTTGTTACAAACTTCGACAAACGCAGCATACACGTAGAACACGACCAAACACTGTTGAATGTTTGCGATGGTTCGCTTGTGGTTGATTATGCTTACGTGAACGACCAGGTGTCGGATATGCCCATAAAATATTCGGCCACCGAAGGTTCGGAAAAACCGGCCAACCTTGCCGACCACCAGTTTGAAAATTCTTCAAATATTTTCATCCAGAATTTGATGGGCATCGATATTTCGCAAACTTACAGCGGCGGCTACGATATGTCGGCCGATGATGATTTCTTTGAATCAACCGATTTCATCGGAGCCGGTTCGGGCTGGATGGAAGGCTGGACAAAGTAGGATAAAAATTATTTAGTATCTTTATAAAGCTTACAGACCGCTGCTTTTTACCGGCAGCGGTCTTTAGGTAAAAAGTAAATTGCAAATACCAAAGCGTGGGACATGTATAAAGACATTGGTCCGGCGTTAATTTTTTAACAATCAAATATTGAAACATGCGTAACCTAATCTTAATACTAATCCTTTTTTTCCTCCCTGTATTTGCAGTAGTTGCACAGGAACCTTCCATTCAGGAAATGGATGGTGTTTATTACAAGGGTGATAAGCCTTATACAGGGACATACAAAAATTATTTTGACAATGGAAATGTCGAAATGGTTATGAAACTGAAAAAGGGGTTAAGAAACGGGAAAGTTAAAATCTATTTTGAAAACGGACAATTAAAGGAACTGCGTTCGTATAAAAATGACCTGATGCACGGCGTTTGGAAAACATACAACGAAGCCGGCGTTAAAGTTGCCCTTGCCAGTTATAAAGAGGGTGAAAAGCATGGGAAATGGAAGATATGGGACGACAACGGAAACCTGATTTATGAACTGTTTTATCAAAATGGAGAAAAAACGGGTATCTGGAAAAAGTATGATTCCAGCGGGAAGATAATCAGCGAGCGGGAATATTAATACCACTATTATAATGAATTAGCATTACGGTATAATGCCGATAGATTAATGACAGCGTTAAAACAAAGTAATTTTAACGCTAATGTCATTAACTAATCGGTATTAGCAAATGATGAATGATGTTTCTCTTTTTAATCAAATTGTAATATTTCTGTAATTCCGTTTTAACCCTTCTGAAGTATTTTTGTTTCGTGAATGTTTTGTAATGTTTCAAATCATAAAAACGAATAAGATGAAAAAGATTTTTCTCGCAATATTGGCAACAACGATGTTTCTCGCAAGTTATGCTGAAAAAAACACTGAAAGTAAAAGCAGTGAAGCTGAAAAGGAAACGGCCGTACAAACAATCGATTTCACGGGTTCAATTATCGATCAGGTTTCTTCGGAAGCACTTGTGGGTGTTGAGGTTCAAATTGAAGGTACCGACATTAAAACCTACACCGATTTCGACGGGAACTTCAAATTTGAGAATCTGAAGCCCGGTAAATACAACGTTGTAGCTTCGTACATTTCGTATGAAAAAAGCAAGCTCGAAAACATTGAAGTCAGCCAGGCAAATTCCGATCTGAAAATTGAATTGGAAACAACGAAGTAGAAATATTCAATATTAAATAGTTTCCCTTTTTTTTGTAAACCATTCCGTATGCGGGATGGTTTTTTCGTGAGACTAAAATTTTATAAGTATTGCGCAATAAAATTTTTTAGTCGAACGAATCCCGATAGCAAAGCGTATCAGGATAATTCTAAAACATACCCCTGTATTTCCAATAATGTTATTTTATCGAACTTTAATTCTTTTGTAACCCGCCCGTAACAGGCGGGCAGTATATTTGATTCATAATCTCACTCAAAAGATTATGCAGGTTAGGTAAGCCTGTTTCATATTTAAGATTGATAACCGCTCCTGTTTGGGGCGGTTTTCTTTTTGGGCACACCACTTGCCCGGCCTATAGCCTTCGCCGGGTGACGCTGTCTCTCTGTCAGGCCTATGACCTTAGACGATACCGCCAGTTGTGTTTGTGTGGCAGAACAGCTACATAAAAGGCAAAACCGGTTTAATTTTTTCCCAGTATTTCTCATCAAGCAGACGGGCGCTGCCCATAATCGCAGCTTGTTCTTTAAGGGTAGAAAGTTTTAGGGCTGTTTTAATCCCCGCTTCTTTCAGTGCTTTTTCAAATGAAGGGCCAAACAAAAGATATGCCGCGGCAATGTTTCCGCCAATTACTAAAACGCCGGCATCGAATTTTTTAAGCCACGGGTTTATGAATTTTCCCATGTTGGTCCCGTATTCAACAAATACCCGGCGAGCAATTTCGCTGTTTTGAGCATCTGTGGCAATGGCTTTGGCTCCGCTAACGTTAATGCCTGTGAGTTCGTTGTAACGTTTGACTAACCAGCGTGTTGAAAAATAATCATCGGCAATGCTGTCTTCATAAGGCAGGTGCCAAACGCATCCCTGTTTGGGTACATTTGGGCCGTCAACAACCGGTACCCCATTGCTGATAAACGCTGAGCCAAATCCGGTACCAAGGGTTATCGATACACTGTGACTTGTTCCCGATGCAGCACCAACCCAGGCTTCGCCGGCGGCAAAAGCCGAAGCATCGTTCATAAACCTTAGCGGCAATGGCTTTGGGGCGGTTATCCGTTTTGAAAGCTCTTCGGCAACGTTTACCCCGTTAAGGCCATAGTATTTTTCAACCTGCTCAAACCGGGCAATCCCGTTTGGGTATTCAAACGGGCCGGGCATACCAAAACCAATACCTGCCAGTTCATCATTTTCGACAAACGAAAAGACCTGGTTCAGGGCAGAAGCCCAGCTTTTCAGGATTTCAGGTGCAGGAGCATTATTATCAACATCAGTTTCATAAAAGCTCTTTTGCAGAAGTTTTTTTTCGTGCAGGTTAACTGCTGCACAACTAATGTGGCTGCCTCCAATATCGACACCAATAGCAAATTTCTTCATCAATTTTCGTAATTACTATTTTCAAGATTAGAATAATCTATCATAAATTAACCGTTTTAAAGAACATTCTTTTCAAAAAATATGTTTTATTTTATATGGTTAGCAGCAAATGAAACAGTTCAGGTTTTAATTATAATTTTTACTAAAAATTCAAAGTATGAGTTCTATGAAAATGAAAAATCAATTGTATGAAATTTTTATAGTTTTTACAATTATACTTTTTTTTGCAGCATGTGGAAACAATAAGACCAAAACTTCGGTTGAATCTGATTTCACACCCAATCCCATTGTCAGGGAGAAGCAGGAAGTAAACACCCTTTCGATTGGAGCGAAAGCCCCTGCTTTTAATCTGCCCGATGAGAACGGCATTTTCGTAAGTATCGATGATTTTAAACAAGCAGAACTACTCGTGGTGGTTTTCACGTGCAACCATTGCCCGACGGCACAGGCTTACGAAGAACGTTTAATTAATTTTACATCGGATTACAAAGAAAAAGGCGTTTCTGTTGTTGCCATAATGCCAACAAGTTCGGCTGGTTTGCTCCCCGAAGAATGTGCGTATTCCGATCTTGACGATTCATTTGAAAACATGGCTGTACGGGCAAAAGATAAAGGGTTCAACTTCCCGTACCTTTATGATGGCGACGACCAGGCCGTTTCGATCAAATACGGGCCAACCACCACACCCCATGCTTTTGTTTTCGACAACGAAAGAAAATTGCAGTATGTTGGCCGGCTCGACAGCATTGAAAAGCCGGGAACCGCCAATGCCGACGACCTGCGCCGTGCCGTTGATGAATTGCTTGCCGGTGAACCGGTTTCGGTTCCCGTTACCAAAACGTTTGGATGCTCGGTAAAATGGTCGTGGAAATCAGACTGGGCCAAAAAAGTAAACAAACAGTGGGAGAACAAACCCGTGACGATTGAAATGATTGATGACGCTGGTATTCGGGAATTGTTGTTGAACCCGACCGAAAATTTGTTGTTGGTTAATGTTTGGGCTACCTGGTGCGCCCCATGTCTGGTTGAACTTCCCGAAATGGTTAACCTGCAACGGATGTACGGTAACCGGAAGTTTGAATTTGTGACCCTCTCTTCCGACGATCCGGAAAAAAAAGATGAAGCTCTCGCGGCACTTAAAAAAGTGCATTCTCCTTTAAAAAACTACATCTATTCAGATGCCGACCGTTACAAACTGATTGAACTGATTGATGAGGAATGGAACGGCGGCCTGCCATATACCCTGTTAATTGAACCCGGAGGTAATGTGGTTTATAAATTGCACGGTGCCGTCGATTTGCTCGAACTGAAGAAAAAAATTGTTGAACATCCGCTTCTTGGCCGTTATTTTTAAACCATGAAGAATTTATTGTTATTAAACATATTGATATTCGCGATGATTCTTTCATCGTGTAAGAGCCCGAAAATGGAACCTTTGAATTTGCTTGTGTTTTCTAAAACGGCGGGGTACCGCCACGAGTCAATACCTGCCGGCTTGAAAGCCCTGAACGAAATTGCCGGCATTAAGGGGTGGAAAATTACAGCTACTGAAGATTCAACCCTGTTTACACCCTCGGTGCTCGATTCAATTGATGTGGTTGTATTCCTGTCAACATCGGGGGATGTATTTGGGAAAATTCAGGAAAATGCATTGCAGCAGTTTGTTGAATCGGGCGGGGGATTGGTAACGATCCATTCAGGCACCGATACCGAGTACAATTGGGATTGGTATCAAAATGCAATTGGTGCCCATTTTACCGGACATCCGCCGGTTCAAAAAGCAAAACTGATTATTGAAGACCAAAACCACCCGGTTACAAAACACTTTCCAGCGAAAACGTGGGAGGCCGAAGATGAATGGTACAGCTTTAATAGAAATCCCAGAAATGACGTCCGCGTGCTGATTTCGATCGATGAATCGACGTATAATGTTGACGACAACCGCTGGTTCGGGGGGGTAAAACAGCGCATGAGCGACCACCCGTTAGTGTGGTACAACCGAGTTGGTAAAGGCATTGTTTTTCAGAGTGCCCCGGGGCATACCAATGAAATGTATGATGACCCGCTGTACAGGCAACATGTAATTGGGATGATTGAATTTTGCAGCGGTAATAACTAAAACAGAAAATTGTTAAAAATTATTTTATGAAATACATAGGCGCACACGTGAGTGCTGCAGGCGGGGTTGAAAATGCCCCGCTTAATGCACATAAAATTGGTGCTACAGCTTTTGCCCTTTTTACAAAAAACCAGCGGCAGTGGAGCGCAAAACCTTTGACAGAAGAAAGTATTGCTGCTTTTAAAGCAAATTGCCGGAAACACCATTTTAAAGCTGAACAGATATTGCCTCACGACAGTTACCTCATCAATCTGGGCCATCCCGAAAAAGGGGCTTTGCAAAAAAGCCGGAATGCTTTTTTTGATGAAATGCAGCGTTGCGAACAACTGGGACTCGATCGCTTAAACTTTCACCCCGGAAGCCATTTGAACAAAACCGATGAAATAACCTGCCTTAAAACCATTGCTGAAAGCATTAACCTGGCGCTTGACAAAACAAAAGGTGTAACAACTGTAATTGAAAACACGGCCGGGCAGGGTACAAACCTTGGAAACAGGTTTGAGCATATCCGCACAATCATTGATCACGTTGATGACAAAAACCGTGTAGGGGTTTGCATCGATACCTGTCATGCTTTTACAGCCGGTTACGAATTAAACACCTTAGATGGATACAGCGAAACCTGGAAGCAGTTTGATGAAATAATCGGGTTTGAATACCTGAAAGGGATGCACTTAAACGATACAAAAAAAGAGTTGGGCAGCCGGGTTGACCGGCACGAAAGCCTTGGAAAAGGGTTCATTGGGAACGAACTTTTTGAATGGATCATGAACGACCCCCACCTCGATGGGATGCCCCTTATTTTGGAAACACCCAACGATGCACTTTGGCCCGATGAGATTAAAATATTGAAAGGCTATTCGAAAGATTCACGTTAAAGTTTCGAATAAAAACCAAAACTGGATATATTTCATGGTTGATTATGATGCAGTTTTCAACTCTGAATTCAATATAAATTCCGAACCTGCATCACCGCTTATTTCAACAACTTTGTCGTGATACCTAACCTTAGCAGGTTGCCCTTTAAGCGATTTTATTTTGGCTTCAACAAGCTTGCCGTTTTCCCATTCAATATCCACTTCGAAGTTGCCCCGGGCTTTGAGTCCGGTGATTTTTCCGTTTGGCCAGGCTAAGGGCAGTGCCGGTAACAAATCTATTTCACCGGCGTGGCTTTGCAGCAGCATTTCGGCAACGGCTGCTGTTGCGCCAAAGTTGCCGTCAATCTGGAAAGGCGGGTGGGTGTCGAACAGGTTCGAAAGGGTAGATTTACGGAGCAATGCCATGAAATTTTCATAGGCTTTTTCCCCATCGCGCAGTCGGGCAAAAAAGTTGATCATCCAGGCGCGGCTCCAGCCGGTATGGCCACCTCCGTGTGTCAGCCGGTAATCGATGGTTTTGCGGGCGGCTTTTGCAAATTCGGGCGTTTTCGTTACGCTGATTGAGTTGCCGGGGTGCAGCCCGTACAAGTGTGAAATGTGCCTGTGACCGGGTTCGGGTTCTTCAAACTCTTCGGTCCATTCCATAATGCGGCCGTCGCTGCCAATACGCAGCGGGCTTAAACGGGGCACGATCGATTCAAGTTCGGCCCTGAACGAATCGTCAATTCCCAGTATTTTCGATGCCTCAATGGTGTTTTTCATCAACTCGCGGGTAATTTCCATATCCATGGTAGGCCCCATGGTAATGTTCGAAATTTTTCCGTCGGGGGTTTTAAATTTATTCTCAGGCGAACTGGAAGGCCCGGTTACGAGGTATCCGGTTTTTGGGTCTTCGGTCAGGTAATCGGTAAAAAAGAGTGAAGCTTCTTTCAATATGGGGTAGTTTTTTTTCAGGAATTCTTTGTCGAGGGTAAAAAGGTAATGCTGCCATATATGCCGACATCCCCATGCTGCGCCCATGGGCCACATGCCCCATTCAGCTTTTCCTACGGCGGTAGTCCAGTACCAGGCATCGGTAGTGAAGTGTGCCACAAAACCACGGCTGTTGTACATTTCGCGGGCTGTTTCGCGACCGTGCCGCCTGAGGCTGTCAATGAGGGCAATAAAAGGCAGGTGGCATTCCGAAAGGTTGGTAACTTCGGCCGGCCAGTAATTCATTTGAATGTTGATGTTGATGTGGTAGTCGGCACTCCAGGGCGGGATTAAGCCATCGGCCCAGATTCCTTGCAGATTTGCTGCCAGATCGCCTGGGCGCGAGCTGCTAATGAGCATGTAACGGCCAAAATTGAAATACGTTTCGATCAGGCCGTTGTCTTCGCCTCCGTTTTTTACCTTTTCGAGTCGTTTGTCGGTAGGGACGCTGGTATAATCTTTTCCGCCAAGGTTCAGGCTAACCCGGTTGTAATAAGATTGATAATCAGTAATGTGTTTCGCTTTGAGTGAGCTGTATTTTTGATTGACAGCTTTTTTTATTCTCTCTTTACAAACCTGCTCCGGATCTTGCCCCCAATAATTTGTAGTCGCAGTAATGAATACAATAACTTCATTGCAGTTTTCAACTTCAATGTTGTTGCCCGATGTTCTCACGGAACCGTTTGCAGGGATTATTTTTACAAGCGTGCAATAGTGTACCCCGGGGTTCAGGTTTTTTGTGTCAACGCCCCCGGCCGTAACCTGCCCGGTCATTTTTATGGTATTGCCCGAAACGGTTTTTTCGGCATCTTTCGGCCTTTCAAGTTTAAACGAAGTGCTCATCCCGCCGGTTTTATTGCAGGAATATTTCAAAACAATTACTTCGTCGGGGGCGCTTGAGAAAATTTCGCGTGAATAGTTAATCCCGTTTACCGTGTAGTGGACTTTTGCCAGGGCATTTTTCAGGTCGAGTTCACGGCGGTAATTTTCAACATCGTTTGCATGGTTGGTCGTGATGAATAAATCGCCCAGGGTTTGGTACATGTTCCAGTTGCCGTTTCCCATGAATTCCTTTTCGGTAATTTCCTGCGCTTTAGCATATTCACCATCGAACAATAGTTGCCGTATTTTGGGTAGTTTTTTCCATGCATCTTTTTTATCTGTATACTGGTAACGGTCCCCCGTCCATAGGGTTTCTTCATTAAGTTGTATTCGTTCGGTAGTTGTACCCCCAAAAACCATGGCACCAAGCCAGCCGTTTCCAACAGGCAAGGCTTCTTCCCAGTTTTGGGCAGGTTGCTCCATCCATATTCTGGTCGATGAGCGTACTGAAATCGCAAGCAGCAGAAAGCATAAAAACAGGAAATGATTTTTCATGACAAACGATTTTTCAAATTCAATTTTTACAAATGTATCAGAAGTTTGGCAAAAAGCATGTACTGAAAATGCAACGGAGTAATGCTGAAATGTAAAAAGGCTGCCCCAAAAAGGGCAGCCTTTTTAAAATATGGCTGGTATATAATCATTAACTGTTAAACAACATTTCGCGGTATTTGGGCAATGGCCAAAGTTCATCGTCGATGATCAGTTCCATTTTGTCAATATGGATCCTGATTTCATCGAGATAAGGGCGAACCGTTTTATCGTAAGCATACGCTTTTTCTTTTTCATTATCAATGACATTCGCTTTTTTACGGGCTTCAATCATTTCTTCAACTTTTGACCGGATACCGGTTATGTGGTTAGAAATTTCCTTGATGATTTCTATGCGATTGCCTGCCAGGTTTTTATATTCTTCACCAAATATTTCTTTCAGGCCTTTCACGTTTTCAACCAGTAAAGTTTGATATTTTACCGCAGTAGGTATAATGTGGTTTACAGCCAGGTCGCCAAGTACACGGGCTTCGATCTGGATTTTTTTCATGAATTTTTCATATTCCACTTCAACCCTTCCTTCGAGCTCTTTTTCATTAAAAATGCCCATTTGTGTGAAAAGCTCTTTTGAGGAACCTGTCAGATATGCTTCAAGGGCTTCAGGAACACTGGTTACGTTAGTGAGGCCGCGTTTTTCGGCTTCAACTTTCCATTCTTCGCTGTATCCGTTGCCATCAAAACGAATGGGTTTGCAAATGCCAATGTATTTTTTGAGAACCTGGAAAATGGCTTCGTCTTTTTTAATGCCTTTGCTGATGATTGCATCAACTTCTTCTTTAAATTCAATAAGTTGTGCAGCTACAGCGGTGTTTAATGTGATCAAAGCCGAAGCACAGTTTGCTGACGAACCAACGGCCCTGAATTCAAAACGGTTACCCGTAAAGGCAAACGGCGAAGTACGGTTGCGGTCGGTATTGTCGAGCAGAATTTCAGGAATACGCCCGATATTAAGCTTCAATGAGGTTTTTTCCTCGGGTGTCATCTTTTTGTCACTAACATTTTGCTCAATCAGGTCGAGCATTTTATTAACCTCTGTGCCCAAAAAGGCTGAAATAATTGCCGGTGGTGCTTCGTTTGCACCCAGGCGGTGCGAGTTTGGTGCATTTAAAATACTTGCCCGCAGCAAATCCTGATTTTTGTAAACGGCCATCAGGGAGTTAACAACAAACGTAAGGAACTGTAAATTCCCTTTCGGGTTTTTGCCGGGCGAATAAAGGTTTACGCCCGTATTGGTCGACAATGACCAGTTGTTGTGTTTGCCCGATCCGTTAATTCCGGCAAAAGGTTTTTCATGAAACAGAACACGGAAGCCATGCTTTCGGGCAACCTTTTTCATCAAGTCCATGATCATTTGGTTATGGTCATTGGCCAGGTTTGCTTCCTCAAAAATGGGTGCAACTTCGTACTGGTTTGGTGCCACCTCGTTATGACGGGTTTTTACCGGTATACCCAATTTGTATGCTTCATTTTCAAGATCGACCATAAAGTTTCCAACACGCTCGGGTATTGAGCTGAAATAGTGGTCGTCTAACTGCTGGTCTTTCGACGAGGCGTGGCCCATCAGCGTACGGCCGGTTAAGGCAAGGTCGGGGCGTGCATGGAATAATGCTTCGTCAACCAGGAAGTATTCCTGTTCCCATCCAAGGTTGGCAATTACTTTGCTTACATTCCGGTCGAAATACTGACAAACGGCAACAGCTGCTTTATCAACAGCATGTAATGCTTTCAACAAAGGTGCTTTATAGTCGAGTGCTTCACCAGTATACGATATAAATATGGTAGGAATACACAATGTGGTTCCTACAATAAAGGCAGGCGACGATACGTCCCATGCAGTGTAACCGCGTGCTTCAAACGTTTGGCGTATACCGCCGCTTGGGAACGAAGAAGCATCGGGCTCTTGCTGCGCAAGTAATTTGCCCGAGAATGATTCAACTACCCCGCCCATTTCGTTGTGTTCGATGAATGCATCGTGTTTCTCGGCAGTTCCATCGGTGAGGGGCTGGAACCAGTGCGTGTAGTGGGTTGCCCCGTTTTCAATAGCCCAGGCCTTCATCCCGGTAGCTACACCGTCGGCTATTTTACGGTCGATGGTTGAACCGTTGTCAATTGCATCGATTACACCTTTGTAGGATTCTTTCGATAAATATTTCTTCATTTTTGGCCGGTCGAATACCAGCATACCGTAAAAGTCGGAAGTTAAATCGGCCTCCCTTTTAACTTCTACCGTTTTTCTTTCCAATAGCTTCTCAAAAGCTGCCAAACGAAATGTTGCCATAATTGTAATGTTTTTTGTTAATTTCTTTTTTTAATTATAAAATCGCAAAAATACTAACATATAGTTTGCATTAGTGGCATAAATGTTTAACAAATGACAATGAATAAACAAATATGATTACAAATATAGACTTACAGTCAATTTGACAAAAATAAATAGATGGAAAAAGATAATTAAATTGATAAAATGCACAAATATTAATGTTTTATTTACAAAAAACACTAAAAATTTACAATATGACTAAAAAAATTGGGTAGTATAGATTGATTTTTGTATTCTGAGCGTAGTTTTACCCCTAATAATCGTGACGCAGGTAATTTTGCTTCTTTGAGGTAAATTTTCACGATACTTTCGGTAAACTCGGGGTGAAACTGGATACCAATGATGTTATCGGATTGTAAGGCCATAATATTTCCTTTCAGGTCACGGGCGATGACGTTTGTTCCCGGCCCGGGGGTTTTTACCGTCCATCCATGCGAAACAAAACTTTCAAATTCGTTTCCGGTGCCTTTAAAAAGGGGATTTTCCGGTTGTTCTTTGTCGGGAAGAATAGTGGCTTTGCCAATGTTGGGCCCGTTTTCATTTTTTTGCACGGTGCCGCCAAGTGCCTTTGCAATAATTTGATGCCCGAAGCAAATGCCCAATAGCGGTAAATGAGCATAGCGTGCTGTTGTGACCCAGTCCTGTAGTTGTTTGATCCAATCAAAACGCTGGTTGATGTTATAATGCGACCCCGTGATCACCGCTGCAGCAAATTCAACCGGATGGGGAAGTTTTTCCCCTTTATATATATTGTATATGCTAAACGTATGTGCAGGAAGCAGTGAATGTTTGATGATCAGATCGTCAAAATTGCCGAACCGTTTTATTATTTCCGGATAAGTGTTGCCACATTTAATGATCAGTATGTTCATAAAAATTCTATTGGGCTTTTTAGAAACAGGGGTGTTTGGTGAAAATAACAATAAAAATTATAAAATAGCCCCCGAAAAGGCGACAGGATAATCTTTTTTTCAGTATCTAAAAAATGGTTTATACAATTTCTGAAAAGTATTTGTAAAAACGGGGCAGGGTTTCAATGCCCCTGAAGAAATTACTCAGCGGGAAATTTTCATTGGGCGAATGGATTGCATCCGATTCGAGCCCGAATCCCATCAGTATCGATTTTACTTCGAGAATTTCTTCAAAAGCGGCAACGATGGGTATGCTGCCACCACTTCGTACCGGGAATGGCTTTTTGCCAAAAACATCGGTTAAGGCCTTTTCGGCTGCGATATATGCGGGGTGGTCGATGGGACAGTTGTATGCCTGTCCGCCGTGCAGGTAATCCACCTTAATTTTCACGGCATCGGGGGCAATGCTTTTCAGGTACCACTCCATGAGGTTGGAAATGTGGTTATGATCTTGCCCGGGAACCAGCCTGCACGATAGTTTGGCATAAGCTTTTGAGGGGAGTACTGTTTTGGGACCATCGCCGGTAAATCCGCCCCATATTCCACAAACATCGAATGATGGCCTGTAGCCCGTACGCTCAAGTGTGGAATAGCCCATTTCGCCAAAGAGTTTTTCAACGCCAATGGCTTGCTTGTACTGTTCTTTGCTGAAAGGCCTTTTTGCCAATAGTTCCTTTTCTTTTGCCGGAATTTCGGGTACATTATTGTAGAAGCCGGGAATGGCTACCGTGTTGTTTTCATCGGTGCATTTTTCAATAAGCCTGCACAAAATGTTTATTGGATTGGCAACGGCCCCGCCGTAAAGACCCGAATGCAAGTCGCGGTTTGGGCCGGTGAGTTCTACCTGCCAGTAAGCAAGGCCCCGTAATCCCGAAGTGATGGAAGGTGTGTCGGAGGCGATCATCGTGGTGTCTGAAATGAGGATGACATCCGATTTCAGCATCTCTTTATTTTTGATACAAAAATCGGCAAGGCTGGGCGAACCGATTTCCTCTTCGCCTTCAATCATGAATTTCACGTTGCAGGGCAGCGAATTGGTTTTAACCATGTATTCGAAAGCCTTGGCGTGCATAAATCCCTGTCCTTTATCATCGTCGGAACCACGGGCCCAAATTTTCCCGTCTTTTATTACCGGCTCGAAAGGTTCGGTATTCCATAGTTCAAGCGGATCTACAGGCATCACGTCCATGTGGGCATAAACCAGTACCGTTGGTTTTTCCGGATCGATAATTTTTTCACCATACGTAACGGGGTGCCCTTTGGTTTCCATTACTTCTGCCCTGTCGGCGCCGGCATCAAGCAACGTTTTTTTCCAGTATTCGGCTGCCCGGTACATGTCGTCTTTATGCGCAGTTTCGGAGCTTATCGAGGGTATACGTATCAGTCCAAAAAGTTCGTCGAGAAAACGATCTTTGTTCTTTTCAATATATTTTTCAATAGTTACCATAGTGTATTTATTTCGATTTTCAACAAAATATGAAAAATTAATCAAAATAAGGATATGATTTTTCGCACACGTATGTTCCTTTCTCAAAATGATCGGTGTATTCGCCAGTAAAAGGGCGTTCGGTGCCTTTTTGCTCAATTACATATTTTTCTAAATCAGTTAATAATATTTGATTATCATCATTAAAGGGAATATTATCCATGTTAAAAGTTTTATATTTATAATTTTGAAAAATACGGTCTCATATCTTATAGACAAAAAATAAAAAGAATTGTTTTGATTGGAATTTTGAAAAAGTATTTGCATTTTTTTAATAATTCACGAAAGAAAGGGAACATGTTTTTTGAAAGAAATAAGAATTTTTAAAATGAAATATTTTACAGCAAGAAATATTGGTTTTTTCCTTATTGGTATTGGTTTGTGTTTAGCTGTTTCCTTGCTTTTTATGCAAAAAAGCTCAACCAATAAAGGTTTTGAAAATGAAACAAATTATAAGATTGAACCAGAAATCAAAATCCTATATCCACTTGACAATTGTATTTTTCCGCCTGAAATTTCTGCACCGGTTTTTAAATGGTATCCCAATTGGGATATTGTAAGCGAGTGGCAAATATCCATAAATACCCGAACTGATGAAATTTATTCTGCTTTTGTTTTCGAGACTCAATGGAAACCCGATTCATTGTTGTGGGCTGACATAAAAGTAAAGGCAAATTTTGACACAATAGGTTTTAAAGTTACGTGTATGCGTGAAATTGACAGTTCATTGGTTCCAATTTCATCTTCTGTAAATTTTATGATTTCAACCGACTCGGTTGTGGCCCCTTTATTTTTTAGAAAACTTGATCTGCCCTTTAATAATGCCAACGAGCATTTGAGTTCGGTTGAATGGTGTTTGGCAGATATTTCAAGATACGAAAAAGCAAAAACGTTGTTGACCGGGGTTAACCTTTGTGGAAATTGCCATTCGTTTTCATCAGATGGTAAATCGTTAGGGATTGATTTTGATTATATGTGGGATAAAGGGGGATATGCAATCACCGAATTGAAAGACCATACATCTATCGAAAAGGAAGATTTTTTTTCATGGGGCGTTTTGTCTTCAAAAGGAGAATCGAGTTCCGGTTTTTTATCAGCACTTTCTCCAAATGGAAGATTTGTTGCTTCAACAATAAACGATGTAACGATCTCTTCATTTTCAGGGAACGAATTTTTATTCTTTCCTGTAAAAGGGATGCTTGGAATTTTTGACAGGCAAACCGGGGAATCTTACCAGTTAACCGGTGCAAATGATCCAATGTATGTTCAATGTAATCCTACATGGAGCCCCGATGGTGAAAACATTATTTTTTCAAAGGCAAAGGCTTTGTCTGCAAGTGAATTAAATAACCCCAACGTTGTAAATGAGTTTATTTCAGGTGAAAGGGAAATCCGTTTCGATTTGTGGACAGTTCCATTCAACCTTGGTAAGGGAGGAAAGGCCCGCCCTGTTTCCGGAGCTGGTTCGAATGGGAAAAGTAATTTTTTCCCACGTGTATCACCCGATGGTAAATGGATTGTTTTTACACAGGCTAAAGCCAATATGCTTCGAAGGATGGACAGCAAATTGGTAATTATTCCCTATGATGGGGGTGAAGCACGTGAGTTGGAAAGTAATTTAAACCCTATGAATTCATGGCATGCATGGTCGCCAAACAGTAAATGGATTGCGTTTAGCACAAAAGGTTTTAACCCATATACAAAAATTGCTTTAACACACATCGATGATAGTGGGCATGCGTCACCGGCTGTACTTCTGGAAAATGTTGTAAGCGATAAAAAAGCAATAAACCTTCCCGAATTTGTTGATATTGATTTTAATAAGTGGAATTCAATCGGTCTTGATTTTTTAAAACCAGAAATCATCCCGGTCATTAATCTTAATAATGTAAAAAATGGGCAATACCGGGGAGAGGCAGTTTTAAATGGTAAACATTTGGTTAAAATATCTGCAAAGGTTGAGGTTGTTGTTGAAAAAGGAGAAATTATAAAAATCGTATTGCTTGCAAGCAAACATATTCCTGATTCTGCGAAGAAAATCCTTAACAGGGTTCATGAAAAGCAAACCATTAACCTTTTTGAACTGGGAGCGGGTTCAAATGATGAAATTGTTTTGATAAAAGCAATTGAAAATGCATTGTCAAAAGGTCTCTGACCTTCAAACAATGTTAAGCAATTTTTGCTTTTTTCCTGTAAAACCTGAAAACGAGAAAACCGCCGGCAATTAAGAAAACAGCAACAACTCCCCATAACGATAGCGGTGTGGTTACTGCACTTACAACCTCAGGCGTTCCTGAAACCGAGAATGATGTCATAACAGGTTGATTCACGTATCCCGACATTGGGGGAGACATTTCAGATCCTGTACGCAGCCAATGTCCTCTTCCCGGATACCACATACCTCCATCATACGGCCCTACACCACGGTAAATCATCCACCCCGGTGAGCTCATCGAGTTGTAATAAAAAACAGAGAATGTTTCCATTCCAACCGTTCTTTCAAAATAGGGCCTACTTGCCCAGGTTCCTTCTTCGGTGTAAATGCCATTCATATCGGTTGGAGAAGTTATTCCTGAAATGACAATATCTGCCGAACAAATATTACTTAAAAGGAAAAGAAAAATTGCAAACAGAGAAAAGGTTATTTTTTTCATAACTTGATGTTTAATTAATTCAAACTTATCAAAAGTATGAAAAAAAGTATTTTATTCAAAAACATGGAAAACTATTTTGCTCTGAAATAATAATTTTAATCAATTTATACTATTATACCATAAATTTTGGATGGCTTTTGTTGAGTGAATTAATGTTTTTTATAAGTTTAAGCAGAAATCAAAATCGTTTAACCATGTTATTTTCAAAAACCTTTTTACTGACAGCTTTATTGCTATTGTTCTCATATTTTGGATATTGCCAGGAAAATAGAGTTTATTATGAAGCATTTAATAAGGAAAAAGATTTATTACTTGCCCAATTTGATTGCAAGACCGATGTTGATGATTTGCATTCTGTTGCAGCTTTGGCAACAATTTTAGCCGATGAAGCGTATGTTGGGATTGCCTGTTATGCCGTTGCCGGTGCTTATGGCAGTCAGGGTGGCCTGTATGTTCCGCCAAATGAATTGATGGAAAAGGCATTTGGAAACCGTTGGTCCGATGCGCACACCAATTTTCAGCAGGCTGTTGATGAAGTTTGTATTGTTGTTAATGAAACGTTGCAAAATGGAGGTGCAATTTGGGTTGCTGAAGCCGGACAATCGGATTTTTCCGCCGCAGTGGTTAAAAAAATAATTGAAGAAAATCCGGAAATCGATATGGTAAAACGGTTCCATGTTGTGCAGCACAGTAACTGGAACGAGGAGAGTACAACCCCGGAGAAGCTTCAATATATTAAAGAAAAAGTACAGTATCATAAAATTGCCGATGGAAATGCGCAAGGGAACGGAACGCCTTGTTTCCGTACCGAAAAGAGAATAAGTCCGTTAGCAAAACTCAGCGATTCTCATCTGGAAGATATTTGGAAACTGGCCATTACTCTTGCCAACCGTTATAACGGCAGTGAAGGCCGGTATAACAATGAAGCCATTGAAAAAGGAGGCCTCGACTTTTCAGATGTGTCTGAAATCAGTTGGATCCTGAATATTGAAGGGGCCGATACGGTAGAAGAATTTTTTGAACGGTTTTAGGCTGAAATATTTTTCCCGATGGATTGTCTTCGGAATGGAAGGAAAACAAAGGGATTACATTATTTCAACGTTGCAATGCGCTCTTCAAGTGCTTTAATTTTATCTTCAGCATCTGCTTTCTTTTTACGTTCAATATCCACCACTTTTTCCGGGGCATTGTTAACAAAGCGCTCATTGCCCAGTTTTTTCATCACGCTGTTTAGAAATCCTTTGGTGTAGTTGAGTTCCTCTTCGAGTTTTGCCAGTTCGGCCTCAACATCGACATTTGCTCCCAAAGCAATAAAGAAACCTGAGGTTTTGACCCTGAACGACACAGCACCTTTTACATCTTCGTTAACGAGGCTGATTTTTTCAAGGTTTCCCATTTTTTCAATTACGGCATCGAATTTTTTGTTGTATCCCTTGGATCCCTTTTTTATAAAAAGTTCAACGGGGTCTTTAAAAGCAATGTTGTTTGATTTACGGACATTGCGGATGCCTGAAACCGCTTCTTTTACATCTTCAAAATTCTCGAGAAGTTCTTTGTTAAATGTATTGAACTTTGGCATTTGTTCGATCATGATGCTTTCCCCTTTTTCCCTTTCGACCAGTAAATGCCACACTTCTTCGGTAATGAAAGGCATAAACGGGTGAAGTACCCTCATGAGCTGATCAAATAAACCAATTACCTTGTTGTAGGTTTTTGCATCGATGGGTTTTTGATAAGCCGGTTTGACTATTTCAAGCAGCCACGAGGAGAATTCATCGCGTATAGTTGTATAAACAAGCATTAAAGCATCGGAGATTCGAAACTTCGAAAAGTGATCATCCATTTCGCTAATTACAGCAGCCAGTTTGTTTTCAAACCACCTGATGGCAATTTTTGAATGTTCAGGCTGATCAATATTTTCATCAACATTCCAGCTTTTTACCAGGCGAAATGCATTCCATATTTTGGTTGCGAATCCCTGTCCTTGTTCAGGCAGGCTTTCATCGAAAAGCAAGTCGCCGCCTGCCGGTGAGCAGAAAAGCATTCCGATGCGTACACCATCGGCCCCGAATTTGTCAATCAGTTTAAGCGGGTCGGGTGAATTGCCCAGCGATTTCGACATTTTCCGGCGCTGACTGTCGCGCACCATCCCGGTAAAATATACATTTTTAAACGGGTATTGATTTCTGTATTCGTAACCGGAAATGATCATCCGTGCTACCCAGAAGAAAATAATATCGGGAGCTGTCACAAGGTCCGAGGTGGGATAATAATATTGTATTTCCTCATTATCGGGATTGGTAATGCCTCCAAACACAGAGATGGGCCATAACCACGAAGATGCCCATGTGTCAAGCACATCCTCGTCTTGTTTAAGGGAAAAGCCTCCCCTGGCTCCACCTAAGTAGGGGAACTTTTCCACAACTAATTTTCGGGCTTCTTCTTCCGATTCAGCAACAACAAAACCGTAATCTTTTTCTCTCTCCGCCTGTGGAAGATTTGAAGAGGGGCTTATATAATAAACGGGTATTTGATGCCCCCACCACAACTGACGGCTAATGCACCAGTCTTTAACATTGCTCATCCAGTAGCGGTATAGGTTTTTGAATTTGGCCGGGTGAAAAACAACCTCATCCTGTTCAACGGCTTTTAATGCCGGTTTGGCAAGTTTTTCCATGGCAATGAACCACTGTGTCGATAGTTTGGGTTCAATAACCACATCGGTTCTTTCCGAGTAGCCTATTTTATTTGTATATTTTTCAGTTTTTACCAGGTTTCCTGCTTCTTCCAGTAGCGGGATAATTTGTTTACGGGCTTCAAAGCGGTCAATGCCAATTAAAACACCTGCTTTTTCGCTTAAAGTTCCATCATCGTTGAAGGTGTCGATGATTTCGAGGTTGTGGCGCATGCCAATTTCATAGTCGTTCACATCGTGAGCCGGTGTAATTTTCAGGCACCCGGTACCAAACTCCATGTCAACATATTCGTCTTCAATAATGGGTATGATCCGGTTAACGAGGGGGACAATCACTTTTTTCCCTTTGAGGTGCTTAAACCGGTCGTCGTTCGGATTAACACATACGGCGGTATCGCCTAAAATGGTTTCCGGCCTGGTGGTGGCAATGGTCACATAAGAAGCCCCCTCCGACTCCCCCGGAGGAGGAGAGACAAGAGCCTTCCCCACTTCGGGGGAATTATGGGGGGCTTCAATTTTGTACCGTACGTAGTATAGTTTCGATTCTTCTTCTTTGTAAATAACCTCTTCGTCCGAAACGGCTGTTTTGGCCTGCGGGTCCCAGTTTACCATCCGAATGCCCCGGTATATAAGCCCTTTGTTGTACAGGTCGACAAAAACTTTAATTACCGATCTCGAACGTTCTTCGTCCATTGTAAAGCATGTCCGGTCCCAATCGCACGAAGCTCCCAGTTTTTTTAGCTGTTCGAGTATTATACCGCCGTGTTTGTGCGTCCATTCCCAGGCGTGTTCAATGAATTTTTCACGGCCTATGTCGTGTTTGTTTATTCCTTCGCTTTTCAGCTTATTCACCACTTTTGCCTCGGTAGCTATTGATGCATGGTCGGTACCGGGTACCCAGCAGGCATTTTTACCGGTCATGCGCGCCCTGCGTACCATTATGTCCTGTATTGTATTGTTCAGCATGTGACCCATGTGAAGCACGCCGGTAACGTTGGGAGGTGGTATTACAATTGTATAGGGTTCTCGTTCATCGGGTTCCGAATGGAAGAAACGTTGTTCTAACCAATATTGGTACCATTTTTTCTCTATTTTGGAAGGATCGTATTTGCTGGGTATTTCCATCGGTATCAAATTTCTGTTTTGATTTTAAAAATTGCACAAAAATATAAAAAATGATCTACACCCATGATAAGGGGGTGAAAAGAGAATATTAAAAGAGTTGGTGTATTTTTCGGGTATTGCAAAAACAGACAGTCAACATACTGTATGCAAGCACATTAGATAAAAGGGCTCACTTTAAGGTTGGGGTGGATTGAATTTATTTAGCAAAATTTTATAGGATAGAATGTTCTTTAATTACCTCTGATATTTGAATACCGATTGGCCTTAAAACTTTTGCAAGTCGGGTCGTGATTTAGGCCGTGCGTTGGTTTTTTGAGCGAAAGGAAAGGCTGTTTGAGAGAGCAGGGTAGTTCGCTTCTTAAAAATGAAATACCTACGCCTGCGAACGAGTTCCTTTCCGGGGGAGGGCATAAATTACGGGCACCCGTCAGCAAAAGTTTTTGAGCCTTGATCTTTTTGCTTCGTTTTTGGATCAAACCAAAAATGAAGGTCTGCCTGGCAAGGCAAGGTAAAACATAAAAGATCAACAATTGGAAATATTGATCCACCTGTTTTTTGAACTGATCCGATAAAAGCCAAAAGTTCAAATAGGCACAAAAAAAAGGAGACATCATCTGATGTCTCCCAAAAAACTATCCCCCAAACTAAAACGCCAAACATGAAAAAGACTAGATTTGAATGAAATCAATCATGTTTGAAATTGATTTCTGATACAAATATACAGCTTGAATTTAAAAATCCAAAACATTTCTTAAAAAAAATACCTTTTTTTCTAAAAAAAAATGGGCAATGAAAAAAAAGCAATGAAAATGGGCACAAAAAAAAGGAGACATCATCTGATGTCTCCCAAAAAACTATCCCCCAAACTAAAACGCCAAACATGAAAAAGACTTGATCTGAATGAAATCAATCATGTTTGAAATTGATTTCGTTGACAAATATAAAATGTGATCATATATCGGCCAAATTTTTTTTTAACTTTTTACCATGAAATTTGTCATGCCTTGCAGAAAGGCCTTAAAGTGTCACAATATCAGTCAAATAGGCAATGAAAATTTTTTAGAAAAACCGGATATTTTTTCAGGCCAGCATGTTATCATTCAAATTTCACAATACTTTATCAACATTGCAATGGTCAAGATTAAAGGCATCGGCAACGCCTTTATACACAATTTTACCATCGATAATATTCAGTCCTTTTTTAAGGGCTTTATTTTCTTTACACGCTTTTTTCCATCCTTTGTTGGCAATTTTTATTGCGTAGGGCAATGTTGCATTCGTCAGCGCAATTGTTGAAGTCCGCGGTACAGCACCGGGCATGTTTGCTACGGAATAATGGATAACATCATCGATAACAAAGGTGGGATGGTCGTGTGTTGTTGGGTGTGAGGTTTCGATGCACCCTCCCTGGTCAATGGCAACATCAACCAACACCGTACCCGGTTTCATGAATTGAAGCATATTGCGCGTAATGAGCGAGGGAGCTTTGGCCCCGGGAATCAATACCGCACCAATTATCAGGTCATGTGTTGTAACCATGTCGTTAATGTTATAATGGTTGCTCATCATGGTTTTAACGTTGGCAGGCATTATGTCGTCGAGATACCTTAACCTTTTCAGGCTTATATCCATGATGGTAACATCGGCACCAAGGCCTGCGGCCATTTTTGCTGCTTCGGTACCTACAATGCCGCCGCCAATAATCAGTACTTTTGCCGGGTGAACGCCGGGTACACCGCCAAGGAGGACACCACGACCGCCAAATGTTTTTTCAAGGTATTTTGCTCCTTCCTGTACCGACATCCTGCCGGCAACTTCCGACATGGGTATTAACAACGGTAATGAGCCATCTTTTAGTTCAACCGTTTCATAAGCCAGGCAAACTGCACCGGATTTGATCATTGCCTGTGTGAGTTCTTCAGACGAGGCAAAGTGAAAATAGGTGTATATGATCTGTCCTTTTCTGATAAGTGGATATTCCGGTTTGATGGGTTCTTTTACTTTGATGATCATTTCAGCTTTACTGTAAATTAGTTCAATAGTTGGTAGTATTGTTGCCCCAACCGAAATATAGTCTTCATCGGAAAATCCGCTTCCCGTACCGGCTTCAGACTGAACTAATACCGTGTGTCCGTGCTTTGTCAGTTCGGCTGTGCCTGCCGGGGTTAAAGCAACCCTGTTTTCGTTGTTTTTAATTTCTTTTGGAATACCTATAATCATAACGTATGCTTTTAAATTTCTGAAACAAAATTAAGGTAGCACGAATAGTGAAAACATGATAAATTCCATACCAGCAATAAACTTGTATGTGTTTGTGTTTTTTGACAGTACCTTATCGTTTTACGAAGTTATAATATTAAACCAGAGGCGACTCAGAATGAACAAAATGTGGGCAAAAACTCATTTTTTAATTCGATTTGTTAATTATATCTTTACGCGATTTGTTTTAAAACAAGTTTTTATATGCCAGAAGTATCAAAACGTGGGATAAGAATGCCGGAGTCTCCGATAAGGAAGCTGGTGCCGTTTGCCGATAAGGCAATTGCCGATGGGAAAAAGGTTTTTTATTTAAATATTGGCCAACCCGATTTACCAACGCCTCAGGTAGCCATTGATGCGATAAGAAGAATTGACCGGAAAATTTTGGAATACAGCCCAAGCGATGGAATCAGGTCGTACCGGGTGAAACTTGAAAAATATTACCGGAAATTTAACATTAACGTATCGGCCGATGACATTATAATTACTACCGGGGGATCGGAAGCAGTAACGTATGCCTTTTTGGCCTGCCTCGATCCGGGCGATGAAATCATTGTTCCCGAGCCATCATACGCCAATTATACTGCATTTGCAATTGTTGCCGGTGCTGTTGTAAAAACAATTCCTTCGAGAATTGAAGAAGGTTTTTCACTGCCACCTGTCGATAAATTTGAGAAGTTGATTACACCCCGTACAAAGGGAATTTTAATTTGTAACCCAAACAACCCAACAGGGTATTTGTATACACGGGCCGAAATGAACAAGATAAGGGACCTGGTGAAAAAATACGATTTATTCCTTTTTTCGGATGAAGTATACCGGGAATTTTGTTACACGGGTGCTCCCTATATTTCGGCATTTCACCTTGAGGGAATTGAAAACAATGTAATATTGGTCGACTCGGTTTCGAAGCGTTACAGCGAATGCGGCCTGCGAATTGGCGCACTCATTACGAAAAACAAAACGGTAAGGGGTAACGTGCTGAAGTTTTGTCAGGCCAGGCTTAGCCCGCCACTTATCGGGCAGATAGCTGCCGAAGCCTCGTTGGATGCTCCCGATGAATATTTGCTTGACACGTACAACGAATACCTTGAACGCAGAAAATTTTTAATTGACGGGCTAAACCGTATCAACGGGGTTTACTCGCCTATTCCCATGGGGGCATTTTACACGGTTGCACGTTTGCCTGTCGATGATTCGGATAAATTTTGCAAATGGTTGCTCAGTGATTTTTCGTATCAGAACAAGACCATTTTTATGGCCCCTGCTTCGGGCTTTTATACAACCCCCGGCCTGGGGAAAAACGAAGTCAGGATTGCTTATGTGCTCAATAAAGACGATTTGGCAACTTCGTTAAAAATCCTCGAAGAAGCACTGAAAGTGTATCCCGGGAGGACACACTGACCCGGAAAATGTTTTATTGATGTTATTCAAGGTATTTGTCGGGCAGGCTTTTCGATGAAGATGCGCCCAGTTCCTTTAGCTTTTCAACGCGCCTGATAATGTTGCCCGAACCGGAACTCAGTTTTTTGTTTGCATCGTCGTAACTGCGTTGTAACTGCCCAATATTGCGGCCAATCTTTTCAAGGTCTTCTAAAAAACCAACAAACTTATCGTACAGGGCACCGCTTTGCCGTGCTATTTCAATGGCATTCTTTGTTTGGTTTTCCTGTTGCCAGATGGAGGCTATGGTACGCAACGTGGCAAGCAACGTTGACGGGCTTACAATAACAACCTTATTTTCCCATGCAAAATTGAAAAGATGTTGGTCGTGTTCAATGGCTATACTGAAAGACGATTCGACGGGGATAAAAAGCAGGACAAAATCGGGTGAATTTATTTGCGGTGAGCTGCTGTAATGCTTTATGCTAAGCTCTTTAACATGGGCTTTTAGTGAGGCAATGTGTTCTTTCATGAATTTACCGCGGACAGCGGTGTCGTCGCAATTTACGTAGCGTTCATAAGCGATGAGCGATACCTTTGAATCGATGATAATGTGTTTTTTATCGGGCAAATTAACAATCACATCGGGGCGGATTACCTTACCGTCGGAATTGTGAACTACTTTTTCGCGCTCATATTCCTGGCCTTCGGATAACCCCGAACGTTCGAGAATTCTTTCTAGCACAAATTCGCCCCAGTTTCCCTGTTGTTTTACATCGCCTTTTAGAGCCTTGGTAAGGTTGTTGGCCTCATCGCTGATCCGTATATTTAATACGTACAGTTTTTTGAGTTCGGCTTTCAGGTCGGTTTGGTCCTTGAGCCCTTTTTCGTATGTTTCTTCAACTTTTTTCTCGAAAACCTGAATTTTTTCTTTGAGGGGAAGGATTAATTCTGTTATTTTTTTCTGGTTTATTTCAGTCAGGTCAACCGTATTGTTTTTGAGTATTTTATTGGCAACAACCTGAAATTCTGAAATAGCTTGTTTTTGAAGGCGTTCAAATTCTTTTGACTGGAATTCGATTTTTTCGGCCAGGTTTTTATTCTCCGATTGCAACCGGGTTTTTTCTTCCCGGGTTTCATCGAAAATTTTACGCAGTTGGTTTAATTCAACCAGGTATTTTTCTTTTTCGGCTGTGGTTTGTTTTTCCCTTTCTTCAAAGATGGCCTGTTTTTTTTCGTAATCAACTATTTGTTGGTTGTAGCTCTTTTCTAGTTCATTCAATAACAGGGTTTTTTTGTTGTTTTTTATGACGAAGAATATAATTATTGTCGAAACAAGCACAACAATCAACAACACAATAAGCAGATAATTCATTACTTTTAACTTTTAATTGAATATTGAACAGCGGTTTAACAGATCAAATTGAGAAAAAAATATTTCTTCAATTTTTAGTCAAAAGTACTTCAATAGATTAAAATGAAAAAGTAATTTTGCATTCTTACATGAAAAATAATTTTTGTTAACATCCAGTGTTTTGAAATAATTAACTATTTTCAAAGCATGAATTAAATTGATGGGGATTATGGGCAAGGGGTTTGTGATTGTTTTAATTTCATTTTTTTCACTTTTATTTCCTGAAGACATTGGTCATCAGGCATATGGGATTTTCCAAAAGAATCAAATTCAGAATGTTATTCTGAAAAGTCAATCATCAACAAACATCATTGAAGGTTTTTCTTTTTGGAAAATAAATACCGCTTTAGGTCAAACCGGTTCAGACCAAGAGGTTGAATACATTGAATATGATGAAAATACCGGGCAAATTACGGTTAGCAGGGCGATCATATTACTGTTTGGTTTTTTGATGGTCGGGTTGTTTTTGGGTGCTACTTACTTTTTGAAGGGCAACCGGCAAAAGCACCTTGAACATGAGAAGAACCTGATGCAGGCATTAATTGACAATATTCCCGATACAATATACTTTAAAGACCTCGACAGTAAATTTACAAGGGTAAATAAGGCCCAGGCCAAATTGCTTGGGTTAAAAAGCCCTGCTGAAGCTGTAGGAAAATCGGATTTCGATTTTTTTAAGCACGCGCAGGACGCTTACGATGTAGAACAGGAAATTATTCGCTCACGTAAACCCGTTATCAACCAGTTGCACCGCATTGTTCACGAGGGGAAAATTAAATATCTCTCCGACACAAAAATCCCGCTTATCGATAGTAAAAACAAGTGCATTGGCACCGTAGGCATTACACGCGATATTACCGATATTAAGGTAACCGAAGAGGCCATGCTCGAGAGCCAGGCAAAATTTAAAGCCTTGTTCGATAATGCGCCACTGGCAATTTTCAGGCTTGATAAGAACATGCGCGTAATAGAGTACAATTACCGTTTTTTGAAAATGTTTGGTTATTCCCAGGATGATGACCTGTCGAACATTACAAAATTTGACTTGCTGGTTGACCCGGAGCTGGGTACGCTTATTTTGGATACCATTATGGAAACAAAAGAAGTGAACACCGAAATTATGATGAAGCGGAAAAACGGTGATGAGTTTATTGCAAACCTGACACTGGCACTGCTTGAAGAAGGATTCCGTGAAATGACCATCGAAGGAATTGTTGAAGACATTACCCAGGTGGCCAAAGCCCGCGATGAAATTATTAAAGCAAAAGATAAAGCCGTAGAGGCCGACAAATTGAAATCGCTTTTCCTTGCAAACATGAGCCATGAAATACGGACACCCATGAATGCCATTATCGGGTTCACCAACATGTTGCGCGAAGATAGCCTGACCAGCGAAGAGCGTAACACGTATATTGATGTAATTCAGAGTAATGGGAACTCGCTGATGACCCTGATCGATTCAATTGTCGATTTTTCCAAACTGGAATCAGACCAAATGAGTATCAGCAAAGGTGAATTTAACTTTGAACCATTGTTCGATGCCGTTTGCGAACACACCTTGAAAATCCTCATTTCTGAAAACAAACAAAACATTAAACTGGTTAAAACAAAGCCTGAGGAGAAAAATGTTCGCCTGATGTCTGACAGGCACAGGTTGAACCAGGTAATGAACCATTTGGTTTCGAATGCTGTAAAATTTACCGAAGAGGGGGAAATTGAAATTGGGTACAAAGCAAATGGAAGATTTCTTGAAATTTTTGTGCGCGATACAGGAATGGGAATACCAAAAAATAAACTGAAATCAATATTCGAACGTTTCACAAAAGTAAATAGCGACAGAAACCGTTTGTTTGGCGGAACAGGCATAGGATTAACCATTTCGAAAGGATTAATGGAGCTTATGGGCGGACAAATTGATGTTCAATCGCAAGTAGGAAAAGGGTCGGTTTTTACCCTTCGGCTCGAAATTTTAAACGGCGAAACAACTTCTAAAAAAAATTGATGCTTGATAATTATAAAATGATTAATTACTTTAGTGCTTAATTAAAACCTCACTATAATGAATGAGCAAGGAAAACCTTTATTACTGATTGTTGAGGATGTAGAGTCGAATTACCTTTATTTGAATGCGGTGCTTACAAAGCTTGATGCCCAAATAGATTGGGTCAAGAATGGGATTGAGGCCGTTAATTATGTGAAGGAACATCCCCAGGTCGATGTAATTCTGATGGATTTACAAATGCCTGAAATGAATGGTTACGATGCTACCCGTGAGATCAAAAAATTGTATCCGAACATTACCGTTGTAGCCCAAACGGCATTTGCCATGTCCGACGACAGGTCGAAAGCCATTGAAGCCGGATGTGATGATTACCTCGCAAAACCAATTCGCTCTAAGGACCTGCTTGAAACGGTAAATAAGTACCTTTAATGGTTTCTTCTTCGGCTTGCATGAAATAAAATATTGTCCGGGGCACATCTGTCACGGACTTTTTTTTTAGTTTTATCAGCTCAAAAATCTTGATTAACCATTGTAGTCAGAAAGATATATTATAATGTCTTCGAAAATCAAATTTGATTGAATGAGCAAATACGTTAAAATATTTTTTCCCCTGTTTCTGGCCCTGGCCATAGCTGTCGGGATTTTTACAGGCGCCAGGATTCAAAAGAATGTTTCCGATTCAAACTACCGGGGCTCTTCTTTTTATCAGCCCGATAAACTTTCGGTTATTACACGCATTATTGAGCAGGATTATGTTGACAGCATTAATAAAAGCGAGTTAATCGAAGCTGTTATTCCCAGTCTTCTCGATCAGCTCGATCCGCATTCAACATACATAAAAGCCAGCGAAATGAAATCGGTAAGCGAAGATATGCGGGGTAATTTTTCGGGTATTGGCGTGCAGTTTGTTATGCAAAACGACTCGGTGATGGTTGTCGACGTAATATCAGGAGGCCCTTCGCAGCAAGTTGGTATTTTGGCCGGCGACAGGATAGTGACCGTAAACGGTGAAGCTGTTTCAGGCATTGGTTTAAAAAGCGACAGCATTGTTTCGCTTTTAAGGGGGCGGCAAGGCACCCGGGTGAATGTTGGTGTGCACCGGCCCGGTTTTAAAGAACAAATCGGTTTTGAAATTACCCGCGGCGAAATTCCCATTTACAGCATCGACGTGGCCTATAAAATGAATGAAACCACTGGACTGATTAAAGTGAACCGTTTTGCCGAAAGTACATACAGCGAATTTCACGAGGCATTAGTTGGCCTTTCCCAACAGGATGTCTCAAAACTTATTATCGATTTAAGGGGTAATTCCGGCGGGTACCTGCAGGCCGTTTTTTCAATGGTCGATGAGTTTCTTCCCGAAAACAGGCTGATTGTTTATACCCGGGGCAATTCACGTGCCCGTTACGAATATCGTTCAACAGGTAACGGCATTTGGCAACAGGGCGAACTAATTGTTCTTATCGATGAATTTTCAGCTTCGGCAAGCGAAATTTTCGCCGGTGCCATTCAGGATAACGACCGGGGGCTGATTGTTGGCCGAAGGTCGTTTGGAAAGGGGCTTGTTCAGGAGCAAATACCTTTTATCGACGGGTCGGCGCTGCGCTTAACCGTTGCCCGCTTTTATACGCCAAGCGGCCGAAGCATACAAAAACCCTACGATGAAGGGAACGAAGCTTACCGGATGGATTTGCACAACCGTATTATGAACGATGAATTTACCGAACGCGACAGCATTCATTTTAAAGATACAATTAAATATTATACCTCGGAAGGCAGGGTGGTTTATGGCGGGGGCGGTATTATGCCCGATGTTTTTGTGCCGGCCGATACATCCGGCCTGAACGAATTTTATTCAGCCGCTGTTTCGCAAAACATACTTTACCAGTTTTGTTTCGATTATGCCGATAAAAACCGAAAAATACTGAACAAATTTAAAACACCCGGTCAATTGCAGGCTTACCTGGTTGAACAGGGTCTTTTTGAATCGTTCCTGCAACATCTTCAGGAGCGCAATATTATGCCAAACCGGCACCAGTTAAACGATTCAAAAAAATTACTTTCAACCCAAATGTATGCATTGGTGGCTCGCAATATAATGGGCGATGCGGGTTTTTACCCCATCTTTTTTGAAATTGACAAAACGGTTCAGAAGGCAATTGAACTCCTTGAGCGGGAATGGACAACCAATGATATTGCCCGGGTTGAAAATGTTTACCCAAAGTAGGTCAGGTTGAGCTTTTTTGCGATTCGGCTACATTAAACGCGTAATCGCCAATACGTTCGCATTGCGAAATGATGTCGTTGTATATAATTCCCGCGTCGTATTTATAAACGCCTTTTTCAAGGTTGTTTAAATGTTCACTTTTCAGGATATCACGGTAATTGTTTATTTCTTTTTCGGTTTTTTGGGCCAGGCTAAGGGGCAGTTCTTCATCGTGGGTAAGCATGGTAACCATGGTATCAAGAGCTTCGTTTACCATGTTAAACATCAACAAAACGTTGGTAACAATGTGCCCCGTAAATTCAATTTTTGCCTTGCGTTTTCGCTCAAAGGCACCCAGTATATTCATACACGAATCGGCAATGCTTTCAATATCGTCTATCATTTTGTACAAAGCACGTATGCTTTTAGAACTGCTTTCGCTTAAACGGCCCTCGCCTACCTTTGTCAGATAAGCCGCAATTTCTTTTTCAATCAGATCGGAATATTCTTCGGCTTTTTCAATTTTCGACTTTAATAAATTATAGGTTTTTTCGTCACGTTCTGAAAACAATTTTTCAATGTTGCGAAACATTTTCCGCACACTTTCGGCAAATACAATGGTTTCCCTTTTAGCCTGGAAAATAGAAGCCTCGGGGGTTGAAAGCAGCCCGATTTTAATGTGTTTAAGGTTAAATTCTTCATCGGAAAGGTTGCTGTAGGGGAATTTTTTGATTACCACACGGCTGATTCTTTTTGAAAAACCCGTTAACAAAATGGCATTAACAACATTAAATAGGGTATGAAACAAAGCCAGTGCAACCGGAACGGCTTTGGGGTTTGTCATTGGGTCGGCCCCGGCCACCGAAATGCAAAGTTTTTGTATGCCTGAAAGAACAAAAGGCAGCGCAACAAACATCCATATAACCCCGGCCAGGTTGAAAAACAGGTGGGCAAGTGCAGCACGGCGGGCGGTTATGTTTGCTTCGCGTGAAGCAGTTATGGCAGCTATGGTTGATCCAACATTCATGCCCAGTATCATTGATGCTGCCATATCGAAGCCAAGCCAGCCTTTGAAGCAAAGAACAAGGGTTAGCGCAAAAATTGCGTTCGACGATTTAATAAATATTGTAATAACCACACCGGTAGCTGCAAACAGGAGATACGAAACGTACCTGTATGAACTCAGAAAGTTTATTGTGCCGGAAAGCCAGGTGTTTTGTGGATCGGGAATTGTGTTTTTTAAAAAGCCCAGGGCAACAAACAGTAAGGCAAACCCCAGAATGGCTTCGCCGTAATTTTTAATTTTCCGGTTATTTGAAAATATGAACGGGATACCTATTCCTATAAGGGGCAGGGCAAACAGGGCAATATCGACATGAAACCCAAAAACGGCAATAATCCACGATGTGAGCGTTGTACCAATGTTTGCACCCATAATAATGCTGACAGCTTCAACAAGCCTGAGTATGCCGGCATTGACAAAACTAACAACCATTACCGTTGTGGCCGACGACGATTGCACAAGGGCTGTAATAAATATTCCGGCAAAAACGCCTTTGACTTTATTGGTCGACATGGACGTTAATATGCCCCGGAGCTTGTCGCCAAAAATTTTTTGCAGCGATTCGCTCATTAGCTTCATCCCAAAAAGGAATAATGCACTTGCCCCGGCAATGGTTAAAAGTATTGTAATTTCTTGCATACGTGTCGCCAATAAAAACACAAAATTAACATTCCATGAACGAAGAAAAATAATTAAATTAACTTTTCTTACTCTTTTGTTTAAATCATCGAATAATCGTATTTTCGACAAGTTTTTTTTAAAAGTAATATGTGGCAGCGCGTTTCCAGTTTTATTCTTAGGTATCGTTTCTTGTTTCTTGCTTTGGTTGTTTTACTTACGCTCTTTATGGGCTACCAGGCAAGGAACATAAAAATGTCGTACCAGGATTTACCCTTGTTGCCTAAAAAAGATGAGGCTTACGTCGATTACGATAAGTTTCTTTCCATTTTTGGAGAAGAGGGCAACATAATTGTAATTGGCGTTACCGATGATGAGTTTTTCAAACTTGATCATTTTAAACGCTGGCAGGAGCTTTGTTCTTCACTTGCCGCAATTGAAGGCGTGGAGGACAGGCTCGATGTTTCGAGTTCGTACCAGCTTGTTAAAAACACCGAAGAAAAACGGTTCGACTTTTTAACGATTTTTGACGACACAATTCAAAGCCAGCAGGAACTTGACAGCCTGGCTGCCATTTTTAAATCAGTTCCCATATACAGGCACTACCTTTATAACGATTCGACCGATGCTTACCTCGTGGTGCTTACCATGAACAAAGAAAAAATCAAAACACGCGAGCGGGAAGCCCTTGTTCTTTCAATCCGTTCGATTTGTAAGGAATTTGAGGCCGATACCGGGGTAAAGGTCCACTATTCGGGGTTGCCCTACATTAATGTAATGAATGCCCTTTTGATTAAAAAAGAGATATTCATTTTCATGTTTGTTGCCCTGGCCATTTGCCTGCTTATTTTATTCCTGTTTTTTAAGTCGTTTAAAGCAATGTTTGTCCCGGCCCTGGTTGTTGTTACCGGGGTTATAAATGCCATGGGTACCATGGCAATGTTTGGCTACGAAATAAATATACTGACGGGGATGATCCCCACACTGCTTATTGTTATTGGTATCCCCAATAGTATTTTTATGATCAATAAGTATCATAATGAATACCGGAAGCACCAGAACAAAATGCTTGCCCTGAAACGGGTAATACAAAAAATAGGAAATGCCATATTCCTTACCAACCTTACCACTGCTTGTGGTTTTGCCACGTTTATTACAACACGCAGCGTGGTGCTTAAAGAGTTCGGGATTATTGCATCGATTAACATTTTTGCCCTGTTTTTTTATTCCGTTTTGCTCATACCCATCATTTTCAGTTTTCTGGCGCCACCGCAGGAACGCCACATGAAACACCTCGACCGGAAAGGAATTGAACGCATTATTAACAAGCTTGTTTCAATTACACTACACAGGCGAAAAACCGTGTACGTTATCATGTTTGTTGTTTTATTTGCCAGTATTTACGGCATAACACGCATGAAAACAACGGGATATATGGTTGATGATATCCCGAAAAAGGATCCCATTTACAAAGATCTTCACTTTTTTGAAGAAAATTTTGACGGGATCATGCCCCTCGAAATTATTATCGATACCAAAAAGCCCAACGGCATTCTCCTAACATCTACCATGCGCAAACTCGAACAACTTGATGAAAAGTTGAAGAAGTACGATGAATTGTCTTCGTCGTTGTCGTTTGTGAATGTTGTGAAACTGGCTAAACAGGCGTTTTTTAACGGAAACGAAATATATTATTCGCTGCCAAGCAATACCGAGAAAAATTTCATAATGTCTTATGTCAATTCATCGGAGACAGAACTCGATATTGCCAATGCATACGTCGACAGCACCATGGGCATAAGCCGTGTGAGCATACGGATGAAAGACGTGGGCACCAAGCGGATGGACGAATTGTATAATTTTTTCATGCAGGACCTGGCAGAAATTTTTCCTGAAGACAAATATGACATTACTGTTACCGGGTCAAGCGTTGTGTTTTTTAGGGGGAACCAATACCTGGTTGGCAACTTGTTTTTAAGCATTGCCCTGGCAATAACGGTCATATCCATCTTCATGGCTTTTATGTTTTATTCACGGAGAATGGTGTTCATGTCGTTGATACCCAATGTTATTCCTTTGCTTTTGACTGCTGCCATTATGGGTTACACCGGTATTCCCATAAAAGCATCGACACTTTTGGTTTTCAGTGTTGCTTTTGGAATTTCGGTTGATAACACCATTCATTTCCTGGCCAAATACCGGCAGGAGCTCAATGCAACCGGCTGGAATATAGGCAAGTCGGTGCTTAGGGCTTTGCGCGAAACCGGTGTGAGCATGATCTACACCTCTACGGTATTGTTTTTCGGGTTTGCCATTTTTACCTTCTCAAAGTTTGGCGGCACCCAGGCCATGGGTTCTTTGGTAGCCATTACCCTTTTGGTAGCTCTGATTTCAAACCTTATTTTGCTACCTTCGTTGCTCATTGGTTTAGAACGTAAAATTACTACACAATCTTTTCATGAACCCATGCTGCAAATTTACAACGAGGAAGAAGATATTAACCTCGACAAGCTGGAGATTGAAGAAAGTGACAAAAAGAAACCAAAACATTAAATGACTCAGTTTGAGAATTTATATGATTTTTTTAACGATAGGATTGCCGACGAAATAGAAGATATTTCAAAACGCGAACCACAGAATTTATACAATCCCATAACCTATTCTCTTGGTATAGGCGGAAAGCGGGTGAGGCCGGTTTTACTGCTAATGGCTTACAAAATGTATCGCGACGATTTTGAGCAGGCAATGCCTGCAGCAATGGCAATCGAAGTTTTTCACAACTTTACCCTGCTTCACGACGACATTATGGACAATGCATTAGTCCGGAGAAACAATCATGCCGTGCATGTAAAATATTCCCCGAATGCAGCATTGTTATCGGGCGATGCCATGTCGATTCTGGCCTACGATTATATGGCAAAATGCCGGACAAACAAATACAGGGAGGTTATTGAAATTTTTTCTCAAACAGCCCTGCAGATTTGTGAAGGACAGCAACTCGACATGGACTTTGAACAAACCCTTGACGTTAAAGTGAATGATTACCTTCACATGATCGGACTAAAAACGGCCGTTTTACTTGCAGCAAGTTTGAAAATTGGTGCCATGCTTGCCGAAGCACCTGAACCCGATTGTAACCGGCTTTACCAGTTCGGTTTTAACCTGGGCATGGCTTTTCAGTTACAGGACGATTACCTCGACACCTTTGGTAACCAGGAGTCGTTCGGGAAAAAAATTGGCGGGGATATTGTTGCGAACAAAAAAACTTTTTTATTACTGAAAGCGCTCGAAATTAGCCAAAAAGAGCAAAATGACGAATTAAAGATGTTAATTTCACAAAAAGAAATGGGCGAAAAGGATAAAATTAACCGCGTTAAAAAATTATATACCGATTTATGCATTGATAAAATTTCAATGGAGAAAATGCAGGAGTTTTTTTTACTAGCCAAAAAATTCAGGGATGCTGTTGATGTAACCGAGGAAAAAAAAGGCGGCTTTTATGAGGTAACCGGAATGTTAATGAAACGTCAAAATTAACTTTTGGGAAATAAAAAAGTTTTCCTCCCTATCGCACATTATATTTTGCTAATTTTAGAATTTAGAATATAAGATTATGACAGTTAAGGGCAAAGTTTTGCAAATAATAGGGCCGGTGGTCGATGTTGTTTTTGAAGATGAAAAATCGTTGCCGGATATATACGACGCACTCGAAATTGAGCGTCCGGGTGAGTTGCCCCTTGTGTTGGAGTGCCAGCAACATACCGGCGAAAAAACAGTCAGGACCATTGCAATGGACTCTACCGATGGCCTGCGCCGTGGGATTGAAGTTGTGGCTACGGGTTCGTCAATTATAATGCCTAACGGCGAAAACGTGTTGGGCAGGTTATTGAATGTTACCGGGAATCCGGTTGACGGGCTGGGGGTTGTTGATAAAAAAGACGGCGTTCAGATTCACAGGGAACCGCCTGCCTACGAGGATTTAACAACTGAATCAGAAGTTTTATTAACGGGTATTAAGGTAATTGACCTGATTGAGCCCTACGCAAAAGGGGGTAAAATTGGTCTCTTTGGCGGGGCCGGTGTTGGTAAAACCGTGTTGATACAGGAGATGATCAACAACATTGCCATGGCCCATAAAGGACTTTCGGTGTTTGCCGGTGTTGGCGAACGCACCCGCGAAGGCAATGACTTGTTGCGGGAGATGATCGAGGCCGGTATTATCGACTATGGCGATGAATTCCGCAAAGAAATGGAAAAAGGCAACTGGGACCTTTCGAAGGTTGATAGAGAAAAACTTAAAAAATCGAAGCTGGCACTTGTTTTTGGACAGATGAACGAACCGCCGGGTGCACGTGCCCGTGTTGCTTTATCGGGCTTGTCGGTGGCTGAAAGCCTTCGCGACGGTTCCGATAAGTCGGGCGGAAGGGACATCCTCTTTTTTGTCGACAATGTTTTCCGTTTTACACAGGCCGGCTCCGAAGTATCGGCACTATTGGGGCGTATGCCTTCTGCCGTAGGCTACCAGCCAACGCTCGCTACCGAGATGGGCATTATGCAGGAACGAATTACTTCAACTAAATATGGATCGATTACATCGGTGCAGGCCGTGTATGTGCCCGCCGACGACTTAACCGACCCCGCCCCGGCAACAACTTTTGCACACCTTGACGCGACTACCGTGTTGAGTCGTAAAATTTCTGAGCTGGGTATTTACCCCGCTGTCGATCCACTCGATTCTAGCTCGCGCATTTTAACGCCCGAGATTGTTGGCGACGAACATTACGATTGCGCCCAACGGGTAAAGCAGTTGCTGCAGCGTTACAAGGAACTTCAGGATATCATTGCCATTTTGGGCATGGATGAACTTTCGGAATCGGATAAACTTGTTGTTCACCGTGCACGGCGCGTGCAACGTTTCCTTTCGCAGCCTTTCTTCGTGGCCGAACAATTTACCGGCTTAAAAGGTGTTCTTGTTCCCATTAAAGAAACCATTAAAGGTTTCAACATGATTATGGACGGCGAAGTTGATAAGTACCCCGAGGCGGCATTTAACCTTGTGGGCTCCATTGATGACGCCATTGAAAAAGGGGAGAAAATTTTATCAAACTCAAAATAGGATTCTTACATGCACCTTGAAATTGTCACACCTGAAAAAGTTCTTTATTCCGATGAGGTTACGTTGGTAAAATTGCCGGGTGTAAAAGGATCGTTCGAGATATTGAAGAATCATGCGCCCATTATTTCCTCGCTTGAAGCGGGCACAATAAAAATTTATAATGCAGAAAAGGAAACCCTGTATTTCAAAATTTCGGGGGGGGCTGTTGAATGCAAATCAAACAACATTGTTATCCTGGCAAACGAGGGTGCCCGGGTAAACCCATAAAACATTTTTTAACTTACATGCCCCGGGAATGCTTTCATGAAAATTTCGAAGGCTTTCCGGAGTGTTGCTTTTGTACACCCAATGTTCATGTTTTGTGCACTACAACGAGACACATAAGTCACATATCTGTTTATCTGACTGTTACGATCATTAAATTATAATTTTGGGTCATGCATTAATGTTTTCTTCTCTTTTCTATTTATTAACTAAGCAAAAGGTAGTGTCAATTTTCCTTCGTCTAACACATCTGAATTAAGTTTACAAGCTTACCTTCGCAATAGCGGTGGGTTGGCCGAACAATTTGTGGGCAGAGTGAGCGTGACGAAATGTTTGTATTCCTCCAATTT
>JAIOZY010000089.1 GCA_021740385.1 Prolixibacteraceae bacterium | reverse complement strand
CCCACGGTTGATGGTTGGAATAAGGTTAATAAGGTCAGGACACAGAGGGATACCAACGGGCTACGAAGGTTGAAAAAATTGAAATAAGGTTTCTCTCTGCCATGTCCGAAATTTATTCAGGCACGAACAAACCTTATTTACCGGTTTTTAACCTACGAAGGTTGAAGAAATTAAAATAAGGTTTCCCTCTGCCATATCCGAAATTTATTCAGGTGCACAAACAAACCTTATTTCCGGTTTTTAACCTTCGTAACAACTCGCACACCACCACACACCCAACCTTATTTTGCCCCCGCCCACGGTTGATGGTTGGAATAAGGTTTGGGCTGAACAGGTTACTATCGGGCCAGAAAAATTTAGTCTATAATCTGCTTCCACCCCGTTTTGGCCATGTTGCGGTAAATTAACCATGCAGCAACTAATCCAAGCGCATAATAAATCAACCCCCACAGGGTTTCGCCAAGGATGATTTTCCCGGTACCGAAAAGGGCGAGCATTACAAGCAAACAACCCAAAATCCAGTTTGCAAACAAGCGTGTATACCCCGAGTCGCCTTTAACATTGGGCAGCTCGCGGGCAATGTTTTTCCACCCGGCCCCACCGGGATGCACTTTACTGTAAAAAGCCAACAGGGTTTCCTTTTTCGTGGGCTTTGTCAGAAAGGTTACAACAATCCATACCATTGTAGACCAGGCTACAATAATAATCAGGCTGGTTTCGAAATCGAGGTGGTATTTAAAATACAGTATCGGATAGATAAAATAAGGCGCGATCATGGCTGCCAGTTCGCTCCATGCATTAATGCGCCACCAAAACCAGCGCAGGATAAGCACCAACCCGATTCCCCCACTGCACGCGAGAATAAATTTCCATGCATCGCTGATTTTTTCAAACTGAGTGGTTATAATTAAAGAAAATATTATCAGTAAAAAAGTTGTAACCCTCGACACCAGCACGTAATACTTTTCGGAGGAATTCTTTTTAATAAAAGGCCGGAACAAATCGTTCACAATATACGAGGTGCCCCAAACCGTTTGCGATGCAATGGTCGACATGTAAGCGGCCAGAAATGCAGCCAGCAAAAGCCCCAGCAAACCGGCGGGCATTAAGTCACGTATCATCATCACATAGGTGGCCCCTTTATCGGGTTCGGCAGGGTACAGCACCAGGGCGCACAAGGCAACCAAAATCCAGGGCCATGGCCGAACGGCATAATGCGCCACCTGGAACCACAGGGTAGCCAGCAGCGAATGCTTTTCGTCCTTTGCCGACATCATGCGCTGGGCTATGTAGCCACCGCCGCCCGGTTCGGCACCCGGGTACCAGCTTGCCCACCACTGAACGCCCAGGTAAGCCACAAAAGCTACAACACTCATTTTCAAAAGTCCCGCCGCCGATGTTGCAGCGTTCCCTTCTCCTACCACCTTCGGGAAAAAATCGAATACCCACGATGTGGATGCCAGTTGCTCTTTCAAAGAATCGATGCCGCCAACTTGTTTAACGGCAAACACGGCCAACACAATGCTGCCGCCCATGGCCATGATAAACTGAAACGTGTCGGTAAGCGAAACACCCCACAACCCCGACAGCGATGAATAAACAGCCACAAAAAGCATCATAAAACCAACAATGACCAAATGGGCACTAAACGTCAACCCTAAAAAAAGAAATTCAGCATGGCCAAAAATTGTCAATTCCGGAAACATCACTTTCAGTATTTTTACCATGGCCAGGTTTACCCACGCCATTACCACGGCATTCATCAAAACACCGATATATACAGCACGAAAGCCCCTGAGAAAACGTGCCTCGGGGCCTGAATAGCGGATTTTCACAAACTCGGTGTCGGTAAGGATATCGGCCCTGCGCCAAAAACGGGCAAAAAAGAACACGGTGAGCATACCGCCCAACAACATGTTCCACCACAGCCAGTTACCGGCAATGCCGTTTTGAGCGACCAATTCGGTAACAGCAAGCGGTGTATCGGCGGCAAAAGTTGTGGCCACCATGCTGGTGCCGGCAATGTACCACGGAAGGTTACGTCCGCTTAAAAAGAAATCGCCTGTACTTCGGCCTGCCCGCTTCGACATGTAAATGCCAATACCAAGGCTAACAATCAGGTAAACGATAATGATAATCCAGTCGATAAGGTTTAAGTGCATCATAAATGGTTAAGGCGTGTAATATTGAAATTTAAATCTGCATATCGCTTTTTTTGCGAATTGCCAATGTACTGAATTTTCCGAAAAAAATTCAATATGAAATTAAAATGATTTGTTTCATGAAGTCGTCGAAAGCAATTACACAGAGAGGCACGAAGAAGGCACAGAGAACCACGGAGAAAGTCTTCCCTCAAAAATCAAAAAAAAGTTTTTCCGATTAAAACCAACCTCTGTGGCTCTCCGTGCTTTCTATTTGGTTCTCAGTGCAACAAATAAAATTCCCATAATTTCCAGAGAAAAAAATAAACGGGTTACAATGCCAAACAGTTTTTGTAAATTTGTGCTATGACCGGAAAAAAGAAACCTATATTCAACAAGCGTATTTTTTGGGATGTCGATTTTAAGAAGATCGATTACGATGCCAAAGCCAATTTTGTGATCGAACGTGTTTTTGAACGTGGCGATGTGGAAGATATCCGCCAGTGCCGCCGGTATTATGGCGACGAAAAGGTTTCAGAAGTTTTGCTAAATACCCGGTTTTTACCCGAACACAGGATGCATCTCGCAAGTGCTGTTATTGATAAACCCATAGAAGAATTCAGATGTTACACACTGAGGCAATTGAACCCGGAACTTTATCCTTATTGAAGCATTTAATGGAAATTCCCGAATTAAAGTCTTTTTCCCTTGTAGGAGGAACCGCTTTGGCATTGCGTTACGGGCACAGGAGTTCAATTGACCTTGATTTGTTTTCACATTTGAAATTTGACCCTAAATCTATTGAATTAGAACTCAAAAATGTATTTAAAGAAGATTTTTTCACGGAAAGCGGACATCAAAAAATTGGTCTTTTCTGTTATATCCAAAAAATAAAAGTTGACCTCGTTCATTATCCATTTCAACTTGTTTCTCCCGTAATTCCCGATTCTTGCATCAGAATATACAGTGATGCAGACATAGCGGCCATGAAAGTACAGGCAATGCTGGGCCGGGGAAAGAAAAAGGACTTCTATGACTTGTACGAACTGCTTCAACATTACCCGCTTCAACAGCTCATTGACTGGTACAAACAAAAATATCCCAACCAAATGCTTGCTATTAGCATACCAAATGCAATCACGTATTTCGTCGATGCCGATGACAGCGACACACCGGTAAGCCACAAGGGGCAAACCTGGGAAGGGGTAAAAAAAGAGATCAGCAAGATTGTGAGTGATTACCTGAGGTAAATCCGAAATACAAAATTCCAAATAACACTTCGATTTTCCACGGTCAAATCAAAAATTCCAAATTAACTCAGAAAACGATTGAACGAAATTGAAATCAATAAGATAAAAAGTTACACGGAGGGCATCGGAGCAGGCACGGAGAACCACGAAGCAAATAATCCATGTTATGCGTTACAATCAAATGATAAAAGGCTGTCACCTTCTATATCTTCTCGTTGCCCCTCAGCGTATTCCTGGAGGCTCCCTGCAATAAAATAAAAATCTCCGTGGCCCTCCGCGACTTCTCGGTGGTTCTCCGTGTAACAAACTAATCCTTTAAGGTTCATTCTTCAACAATTGTCACCTGACATACCTCTTAATCCCATCTTTTAAACGTGTTACATAAAAGTTGATCAGCAGACCTACTTTCTTTTTCGAGAACTTCATATACGTAAGAATTTGTGCTTCATGAACTGGATTTAAAACTTCAACTGTTTTCAATTCAATTACTACAACACCCTCCACCAAAATGTCAATCCGGTAACCACAATCAAGTTTAACTTCCTTATAAATGACCGGAACAGGTTTTTGCCTTTCATAATGAATACCCGATTTGTACAGCTCATAACACAAGCATTCTTCATAAGCTGATTCGAGCAAACCAGGACCAAGCTGTTTGTGGACTTCTATAGCACAACCAATGATTTTTTCAGTGATTTCGGAAAACTGCATATTTCTTAGTATTAGAGTTATTAATAATTATATTTCCAACAATGAAAAAAGTTACACGGAGGGCATCGGAGCAGGCACAGAGAACCACGAAGCAAATATTCCATGTTAAGCGTTACAATCAATGATCAGAGGCTGTCACCTTCTATATCTTCTCGTTGCCCCTCAGCGTATTCCTGGAGGCTCCCTGCAATAAAATAAAATCTCCGTGGCCCTCCGCGGCTTCTCGGTGGTTCTCCGTGCAACAAACCTCTCAGTGGCCCTCTGTGGCTTCTCGGTGGTTCTCCGTGCAACAAACCTCTCAGTGGCCCTCTGTGGCTTCTCGGTGGTTCTCTGTGTAACAAAATTTCCCAAAAAATCACCTTCCCATATCGGCCATTACCATTTTTATTTCGCCGTAAGAAACCGTTTGTCCCAGGGCATCGCGTATTTCGGAAGAAGTTAATGATGGTGATTCTTTTACTTTTTGGGCAATGGCATTGTATTTCTCTTTGTCAATAAGGTCGAAAACATCCACCTGCCCTTTGGCAATAAAATGTGCCAGGTGCCCCTCAATTGTTGAGGGTTGAAAGTTGCGCTTACGGGCAATCTCGGTTAGGCTTAAGCCCTGACGGAAAAACTCGAGCGAAATGCTTTTGGTATCGAGGCCGGCCATGGCCACTTCCATTTTCGCGTTGGGTGGCAGTTCCATGCCCTTTTCGTTGCGGTAGTCAAGGATCAGTGCTAACACATCTTTCCCGAAAAGCTGCATCTTTTTACCACCCATTCCTTTCACCGCTTTCAACTCGGCCGATGTCGCGGGCAGACGGTCGGCAATGGCCACCATCAGTTTTTGTGAAAGAATTCCCGAAAGGGGTATATCCAGTTCTTCAGCCTTATTGTCGCGCCATTCGGCTAACACTTTTAAAAATGCGGGATTGTTCGAAGCAAACACCCTGGCACGTGCTTTTCGCTTCCATGCCGGTTTTTCGATGGATGCTTTGGCCCTTGTTTCAAGAAAAGGTTTTACCGAAAACCCGGTTTCGAGGATCAGTTTCATACAGGCCTGTTTCGCTTCCATTTCAAGTTCCAGCCTGCCAAGAGCCTCCGAAACCGATTTATTTACAGCCCGGTTGTCGCATTCAAAACCGGCATTTTGCAAAGGTTCATCAATCAATTTTTCCATTTTTTCGATGAACCAGGCCGATGCTTTTTTTAACCGCTCCTGCAACAATTCATTTTTAACGGCAAAACCATGTTGCTGCAGCAACTTTTCAACCTGCCGGTTAAAATTGCCAGCCACAGGCATCAGTTCGCTGCTAACCGATGCCATAATCGTGCGTAATGTTTCGGCAAGGTTGCCAAACAATACCGCAGCATGTTCGTCCCAAATTTTCAACAAATACCGGGCATGCCCAATTACAGGGGCAAAATCGAAAAGTTCGTTTATCAGTTGCATCTCATAAAGTGCACGCGAGCGGCCCAGTTCTTTTTCGCCGGGCTGGTTTTCTTCCACGTAATTGGTAAAACCAACCACGGTTTCATCGCTTATAGCGCTGTTTTCAGCTAAAGGGGTTCGCAACACCATACCTTCGAGCGAACTGCAACGGCTAAGTGCCACGTAAACCTGTCCGTGGGCAAACGACTGCCGTGCATCAATTATGGCTTTATCGAATGTTAAGCCCTGGCTTTTATGAATGGTAATGGCCCAGGCGAGTTTTAGCGGCAACTGTATGAATTTGCCGATTACTTCTTCTTCAATTTCCTGGTTCTGCTCGTTCAGCTTATAACGTGCATTTTCCCATTCGGTGGGCACAACAAAAATGGGTTCTTCATCGTCTTTGCATGTTACCACAACCCCTTCATCGGTCAATTTTGTCACTTTTCCAATTTTCCCGTTGTAAAATAATTTTTCGTACGAAGGGTCGTTTTTCACAAACATAACCTGTGCCCCCTCTTTCAGGGCAAGGTGTTCATCAGTCGGGTAAGCGTACTCCGGAAAATCGCCTTCAACCACTGCATCGAAACACTTCAAGGGGGTTTTTAAAGCATTCAACTTCGAGCTGTTAATTTGTTTCGACTGGTAATTGTGCGTGGTTAGCGTAATGTAGCCTTCATCGTCATGGGGATTAAAACCCGGTTTGTAACGTTTGTTCAACTCCTGCAGCAAAGCATCGTCGAAGTGGTTGTTGCGTACTTTATTCAACAAAGAGATGAAATACTGATCGGTTTGCCTGAAAATTTGTGTTAGTTCAATGCCAACAAAAGCCGATTGCTTCAACGCCCGGCTACTGAAAAAGAAACAGGTATCGTAATAGTTTTTCAGTATTTCCCACTCATCGTCTTTAACAATAGGGGCAAGTTGTTGTAAATCGCCAATCATGAGCAGTTGCACACCACCAAAAGGTTTGCGGCGATCGCGAAACCGCCTGAGCACCGAGTCGATGCCATCGAGGATATCGGCGCGTACCATGCTGATTTCATCAATCACCAAAAGGTCGAAGCTCCGGATAATGTTAATCTTATTTTTATTAAAACGTTTTAAGGCCGCCGGGGCGTTTTGGTCGTTGGGGTTGTAGCTCTGCCTGGCCCCGGGCGTATAGGGAATCTGTGGGCCAAACGACAACTGGAAGAACGAGTGGATGGTTACGCCCCCGGCATTTATAGCAGCAACACCGGTGGGTGCAACTACAATCATCCGCTTGGGCGACTGCTTTTTGAGGTTTTTCATAAACGTGGTTTTGCCGGTACCGGCTTTGCCCGTCAAAAACACATTTTGATTGGTGTATTGCAAAAAATTGTATGCCAGTTGCAGTTGCTGGTTTGTTTGGGTGTCCATAATTTTCAAATTTCAAACGTGTTGTAAAAATTGCGAAGAAATGGTGAAGATAAAAAATTATAACGAATTTAACGGAAGTGTAAAACTAAATTCGGAACCTTTTCCAATTTTCGACTCCACCCAAATGGTACCTCCCATTTGTGTAACCAGTTTTTTGCAAATTGCCAGTCCAATGCCTGTACCCCTGTAAAGCTTTGTCTTATCCTTCAGGCTTTTGTAAAAATGGTCGAATATTTTCTCCTGGTCGGAAGCATCGATGCCGCAACCGGTATCGCGCACAAAAAACCGCACATCGGCATTCAGGGCTTCGTAGCCAAATTCAATTTTCCCCTCATCGGTGTATTTAAAAGCATTCGACAACAGGTTAACCATTACCTGTCTGAAACGGATGGCATCGTTGTATAGAAACAAATCGTCCTTTTCATCGTGGTTCAGGTATATAAAACCAAGGTTTTTTGTGTTTTCTATCTCGAAATAGTTGTAAAGTTCATGCAAAATTGAGCTCACGTTAAAGCGGGTTTGGGAAAGCACCATTTGATTGGCTTCAATAATGGAAATATCGATGATATCGTTTATGAGTACGAAAAGCAGTTTGCTGTTGTTTTTAATCAGGTCGGCATATTTTTGCTTTTTCTCCTGCGAGAGGCCTTCGCTGACCATCAAATTCGAGAAGCCGACAATGGCATTCATGGGTGTACGTATTTCGTGGCTCATGTTCGCCAGGAAAGCCGATTTCAACCGGTCCGATTCTTCAGCTTTTTCACGTGCTGCTGCCAGTTCGGCTGTACGTTCTTCAACCAGTACTTCAAGGTGGTTGCGGTGTTTCGACAGTTCCTGGTTTTGCTCAATAATAACCATCTGTTTCTTTTCGAGCAGTGAATTCAGTTTTGACAGCTCGTTTGTACGTTTGTCAACAATGGCCTCGAGCAACTTGTTTTCCCTGTTCAAAATTATAAAACGGGTAACAACATAAACAATTAGTGTAAAAATGGTTAAAAAGCCCAATAATATTTTAAAGGCTGTAGTACGCCACCAGGGAGGGTAAATTTCTATGGATATTACTTTGGGCTCTGAATTCCACATACCGTCGTTGTTCGACCCTTTAACCATGAATGCATACTCACCCTCTGAAAGGTTTGTATAGGTTGCCGAAGTATTGGTGCCGGCATCAATCCATTCGGTGTCGTATCCGTCCAGTTTATATTGAAACTGGTTCTTTTCAGAATTGAGGTAATTTAGTGCAGCAAAGCTAATCGTAAAGTCGGTATTGGGATAATAGAGGTCGATGTGTTCAACAATGTTGATGTTTTCGTTTATGGCCCGGAACTTTGAGTTTTGATTGGGCGATGTTTCAAGCAACAAAAAATCGGTAAACACAATGGTAGGTATCTGGTTGTTCAGTTTAATGCTGTCGGGGTGAAACCAGGTATAACCCTGCGACGAACCAAAATACATAATCCCTTCCCGGTTTTTATAAGCAGCTTTCTTTTTAAAATCGTTTGCCGGCAAACCATCGTCCATCGAAAAATTCTGAAAAACGGGGTTGTCGGGCATCGTGTTGCCGTTAATAAATTTCGACAAACCTTTGTTGGTGCTTAACCACAAATTCCCGTGGCTGTCTTCAAGAATACCCTGGATGGTATTATCGGGCAGGCCGTCATTTACCGTATACCGTTTAAAAGAGTCATTTTCGGGGTTGTAATGTTCAAGGCCGGCATTGGTTGCAACCCAAATGTTATTCCGGGTGTCCTCGGTTAAATACAAAATGGTACCCCCCCGCCCCGATCCGGCTGTATTCCGGTATATGTGCTCAAAGTTATCGTTTTCGTAATCGTAGCGTTCCAAAACGCTATACATCGAAATGTAAAGATTGCCCGCCGACGACTCGAAAATATCGCTCATACTCCTCCCGATAAGGCTGGTTGTATCGCCTGCTTCATGTATGTATTGTTTGAATTTACCGGTTTCATAGTTGTATTTATTGAGTCCGCCCCCGTTTGTTCCAACCCAAAGGTTGCCTCGCGAATCTTCGTATATGCAAAATACATTTGCACTTCCAATAGAACCTTTTTCAGAATTTGGCAAAAAACGTTTGAAATTGTCGGTTTCATAATTGTAAAGGTTGAGCCCGCCAGCCCATGTACCTATCCACAGGTTGCCGCGGCTATCCTTAAAAATCGACAAAATGGTGTTTGAGCCCAGGCTTTTGGCATTATCCCGCTGGTACCGGTAATGTTTGTACAATCCTGTTTTTTTGTCCAGCCTTTCGAGGCCGCCTTCGGTACCAATCCATAGGTAGTCATCTTCTTCAAAAAAAACATTAACCAGGTTGTTGCCAATTGTTGATGAAGTGCCATACCGTTCTTTTACAACGTGAAAATTCTTTGTACGGTAGCTATACAGGTTCACACCGCCACCAAACGTACCTACCCAAATATCGTTGAAACTATCGGAAAAAAATGTAAATATGGAATTGTCGTTAAGGGAATTCTTATCCAGCGGGTCGTTCATTAAACGCGTGATTTTCAAATTTCCTTTATTGAATTCGCTATAATCGATAAGCTTAACGCCTTCGCCTGTTGAAAAGCCAACCCAGATAAAATTTCTGTTATCATCAATAACCGCTTTTATGCTGCCATCAAGTACATGTTCGAAAGAAATAATTCCGTTTTCCTTTTTTAACAGGTTGAGCCCGTTTAACGATGTTCCTACCCAAATTCGCCCGTTCCGGTCTTCCGAAACACTAACAATATCGTTGCCTGAAAGTGTTGATGTATCGGGCGATGCGAAAAACCGGGCAATTTCACCTGTTGAACTGTCAAGCAGGTTAAGCCCTTTGCGCGTACCAACCCACAGGTTATTTTCCGAATCGACAAATACGGTATTAATGTAATTATCGGAAAGGGCATTGCCGCCCGAAAAGAACGATTGGATCACTTCCCCGTCACGAACCTTATAAAGCCCGTTGTTGGTACCAAACCATATATTCCCTTTTTTATCGGAAACAGCACATAATACGGGGTGTGGCGGGACAAGCGAGTCAAACAAAAGGGATTCGTTATGGAGGTTTAACACATACAGCCCAATGTCGGAGCAAACCCAAACCGATTCATCATCACGCCTGATAAGATCATTCACGGTTACATTTCCCAGGCCTGTATTGTCGGAAGTTACGGGCCGTATCACCTTAATGTTTTTCCCGTCGTAACGGTTTAGCCCGTCAGCCGTGCCAATCCAAATAAAGCCATAATCATCCTGGTAAAAGCAACGCACCCAATTGTTCGATAGCCCCTGGGGAACCGAAAGCCCCTTGAAATAAAACTCTTCTCCCGAAGAATAGCCTTTCAGAAATGAAAAAAGAAAAACCAGTAATAATACTCTTTTCATCATCGCCTTTACATTACATCATCCCCCAAATGATTGAATGATTTTCCAGCCTGAAATTTATCAATTCGCTTTTAGAAAAACAATGAATCAATCAATTGATTTTCAGAAAAATCATTTTTTACTCACCTTTTTCCTATTTTTGTATGTAGAAAAAGAATCATATAACCTGAACTATTCATAAATTAGAAAAATATGAATAAAGTTCAGGTTAATCCCGACTTAGATGAAGTTTAACTTTTTTTAAAAAGTTTTACTGAATCTTAGTCGCTATCAGAGATAGGGATTATTCGTGAATAATCCG